>DATBIX010000069.1:0-18732 GCA_036556665.1 Acidimicrobiia bacterium
AGCTGGATGAACGCCTTGTCGTTGAAGACGTTGCAGTTCTGGTAGATCTCGATGAAGGCGGACCCTTCGTGCTCGTACGCCGCCTGAAGCAGATCCTGGGTGTGGTTTCGATCCATGTCCAGCGTCCGGGCCACGAACGAAGACTCGGCGCCAAGGGCCAGCGAAACCGGGTTGAACGGGTAGTCGATAGAGCCGAAGGGCGAGGACTTGGTCGCCTTGCCCTGCTCCGAGGTCGGTGAGTACTGGCCCTTGGTGAGACCGTAGATCTGGTTGTTGAACAGCAGGATCTTCAGGTTGACATTGCGTCGCAAGGCGTGGATCAGGTGGTTGCCGCCGATGGACAGCCCGTCGCCGTCACCCGTGATCACCCAGACCGAGAGGTCGGGCCGGGTGGAGGCGATGCCGGTGGCGATGGCCGGGGCCCGCCCGTGGATGGAGTGCATCCCGTAGGTGTTCATGTAGTAGGGAAAGCGCGACGAGCACCCGATGCCCGAGATGAAGACGAACTCCTCCCGGGGTCGTCCCAGCCCGGCCAGGAATTGCTGCACCGAGGCGAGGATGGTGTAGTCGCCACAGCCCGGGCACCACCGGACCTCCTGATCTGTCTGGAAGTCGGCGCGGGTATAGGTAGGGGCGGTCACTTGATCATCTCCATGATCTTGTCTGTTATCTCCGAGACCTTGAACGGCTCCCCGGCCACCTTGTTGAGGCCGTGGGCGTCGACGAGGAACTCGGCTCTGATCACCTTGCGCAGCTGACCGGTGTTCAGCTCGGGGATCAGGATCTTGTCGTACCGGTTGAGGATCTCCCCGAGGTTCTGGGGGAGCGGGTTGAGGTAGCGAAGGTGGGTGGTGGCCACCTTGCCCCCGGCCAGCCGCACCCGTCTCGCCGCAGCCCGGACCGAGCCGAAGGTCGAGCCCCATCCCAGGACGAGGATGGCGGCGTCCTCGTCGCCGTGGATCTCGAGGGCGGGTACGTCGTTGACGATGTTGGCCACTTTCCAGGCACGGCTGTCGGTCATCAGTTGATGATTGGCCGGGTCGTATGAGACGTTCCCGGTGATCGCCTCCTTCTCGAGCCCACCGATCCGATGCTCCAGCCCGGGTGTCCCCGGCACCGCCCAGGGGCGGGCGAAAGTGTCGACGTCGCGCATGTAGGGGAGGAACCTGCCATTGGGCCCGTTGGGGTGCATGGCCTTCTCGACCTCGATCGGGCGGAGGGCATCGACATCGGGGAGCATCCAGGGCTCGGACCCGTTGGCGACCTGGTTGTCGCTGAGCAGAAGGACCGGGGTCATGTACTTGAGGGCGATCCGCGCCGCTTCGATCGCCATCCCGAAAGCGTCGGACGGCGAAGCGATGGCCAGCACCGGAAGGGGCGATTCGCCGTGACGCCCGTAGAGCGAGAAGAGCAGATCGGATTGCTCTGGCTTGGTGGGCAAACCGGTCGAGGGACCGCCTCGCTGCACGTTGATGACGATCATGGGCAGCTCCATCATGAAGGCGAGGGAGATGCCCTCGCTCTTGAGGGCGATGCCAGGCCCGGAGGAGCCGGTGACGGCCAGGTTCCCGGCGAAGGCAGCGCCGATGGCGGAGCCGACGCCGGCGATCTCGTCCTCGGCCTGGAAGGTGCGCACGCCGAAGTTCCGGTGGCGGGCCAGCTCGTGGAGGATGTCCGACGCCGGCGTGATCGGATAGGTCCCGTAGAAGAGGGGCAGACCAGACAACTTCGACGCGGCGATGAGCCCCCAGGCCAGAGCGGTGTTCCCGTTGACGTTGGTGTAGGTGCCCGGTTGCAGCGCGGCCGGCTTCACCTCGAAGGTGATCTTGGCCGCCTCGGTCGCCTCCCCGAACGTGTATCCGGCCTGGAAGGCGGCGACGTTTGCCTCAGCCACCTCCGGGGTGCGGGAGAACTTCTTGCGGGCCCACTCGATGGTGGGCTCGGTGGGGCGATGGAACAGCCAGGCAAGCAGCCCGAGGGCGAAGAAGTTCTTGGAGCGAAGGACGCTACGGCCAGACACCCCGGTGTCCTTCACCGCCTCCTTGGTCAGCTCGTCCATCGGGACCCTGATGACCCGGAACCCGTCCAGGGTCCCGTCATCGAGAGGATTCGAGTCGTAACCGGCCTTGTCGAGGTTCCGCTCGTCGAAGGTGTCGGTGTTGACGATGAGGGTCCCGCCCTGGCGCAGGTCCTTGAGGTTCTTCTTGAGGGCGGCAGGGTTCATCGCCACCAGGCAATCGGGCTGGTCGCCTGCGGTCAGGATGTCGAAGTCGGCGATCTGTACCTGGAAGCTGGAGACCCCGGGCAGGGTGCCGGCGGGGGCTCTGATCTCTGCCGGGAAGGACGGGAGAGTGGACAGGTCGTTTCCAAATAGGGCGCTTGCGTCGGTGAATCTCGACCCGGCCACCTGCATCCCGTCGCCGGAGTCGCCGGCGAGTCGGATCACGACCTTGTCGAGTGTCTCTGTCGATGTAGTGGAGGGTTCATCTGTGGCGATCTGGTCGACCACTTTGCTCACTTCCTTGCTCTTGTTTTTGGCACGCGTCAACCCGGGTGTTGACTTCGTGGTTCTGCTGAGAAGACCGCATCCCGGTTGCCGCGCGAGCCCAGTTTATCGGCGTCATGTGATACCTAACCTCATTGGCGCAGGCGTGAATCCGACCAACCCGGCACGCTCCAGTGATCTACCCAATCCGATCAGAGCTGTCTCTGAGCCGAGCGGCCCAATGACCTGGAGCGACACCGCGGGCAGGCCGGTGCCGGCGACCGGGAGCGCGATCGCCGGGAGGAGAGCATGGTTGACGAGGGCGGTGAACCAGCTGAGCACGACCCGGTAGTGGCGTCCCCCGATCAGGTCCTCACCGATCACCTTCCGCATGGTCGGGGTGGTGGGAGTGACCAGCATGTCGACGGTCTGCATGGCTTCGCCGAAGCGACTTCGAATCATGAGCTGCCATTCCGAACCCGCTGCCGCCTGCTCCTCGGTGGTGGCGGCGCAATCGTCCAGCCGGGTTGCCACGTCGGCGCCGTAGGGCAGACCGCTCTCCCTGAAGCCGCGATGCACCTCGTAGATCTCCCTCGAAATAGCATGGCTCAGCTGCGGAGCGGGCACGACTCCCGGCATCTCGACCGGGACGACGTTGTGGCCGAGACCCCTCAGCGCATCGATTGCCGCGCCGAAGCCGGAGGCCACGACCTCATCGACCGGGCCCTCGTCGAACCACGGCTGGGGGATCCCCAGCGTGAGTGGTGACGACGCCGGCTCGGCATTGGTGTCGCCCGAGATCACCCGATAGGCGAGGTCGAGGCTGTCGATCGAGTCGGCCAGGGGGCCCACGGTGTCAACGCTCTGAGCAAGCGGGAACACGCCGTCTAGCGGCACCCGGTCGTAGGTCACCTTGAGCCCGAAGCACGAGCACAGCGCCGCCGGTACCCGGATCGACCCTCCCGTGTCCGTGCCGATGCTCACCGGTGTCACTCCCGCCGCCACCGCGGCCGCCGAGCCTCCCGACGACCCCCCGGGCGAGGTGCCCGCGTCCCACGGGTTGCGCACCGCCCCGAAGTGGGGGTTCTCCGACGAGAAGCCGTAGGCGAACTCGTGGAGACCGGTCCTTCCCACGATCACGGCACCTGCCCCCTCCAACCGGGACACGACTGGGGCGGAGGCCGACGCGTGGTTGCGGTAGAAGGCGGAGCCGGCGGTGGTGATCCTGCCTTCGTGGTCGATCAGATCCTTCAGACCGACGGGCATCCCGGCCAGCGGGCCGACGATCTCTCCCCCCTCCTGCCTCCTGTCGATCTCGTCGGCGCGGGTCAAGGCCTGCTCGTCGTCGATGAGGGTGAAAGCGTTCAGCGTCCCCTGGGTGGTGTGCGCCGCATCCAGAGCTTCCCCAACCCGGTCGACTGATGACGCCGTGGACACAAAGGGCGACCATAGTGCATCGAAGTCGGGGCGTGGCCGAATGCCGTCCCGGTCAGGGCCGGCGGCTCATTCGTAGGTGAGGCCATTGCCGGTGGGGACCAGCGAGATCCACGCCTTGCCCGCCGGGACCGGGATGATCTCGCCCGATTCGTCGGTGAGGGTGAACCAGTCCTTTTCTGTCGGCCGATCCCAGGTGCCGTGCATGACCTTCCCGTCGGCGAAGACGTATGCCTCGCCCGATCCGGTGGTGAGGCTGCTGGGCAGGCCCTGGTGGGAGTACTGCTCGGTATAGAGGGCGACGAGGACCGGGACCCCGATCCGCCCCTCTTCACCGCTCTGGGTCACCCAGTTCGATTCGACCCCATCGGCGCTCCGCAGCCAGGTGCTCGTCGCCTCGTCCCACTCCCAGTTCACCGTGTTGACACCGAATTGCATCTCGACCGACGTGGCGGGCTCGGCATCGGCCGGGAGATCTCCGAACTCCCAGATGGGCCCGGTGGGGGGCTCGTCCGGGTACTCGAGGCGATCGGCCTCCTCGCGCAGGAGCAAGGTGTTGGCGTAGAGGTTGTGCGGAGCGAACCGCTCGGAGATCCGGAAGGTGGCCGGGCGGACCTCGCCGATCAGGTGTACGTCCATCGAGCGGATCAACTGCTGCACCCAGCCCTGGGCCCCGGAGATGGCGAAGGTGGGCTGGTTGAGAGCGGTGAGCAAGTGCGGGTCGGTGGGTCGGCCCGAGCGCATCGGCCCGAAGTACTCCGTGTCGCTCTGATGCCACAGGGTGAGAAACCGCGTGATTCCCTCCACCAGGATCTCGAACACCACGTCGGCTTCCTGGACCCCGGATTGGGGACGGGCATTGCGATGGTTGTCCATCTTGACCGCAAGGACCCTCCGGTCGAGGAGAGTCGGGTCGTCGACAGGGAGGCCGTTGATCGGGCTGAGAGTGCCCAGGGTCGTGCTGGTGGCCAGGGTCGAAGTCGTGGTCGGGGCTGTCGTCGTGGTCGGCTCGGAGGTCGTGGAGCTCCCCGCCCCATCGACGCTGCCTGAGCATGCGGCGAGGGTCATTGCGAGCGCGACCAACCAAGCAAGTCTGGTTCGCATTCGGGCGACTGTATCCCGATCGGGCCGTTAAACGGTGAATACCCCGCCGGTGATGGGGAGGTCGGGGAGGGCGGACTCCGGCTGGTCCACCGAGATGGCGAACTCGATTCCTTCGGCATTGGCTCGGAGCACGTAGATGGCGTCGATGTTCACCCCGGCGTCGGCGAGCATCCGGGTCAGCCGCGCCAGCTCACCCGGGCGGTGGGGGAGATGGGCGGTCAGGACCGTGTTCTCCTCGTTGTGCAGCGCCGCCTCATCGAGGACTCGCCGTGTGGTGGCGGCGTCGTCGACGATCAGCCGCACGGTCCCCTCCCCGTCGTGGCCGTAGGCGGCGAGCGCCTCGATGTTGACCCCGAATGCGGCCAACGCCTCGGTCAGGGCGGCCAGCCTCCCCGGGCGGTTCTCCATCCTGACCACGAACTCGGTCATGGCCCGACTCTAGGCCTGGGCGGCTGTCGCATGTCACGCGGTTGGATCGAGGGGCTCGGCCCGGCCCCGACGCTTCAGGTAGCTGTGCCAGATGAGCCTGGCGGCGACAGCCCGGATCGGTCGCCATGGCTCCGCGAGCATCTCGAGCTCCCCACCCTCTGGGATCGTCGTCATGCCGAGGACCTCGGCAGTCCCCACCTGGAGGGCGCGGTCGCCGAGGGGGAACACGTCGGGGAAGCCGAGCGCAGAGAGCAGGTATGCCTCGGCGGTCCACGGCCCGATCCCGGTCACAGAGAGGAGGGCATCACGGGCCTTCTCGAATGGGATGTGACCCAAGCTATCGAGGTCGAGGTCACCAGAGAGGACGGACCGGGAGAGGGCGTGCAGGTAAACCGCCTTCTGCCTCGTCACCCCGATCTCTCGAAGCCCGTTCTCGGTCACCGAGCTCATCCGCTCCGGGGTGATCGTTCCCAGCAGGCCGTGAAGTCGGCGATACATGGCAGCTCCCGATTCGAGTGACACCTGCTGCTCCATGATGAGCCAGACCAGAGTGGGAAAGCCGGCCGGTCGATGCCAGAAGCGGGGCGCTCCGTGTTCCTCGACGACCCTGGCGAACGCCGGCTCCTCGTCGGCAAGTAGTGCGATCGCCTCGGCGAAGGTGGTGTGGTCGAGATGCTCCACACGGGGGAGGAGGGTGACGAGGGGCACCGGCCCAAAGCTGCGGGAGTCATGGGCGGACGCATCGCGATTGTCGGAGTTGACCCAGGCGAGGCCGTCCCCGAGCACGCCATGGCCGTCGACCCGATCGCCCGGCCCGCCAGTCATCCGCTTGACCAGCCAGAAGTCGGCACGGCCGGGGTGAGGCAGGGCGACCACCTCCCCGGCGACCGCGGTGCGTGCCGATGTGGCCACGAACTCGTCACCCGGACGGAGCGTCGGTGTCATCGAATCCTCGGCTACCCGGAACCTGTGCATCGTCCTCGAGGGTGCAGGGTATGGTCGGATGAGCACGTCGACCAAGAAGGAGTGCCATGCGACAGGTCATTGTTGCCCACGCCCACTGCGACCTCTTCTGTGGGGTATACGACCCGGCCCAGGCCAAGATCGAGGCGATGTCGGTCCTCAAATCGGCCGAGAAGTACCAGGCCTCGGATGACGAGGTGTTCCGGGCCCGAGCCATCGCCATCAAAGAGGAGCGGGCCGAACTGGTCAAGCATCACCTCATGGTGCTGTGGGTGGACTTCTTCACGGCCGACCATCGCAAGGAGTTCCCCGATCTCGACGATCTGTTCTGGCGGGCCATCCTGCAGGCCGGTAACGCCAAGAAGTCGGTGGACCCCGAGGACGGGAAGAAGCTGGTCGCCCTGATCGACGAGATCGCCGGGATCTTCTGGAAGACGGAGAAGGGACAGGGGGCGGGGGTCTACCCGCCCGCGGCCTGATCGGCGGGCGGCGCGGCGTCGCTGCCCCCTCGCTTCGGCTTGAGCGCGTCGACGGCTCGCTTCGCCCAGGGCAGGTCGCGTTCGAGAAGGGTCAGCCCGCCGAGGATCGCCAGAACGCCGGGACCCGGTAGGACCAGCATGGCGGCGCCCGCGCCGAGAAGGGTGAATCCCCCAGCTAGACGGGCGATGCGGCTCATTCCATGATGTTATCGGTCGTGATGAGGTAGAGCGGAGGTGAATCTCGCACTGGTCAGTCGTCGAGGGCGTCGGCTTCGAGCTTGGTGAAGAGCGGTTCGACCGTCTCGATGGGAGTGCCGCCCTCGACCTCAGGCCGCTCCCACCCGGACGGGATGGGGAGCCCGAGCATCTCGCCGAGACGGATCGTGGTCCAGGGGAGATACGGCGCCAGTGCCACACGTATGCCCGAGATGGCCTGTAGCGCTGCCCACAGGATCGTCCCTCCCCGTTCCGGGTCCTCTTTGAGCACCCGCCACGGCTCCTCCGCATTCAGGTATGCGTTGACCAGGGTGGCGGCGTCCATCGCCGCCCGCAGACCGGCGCGCAGCTCCACCGCTTCGATGCGGGCCGCCGTCTCGCCCAGGGCGTGGTCGACCGATTCGATCAGCTCCATGTCCGCCGGTGTGAGCGAGCCTGGCTCGGGCACCTTCCCGTCGAAGCTCCTCGAGCTCATCGACAGCACCCGGTTGACCAGGTTGCCCCAGGTGGCCACCAGCTCCTCGTTGACCCGGCGGACGATCTCATCGTCGCTCAGGTCGGTGTCGTTCTGCTCGGGGAGCACCGAGGCGATCGCATAACGCAGGGCGTCTGGCTCGAGATGGTCGAGGTACCAGCCGATCGACCGACCCACTCCCCGGCTGGCGGAGGCCTTCTCGCTGGCGAAGGTCACGTACTGATTGGCCGGGACGTCGGTGGGCAAGTTCAGCCCTTCATGACCCATGAGCATCGCGGGCCAGATGACGGTGTGGAACGGGATGTTGTCCTTGCCGACGAAGTAGTAGGACTCGGCTGCCTCGTCCTCCCACCACAGCCTCCACGCCTCGGGGTCGCCGCCGACGGCGGCCCACTCCTTGGAAGCGGAGAGGTAACCGATCACCGCATCGAACCAGACGTATATCCGCTTTCCCGGGCCCAGGTCTCCGACCGGGACCTCGACCCCCCATTCGATGTCACGGGTGATGGCCCGATCGGGGAGGCCCTCGTTCACCATCCCCAGAGCCCAGTTCTTGACGTGCCGCCGCCAAGTCGTCTTCGACTCGAGCCAGGCCCGCAGCCGCTCCTCCAGCTTGCTGAGCAGGAGGAAGTAGTGCTCGGTCTCCCGGCTCACCGGCGTCGACCCGGTGAGCCTGCTCTTCGGGTCGATCAGGTCGGTCGGGTCGAGGGTGCGCCCGCAGTTCTCGCATTGATCGCCACGCGCCTCGGGATACCCGCAGTAGGGGCAGGTGCCCTGGACGTAGCGGTCGGGGAGGAACCTCCCCGCCTCGGCGTCGTAGAGCTGGCTCGAAGTCTGCTTGGCCAGGTACCCGTGCTCGAGGAGACGGAGGAACATGTCTTGGGTCACCCGGTGGTGATTGGCAGTGCCGGTCGAGGTGTACAGGTTCCATGAGATGCCGAGACGCTCCCAGTCCCTCAGGAACTCGGCGTGATAGCGATCGACGATCACCTGGGGCTCGACCCCCTCGGTGTCGGCCCGCACCGTGATCGGTGTCCCGTGCACGTCGGACCCGGAGACCATCAGGACCTGGTTGCCTGCCAACCGCTGGTACCTGGCGAAGATGTCGGCGGGCAGATAGGCGCCGGCCAGGTGGCCGAGATGGCGCGGCCCACTCGCATAGGGCCATGCCACCGCCACCAGGATCCGCCTGCTCATAGGAGCCAGGAGGGTAAACGCGATCCGTGACTCGGCTCCGCCCGGTCAGCGCGCGGTGTTGACGCCCGGAACGGGGACATGGCGGTTGGAGCGTTCGGTGAGGATGACGCCGCCGATTATGAGGATCGCCCCGATCACGATGGGGAGGGTCACCGACTCGCCGAGGAAAACCATGGCCAGGATCACGGCGATGACGGGCACGAGGTACCCGGCGACTCCGAGCCTCGAGGCCGGGTTGATCTGGGCGGCGATGAGGAACGAGGTGAAGGGGATGGCGGTGGCGAAGGACCCCAGGGCCAGGAGAAGCGCCCATTGCTCCGCTTCGATCCCGCCGAGTGGCGACGTGTTGAGGAATGGGAAGAGCGCCAGCGATATCGCCGTGGCCGACGCGAATTGGGGGAGGACCAGTGGATCGCCCCCGACCTCGACGGCGAAGCGCCGGGTGAGAGCGGCCCCGATGCCGGCCAGCACCACTGCGATGAGAGACAACCCCACACCTCGCCACAGATTGCCCACTCCCTCCATACCGCCACCGACCCCGACCAGGACGGCGGTTCCGATCAGTGAGACCAGAAGGCCCGGGATCGAGCGTGGGTTGAATCGCTCGCCCTCGACCAGGAAATGGGCGGCCCCAACGGTGGCGATCGGGATCAGAGCGATGAGGAGGCCGCCGAGGCTCACCGGGAGGTCTTCGAGGCCCATGGTGAAGAAGGTGTTGGGGATGGCCAGGGCGACCGCACCGAGGACGAGGCCGCGGCCCCAGTGGTGGCGGTCGCTGCCACGGAACCGCGCCCAGAAGAGATTGACGGCGAGGAGGATGATGAAGGCGATCCCGAATCGGACCGGAACCACGGTGAAGGTGGACACGCCCGCGCCGAGCACCGCCCTGGTGAGCACCGCGGCCGATCCCCACCCGAGGGTCGCCACCACGAGCGGGGTCCACGGATTCACGCCTTCGGGACGGTACCGGCCTGCCGAACTTGGGCTAAAAAGAAAGCCGCCGGATACCGATAATCTCACCCTATGAGCAAGCGCGTCCTCGGTCTCCTCGCAGTGCTGGCCCTTGTCGTGGCGGCATGCGGCGGCGGCACTGCATCGTCCACCACGGCGGCCCCCGCCCCGGAGCAGACCTCCACCACACCCCCTCCGGCCGCGGAGGCGGTGCTCCTCTCCTACACCCTCACGGCCGGCGACGAGTTCCACTATGAGGTTGCCATCGATCAGCACATCGAGATGTCCGCCGAAGGAGACGCTGCTGTGATGGGAGAGGAGGAGATGCCGGGCTCCGCCTCCATCGACCTCTCAGGGACCGGGAACTTCACCCAGGTCGTCTCGGCCGGGCCAAGCGAGGGGACCTACGAGGTCCACCTCACCGGTGAGTTCAGCGACGTGAGTGTCACCGGGACCGTGGATGGTGAGCCGGTCGACTCGAGTGAGGTGCCCGAATTCGCCGCGATCGAGCCGATCGACGTGACCTTCGTGGTCGACGAGCAGGGGAAGGTGGTCGGCGACGGGGCGGACGCGGATGACTCGATGGCAGGGATGCTCGGCGGCCTCGGTGCCCTCGGTGAGGGTGGCGCGGTCCCTGGCCTCGACTTCGGCCAGTTCATCGGGATCCCCCTCTCCGACCAGGAGGTCACCGTCGGCGACACGTGGACCGAGGAGGTCGAGATCCCGGGCATGATGGCCGAGGAGCCGATCGTGACCACCATCACGAGCGAGGTGACGGGAGTCGACGAGGTGGCGGGCGCCGAGGTGTTCGTCATTGCCACCGAGACGGCGACTTCGCCGATCGAATTCGACATGGCCGAGTTCTTCGCCGGGATGTTCGGCGCTTTCACCCCACAAGACGCCACCGAGGAGGAAGTGGCCGAGATGGAGGCGATGCTCGCCGAACTTCGCTTCCTCATCTCGATCGAAGGCTCCACTTCGGAGAGCACGACGCTGTTCGACCCCGAAGCGGGTCTTGCCCGTCAGGTGGACACGACCGGTGCCACCGACATCTCGATGGACATGAATGTGCCCGATGAGGAGACCAAGGACATGGTCGGGTTCGTCATGAACATGAATCTCGACCAGGTCGTCAGCTTCAAGCTGACCTCGGGCCCTACTGCCTGAGGCCGGGCTCAGCCCTTGCGTCGGAGGCCTGAGAGGGCCGCGCGCCAGACATAGGCGGTGAAGCTGGGCCTCGTGCCGAGGTTGTCCGGGCGGGATTCCTCAGGTGGCGGCGGGCCCGGGGTCGGTGGGGGTGGTGCCTGGGCCGCCCGCATCTCGGCGAGACGCTCTCTCAGGAAGGCGGCCTCGGTCTCCGCCCGCGCCGCCCGCTCCCTTGCCTCGGCGAGTTGCTGCCCGGCTTCGTGGAGGTTGCCCAGTTGGAGCAGCATCTTGTCCCAGGCCTCGATGGGGACGATCATCGTCCCCGGCGGTGGTCCCGACTGTGAAGAGGTCGCTGGTTCCGACACGGTCTCGGGGCGCCCGGCCATCTCGCGGATGTCGATGACCCCATCGACATCCCGGCCCAGGTGATCGGCCCGTGCCAGCACCTTGTCCAGCGCCACCAGGCGCCTGGTCCCGGCAGAGGTCTCCTCGATCCGACTCGGCACCCGCTTCTTCTTGATCCAGCTGCGCAGGGTCTGCACCGGGATCGTGGTGACCTCGCTCGCCTCGCGCAGCGTCACCCAACCGGCGCGGGTCGCACTGTCTGAGGAGCCGGGGGCCACGTGCCGGCCGGTCTCCCGGCTCGACGAGGAAGGAGAGGAGCGCAATGCCTCGGTCTCCCAGAGGAACGCAGCGTCTCGCCCGGCCATAGCCCGCATCATAAGAACCTGACAGGGGCAGGGCGATGGGGACCGGCCAAGTTCCTAGGATGGCCCGGTGAGAAGGCCGGACCAAGAGCGATGACTGCACCAGCCGGCCCATCTCCTCCCAGCGAGCAGGAAGTGCGGTCGGTGGTCGAGCGTGTGCTCGCCGGGGTGCTCGAGGCCGCGCCCGATCCTGGCGAGACACATCAGCCGGCTCCACCGACGCGCCCGATGGAGGGCGGGGCCGGTCTCAGGATCGCGGTCGGCGCCGACCACGGCGGATACCCCTTGAAGGAGAAGCTGGCCTTCAAGCTGAAGGAGGCCGGCCACGAGGTGGTCGACTGCGGCACCGACTCACACGAGCCGGTCGATTACCCCGACTTCGCCCACCTGGTGGCGGTCGAGGTGGCCTCGGGCAACTGTCGATACGGCATCGTCGTGGACGGCGCCGGCATCGGCTCGGCCATGGTCGCCAACAAGGTGCCCGGGGTCCGGGCGGCCTGTTGCCACGACCTGTCCTCGGCTCGAAACAGCAGGGAGCACAACCACGCCAACGTCCTGACCCTCGGCGCCGGCCTGATCGGCGACACCCTCGCCTGGCAGATCGTCGAGGATTGGCTGGCTGTGCCATGGGGAGAGGGACGTCACGCCCGGCGGGTTGCCAAGATCACCGCCGTCGAACAGCAATACTCGCGCATCGGCATGAGACAGGACCGGGAATGAACCGCGACGCCCTGGTCGAGGTCGTCACCCGGGAGGTGATTGCTGCGTTGACCGCTCGCTACGACGTGTGTGACACGGGCGAGAAGGTGCGCGACGTGGTTGCAAACGGCGCCGACCGGGTCAGCTTCCACGGCCCTGCCTCCGAGGTCCCTCTCGACCTGGCCTCATACATAGACCACACGCTGCTGAAACCCGACGCCACCGCGGCCGAGATCGACCAACTGTGCCACGAGGCCGAGCAATACAGGTTCGCCTCGGTGTGCATCAACCCGACGTGGGTGCGGCGGGCCGCCGAGAGCCTGCGCGGGTCGTCGGTGGCGGTGTGCAGCGTCATCGGGTTCCCGCTGGGCGCCTCCACGAGCGAGGTCAAGGCGATGGAGGCGAGACGGGCGCTGAGGGATGGGGCCCGTGAGATCGACATGGTTCTCAACATCGGCGCCCTCAAGTCGGGTGACTTCGACCTGGTGCGCAAGGACATCGAGAAGGTGGTCGATGCCGCCCACGAGGTCGGGGCCGTGTGCAAGGTCATCCTCGAGACCGCACTTCTCACCGACGAGGAGAAGGTGATCGCCTCGTCACTGGCCAAGGAGGCGAGAGCCGACTTCGTCAAGACATCCACGGGGTTCGGCCCGGGAGGGGCGACCGTGTACGACGTCGCCCTGATGAGGGAGACGGTGGGGCCGAAAATGGGGGTGAAGGCCTCAGGCGGGGTCCGGACCGCCAGCGAAGCGGAAGACATGATCGCAGCGGGGGCGACCAGAATCGGGGCATCGGCAGGGATCATCATCGTCGGCGGGAAGGATGGAGGTAGCGGTGACGAAAGGTATTGAGCTGAGGTCGTTTGCGTTCCTGGACAGCCTGCAGCCCCAATACGCCGCCTTTCTCGGGACGGTGGCCCAGGGATTCCTTCCCCTCGCCGGAGACGCCTCCCTTTGGGTCGAGGTCGCTCCCGGCATCGAGATCAACCGGCTCACCGACGTCGCTCTCAAGGCGACCTCCGTCAAACCGGGGCTGCAGATCATCGAGCGGTACTTCGGGGTGCTCGAGGTCCACTCTCCGGACCAGTCCGAGACTCGTGCCGCGGGAGCCGCGATCCTCGACGCGATCGAAGCCGGCGAGGATCAGAGGATCAAACCGAAGATCCTGTCGTCGCAGATCATCCGCCGTCTCGACGATCATCACGCCCAGTTGATCAACCGCACCCGGCACGGGCAGATGATCATCCCAGGCCAGACCCTCTACGTCCTCGAGTGCGAGCCGGCCGCCTATGCCTCGCTTGCCGCCAACGAGGCGGAGAAGGCCGCCGAGATCAACGTCCTCGAGGTGCGGAGCTTCGGTTCGATGGGGAGGGTCTACCTCGGCGGTGAGGAGCGGGACATAGATGTCGGATGGCAGGCTGCGGTCGGGGCCCTCGAGGGTCTCTCCGGGCGGGAAGCCGGCTAGACGGCGATTTGGTCATTGAGTCGGACACAACGAAAGGAGGAGCTTCATGGCTGAAGCTCTGGGAATGATCGAGGCGCGCAGCTTTCCGGCGATGGTCGAGGCGGCCGATGCGATGGTGAAGGCCGCCAAGGTCGAATTGGTCAGCATGGAGAAGACCGGGGGCGGCTACGTGACAGCCGTGGTGCGCGGCGACGTGGCCGCGGTCAAGGCGGCGGTCGATGCCGGTGTGCGCGGGGCCGAGAAGGTGGGCGAGGTCATCGCCACCCACGTCATCGCCCGTCCCCACGTCAACATCGACCTGGTCCTGCCTCTGGGCCGCCAGGAGCAGGCGCAGGAAGAGCTCGGCTGACCGGCCGAGCCTGGAAGGGGAGGGCCCCGTGCATCTAGGCAGGGTGGCTGGCACTCTGGTGGCCAGTCGCAAGGAGCCGCTCATGGAGGGCATGAAGTTCCTCGTGGTGCGCCAACTCGACACGGACAACGTCGAGACCGGCGGCTATGTCGTGGCGGTCGACACGGTGGGGGCGGGACCGGGAGAGGTGGTGCTGTATGCCTCCGGGAGCTCGGCGCGGCAGACCGAGCTGACCCGTGACCGCCCGGTCGACGCGGTGATCATGGCGATTGTCGACTCCTGGGACGTGGCCGGGGACGAGCGCTACCACAAGGGGCGGGAGGAGGGGGCGGGATAGCCCATGCTCACCGACGCTGAGATCCAGACGATCATCGAGCGGGTCAGGGGCCGCGTCGCCTCGGCGGAGATGGCGGATCGGATGGCGCCGGCGCTGCACGCATCGGATGCGCTGGCCGATGCCGACCTGCGTCTCGGCGACGGAGTTCATCCGAGCATCGAGCATGCCGTGAAGGCAGCCAGGGTCGCCTTCATGGCCTACAAGGACATGGGCCTGGAGACGCGGAAGACCATCGTCGAGGCCATGCGCGCCGCCATGCTTCGCGAGGGGGAGCGGCTCGGCTACATGGCGGCGGAGGAGACCGGGCTCGGCAGGGGCGAGGACAAGGCGATCAAGAACCGCCTGGTGACCACCAAGACACCTGGTCCCGAAGATCTGGAGCCACAGGTAGTCACCGGGGATGCCGGGATGATGGTCACCGAATACGCACCCTACGGGGTGATCGGCTCGATCACACCCACCACCAACCCGACATCGACCATCATCAACAACTCGATCTCGATCGTCTCGGCAGGCAACGCCGTGACCTTCAACGTCCACCCGAATGCTCGTCTCGTCTCGGTCGAGAACGTACAGCTCCTCAACCGGGCCATCGTCGGCGCAGGTGGCCCACCTGACCTGGTCACGGCGGTCCCGAATCCGACCCTCGAGTCCGCCCGGGAGCTCATGAACCACCCGGACGTCCGGGTCCTGCTCGTGACCGGGGGCCCGGGCGTGGTCAAGGAGGCCCTTCGCACCAGCAAGAAGGCGATAACGGCAGGCCCGGGCAACCCGCCCGCCGTGGTCGACCAGACGGCCGACGTCGAGAGCGCAGGCCGGGCGATCCTGCGCGGGGCGTCGTTCGACAACAACGTGATCTGCACGGACGAGAAGACCACCATCGTCGTCGACACCGTGGCCGACAGGTTGGTCCAGTCGATGGTGTCCGCCGGCGGCTACCGGCTCAAAGAGCACGAGTTGAAGCGTCTCGAGAGGGTGATCTTCAAGGAGCTGGGGCCGCCCGGGAAGCCGGGGCTGATCAACCCCGACTGGATCGGAAAGGACGCGGCGAAGATCTTGGCCGAGATCGGCGTTGTCGTCGGGGACGACATTCGTCTGGTGGTGGCCGAGGTGCCCAGAGACCACAGCCTGGTGTGGACCGAGCAGATGATGCCGGTGATGCCGGTGGTGCGGGTCACAAATGTCGACGACGCCATCGACCTGGCCGTTCGATCGGAGCACGGGTTCCGACACACCGCCTCGATCCACAGCACCAACGTTGAGACGATCACCCGCATGGCCAAGGCGATGAACTGCAGCATCTTCGTGGCCAATGGCTCCAACTTCAACGGGCTGGGCCAGGGAGGAGAGGGCTTCACCTCGTTCTCGATCGCCAGCCCCACCGGGGAGGGAATGACCCGGCCGCGCACCTTCTCCCGGGTGCGGCGCGTCACCGTGGTCGGAGCCCTGAACATTGTCTGACCGCGACCCGGCCGTCGCCCTCCTCGAGTTCGACTCGATCAGTGTCGGGATCGTCGCCGGCGATGCGATGATCAAGGCCTCGCCCCTGGGGGCGATCCATTCGGGCACGGTCCACCCCGGTAAATACCTGGTGATGGTGAGCGGCGACACAGCCAGCGTCGAGGAGGCGGTGCAGGCCGGTCGTGACGCCGGCTCCGAGGCCATCCTCGACGTCGTGTTCCTCGCCGACGTGCACCCCGCGGTTGCCAACGCGGTGGCCGGCAACTCGAATCGCGCCCCGGTGGGTGACGAGGCCCTTGGCATCGTGGAGTCCTCCTCGGTCGCAGCGGTCCTCGACGCAGCGGACGCAGGGGTGAAGGCCGCCTCGGTGGAGCTGGCGGCCGTCCGGCTCGCCGACGGCCTGGGAGGCAAGGCCTATGTCCTCTTCAGCGGGGCGGTGGCCGAGGTCGAGGCGGCGCTGGAGGCGGCCTCGGAGCGTGCCGACGGCCACCAGTCTCTGGTGCGGGCGAATCTCATCGCACAGCTGCACGGCGAAATGGCGGCCAACCTGCGCGGCGACCTTCGCTTCATGAGGCGGGTCTCGAGCAAGGGGAGCGGGTGAGGTGCAGCTGGGCCGGGTGATGGGTCGTGTGATTGCGACGGAGAAGGCGCCGGGTCTGGAGGGAGTGCGCTTCCTCATCGTCCAGCCCGTCGACAAGAAGGGCAGCCCCAAAGGAGGGGCGCTGGTTGCGGCCGACGCGGTGTCCATGGCCGGGCCGGGAGAGTTGGTCTACTACGTCTCCTCACGGGAGGCGGCGGAAGCACTGCCGGACAGGTTCGTCCCGGTCGATCACGCCATCGTCGGGATCGTCGACGATGTCCATCTCGGAGGTGGGCCATGATGGTGGGTCGGGTGGCCGGGACCGTCGTCTCCACCATCAACATCCCGCTACTCGACGACCATCGCCTCCTCCTCTGCGACCTGCACGACGTCACCGGCAAGGCTTCCGGTTACACCATTGCGATAGACAGGGTGGACGCGGGTGTGGGTGACACCGTCCTCATCCTCGATGAGGGCAGCTCGGCGCGTCAGATCCTCGGGCTGGAGTGGGGGGCGATCAGGGCCGTCGTGGTCGGCATCGTCGACGAGATGGCCCTCGACTGAAGTCACCCGGTTCCTGTGGGACGAATCGAGGTCAGCGGAGGCTGGTGATATCGCGGCCGTGGGCGGTCAACGCCCAGATCACGAATATGGCAGATGCGACCATCAGCCCGCCCCATATCGGGTAGTAGGGCAGCCAGGCGAAGGCGGCGATGCCGCTCACCACTGCGAAGATGACCCCCACCGTCCGGGCCCAGGTCGCTGCCCGGAACAGGGCGAGCCCCGCCAGGATGATCACCACGCCGAGGATCAGGTGGACCCATCCCCAGATGGTCACGTCGAACTCGAGGAAGTACTCCCGCCCGATCAGGTAGAACTCGTTCTGGAACAGAGCGACCAGGCCGGCGATCACATTCCACGACCCGTGCATGATCATCATGATGGCGGCGAAGGTGATCCAACCGACCGCCCAACCGCTCGTTTCCTGAGTCATCGATTCCTCCTCCGCGTCGACGGGCCATGCCCGAATCGGTCTCGAGTGAGTTTACCGGCCGATCGGGAGCCCCCGTGGCCCGGTTCCGCCCATCGGCCGTTTTCGTGTGCCAGACTCCGATCGTGAGGGTGTGCTGCGAATGCACGCCCTGGATGTCCCTCGAGAAAGGTAGGCAGCATGCCTCTGTTGGATCTTTTCTGGTCCATGTTGTGGTTCTTCCTCTTCTTCGTCTGGATCTGGCTCCTCATCACGGTCTTCGCCGACATCTTCCGGAGCAGTGACCTGTCCGGATGGGGTAAGGCGTTGTGGATCCTCTTCGTGGTGGTCCTTCCCTATCTCGGCGTGCTGGTCTATCTCATCGCACGCGGAGGCTCCATGCAGGAGCGGGCGATGGAGGAGATGGCGGAGCGCGAGAAGAGCTATCGGCAATACATACAAGAGGCCGCCGGGAGCGCCGGTGCCTCCGCAGCCGACGAGCTCGCCAAGCTGGGCCAGCTCAGAGCACAAGGTGTGATCACCGAGGACGAGTTTGCCGCCCAGAAGGCGAAGCTGCTCGGCTGAGACCCGGTCGACATCGAAGACAGCGAGCCCGGGCCTGCGGGAAGCCCGGGCTCGCTCGCGTCTCGACCCGGGCATGGTGCCGGGACAGGGCCCCGACTGTTTGGGCACGCCCTGACAGGGGTAAGGGCGGGCATCCAAGCAGCGATCGACACTCGAGACCCCCTGATGATCGAAGAAGTCGGGGCGGACCAGGGATTCGCTCCCCGCCTCCATCGGCGAGCCAAGAGCCCCCACGCCGCCCGGTCCGCCCCGGCCCTTGACAGCAAGGCGATCGCACTGCTCGGATGACTCCGGACGCGGGCAACCCGGGAGGCGGGGCTCACTGAGCCCACGCAACCAAGGAGTGCGGTGAGCCCGATGCCGGCGATGGCCGAAGACGAGTTCCGCTCCCGCCTGCGTGCCGCTCGAGCCGGCGATGAGCGGGCCTGGATGGCGATCTACGGTTGGCTTGCCCCACAAGTCCTCGGCTTCCTGCGCGCGGGGAGGGTCCCCGATGGTGAGGACGTTCTGGGTGAGGTCTTCCTCGAGGTTGCCCGGCGCATCGATGGTTTTCGTGGGGACAGTCGTGGTTTCCGAGCCTGGGTGTTCACCATCGCCCGCGCCCGTCGTGTGGATCTCATCAGGAGACAGGCCCGTCGCATGGAGGAATCGGTGGACATGCGTCAGCACGACTCGATACAGGCTCCGGTCGACGTCGAAGG
>DATBIX010000070.1:0-63642 GCA_036556665.1 Acidimicrobiia bacterium
CGCGCCCACTCGGGGAATTCGCGATCGAATGCATCCCCGTCCTCGAGCTCGAAACGCTCGAGCAGCCCCCGTGTCCCGCCGTCGCGCACAGCCTTGAACCACTGGCTGTTCTCGATCGAATACTCGGGGTCGACACGAGGGTCCCATGCTCCTGTCGTGATGACTGCCTGGACTCGGTCCGGGACGGCGGCTGCTGTCATCCAGGCGATGTCTCCCCCGTAGGAGTGACCCCACATCGCGAATCGATCCATGCCTTCGGCATCGGCGACGGCCAGCACATCGGCGATCAACAGGTCATATGAGTAGGCGGCGCTCTCGTGTGGTTTACCGCTCTCACCGTGACCGCGGACGTCGACGTTGGCGATGTGATGGTCGCCGCGGAGTTCGTCGATGTACCCCGGTTGCGTCCACCATGATCGATCACAGAAGATGCCGTGAAGAAGCATGAGCGGCCTGCCATGGCCAATGGAGTCATAACTGATCCTTACACCGCGGCTCATGACTTCGGGCATCTGGTCGGAAACCTACGCCACCGCAAGAGACACTCACCGAGGTCCGGCGTGTGCCGTTGGAACCTGGGTGAGATGTGACTCCGTCGTGGGCCCGGCAGGACTTGAACCTGCAACCAACGGATTATGAGTCCGCTGCTCTGACCGGATTGAGCTACGGGCCCGGTTATTCCGAGGCTAACGGGCGACGGGCGATGTACGTTCTCCGACAAAGGAACCTCGTTGGAACTCACTCTCAAGTTCGAGCTGGCGGCATCGGATCTCGCCCGTGCCAGGGCCTGGTACTCGGAGGTGCTCGGTCTGGAGCCGGTCGAGGAAGGAGACGAGCTGCTCTACCAGGCGGGTGGCACGCTGTTCGGGATCTATCCCTCGGACAATGCCGGCACCAACAAGGCGACGGCGGTGCGGATCGTCGTCGCCGACTTCGACGCCGTCCGAGCCGAGCTGCTTTCGAAAGGAGTGGTCTTCGAGGAGTACGACCTCGGAGACGACTTCCGCACGATCGACGGTGTCCTCACTTCACCCGACGGAGAGAAGACGTCGTGGTTCAAGGACACGGAAGGGAACATCCTGGCCCTGGGGTCGTCCCTATGAGGGGTCGGCATCGGGCGGGCGCTACCTGCCGGGCACCAGGCCGACCCTCTCGCTGATCTCGCCGGCCGCCGCCAGAAGAGGTGGGCGATACTCCTCCCGCATCTGCGCCACCGTTACCCGGGAGGCGTGACATGAGACGTTCATCGCCGCGATCACCTGGCCCCGGCCGTTCTCGATCGGTGCGGCGATGGAGCGGACCCCTTCCTCGAGCTCCTGGTCGACGAGCGCGTAGCCGTCGATCCGCGTCTTCTCGATGGTGGACCGGAGCTCGTCAGGATCGGTAAGGGTGTGGTCGGTCAATTGCTCGAGTCGGGTCCGCGTGAGGTACTCGTCGAGCTCGGCGTCGGTGAGCCCGGCGAGGAGAACCCGTCCCATCGAAGTCGGATAGGCGGGAAGACGGGAGCCGATGGCGAGGGAGATGGTCATGATCCGCTTGGTGGGCACCCTTGCCACGTAGACGATCTCATTCCCGTCCAACACCGACATCGACGACGATTCCTTCACCTCCTCCACCAACCGCTCCATCGACTGCTGGGCCAGCTCGACCACCTGGAACGAGGAGAGGTACGAGTAGCCGAGGTCGAGGACTCGTGGTGTCAACGAGAAGGACCGATTGTTCTGGTGGACGTACCCCAATTCGGCCAGGGTCAGGAGGACCCGACGGGCCGTTGCCCGGGTGAGCCCGGTCTGCTGCGCAACCTCGCTCAGGGTTTGACTGTTCCGCTCCCTGGAGAAGGAATTGATCACCGACAGCCCGCGCTCGAGCGATTGGATGAAGTCGTTCGATCTGGGATCGGCCACAGTCAGATTCTACGGGTGTGGTGTGCGCTCTGCGAACACCACACCCGGGACCTTATCGGGAATGGGCCTCGCGGGTGCGGGCGATGAGCTGACGAAGGATGTCCAGCTCGTCGGCGGTGGGAGGATCGCCGACATCCAGGTCGGGTGACACATCGAGCTCCCAACCGGTCATCTCTCGCACCTCCTCCACATCGATCCCGGGATGGACCGTCACCAACCTGAGCTCGTTGGTCTCAGGATGTGGCGCCAGGACTCCCAGATCGGTGATGACCAGAGTGGGGCCTCTCCCCAGATGACCGGTTCTCCCTTCCCCCGCCTGCCCAAAGCCGACCGAGGTGATGAAGTCCACCTGAGGGACGAAGGCGCGCCGGGTGTGCCGGAGCATCACGATCACTTCGCGTGCCGACGACGCGATCTCCGGGGCGCCTCCCGCACCGGGAAGCCTGACGTCAGGCTGGTCGTATGGCCCGATGACCGTTGTGTTGAGGTTGCCGAATCGGTCGATCTGCGCCGCCGAGAGAAAGCCGACATCGACCCGGCCCGCCTGAAGCCAATAGGCGAAGACTTCGGGCACGCTCACCACGAACTGGGCCCGCTCGGCGAGCTCTCCGTCGCCGATCGACAGAGGGAGGACGTCGGGAGTCGTCCCCATCGTCCCCGACTCGTAGATGAGGACCACCTCGGGGGCATGCGAGAGTCGGGCCAGGTTGGCCGCCTCGCTGGGCAGCCCGATGCCAACGAAGCAGACCTGCCCGTCGAGCAGGAAACGAGCGGCGGTCACAGTCATCATCTCATCGGAGGTGTAACCGCGCTGATCGGGATGAGGCTCAGCCACTCAACACCCGCTCGAGCAGTGATTCGTCTTCCACGGCGGCCAGGTAGCCACCGAAGTCGTCCTGGGAGACGACGAATGCGTCCATCCACCTGGCAAACAGCTCGCGATCGCGCGATACCCGATCCCAGCGGGTGTAGAACCGGTTGTCCCGGGTGCTGTAACCCATCGAGTACGACGGGTGGGAGCCTCTCGGAACCTGGGCGATCGCAGTCACCGTCCAATGGGGCAGCACCGCATAATTGGGCCCCTCGCGGACCAACTCGTCTACCACCTCCTCAACGGTCACAAGGACCGAGGCGGCGGCCAGAGCAGCCTCGCGCTGAACCCCGGTGATGCCCCAGATCCCGATGTTGCCGCGTCGGTCGGCCTGCTGGGCGTGGATAACCGTCACGTCGGGTCGGAGGGCGGGCACTGCAGCCACCGCCTCTCCGGTGAATGGGCAGTCGATCACGGCGACATCCGTGTGCTTGACCAGATCTGAGCCCAAGTAGCCGCGCAGGATTCCGAATGGCAGCCCCGAAGCCCCCGCCGTATAGCGGGTCGCCATCCCGGCATGACTGTGCTCCTCGATCTCGAGCGGCGTCGGGTACCCGTTCTCCACGGCATCGCGAAACCGGTGCAGCGAGCCGACACCGGGGTTGCCTCCCCATGAGAAGACAAGGCGTCGGGCACACCCCATCCCGATCAGCTGGTCGTAGATCACGTCCGGGGTCATCCGAATCAGGGTGAGGTCCCGCCGCCCCTGGCGCACGACCTCATGGCCGGCGGCGAAAGGGATGAGATGGGTGAACCCCTCCATGGCGACCGTGGTGCCGTCCGGAACCAGGTCGCCGATCGCCTCCGGCAGGGAAACGAACTCAGCCATGGCCGCCCTTCCCGTCCCGGTCGGCCCGCTCCGGGCGCATACCAACAGGACCGATTCCGCGCACAGGGTCTCCTTCGCTATACATCCGTCCCGCGTTCAACATGCGCACGTCCGTACGGCCTGCGAACATAGCAGCATGCCGTGACCACGGGCATGGCAGAGAGCGCCCAGCCAATTGCGGAGGAAGATGACCACTGAGGTACCCGAGCGAACGCAGGTGGTGATCGCCGGTGGTGGCCCCGCCGGCTCGCTTCTCTCCCATCTCCTCCATCTCGAAGGCGTCGAGAGCGTGATCCTGGAGCTGCGGAGCCGCGAGCACGTCCTGAGCCGGGTGCGTGCCGGTGTGATCGAATACGGGAGCGCCCGGATGTTGCGCGGGGTTGGGCTCGGCGACCGGATGGACAGCGAGGGGTACGTCCACGAAGGAGTCAACCTGGCATTCGGAGACCGTCTGCTCCGCATCGACTTCAAAGGATTGGTCGACAAGCACGTCGTCATCTACGGGCAGACCCAGCTGCAGAAGGACCTCTACGAGGCCATCGACCAGGCGGGGATCCAGCTGTTCGACGAGGCCGAAGACATCACCTTCGACGATCTCACCGGCCCGACGCCGACGGTGACGTTCCGGCGTCAAGGCCGGCTCCACACCATACATTGCGACTTCGTGGCCGGCTGCGACGGGGTGCACGGCACCAGCCGCGGCTACATCCCTTCCTCCCTGGTTCGAAGCTTCGAGCGGGTCTACCCCTTCGTCTGGGTGGGACTGCTCAGCCAGACTCCCCCGGTGAACGACGAGCTCATCTACGCGAACCACGAGACGGGCTTCGCCCTCTGCTCGATGCGGAGCGAGGTGTTGAGCCGGTACTACGTCCAGGGCTTGGCCGACGACGAGGTGAACGACTGGCCCGATGACCGGTTCTGGGAGACGCTGAAGACACGTCTCCCCGAAGAGGTGTCGAACCGGCTCGTCACCGGGCCCTCGATCGAGAAGCTCGTCACCCCCTTGCGCAGCTGGGTGGCCGAGCCGATGAGCCACGGCCGGCTGTTCCTGGCGGGTGACGCCGCCCACATTGTCCCTCCCACCGGGGCCAAGGGCCTCAACCTGGCGATCTCGGACGTCGTGTACCTGACCGAGGCGATGACCGACTACTACCGGCACGGGTCGACCTCCGCCCTCGACGGATACTCTGAGAGAGCTCTGACCCGGGTGTGGAAGGCGGTTCGCTTCTCTTGGTGGATGACAACGATGATGCACCGGTTCCCGGGAGTGAGTGACGACTTCGACCGGAAGCTGCAGACAACAGAGCTGGAGCACTTGCGCGACTCCGAGAATGCGCGACGGATGATGGCGGAAAGCTATGTCGGATTGCCGCTCTGACCCACACGCAACGGAGGGAGGAACGAGGACATGGGCTCGATAGATGATGGCATGACTGTGCGCCGATCGGTCCTTGGCCCGGATCATGTCGATCGGGCAAACGAAGCCACCACAGATCTGGACCGGGCCTTCCAGGAATGGATCACCGAGAGCATCTGGGGGTCGATCTGGACCAGGGACGGCATCGATCTCAAGACGAGGAGCATGATCACGATCGCCATCCTCGCCGCACTGAATCACGAGGAGCTCGAGCTCCATCTCCGAGCCGCCCGCAACACCGGGGTGAGCCCATCGGAGATCGCCGAGGTTCTCCTCCATGTCGCCGCCTACGCAGGGGCTCCTGCCGGAAACAGAGGCTTCAAGATTGCGAAGTCGCTCTACGACGAGACCGCACCATGACAGAGCCGGTCATCCGCCACTACGGGCCCCGGGCTTATGCCGACCACCCTCCGTTCAGGTATCCGGACTACAAGTCGACGGTAAAGAGGAGCCCGACCCACGACCTGCTCCAGATCGTGGCCACCCTCTCCGAATCGACCGGTCCTGGCCCGGTCTGGTCGGAGATCACGGAAGAGGATGCCGACCTGACCACAAACGCCGGCACCGGCAGCCCCGCTGTCGGAGAGCGGATAATCGTCACAGGCCGAGTCCTCGACGAGAACGGAGCGGCAGTGCCGGGGACGATCCTCGAGCTCTGGCAGGCAAACGCCGCCGGGCGCTACGCCCACTGGCGTGAGACCGAGTTCCCGGCTCCGCTCGACCCCAACTTCGTCGGTGTCGGCCAATGCCGGACCGACGAGCAAGGGGAGTACCGCTTCACCACCATCAAACCCGGGCCGTACCCCTGGGGGAACCATCCCAATGCGTGGCGGCCTGCGCACATCCACTTCTCCGTGCTCGGTCCCTCTCTCGGCTCCCGTCTCGTGACCCAGATGTACTTCGAGGGTGACCCCCTTCTCGCTCTAGATCCCATCTACAAGGCCGCGCCGGAGCACTCGAGGGAGCGGATGATTGCCCAGTACGACCATGAGGTGACCATCGAGAACTGGGCGCTTGGATGGCGGTGGGACATCGTCCTGCGAGGTGAGCTGAGCATCCTCGAAGAGGCAGACGAGACATGAGCCCCAAGCTGGGCCAGACCCCATCACAGACCGTCGGGCCGTATTACTCGATGCGTCTCGGTGGCGAGGGTCAGAACGTGATCGCCCCGCCCGCCGGAGGCGGAGAGACGATCATCCTCACCGGGAGTGTGCTCGACGGGGATGGCCGGTACATCGAAGACGCCCTCCTGGAGTTCTGGCAGGCCAATCCTGCCGGCAGATACCACCACCCCGACGACACGCGCGACATCGAGCTCGACCCGGCCTTCACCGGGTTCGCCCGGGCCATGACCGACTTTCACACCGGCGTCTATCGGCTGGAGACGGTCAAGCCAGGTCGAGTGCCCGACCTGGAAGGTGATTTCCAGGCCCCTCACATCTCCGTCATCGTGCAGGCCCGTGGCATGCTCAACCCGGTGTTCACCCGCATCTACTTCTCTGACGAGCCTGAGGCCAACGCAGACGACCTTGTGCTCCGCAACGTGCCAAGAGAGCGGCGACACACTCTCATCGCCTCCGAGGTGGCGGGGTCCGACCCGAGCACCTACCAGTTCGACGTCCGGTTCCAAGGACATGACGAGACCGTCTTCTTCGACTTCTGAGAGCGTCGGGCTCCGGCGGCGATGACGACCCTGTTCCCTCTCGACCCGGGGTTCACCACACCGGAGATGGCCGAGATCTGGACCGCGGCAGCTCGAACCGGCGCCATCCTCGAGTTCGAGGCCGCCCTCGCATCGTCGCTGGGCGAGGCAGGACTGGCGCCGGTGGAGGAAGCCGAAGCCGTGGCGCTCGCATGTGCCCGGCCGCTGCAGAGGCCAGAAGAGGTGCTGGCTTCGACCTGGGAGTCGGGGACCCCCCTCATCGCCGTGATGGACGAGCTGAGGGATCGCCTCACCGCGGAGCAGGCCCGTTGGGTGCACTACGGCGCCACCACCCAGGACGCCATCGACACGGCCCAGATGCTTCAGGCAGCACGGGGGCTCGATTTGCTGGAAGCGTCACTCACTCGGATCGCCGACTCGATGATGCGGCTGATGGAAGCCAACCGCCGCCAGCCGCAGATGGGCCGAACGTTCCTCCAGCTCGCCCGTCCCACCACAGTCGGCATGAGGGTTGCGCTCTGGCTCGAGCCGGTCCTTCGCCACATCGAGGGGCTGCGCGCCGCCCGCTCCAGCCTTGCCCTGCAGCTGGGCGGCCCGGTGGGCAACCGGGCAGAGCTCGGGCCTGAAGCCGACCAGGTGGTGAGGGCCGTCGCCCGCCGTTTGGGCCTCGACAGCCCGCTCGTCTCCTGGCATGCCGATCGATCCAGGATGTGGAGGCTGGTCGATGCGGTGGAGCACCCGATCCGATCGACGGCCAAGGTGGCCATGGACATTGCGCTCCTCGCCCAGAGCGACGTCGCCGAGCTCACAGTACGGGGTGGTGGCTCGTCGAGCATGGCCGGAAAGCAGAACCCATTGGATGCGATCCGGGCTCTGGCGGCCGCCGACGCCTGCAGCGCGGCGGCAGGGATGATCAGTCGTGGGCGACCCCATGAGCTGGACCGCGGCATCGGCTCGTGGCACGTCGAGTGGCTCGCCCTGCCGCTCTTGTTTCAAACCGCGGCCGCCGGCTTCCAGGCGTTGGAACGACTGCTCGGGTCGGTCGTGGTGCAGCCAGAATCCATGGCCTCCCGGGTTCCGGCCCAAGAAGAGGCGGTCGGGGAATCGGTGGAGGGACAGATCGATGGTGTCATCGACCTCTACCGGCGGGTGGTAGGAAGGTGAGCCGCTCCGCGCTCCGCACCGGGGAGCTCTACTGGACTCGAACCGACTCGGGTGGGAACGACCTGATCCTCCTCCACTCGCTCGGCACCCATCAGGGGATGTGGGAGCCCCAACTCGGCAGCCTCTCCGAGATCAGGCGGGTGCTCGCCATCGATCTCCCCGGCCACGGGCAGTCCACCGCCCGCCCGTCGGAATATCGCCTCGAGGACCTGGGGCGAGACGTGGTCGACGTTGCAGATGAGGCCGGCCTCGATCGCTTCGACATTTGCGGCATCTCGATCGGAGGGCTCATCGCTCTCTGGCTGGCGGTCACAGTCCCCGACCGGATCGGGACCCTGGTGGTCAGCAACACTGCGGCGCGGATCGGCACGCGAGAGCTGTGGTCGCAGCGAATGGAGGCCGTGGCGGCGCAAGGGATGGACGGGATCCGCTCGGCGGTCATCACCCGGTGGTTCGGTGCCGATTTCGCCCGACGGGATCCGGCCAGGCTCGCGGAGGTCGAGCGGATGTTCATGTCGGTGGACCCGGCCGGTTACGTCGGCTGCTGCGCCGCTCTGCGCGACGCCGACCTGAGAGCCGCGATGCCATCGATCGGCTGCCCCACTTTGATAATCGGAGGCGATCAGGACTTGTCCACCCCGCCGGCGGAGGCCGAATGGCTCAACCGGAACATCACCGGTAGTCGGCTGGGGATAATCACCGGCGCCGCCCATCTGGCCAATCTCGATCAGCCGGCGGCATTCAATCGTCTCGTCATGACGGCGCTGGTGCCGGGCAGAAAACAGGAAGAACCGGTCCGCCCTGCGAAAAGGTAGGGTCAGAGATGCTCTCGAACGGGGCCGAGACAGGAGGAGAAGGATGAGCACGAGAAGCCTGGAAGACGTTCTGCAAACGGTGGACAACCCGGTCGACATGCTGCGCAACTCCCGGATCGGGGCATACGTCTATCCGGTGGTCGCCCCCGAATTCAGCAACTGGCGCGACGAACAGCGAGCCTGGAGGACGACAGCGGTCCTGTTCGACCAATCCCACCACATGGCCGAGCTGATGGTCGAAGGACCCGAAGCTTCCGATCTTCTCTCCGGCCTCGCCATCAACAGCTTCGCCGACTTCTCGACTGCCAAGGCCAAGCATTTCGTCCCCTGCAACTACGACGGCTTCGTCATCGGTGATGTCATCTTGTTCCGGCTCGATGAAGACAGGTTCAACCTGGTGGGCAGGGAGCCGACCGTGAACTGGGTTCAGTTCCATTGCGAGACCGGTGGCTACGACGTCGCATTCGAGCGGGACAACAGGTCGCCGGCGCGCCCGGGAGACAGCCCGGTGAGGCGACGGCACTACCGCTATCAGATCCAGGGGCCGAACGCCATGGCCATTGTCGACAGACTGACGGGGGGCCGGGTTCCCGACCTGAAATTCTTCGGCGTGGGCTCGGTCGAGGTGGCCGGCCGCACCATTCCTGCACTCCGCCACGGGATGGCAGGTGAGCCCGGGTTCGAGCTCTGGGGACCATATGAAGACGGAGCCGAGGTCAAGCAGGCGATCCTGGATGCCGGTGAGGAATTCGGAATCGCGCAGGTGGGAGCGCGTGCTTACGCCACCAACACCTTGGAGTCTGGTTGGATCCCCTCCCCCATCCCGGCGGTGTACACCGGAGAGCGGATGAAGGCATATCGGGAGTGGCTCCCTGCCACCAACTACGAGGCGACCGGCTCGATCGGGGGCAGTTTCGTGTCGGACGACATCGAGGACTACTACCTGACCCCCCATGCCCTTGGCTATGGCTTCTACATCAAGTTCGACCACGACTTCATCGGCCGTGACGCCTTGGAGGAAATGTCGGAGCGACCGCAACGGAAGAAGGTGACCTTCGAGTGGAACCCGGACGACGTGACCCGGGTCTTCCGCTCTCTGTTCGATCCGGAGGGCGAGAACTACAAATACATCGACCTACCGCTGTCCAACTACACCTCGGCGACCTACGACGCCGTGAAGCGGGGTGATGACGTGGTCGGCTTCTCGATGTTCAGCGGCTACACATTCAATGAGCGCGCCTTCGTGTCACTGGGGACGGTCGACCCCGACGTGGAGGTGGGTGACGAGCTCACCCTGCTCTGGGGTGAGGAAGATGGCGGCACTGCCAAGACGACAGTGGAGCGCCACCGGCAAACCGAGATCAGGGTCAGGGTGGCACCGACTCCCTACTCCCGGGATGCTCGCGAGTCCTACGGAGGCAGCTGGCGCGGCACCGACTGAGTTCGACCTGGCTATCGGTCGGCCTGGTCGATCCTCGTGCCGGTAACGATCTCCGGCAGACCTTCCTCGACGATGCGTCGAAGCCGAGCGATGGTCGCCGTGGTCATGTCGGCGGGCACTCCCATCCCGGCGAGCAGATCTCGCGACGCTTCCATCTCCTCCAAACGCCGTCCGGCATGAGCGGCGGTGCCGGAGAGGAGCCGTTCCATCAACTCCTCGTCTATCGAGGCGAGTTGCTCGGTGAGATGACGCCAGAGCCACTCGCCCTGGTCGTATCGGGTGGCCCCCTCCATGCTCTCTATCAGCAGCGCGGCGAGTCCTTTCATCATCACGCTCCGCAACAGCTTCCGAGCCGAGGCCGCCCCTGCCCGCCCTTCGACGACCTCGACCCGTCCTCCACGGCCATTGATCAGCACGGCGTACCGCTCCGCCGCCGGCCCCGATGCCAGTGCTGGGGTGGCAAGGCCGCGACCGGGGACTGGCGCCATGAGGGCCACGTCGACGAAAGACGCCCCACTGCGAGCGACCATCTCTTCCAGCGTCTCTTTCAAACCGGGTGAGCCGGTGGAGAGGTCGGCATAGAGGACACCGCTTCCGAGGCGCCCTTGAACGTTTTCGATCACCGATCGGGCCTGAGAGGCCGGAGTCACTGCAATGACGAGGCTGCATCCTTCGACCGCGGCACCCGACGTCCTGTGACGATGTACACCGTCGATGGCTTGAACCGGGGCAGGGTCGTAGCCGTGAACCTCGTCGCCGGCGTCGGCGAGAGCCGAGGCGAACGCCGAGCCCGCCTCGCCCAGACCGAGCACCGCCACCCTCATCGCATCACTCGTCCAAGCTGTCGACCCAGCGCACCCCGAGGTCCTGGAGCCGACGGCGGAAGCCGTACAGATCGAGGCCGAGCTCACCCGAGGAGAGTCGAGCCCTGGTTTCCTCTTCTCTGAGCAGACGTTGACGAGCCGCCTCCAGGACTTCACCGCCTCGCTCGCGCCCCACCACCACCACTCCGTCGTCGTCGGCCACCACCACGTCACCTGGCCGCACGCTGACACCACCGCACACCACAGGGGAGTTGACCGACCCGGCAACCTCCTTGGTGGCGCGGGCGGCATGAATCACCCTCGCCCATACCGGGAAGCCGATGGCTCGCAGGTCGGCGACATCGCGTACTCCCCCGTCGATGATCAGGCCGCGACATCCTCGAGCCGCCACCGAGACGGCTAGGAGCTCGCCAAACATGCCGTTCTCCGAAGGCGACGTGGTGGCAACGACCAACACGTCGCCCGGCTCGATCACCTCGACCGCGGCATGGATCATGATGTTGTCTCCGGGCGCGCAGGAGACGGTCACCGCCGAGCCCGCGATGCGGGCGCCGTCCTGGATCGGCCTGATCCCGGGGTCGAGGAGATCGGGAGCGCCTGCCTCATGGACCGTGGCCACTCCAGCCTTTGCCAGCCCGTCGACCACGTCCGGCTCCGCCCGAATGATCCCCCTGACAACGGCCTCCCCCGTCATGTCAACTCGTTGGCCACTTGGGGGTACATCCGTTGAAAAGCCTCGGCCTTGGTGTCCTCCACCAGCCCCAGATTGGGGCCAGAGTTGCGCCGCGCCTGCGTGCCCCGTCTGTTGGCCACATCGGTGTAGTAGTCCCAGAGGTGCTCCTGTCCTTCCATGCACCGCATCGCCTCCAGCTTGCGCTCCCACACCTCGCTGATGTCGAGCAGAACCTCTGGCAGGAACCCGGAGTACTCGGTCTGATGCGGTTCGAACAGGAAGACGGGCGGAGCGCCGATCACCTCCGTCGCCGGGTCGTAACCGGGCGCCTGGGCGATGATCCGGGCCTTGGTGGCGATGGAGTGCGCAATCTCGTGGTCACGATTCCACAGGTCACGCTCGGTGTGGGTGAGGACAACCGTCGGGCGCACCTCACGGTAGAGCTGGACCAGCCTGTCCAACAGCCCAGGGGTCTCGACCAAGGGGTAGTCCCCGGCGTCGAGGGCGATGAGCTCCGCTCCCAGCACCCCGGCCGCCGCCGTTGCTTCCTTGTGACGTATCTCCTTCACCTGACTCAGGTCCATGCCCTGGCGCCAGTATCGGGCCGACTCGCCTCGCTCTCCGTAGGCGAGACAGACAACGGTGACGTCGTGACCACGTGAAGCGTGGAGAGCCATGGCCCCCCCGGCTCTCCACACGAAGTCTCCGACGTGAGCGCTGATCACCAGCATCGACTCCCGACTCATGCGTCAACCCTATCTGCACCATGTAGGGCTATCTTCGTCCCCAGGGCGCTACGGCTTATGACCTCAGATCCTCCTGGTATTCGCTGCATGCTGATGAGAGGCGGCACCTCGAAAGGGGCGTTCTTCCTCGCTGACGAACTTCCCGCCGATCCGGCGCAACGCGACCAGCTCCTCCTCCGGGTGATGGGCTCACCCGATCCTCGTCAGATCGACGGGGTGGGCGGTGCCCACCCGTTGACCACCAAGGTGGCTGTCGTTGCTCCCTCAAAGAGAGAGGGTGTCGACCTCGACTACCTCTTCCTCCAGGTAGGGGTGGACAACCCCGATGTCACCGATCGGCAGAACTGCGGGAACATGGTGGCCGCGGTAGGCCCGTTTGCCCTGGAACGGGGTCTGATCGAAGCCGCCGGCGGCCGGGCGTCGGTGAGAATCCTGATGAGGAACACCGGGGGAACGGCCGTCGCGACCTTCCCGGTCGAGGACGGACGTCCCGTGTATGCCGGAGAAGCCCAGATCTCGGGTGTGCCCGGGTCGGCGGCAGAGATCTTGATCGAGTTCGAAGGCATCGCCGGTTCCAGCACCGGGGCGCTCCTCCCCACGGGGCGCGTGGTCGATGAGGTGGAAGGTTTCCCCGTCACCCTCATCGACAACGGGATGCCGGTGGTCGTGATGCGGGCCTCCGACGTCGGAGTCAGCGGTGACGAGAGCTGTGGGGAACTGGAGGCCAACCAGCACCTGAGGCAGGTCCTGGAGCGAGTCCGCCTCTCCGCCGGTCACCTGATGAACCTCGGCGATGTGACCCAGGCTACGGTTCCCAAACTGACCCTGATCTCCCCGCCGCGCAACGGTGGAGCCCTGTCTACGAGGACGTTCATCCCCCATCGGTGTCATACCGCAATCGGGGTGCTCGCCGCGGTCAGCGTCGCCACCGCCGCTCTCCTCCCCGGCTCCATCGCCGTCGGAGTCGCCGATCTGTCACCGGGGGCGGCAACCGTCCGCATCGAGCATCCCACCGGGACCTTCGAGGCCAGGGTCCGCCTCCAGACCGATCCGGCGCCAACGGTCCTCAGCGCCGGGATCGTCCGCACCGCCCGCAAGCTGATGGACGGCATCGTCTTCCCCCGGGCCTATTGAGCGCCCCACTGTCCTCGATCTCAGACCGGCCCCTGCCCTCAGTCATTCTCCGACACGCCACTGACCGCGTGGTTAGACTCCGCCCGAGTTCGTGTGGCGGACACGCGTACGCATGGCGCACAAGAGTCCCTTCCCTGGGAGGTGAGAGATCGATCGAATCTCGGGCAAGCCCGACCCCCGCCGAGTCTTGGGCTCGAGGTCGGACGGGCCGCCCGATTGCGTCGGGAGACAGGGAAGGGGTGGACCTCGTCGGCCATGACCCGCGTCAACCCGATCCGCGAGAATGAACGGAGGGTCACGACAGTGGCCGATACGGAGGAGGAGTGATGAGCAAGAAACGCCGGAGAGTGAGATCGCTGGCTCTGCTCGCGGTACTGGCACTGATCATTGCTGCCTGTGCCGATGATGGAGCCGGCGACACCACCGAGGCCCCGGCGACGACCGAGGCTCCAGGAACTACGGCCGCCCCGGCGACCACGGAGCCGGCACCGAGCACCACAGCTGCACCGGGTGAACCGATCAAGATCGGGATGCTGGCCGACCTCTCGGTCACGTTCACCCCTTGGGGGGTCAACGTTCGAGACGGGATGTTGCTGGCGGCCGAGGAGATCAATGCGGCCGGCGGCGTCGACGGCCGGATGATCGAGATCGTCATCCAGGATTCGGAGAACGACGCCGAAGTCGGTGTGACCGGTTTCGAGCGACTGGTCGAGGAGGGTGTGGTTGCCGTGGGTGGCATCCTCTCCAGCGGCGTCGGCGCACCGGTCTCTCCTGTCGCCGAAGAGCTGCAGATGCCCACGTTCCTGGTGAAGTCGGGTACCGAGGCCGCTCTCACCGCCGAGAGCCGCTACGTGTTCCGGACCTGTCTACCGGCAGCTCCAATGGACGCCGGTCCCGTGCTCCAATATGCCCAGGAGGAGGGGCTCACCAATGTCGGGGTGATCGTCGCCGACTACCCGTGGGGTCAGTCGTTCAAGGCTGCGGTGGAGAGCACGTTCGAAGGCTCGGGCGTCGATTTCGGTGAGATCCAGGTCGCCCCGGTCCCGCCCGACACCGACTTCACGCCGTTCGTGCGGGCCATGGCCGATGCAGGCGCCGAGTTGGTGATCGCCACCGGGCATCCACCAGGGAATGCTGCCATCGTCACTCTGTCGGCGGATCTGATCGGCGATGTCCCGGTCACCGGGGCCTGGACCCCGCCCGACCTGGTGGTCGGTGGTCTGGCCGATGTCGCCATCGGGAGGTACTCGGACTTCTCTTGCGCCGATTACTTCAGTGACGGCTACGCCGACCTGGCCCAGCGGTACCTGGCGTTCTCCGACAACCAGTTCATGTCGGACGACGCGGTGGCCGGCCATGGGATCGTGACCATGGTCGCCGACGCAGTTGCCAACGTGGGTGACGACCCGGTGGCAATCGCCGAGTACCTGCACGGCCAGACCTACGAGTTGGAGGGATATGCCCATCCCATGGCCTGGACCGAGTGGGGCGAGTTGGCGCAGTCCCAGCCGATCTTCACCATCATCTCTGCAGGGCCGGCTCCCGAAGGGCTGAACGAGGCGGGCGACTGGTGGTTCGAGCTGTTGACACAGTCCGAACCGCTCGAGCCGTACGTGCCCGGGTCATAATCGGAGAGTGCCCCTCCTCGAACTGAATGAGATCGAGAAGCGCTTCGGCGGTTTGCCCGCCGTCGACGGGGTGAGTCTTGGGGCCGACGAAGGCGAGATCCTCGCCATCGTCGGCCCCAACGGCGCCGGGAAGAGCACCCTGCTCAAACTGATCGTCGGTCTCGAGGAGCCAACCAACGGCACGGTCCGCCTCGGGGGGGAAGACGTCACCGGTCTGCCCAGTCATCGAATCCGTCGATTCGGGGTCGCCATGGTGCAGCAGACCCCGCGGGCGTTCCCGACCATGACCGTGCTCGAGAACGCCACTCTCGGCGCCATGTTCGGCGCCGAGACCGGACTTCGCAGCGAGAGTGAAGCGCTGGAGATCGGCCGCGACATGCTGGCATTGGTCGGTCTGCGTGACCGGCGCGATGAACACGTCGGCAATCTCAACCTGCACGAGCAGAGATTCCTGGAGCTGGCACGGGCTCTGTCGGGCCACCCCAAGCTGCTCCTGCTCGACGAGGTGATGGCCGGGCTCAACGACGCCGAGTTGAACGCGTCGATCGGGATGGTGCGGACCATCCGGGAGCGATTCGGGGTCACCGTGATCTGGGTGGAGCACGTGATGCCGGCAGTGATGCAACTGGCAGAGCGGGTCGTGGTCCTCGACTTCGGTCGGGTGCTGGCCGAAGGGCCCGCCGAGGTGGTGATGCGCGACAACGCCGTGATCGAGGCATATCTGGGGGCGGGGGCGGCCGGTCGTGCTTGAGGTACGAGGGCTCACCGCGGGCTACCAGGGCGGCGACGTGGTCCATGACGTCGACTTCCACATACGGACCGGCGAAGCGGTGATGATCATCGGGTCGAACGGTGCGGGGAAGACCACTCTCTTCCGCGCGATGCTCGGGCTGCTGACCCCGTCGTCGGGCCAGGTCCGGTTCGAAGAGGCCGACATCCTCGGCTTGCCGGCGCAACGCATCGCCCGCCTCGGGATCGGATTTGTTCCGGCCGAGCGGCGACTCTTCCCGAGAATGACGGTCGAGGAGAACCTGGCCCTGGGCGCCTATCCCGATCGTCCCGACCCGGAGACCGTCGAACTGGTCATGGATCTGTTTCCTCGTCTCGCCGAGAGGCGCCGCCAGCGCGCCGGCACGATGAGCGGGGGGGAACAGCAGATGCTCGCCGTGGGACGAGCACTGACGTCGCAGCCGCGTCTCCTGGTGCTGGACGAGCCCACCACCGGCTTGGCACCAAAGCTGGCCGCCGAGGCCTACCAGGCGCTGAGCCTGCTGCGGAGCCGCGGGCTGACCGTGCTCGTCGCCGAGCAACAGGTGCCTCTCGCCATGGCTTTGAGTGACCGGGGATACGTGCTCGAGAACGGCGCTATCCGGAAAGAGGGGACCTCGGCCGAACTGGCCAACGATCCCGATGTCAGACGCGCCTACCTGGGGATCGCATGATCGCCAACCTCCTCGACGGGATCGTGCTCGGGCTCCAGTTCGGTTTGCTGGCAGCAGGTCTCACCCTGGTCTACGGGCTGGGCGGGGTGCTCAATCTCGCCTACGGCCAGATGGCAGTCGTCTCGGCCATGGTGGTCCTGTTCACGATGGAGGCCGGCGTACCGACGTTGGCCGCGGTGGGTTTGGGGCTGCTCGCCGGCGGGCTGCTCGGACTGATCCTCGACCTGACAGTCCTTCCCCCCATCTACCGCCGACATGGGGAGGCGAGAGTCCTGCTCAGCCTCCTGGTCACGCTCGGAGTGGCGTTCGTCGTCGACGGGTTCTTCAACTGGCGCTTCCCTCTCGAAGGCCTCACCATTCGGGTCGGTGGGGGCCCGATCGACATCATCGGCGTGCCGATGCGCCGGGGAAGCCTGGTCGCATCGGCCATCACCCTCGTCGCCATGGCCGGTCTGCTCTGGTTCTTCCGCACCACCACCACGGGACGGGCGGTTCGCTCCGTGATCGAAGACGAGGAAGGGGCGCGGTTGGTCGGCATCGACCCCCGGCGCATGCTCCGTCTCATCCTGATCCTCACCGGCGTTCTCGCCGGACTTGTCGCCGTCACACGATCGATGGTGGCTCCTGTGACGGTGCGGGCCGGTTTCGAACTGACCGTGAGCGCCATGATCGTCACCGTGGTCGGGGGCCTGGGCAGCGTCACCGGCGCCCTGCTGGCAGGGATCCTCCTCGGCATCATCAACACCATCGCCGCCTCCTACATCGGCACCTTCCTGTCCCTGATCATCCTCTTGGTCGCGGCAGCGGTCACCATCCTCATCCGACCCTCCGGGTTGCTCGGAGTCGCCGAATGACGGAGAGGTTCACGGAAGCCACCGGCACTTCATCGATCGGCGGCGTCGAACGGCACGCGACCCGGTCTCTGGCGGGCCTGATCGTGCCGATCCTCCTGGTGGGCGCGGTCCTCGCACTTGTCCCCCTCTGGCTCGGCGATTCCCGGGTCCTCATGGGAGTCGCCGTCCTCGGGCTCGCCTTCGCCTGTTACACCATCGGCTTCAACCTGATCTTCGGCAGCACCGGCCAGCTGTTCCTCTGTGTCGGGGCCCTGGCCGGCATCGGCGGCTACGGGGCCGCCATCCTGGCCGACCGCGTCGGCCTCCCGGTCGTCATCAGCATCCTGGCGGCGACGGTGTTGGCCAGTCTCACCGGGGGCCTGCTCAGCTGGATCGCGGTCCGGCGCTCCCTCGGGGTGATCTTCACCGGGATCGTCACCCTCATCTTCGCCCTTGCCTTCGAGAACCTGCTGCTCGGCCTGAGCAGCATCACCGGTGGTGATTCCGGCATACAGATACAGGCGGGCACAGACACGTTCCTCAGAGAGCGAATCCCCCCCTATTACCTCATGCTCGCCCTGGTGATCATGTTCCTCCTGGTACACGGTCTCATGCGCCGATCACACGTCGGCTGGGCCTTCCGGGCGCTTCGAGACGACGAGGTCGCCGCCGAACTGGCCGGTGTGGACGTCGCCCGCTATCGGGTCTACGCCGCCCTGACCGGAGCCGGGATCCTCGGGCTGACCGGCGCCATCTACGCCCTCACCGAGGGCCGGATCAGCCCCACCAGCTTCGGATTCGCCCAGGTCGACGTGGTGGTGGTCGTGATGCTCGCCTTCGGCGGCATCGGCACTCTGTTCGGTCCGATTCTGGGAGCAGTCACCTTCACCGCGATCGACGAGGTCCTCATCGACCTCGGCCAGCTGCGCGAGTTCGTCTACGGCGCCCTCATCATCGTGCTCTTCCTCTGGCTACCCCGGGGCATCATTCCAACCCTCGAACCCGTTCTGCGCCGGCGAACCCCTCCCTCGAGCACCGTCGCGGGATCCGGTCATGATCGGCTCGAATCGGGAGGAGACCCAGCCCATGGTCCGGCCGACATCGAAGGGCGGACCTCTCCCGAGATGGGAGCCTGAGGTCGTCCTCCAAGGAGCTTTCGCCGGCGTCGAGGCAAAGGCGAGCCTATGACGGTCTCGGGCCCTCGTTGAGGTCTGACTCGGCGGCTCCCAGGAGCCGTAGCAACGCCGCCCGACACTGCTCCTTCCAGCTCTCGTGGTTCGTCATCCAGTCGTCGGTTTGGATCCACTGGAGGAAGGTGCCCTCGATCAGAGCTCGCATATTGCGGGCGGCCACCTCGGCATCGGGCACGTCGAACACCCCGGCTCGTGCTCCGTTGGTGATCACCTCGCTGTAGAGACCGTTGATGATCTCGTTCAACATCGCCGTGAGACCGACGAAGCTGGGGACTCTCCCCGCGTGCTCGATGAGATCGAGGTAGAAGAGGTAGAACTCGCGGTTGGCCTCGGGCGCGATGAAGATCGCGTCGAGCAACGCGGCCATCTGATCAGGTGGGCTCCCACCAGACTCGAGCTGTGCGCGGATGCGCTCCGCGGTGCGCTCCACGGCCCACTGCATGGCGGCGAGGAGGAGGGCGTCCTTGGTCCCGAAGTGATAGAACAGCAGGGCCTTGGAGACGCCGGCCTCATCAGCTACCTCTTGGAGGGACATCCGATGTGATCCGCGCCGTGCCATCGTGCGATATGCCGAGCGGATGATCTCGATCTCGCGCGAGCTACGGTCGGAGGTCAGGACGTCATTCATGTCTTGAGCGTAACGCCGATGCATCCGCCGACACCCCGCCGGTTGTCCTGACCAGACGGTCAGCCTAAGATGGGTGAGATGATCGATTTTCAGACTCATCCCCATGGCTACCGCCATTGGAAGCTGAGAATCGACGGTCCTGTCGCCTATCTCGACATGGCGGTGGACCCCGATGGCGGGCTGGATCCGGGCTACGAGCTGAAACTGAACTCGTACGATCTCGGAGTTGACATCGAACTGGCGGACGCGGTGCAACGGCTCAGGTTCGAGCATCCCGAAGTCGGTGCCGTGGTGATCGGATCGTCGTTGGATCGGACCTTCAGCGCCGGGGCGAACATCGGGATGCTGGCATCGGCGACACACCAACTGAAGGTGAACTTCTGCAAGTTCACCAACGAGACCCGACTGGCCATCGAGGATGCATCCGCCAACTCCGGGCAGCGCTATCTGGCGGCTCTTGCCGGCAGCGCCGCCGGGGGTGGCTACGAGCTGGCCCTGGCCACAGAGCGCATCATGCTGATCGATGATCGCAATGCCTCGGTCTCACTGCCGGAGGTCCCGCTACTCGGAGTCCTGCCCGGCACCGGGGGTCTCACCCGGCTGACCGACAAACGCCACGTCCGACGCGACCGGGCCGATGTGTTCTGCACCTTGGAGGAGGGGATCAAAGGCAGCAAAGCCTTGGAGTGGAGGATGGTCGATGAGCTGGTCCCTGCGCCCTCGTTCGACGAGACCGTGGCAACGCGTGCTCGGGAGCTCGCCGCCAGGACCGACCGCCCGACCGAAGCCTCGGGTGTGGTCCTCACCCCTCTCGACCGACGGATCGAAGCCGACCGGATCACGTACTCGGTGGTGGACGTCGAGATCAACCGTAAGCAACGAATCGCTGCGATCTCCATCGAGGGACCAGAGGAATCCCCACCCGTCGACGTCGATGAGGCACTGTTGTCCGGGGCGGGCTTCTGGCCGCTGCGGGCGGCACGAGAGCTCGACGATGCCATTCTCCACCTCAGGGTCAACGAGCCCGAGATCGGCACGATCGTGCTCCACACAGGCGGCGAACTCGCTCGGGTGCTCGCGTTCGACGCATTCCTGCTGAGCAGGGGTGATCATTGGTTCATCCGCGAGATCCTTCTCTACTGGGGTCGACTCCTACGCCGGCTCGATCTCACCTCCCGCACCCTCATCGCCCTGATCGAGCCAGGGAGTTGCTACGGGGGGTTCATCGCAGAGCTGGCTCTCGCCGCCGATCGGTCCTACATGCTGATTGGAGAACGCTCCGATGGCGAAGAGACGGGCCATCTCGTCTTCACGGAGTCGAGCCGGTTTGCCTTCCCGATGTCGAATGGGCTTCCCAGGCTGGAGACCCGATTCTGGGGCGACGCCGAGGGCCTGGCTCGGGCTCACAAGGCCATTGGCGACATCCTCGATGCCGAGTCCGCTCTCGCCGCCGGGCTCATCACCGACGCCATGGACGAACTCGACTGGGATGACGAGCTCCGCATCATCATCGAGGAGCGGACGGCGTTCTCACCCGACGCCCTGACCGCGCTCGAAGCGAATCTGCGCTTCCCGGGGCCGGAAACGATGGAGACCAAGATCTTCGGTCGGCTGACCGCCTGGCAGAACTGGGTGTTCCAGCGTCCCAATGCATCGGGCGAGGAAGGTGCGTTGCGTAGATACGGAACCGGCATTCGACCCGATTACGACCCGAGGCGTGTGTGATGGGGTGGCAGGACGTCGACTACGACACCTTGATCCCCAACAACGTTGGCCTTGCCAATGATCCGAAGCTGCAGCGGGCTCTGGAGAAGTGGCACCCCGGGTACATCGACTGGTGGATGTCGATGGGGCCGGAAGGGTTCCAGATGGCCGATGTCTACCTTCGCACCGCTATCAGCGTTGAGAAGGAGGGTTGGGCCAAGTTCGCCTTCGTGAAGATGCCCGACTATCGATGGGGCATCCTCCTTGCACCCGACGAGGAGGGCCGAACCATCCCTTGTGGTGAGCATAGGGGTGAGCCCGCCTGGCAGGAGGTACCCGGGGAATACCGGTCGATGCTGCGCCGTCTCATCGTGATTCAGGGCGACACCGAGCCGGCCTCGGTGGAGCAACAGCGTCACCTCGGGGCGACCGCTCCGTCCCTGTACGACATGAGGAATCTCTTCCAGGTCAACGTGGAAGAAGGCCGTCACCTGTGGGCAATGGTGTACCTGCTGCACAAATACTTTGGTCGGGACGGCCGGGATGAGGCGGACGACCTGCTCCGGCGTCAGTCCGGCAGCGCCGAGTCGCCCCGGATGCTGGGAGCCTTCAACGAGGAGACCCCGGACTGGCTCTCGTTCTTCATGTTCACCTACTTCACCGACCGGGACGGGAAGATGCAGTTGGAGGCCCTCGCCCAGTCTGGCTTCGACCCTCTCTCGCGCACCTGCCGGTTCATGCTCGCCGAAGAGGCCCACCACATGTTCGTCGGGTACACCGGGGTGATGCGGATCGTCGAGGCCACGGCCAAGGCCATGGCCAAAGCCGGCATCGATGACCCCCACGATGGGGAAGCAGTGCGCAGGCTCGGGGTGATCGACCTCCCCGCCATCCAGCGCAAGGTCAACCTCCACTACTCCTTGACACTCGACCTGTTCGGATCGGAGGAGTCCACCAACGCCGCCAACTTCTTCAACGCCGGCCTGAAGGGCCGCTATCACGAGAGTCGCATCGACGACGATCACCAGCTGCGCGGTGCCAGCTACCCCGTGATGAAGCTGGTCGACGGGGAGCTGAGATTGGTCGACGTTCCTGCCTTGAACGGGCTGAACGCCCGTCTGCGAGACGACTTCATCGACGACTGCCTGGGTGGGATCAGCCGCTGGAACAAGGAGATCGAGGTCCAAGGGATCGAATTCGAGATCACCTTGCCTCACGTCGCATTCAACCGGAGCATCGGGGAATTCGCCGACCTGTCCGTGTCTCCGCAAGGCGAGGTGATAACACCTGAGAAGTTCGAGGCGTCTCGTGGCCGGTGGCTGCCCACCGAGGACGACCGAGCCTACATCGAAGGTGTCATGCGGCCTCACTTCGACCCCGGGCGGTTCGCCTCATGGATTGCCCCGCCAACCAGGGGCATCGACCAGAAGCCGACCGACTACGAGTACGTGAGACTGCCCTGACACCCTTCGACTTGTCACCCTTGACTGCCCGGTCAGCCTGCTAATACAGTCCCGGTGCGTCGCATGCAGACCACGGCCAACGTCAGCACGCTGTTGGATGCCAACCTCGTGGCCGGTCGTGGCTCGAAGACGGCCGTGATCACCGCAGACGACCGTCGTCTCGACTACTCGGATCTCCACACCGCCATGTGTCGCGTGGCGTCACGTCTTCGTGATCTTGGCCTTCGGCGCGAGGAGCGGGTGCTCATGGTCCTCGATGACACTCCTGCCTTCCCGGCGACCTTCCTCGGTGCGATGCGCATTGGCGCAGTCCCCATCCCGGTCAACTTCCTGGCCCGACCGCAGGACTTCGGGTACTTCCTCGACGACTCCTACGCGGTTGCCGCGGTTGTCGACGCAGCCTTCATCGAGAAGGTGGGTCCGGAGGTGGCCGCCCGACCCCATGTCCGCCTCATCGTGGCCAATGGCGACTCGGGGGAGGCCGATTCCCTCGACGATTGGCTGGAGACCGGTGGGGACGAGGTGGATCCGGTTTCCACCCACCCCGACGACATGGCCTTCTGGCTGTACAGCTCTGGCTCGACGGGGCTCCCCAAGGGCGTGGTGCACCAGCATTCCAACGTTGGCGCCACCTGCATTGGCTATGCCTGGCCCACTCTGGGCATAGGCGACGACGACGTTGCCTTCTCCAGCACCAAGATGTTCCACGCCTACGGCCTGGGCAACAACCTCACCTTCCCGATGTCCGTAGGGGCTACGTCGGTCTATTCGACGGGGCCGCCCAGTCCGGACCGGCTCCTCGAGAGGGTGCGCACCCATTCCCCGTCGATCTACTTCTCGGTTCCCGCTCTGTACAACGCAATCCTGGCCCATCCTGACTTCGACTCCACCGACTGGTCGACTGTCCGCCTGGGTGTCTCCGCGGCAGAGCCGCTTCCTCCCGGCATCTGGCGTCGATTCCACGACAGGACCGGAGTGGAGATCCTCGATGGGCTCGGATCGACGGAGATGCTCCACATCTACTGCACCAACCGCAAAGGAGCCGTCCAGCCCGGGAGCTCCGGCAAACCGGTGGATGGATACGAGCTCGACCTGAGGGACGAAGAAGGATCACCGGTCGGCGAGTTCGACGCCGGTGAACTGTGGGTACGAGGCCCGAGCGCCCTGGCCGCCTACTGGCATCAAACGGCCCGGACCCGGGAGAAGCTGGCCCACGGCTGGTTCGCCTCCGGAGATCGCTATCACCGGGATCCCGAGGGCAACTACGTCTACGAGGGCCGGGTCGACGACATGATGAAGATCGGTGGCCTCTGGGTGAGCCCCATAGAGATCGAGAACCGTCTCATGGAGCACGAGGCCGTTCACGAGGCGGCTGTTGTCGCGGTGGAAGTCGGAGAGGTCTCTCGAATCAAGGCCGCCGTCATCCTCACCGGGTCGAGGGAGGCTTCCGACGAGCTCGTCACCGAGCTCCAGCAATGGTGCAAGGAAGCCCTTCTCCGCTATCAGTACCCCCATTTCATCGATTTCGTAGACGACTTCCCCCGCACCGCCACCGGCAAGATCCAGCGATTCAAGTTGCGCGGGTCGTAGAACAGGACTGGTGTCGGCTGTGCCCACCAGGGGAGAGAGCGAAGGCTTCATCGACATCTCGGGGCGGCGTCTCCACTATCGGTGGTTGAGCCCACACCTCGATGACACGCCGGTCGTCTTCCTTCACGAGGGCTTGGGGAGTGTGGAGCGATGGAAGGGCTTTCCGTCGGAGATAGTGAGGAGGACGGGGCACCCGGGTCTCCTCTATTCGAGGTATGGAAACGGCTGGTCCGAGCCCTTGCATGAGCCACGACCCTGGGACTACATGCATCAGGAGGCGTTGAGGTCCCTGCCGGAGATCGTGGACAGTCTCGTGAAGCGGGCTCCGATCCTGGTGGGCCACTCCGATGGAGCGTCGATCGCCCTCATCTATGCCGGCTCCGGTGGTCCTGTGGAAGGGCTGGTCCTGCTCGCCCCTCACGTCTTCGTCGAGCAGGAGACGGTAGACCAGATCGCATCGTCGTTGGCAGGATTCCATGGTTCCGAGATGCTCGAGAAGATGACCAAGTATCACGCCGAGCCCGAGATGACCTTTCGAGGTTGGGCCGACATCTGGCTCAGCCCGACATTCCGGGCATGGAACATCGAGGAGTATCTGGCGGGAGTGGTCTGCCCTTGTCTCTTGATCCAGGGCGATGGCGACGAATACGGGACGACCCGACAACTCGATGTGATCGAGAAGACGGTGCCTGCCCCGGTGCAGCGACTCGTAGTGGGTGACGCCGGCCACTCACCTCACCTCTCGCATCCGGACCTGGTCGCCGACGCCGTCCATGCCTTCGTGGGAGGGCTCCCCTGATGGGGGTCAGATCCAAGTCCATCGAGAGACGGGTCCAGTGGATGGACACCGACGCGGCCGGTATCTGGCATCACTCGGTGATGACCCGCTGGGCCGAAGAGGCCGAGGCCGAACTGCATCGCCATCTCGGGGTTCTCGACGAGACCTTCGGTGTCACCCCGCGGGTCCGGGTGGAGTACGACCTGGCCGGCTCGCTTCGCTTCGATGACCTGGTGTCGATCACGCTGACCATCGCCGAATTGGGGAACACCTCGATCACCTATCTCATCGAGGTGCGCAAAGGAGATGACCTGGTTGCCTCCGGGAAGATGATCGCCGTGCTCATCGACGGACTGACCGGCCAGAAGAAGCCCTGGCCAGAGCATCTCCGCCGTGCCCTCGAGCCTGGGCCCTGACGGGATGCGACGAGGCGCCGCTAGCCCACCCGATACGACTCCCGCGCCACCGTCGAGTACGGCACAGGGCTCACCGTCGCCCGGATCTCGTACTGCTGGTGGCGCTCGACGGTTGGTTTCCGGGTGCCGCCATTCTCCTCCCCCCACAGCAAGGTCACCTCGGTCCCGGGATGGGCGTATTCGTTGTCGACCACTGCCAGCGTGAGCATCTTCCGCTCGTTGGAGCTGTACCCGATCCATGTCGAGACGCCGACCGTCTCACCACCGACCGTGACCGAGTCAAAGGGATGCATGGCATAGACCGCCGAGGGGAACTCCATGAACTTGGCCCGCCCTTCCTCCTCCAACTGGGACCCGATCACCCGGAGCACATCCTCATTGGCCAGAGCCAAGGTGACCTTGGTGCGTGGCGGGCCCTGCGACATCTCCGCCAGGGCTTCACGGCCGATGAACTCGTGGTCGAAGCGGACGAATCCCCCGTACCCGAGATCCCACGGGGTGAAGTAGTAGTCCTCGATGTCCTCCGAGACGAAGCTGCCACCGATCGAAGCCGATGCCTCGTATCCGATTGCCGGAAGCCACTCCCGGTACGACTTCATCGAGTCACCGCTGTAGACCGCCGGCAAGGGTGACGGGACCCAGCCCGACTCCAGCGTGTTCGAGGAATAGGCCCTCGACCCGGAGCGAAGGAGGCCGAACTCCTCGCCCGCCGAGACGATCGCTTCGAGCACGGGTTCCCTCTCGTCCCACGGCCCGAACAGCTCGAACCCGGGCTGGCCGACCATCCCGTGACGCAGCGCACGCACTGCCCGCCCGCCGATCTCGAACGTCGTCATGTGGAAGAACTTGACATGAGGCAGCGGGGCAGCGAGGACCCGCTCCATGATCTGGAGGGCGTTGGGACCCTGCAGTTGGAATCTGTAGGACTTGCGACGCGTCGGGTCCTTTCTGAGCAGGGTCCGTTGATCCAGCTCGTAGCTCACGTCGAAACCACCGGTGTCGGCGTGGTATTGGATCCAGTTGAGCGACGGTGCCCGGCCCACCAGGTTGAAGGAGTTGTCGGCCAGGTAGAACAGGATCACGTCTCCGATCACGTAGCCGTCGTGACTGCACGGGGCCAGGTGCTTGGCGTTGTCCACCGCGAAGCCATCGAAGCTGTTGAAGCCGACATGAGACAGGAGGGCGAGTGCGTCCGGGCCCTCCAGCGCCAGATCCGCCATGTGGTAGGAGAGGTCGAAGAGGATGCAGGTCTTCTGCCACGCCTCCTGCTCATCCCGCCAGTTGGTGAATTCGGCCGGCACTCCCGGATAGACGTTGGGTCCTACCTGCGCGTTGCGCAGCATCTCCACCACGCTCCCGCCCGAGTTGAGCAGCTCCTCCAGACTCTCGGCCATGACCCTTCTCCTCTCCGTTTGCCGCGCCGCTGTGTCGCGGTTCAAGCCTATAGGCGGCCTGACCCCGCTTCGGGGGGTGGTCCACCGCACCGGGGACCTCCGGGCCTCGACGTAGAGTGGCGAAGGCCCATCGAGGACAGGAGGACGCCATCCGCACCAACCTGGACGTCGCACATCTCGGTTACGTGGAGCTGTTCACTCCCACTTTCGAAGACAGCCTGCGCTTCTTCACCGACCTGCTCTCGATGGACATCGTCGAGTCAACGCGTGGGACGGCGTATCTCCGCACCTGGGACGATTACGAGCTGTTCAGCCTCAAGCTGACCGCCAGTGGAGAGTCCGGCATCGGTCGCCTGGGACTGCGTGCCGCCGACCCGATCGCCTTGCAGCGTCGCGCGGAGGCGATCGAGGAAAAGGGCCTGAGTCGGGGTTGGGGCGATGGGCTGCCCGGCCGCGGCCCAACGTTCAGCTTCGTGGATCCGGACGGCCACCCGTTGGACCTCTACTTCGAGTCCGCTCGTTTCACTCCTTCGGAAACGGTCACCCCCGCCCTCAAGAACCAGGGTCAGCGCCGGCCCAACCACGGTATCGGCGTGCGACGTCTCGATCACGTCAACTATCTGGCGGCGGACGTCGAATCCAATCGCGACTTCCTGGTGTCGGCGCTAGGCGCCCGGCCGACGGAGCAGATCCAACTGGACAGCGGTTCCATCGCCGGTATCTGGATGACGTTCACCAACAAGGGTTACGACGTGGTGTACACCGCCGACTGGACCAAGGCCAGGGGACGACTCCACCACGTGGCCTTCGCCGTCGACCAGCGCGAGGACATCCTGCGGGGAGCGGACACTTTCCTCGAAAACGGCGTCTTCATCGAGACCGGGCCCCACAAGCACGCCATCCAGCAGACCTTCTTCCTCTACGTGTGGGAGCCCGGTGGGAATCGAGTCGAGATAGTCAACGCAGGCGCACGCCTGGTGCTTGCCCCCGACTGGCAGCTGATCACCTGGACGGAGGCAGACCGCGCCAAGGGTCAAGCATGGGGCCTCAAGACCATCGAGTCGTTCCACACGCACGGCACACCACCGATCTCTCCCTGATACCGGCTCTTCCGATCGCATCAACGCCAACGAATGTGGCCATCGGCCCTGTCGCTGGATCCCGTTCGGTTCGATGATTGAATCGATGAGACGGTTGAGCCTGCTCGTGCTGGTCGTGCTCCTCGTCTCGTGTGGCGATGGGGATGACGCTCCCTTCGAGCTGCAGATCGGGCCGGAATTCGTACAGGGCGTGATCCCCGGAGAGCAACTGGTCCTTCTGGCCACCGTCGAGGATCCGGCTGGCGCCGGACCGGTCGCGGTCACTGCCGAGGCCGAGGCCGGGCAGGTCATCGTCGACCCCAGATCGATCGAAGCTGGACAGGTCGCCGAGGTCACCTTTGTTGCCGATCCTGCGCCAGGTGGAGTCGAAGCGCCTTTCACCGTGACCGTTGCCGCGGTACGAGGTTCAGTCGAGAAGACAGCGGAGGTGTCGTCGGTCATCGTCCCATGGCAGGACACGTTGGCTCCGACCGCCAACGACATCCTCACCGTCTTCGAGGAGTGGCTGGGTGCCAAGGAGCCGGAGCTCGGGATCACGCCGGAGACTGAATTCGAGGGAACCCTGGTGGCCCCGAATCTGCTGGTGGTGAGCCACTACGCCTTCTTCGACGCCGAGTGGGAGCTCGGGCTCTCTTGGCACATCATGGTGGCTCCGGACGACTGGGCTCAGCTCTACCTCCGCCCCAGAGACAAGATGGCGCCGACTCGCGCCTTCGAACTGAGCTCGTGGAGTACTGCGCTGGCCGGTGAGCCCGTCGAGATAACCGAGGTCCCCCCGCCGGATGAGGTGACCCGGTGAGACTGGCCCTGGCCGGTGACACCATGCTCGGCCGTGGCGTGGGCGAAGAGCTGCTCCGTCATCCTGGCCGTCCGCTCTTCTCCGACGAAGTGGCGGAGTTGCTCGGGGGGGCAGACCTATTCCTCCTCAACCTGGAGTGTTGCATCTCGGAGCAAGGCGAGCGGTGGCCCGACCCTGCCAAACCCTTCTTCTTCAGGGCCCCACCTGCTGCGGTGGATCAACTGGTCCGCCTCGGCGTCGACTGCGTGACGCTGGCCAACAACCACGCGCTCGACTACGGAGCCGTGGCGTTGCTCGACACGCTCGAACTGCTCGCCCAGGCCAACATCGAGGTGGTCGGGGCCGGCCAGACCGTCGTGGAGGCCCGCCGATCGGCCTTACTCGAGCACCAAGGGTTCCGGCTTCGCATCATCGGTCTGACCGATCACCCGCGTGAGTATGCGGCCGGGTCCGATCGACCGGGGGTCGCCTACGCCGACCTCTCCACCGGTGTCCCGGGGTGGGTGCTCGATCAAATCGGTCGTGACGACGTCGACGCCACCTTGGTCACCTCGCACTGGGGGCCGAACATGACCAGCCGACCCGTCACCCGGGTGCGTCGGGCTGCCGCGGCTCTGGATGCGGCGGGCGCCACCCTGGTGGCCGGCCACTCTGCCCATGTCTTCCACGGCGTGCATGGGAACGTCCTCTTCGACCTGGGCGACTTCATCGACGACTACGCCGTCGACCCGCAACTGCGCAACGACCTCGGACTGGTGTTCATCGTCGACCTTGGGCCAAACGGCCCAGTACGGGTGGAGGCAATCCCGATCGCCCTCGACTACGCCTTCACCAGGCGCGCCGACCACGACGAGGCAGCGTGGATCCGGGCCCGGTTCATGGCGGCATGCCGGGAGCTCGGTGAGGAGGTCGAGGTGATCGACGGCGCGTGCGTCATCCACTTGGGATCACGCTGAAAGACAGCCGACACGCCCCGACCCCGTTTGATATGTTTCGCCGGTTCCTCGTCCGGGCCGAAAGGGGTCTCCATGAATGTGTCAATGACGGTCAACGGGCGATCGGTGACGGATGAGGTCGAGCCGCGAACACTGCTGGTCCATTTCATCCGTGAGAATCTCCGACTCACCGGGACACACGTGGGGTGTGAGACCGGGTATTGCGGCGCCTGTACGGTCCACATCGACGGGAAGGCAGTGAAGTCGTGCACCATATTCGCCGTCCAGGCCGAAGGGGCCGTCATCACGACCATCGAGGGGCTGGCCAGCAACGGCGAGCTCCATCCGGTCCAGGAAGGTTTCTGGGAGCGTCACGGGCTCCAATGCGGCTACTGCACCCCCGGCATGATCATGTCGGCGGCAGCCCTCCTCACCGAGAACGCCAACCCAACCGAGACCGAGATCAGACACGGGATCGAGGGCAACCTGTGCCGTTGCACCGGCTATCACAACATCGTGCGTGCGGTGGAGTACGCCGGGGCCAAGATGCGTGGTGAAGAGCCGGCACCGCCCGACTGGGAAGGAGGTCACTGATGGCCACCACGAGTGTCATGGGCGGGTCCGTCCGTCGTCGTGAGGACCCGGCCCTCATCACCGGCTACGGCCAGTACGTCGACGACATCGACTCCGTGGGCCTGCTCCACGTCGCCTTCCTTCGTAGCCCGGTGGCACGGGCCAAGATCACGACGCTCGACGCGTCAAAGGCCAGGTCGATGCCGGGAGTGGTCGCGGTCTACACCCACGACGAAGTGGCCCATCTCGGCCCGCTCCTGGCTCAGGTGCCCATTGGAAAGCTGCGACCCCTGCTCGCAGACGGGGAGGTGAACCACGTCGGCGAGGCGATCGCCATGGTGGTGGCCGAGGATCGATATCAGGCCCAGGACGCCGTCGACGAGATCGAGGTCGACTTCGACGCACTCACGCCGGTCATCGACCTGAAGAAGGCGGCATCGGACGAAGTCAAGGTGCACGACGAGCTCGACTCCAACGTGCTCCACACGTGGACCTATCACGGGTATTGGGAGGCGCTCGGCCTCGAAGACCAGACCCCTCAGGTGGACGCCGCCATCGAACGCGACGATGCGGTCGTGGTCTCGATTGAGATGGTCAACCAGCGTCTGACCCCGGTGCCAATCGAGCCCCGATCGGTGATAGCCGAGTACAACCCGGGTTACAGCTGTTTCACGGTGCACAGCTCGAGCCAGGTCCCCCACGCTTTGGGCGGCGCCCTGGCCAAGACCTTTGGCCTCAAGTCGACCGACGTGAGGGTCATCGCCCCCGAGGTCGGTGGCGGCTTCGGATCGAAGCTCAACGTCTACAACGACGAGGTCCTGGTCGCATTCGCGGCGAAAGACCTGGGACGGACAGTGAAGTGGACCGAGACCCGACGCGAGGCGGCGGGGTCCACGATCCACGGACGGGGGTGGATCGGCACCGCCACGCTGGTCGGGACCAAGGACGGCCAGTTTCTCGGCTACAAGCTCGACGCCATCGCCGACATGGGTGCCTACACCCAGAACTTCACCGTGGCCATCCCCCTGCTCGGGCTCTGGATCGCATCGGGTCAGTACAAGATGCCCATCTCGTGGACGGTCAAATGCGTCGTCACCAACACGATGACCACCGATGCCTACCGCGGTGCGGGCCGGCCCGAAGCGATCTACTACCTCGAACGCGTCATCGACGCCTACGCACGGAAGATCGGGATGGACCCGTTCGACGTGCGAATGAAGAACTTCTGGCAGCCGGACGAGTTCCCGGCCACGATGGGCTGTGGGTTCTCTCTCGACTCGGGCAACTACCAAGGTGCGGTGGAGAGGCTGAAGGAGGACGCCGACTACTCCGGTTTGCTCACGATGAGGGACAAGGCCCGTGCCGAAGGTCGCCTGGTCGGCATCGGCATCGGCTCCTATGTGGAGGTCTGCGGATTCGGCCCGGCGGTCCTCGCCGAGATCGGATTCTCGTGGGCCAACTACGGCTTACCGGCTTCGTTCAACGGGTCGGGCCTGGTCAGGGTGAATCCCGACGCCACAGTCACCGTGGTCATCGGGACCGGTCCCACCGGACAGGGTCACGAGACCACTTGGGCCCAGCTGGTCGGCGACGGCCTGGGCATCCCGGTCGATGACATCAGGGTGTTGCACGGAGACACCCGGGAGCATCCGATGGGAATCGGCACCTTCGGGAGCAGGTCGATCTCGGTGGACGGAGCCGCGGCTTTCGAGGCGACCAAGAAGGTGAGAGAGAAGGCAGCTCGGATCGCCGCTCACCTGCTGGAGGCATCGGCGGACGACATCGTGTTCGAGGACGGCGCGGCACATGTCGCCGGATCGCCCGACAAGAAGGTCGAGTGGGCTCAGATCGCCAAGACCGCATACCAGGCTCACGCCAACGACCCGGAGCTGGAGAGCGGATTGGAGGCGCACACCGCATTCAGCCCGGGCAACGCGACCTGGCCGTTCGGCACCCATCTCGCCGTGGTGGAGGTCGACGCCGACACGGGAGACGTGGAGATCCTGCGCTATGTCGCGGTCGACGACTGCGGGAACGTGGTCAGCCCGATGATCGTGGCCGGGCAGATCCAGGGCGGCATCGCCCAGGGAATCGGCCAGGCGATGTTCGAGGACACCATCTATGACGAGGACGGCAACTTGCTCACCGCATCATTGATGGACTACCTGCTGCCGACCGCGGCCGACCTGCCGTACTTCGAGCTGGATCGGACGGTAACCCCGACCGACGTCAATCCGCTCGGAGTGAAAGGGATCGGCGAGGCGGGAACCATTGGATCGGCCCACACCATCGTCAACGCGGTGGTAGACGCACTCAGCCCCCTTGGAGTGGAGCACATCGACATGCCGCTCCGACCGAGACGGGTGTGGAAGGCGATTCAGGAAGCGAGGGCTTGACATGTATCCGAGGCAATTCGACTACGTAGCGCCCTCCAGCCTGGACGAGGCCTTGGGTGCCCTTGGCGAGGGCTCCAAGGTCATGGCCGGTGGGATGAGCCTCATCCCGTTGATGAAGACCAGGCTCTTCTCCCCCGCCGTCGTGGTGGACATCGGGCGCATCCCTGGGTTGGACGCCGTGACCGACACGGGCGACCACATCTCGATCCCACCCCTGGTGAGACATGTCACCACTGCGACCGATCCACTCATCGCCGAGCATGCTGCCGCGCTGGCCATGGCGGCATCCCTCACCGGGGACGTGCAGGTGCGCAACCGGGGGACCACCTGCGGTTCACTGGCCCATTCCGACCTGGCCGCCGACCAGCCGGCCGCCGTGATCGCCCTGGGCGGGAGGATGATCGCCCGTTCGGCGTCGGGGACCCGGGAGATCGAGGCATCGGAGTTCTGCGTCGACGCCTTGACCTCGGCTCTCGAACCCGACGAGATCCTGGTCGAGATCCAACTCCCCAAGACGGGCCCCGGCGAGGCCTCCGCCTATGACAAGCTGGGGCGGCGCGGCGGGCACAGCGATTACGCCGTGGCAGGTGCGGCGGCGTGGGTCAAGAAGAGCAACGGGACGGTCGAGGACGCACGGGTCGGCATCACCGGCGTCGGCACCAAGCCAAGCCTGGCTCTGGGAGTTGCCAACGCCATCATCGGCACCGACGGGTCGGACGAGGCGGTGAAAGCCGCTGCCGAGCACGCCGTCGACGGGGTGACCGTCCTCGAGGACCTATACGGCTCGGTCGAGTACAAGACCCACCTGGCCAAGGTGTTCGTGGCCCGAACACTGAAACAGGCCCTCGCCTCCGTCTGATCTCGGTCTTGGCGCGGCGATGTGGCCCCATTGGGTCATATCGCCGCGCCAGAGCGAAGGCGAGTCGGCTAATTTCAAGTCGGGAGGTCTTGTCTGTGTACGCGCCGTGCGAGCATTTGGTCGATCTGGTGCCGGTCGAGCCCGAGGGGACGACCTGTGATCAGTGCTTGGCGATGGGTGATCGGTGGGTCCATCTGCGTGGTTGCCTCGTCTGCGGTCAGGTCGCCTGTTGTGACGCCTCGAAGAACAGGCACGCCCGAAAACACTGGGAACAGGCAGGGCATCCGGTGATCAGATCGATGGAGCCGGGCGAGGACTGGAAGTACTGCTTCCAGGATGGCGTGGTCACACGGTGAACGGCTCGCAACCGGTCATCCTCGCCGTCGACGACGAGCCAGAGGTGGTGCAGGCCGTTCAGCGCGACCTCAGATCCCGCTACTCCGCCGAATACAGGGTCATCTGGGCCAATGGCGGCCAGGAGGCCATCGACACCCTGAAGACACTGGCTCTCCAGAACACGCCAGTCGCCCTGATGCTGGTCGACCAGAGGATGCCGGGAGTGACCGGGATCGACGTGCTCAGGGAGACCCTCGACATCCACCCGTCGGCGAAACGGGCCCTGTTGACCGCATACGCAGACACCGAAGCCGCCATCCAGGCGATCAACGACGTGGGGCTGGACCACTACATCCTCAAGCCGTGGGACCCGCCGGAGGAGAAGCTGTACCCGATCCTCGACGACCTGCTCGAAGACTGGCAGGCCGGCTACCGCCCCCGGTTCGAGGGAATCCGTGTCATCGGCCAGCAATGGTCGCGTCAGGCCCACGAGCTGAAGGCCTTCCTCGCTCGGAACCAGATCCCGTACCGGTCGATGGACATCGAAACCGACCCCCAGGCGTGGATCCTCACCGAGCAGGCCGGGGCAACCATGAGTGATCTCCCCTTGGTCCTGTTCAGCGACGGGCCTCCGATCAGCACTCCGACCATGAGCCAGATCGCCGAGCGGATCGGGCTCAAGACCCACGCCACCTCGGACGTCTACGACGTGGTCATCATCGGGGGCGGCCCGGCCGGTCTTGCCGCTGCGGTGTACGGGGCCTCGGAGGGCCTTGCCACGCTTCTCGTCGAGGAGGAGGCACCCGGTGGTCAGGCGGGGCAGAGCACCCTGATCGAGAACTACCTCGGGTTCCCCAAGGGGATCAGCGGCGCCGACCTGGCCCGACGCGCTGCTTCACAGGCGCAGCGTCTCGGAGCCGAGGTCCTTGTGCCGGGGTCGGTCACCGGCCTGGTGAGGAAGGACCCCTTCAACGTCGTCCATCTCGCCGACGGGTCTTCGGTCACCTGCAAGGCGATGGTGATCGCCTCCGGTGTCTCCTACCGCCGCCTCAGTGCCGAAGGGCTCGAGCCTTTGATCGGCGCAGGGGTCTACTACGGCACCTCGAACATCGAGGCCGCCAACCACCGTGATCAACCCATGTTCGTGGTCGGGGGAGGCAACTCCGCCGGCCAGGCCTCGTTGTTCCTCACCCGCTTCACCGACTCGGTGACCATCTTGATCAGGAACGGCGATCTCAGCCAGACGATGTCGCAATACCTGATCGACAACATCGACGCCAACCCGTCTGTATCGGTCCGGCCACGCTCCCAGGTGGTGTCGGCGTTCGGTGACACCCATCTCCAGGGTCTGGTGCTCAAGGACCGTGAGACCTCGGAGGAGTTCCAGGTCGAGGCGGGAGCGTTGTTCATCTTCATCGGGCAGACCGCCCACACCGAATGGGTCAAAGACGTTCTCGCGCTCGACGAGCAGGGCTTCATACTGACTGGCTCCGACCTGGGCCCGCTCAAGGGTTGGAACGTCGAGCGGGATCCTCTTCCGCTCGAGACGAGTGTCCCCGGCATCTTCGCCGCAGGCGACGTCCGCCATGGATCGATCAAAAGGGTGGCCGGTGCCGTCGGGGAGGGAGCCACGGCGATCCGCTTCGTCCATCAGCATCTGGCCGCGCTTTGAGTGACATCGGCGAGACTCTGAGGAGTCTCCCTTATTTCGCCGACCTCCCCGAAGGGCTCCTCGATCAGGTGTGCAGCCAGTCCGAGGAGATCAGGATCCCTCCCGAGACCACCATCATCGAAGAGGACTCGCTTTCCGAGGAGATGTACGTCGTGGTGGAGGGTGAGCTCAGAGTGACCAAACACGGCAGCGATCGGGACGTGGTGCTGGCCACCCTCGGCCCGGGAGAGGTGGTGGGCGAGATCGCCCTGCTCGACAACGCCCCTCGCACCGCCAGCGTCACCTCCGCCACCGAGGCCACCTTGATCAGGATCCCAGCTGCGGCCTTCGAGGAGCTGATCGAGGACTCGCGGGTCGTGCGGAGGATGTTCCGCACCGTGACCTCGCGCCTGCGCGGCATCGAGGACACCCTTCGCCACGAGGAGCGCATGGCCGCCCTGGGCCGAATGGCGGCGCAGCTGATGCACGAGCTGAACAACCCGGCTGCCGCGGTGGGCAGGAGCATGGCCCGGGCCGAGGAGGTGTACCTCGCCCTGGGCCAAGCCACGATCGAGCTCTCCGGCATCAGCGCCCTTCTCGACGGGCCCATCCCCGTTCCGGAAAAACCCGGTCATCTCGATCCGCTGACACGGTCCGGGCGTGAGGACGAGCTAGCAGCCTGGCTCGACGGTCTTGCCGTCGAAGACCCTTGGGAACTGGCCCCGGCCCTGGTCGCAGATGGATGGACGGTCGGCCTGCTGGACGAGACCGTGGCCGGGCTGGATCGGGAAACGGCGGCGCGGTTCGCCCATTGGCTCGGGCTCCGCTGCCTCGCCTCCCAGCTCATCGGAGAGGTGCGAATCGCGGCCGGCCGCATCTCGGAGCTGGTTCGGGTGGTGAAGAACTATTCATACCTGGATCAGGCACCGATCCAGGAGATTCACCCCACCGAGGGGATCAGCGACACGCTCATCCTGCTCAAGCACAAGCTGCGCGGGATCGAGACGATTCTCGAGGTCGAGCCGGATCTTCCCCCGATCGTGGCCTCGGGCCGCGACCTCAACCAGGTGTGGACCAACCTCATCGACAACGCTGCCGATGCCATGGACGGTAACGGAACCCTGACCATCAGGGCAGAGAGGGCCGGATCGGACGTCGTGATCAGGATCTCCGACACGGGGCCCGGGATCGATCCCGAGGTGCAGAGCAGGATCTTCGACCCGTTCTTCACGACCAAGGCCCCGGGGAAGGGCACCGGTCTCGGCCTCCACACGGTCCACACCATCGTGAACAGGAGCGGAGGCGAGATCGCGGTCGACTCCTCTCCCGAGGGGACCACCTTCTCCCTCACCTTTCCGCAGTCGGTGGGCCAGCCGATCGGCGACTAAGGGCGTCGGAACGGAGCCTTGGACCTCGCCACCAAGACATCACAGGGCGCCCTCGAGACCAGGCCTTCGGCCACAGTGCCCAGCAGCACCATCCGGGTGGCGGTCGCCCCACGGCTGCCCACCACCACCAGGTCGGCGCCACGGCGCCGCACGACCTCCTCGATGGTCTCGCTCGGCGGCCCGTCGACGACGATGCTGCGAACCTTCCCGGCCCAGGAATCGGTGAACGTCTCCATTCGCTCCTCGGCCTGCGCCAGCCTCACTGCTCGACTCGCCTCGAGCTCCTCGTGGAACAACCCGGCCGCCGCCAGCACCGAGTCGAAACGGGAAGGCATCGAGTAGAGCACGGTGATGTCGCCGGCCGGGAACAACTCGAAAGCGCGGTTCACCGCCGCCCGCGACTGCTCGGAGAAGTCCACGGCGACGACGACCTTGCGATAGGGGACTCTCGGCTGTCTCCGCACCACCAGGGTGTCAGAGACGGACTTGCGCGCCACGCGCTTCGCCACCGGGCCCACCGAGAACGCATCCAGGGTCGACGACCCGACGACGACCAGGCTCGCCGTCTTCGCCAGGGCCGTCAGCTCCCATGATGGGGACCCCTTGACCACAGCGAGGCTGACGGGCGCCGTAGTCCTCTCCTTCGTCCACTCGGAGAGCTGCACGGCTTCCTTCTCCTGGTACTGGCGCATCAGGCGGGCCAGGGAAGGCTCGATCATCGCCTCCCCCACCGGTTCCAGGACGTGAACCAGATGCAGCGGCACATCGAGAGACTCGGCCATCATCCCCGCCCTCTCGGCCACCCGCCGACCCATTGCGCTTAGATCCACTCCGGCGACGACGGCCCGCAACGCTCCTCCAGCGACTGGCGGCGACTCTACAAGCTGTCGCTTTCGTATGCGGATAGGAACGGATCGGGCCCGACCAGTGCCGACGGCAGACGGCGGAGGTACTCGTCGCGGCCGATCACCACCGCCCCCAGCGACTCGAGATGCGGTGTCAGCCACTGCACGTCGAGCAGGCGGCCCCCTCCCTTGCTCATGACGACGACCAGGTGGACCAGCGCCACTTTGGATGCGTCACGGGCGTCGTGGAACATCGACTCACCCGCGAAGAGCGCGCCGATCGAGACTCCGTAGAGCCCGCCCACCAGATCACCGTCACTGTCCCACACCTCGATCGAGTGGGCCCATCCGAGTCGGTGGAGCTGGACGTAGGCGTCGACGAATTCCTCCGTGATCCATGGGTCGCGGCGAGTGGGGTCGGCGCAGCGCCTGATCACACCCTCGAAGTCCGCGTCCACCGAGACCTTGTAGCGGCGGGTCGACTGGCGCAGCGAGCGAGCGATGCGAAGCCCGCTCAGCGGAAGGATGGCCCGGTCCACCGGAGACCACCATCCCAGGTGCCCGTCCGGCAGGTACATCGGGAACAGTCCCCTCCGATAGCCCTGGAGCAGGGTCCCTGGCTCGAGATCCGCCCCCACCGCAACTACGTCTCCGTCATCACCGCGGGCGTCGGGCAGGTCGAACCTGGAGGGCATCGGCTCGATGGGCACGACCCGATTGTGTCAGAGCGGAGCGGGGCCTGCCCGTAGGCTGCGTTCGATGCGTGCGCTGATATGTGCCGGCTACGACGGGATCGAGTCCCTCGAGGTCGGAGAGTTTCCCGATCCGGTCCCCCTCCCCGGCACAGCCCTGGTCGAGGTGAAGGCCGCCGCGGTCAATTTCGCCGACACGCTGATGGTGTCGGGCCGGTATCAGGTCAAGCCGGACCTCCCATTCGTGCCCGGTCTCGAGTTCAGCGGGGTCGTGGTGACAGCCGACGGTGTCGATGGCCTCGCCCCAGGCGACCGGGTCTGCGGTTTCGTGGGGGTCGGGGCCATGGCCGAGAGAGTGGTCGCCTTCCCCGGCTCGATCATTCCCCTCCCCGATCAGATCGACTTCGCCAATGGCGCAACCATCCCCGTGGCGTATGGGACCGCCTACCACGCCCTGGTCGACCGGGCCCACCTTCTCGAGGGCGAGACTCTGCTCGTGCTGGGGGCGGCCGGCGGGGTGGGTCTTGCCGCGGTGCAGATCGGCAAGGTGCTCGGGGCCACGGTGCTCGCCGCCGTCTCGTCTGAGGCGAAGGCGGATGCGGCGCACCAGGCCGGCGCCGACGAGGTGGTCCGCTACGACGTGGAGCCCCTTCGCGACGGGATCACCCGCGCCACTTCGGGCCGGGGGGTAGACGTGGTCTATGACCCGGTCGGGGGCGATCTGACCGAGCTTGCCTACCGCTCGACCAACTGGAACGGGAGGCTGCTGGTGGTCGGCTTCGCCTCAGGTGAGATCCCGAGCATCCCGCTCAATCTCAGCCTGCTCAAGGGATCCTCGCTGGTCGGCGTGCTCTGGGGCCGGTTCAACATCGAAGAGCCCGAGAAGAGCGCCGGCAACAACCTTGTGATCATGGGTTGGATCGCCGACGGATCCCTCAGTCCCTCGGTCCAGCGGGTGTTCCCCCTCGACGACGCCGTGGCCGCCTTCCGTTGGGTGGCCGGACGAAACGCCGTGGGCAGGGTGGTCATCTCTCCGTGACCGACTTCGTGGTGATCGGAGGCGGGATCGCCGGCGTCAGCGCCGCCGCCCACCTCGCCCGTCACGGGTCGGTGACTCTGCTCGAGATGGAGAGGAGCCTGGCCTATCACACCACTGGACGGTCGGCGGCTCTCTACGTCGCAAATTACGGAGGTGAAGGCGCGCGGCCTCTGGCCCACGCCAGCCGGCCCTTCCTCGAGATGCCGCCGGAAGGCTCCGCCGACGGTTCGCTCCTCTCCGATCGCGGTCTGCTCTGGGTGGCCGACCAGGGTCATGAGCAGCTCCTCGGGGACATGGCCCGACAGGGCCATGAGACCGGTGCCGGCGCGACACTCGTGAGTCAAGCCGAGGCGCTCTCCCTGGTCCCGAGTTTGCGTCCCGACTGGGTGGTCGGCGGTCTCTACGAGCCGGGTGCACGGGACATCGATGTGGCCGCCCTCCACCAGGCGTTTGTCCGTATCGCCCGCAAACACGGCGCTGAGATCAGGTTGGCTGCGCCAGTCACCGGGCTGACCCGGTCGACAGGTGGCTGGCGGATCTCGATTCGGGCAGAGGTCCTCGAGACGGCTGTCGTGGTCAATGCTGCCGGGGCGTGGGGAGACCGGGTCGCCGCCATCGGGGGCATCGACCCCATCGGCCTGCAGCCGATGCGACGAACCGCCTTCATGGTGCCCGGCAACGCCGCATACGCCGGATGGCCGATGGTGGTGGACGTCGACGAGGGCTTCTATTTCCGCCCCGACGGCCTCCAGCTGCTCTGCTCCCTGGCTGAGGAGACGCCATCGGAGCCGGGTGACCCCCGGCCCGACATGGAAGACGTCGCCCTCGCCATCGAACGGATCAACCAGGCCACCACCCTCGGGATACGGGCGGTCAACTCCCAGTGGACCGGTCTGCGCACCTTCGCCCCGGATCGGAGACTCGTCGTCGGAGAAGAGCCCACCGCCCCAGGATTCTTCTGGTTGGTCGGGCAAGGTGGGACCGGGATCCAGACGTCGCCTGCCTACGGTGCCGTCCTTGCCTGTCTGGTGCTGGGAGATGCTCTCCCCGCCGATCTGGCCAGTGCCGGCGTCGATCCCGAGGCCTATTCGCCGGGGCGATTCAGATGATCAGGTGTCTGTTTCCTTCCGCTCCAGCCAGGCAGCGAGCGGAGTTGGCATCTGGGCGGCGCGGCTGCCCCAGTCGTAGACCACCGCGGTCCGGGCCAGATGATCGTGCCATGCCCGGCGCTCCCGACCGAAGATGATGCCGAGAAACCCGATGCCGAAGAAGACGAAGCTGAGCGGGTAGGTCAGCGTCCTTATCAGCGCCTGTCGGTTGCGCAAGGACAACGATCCGTCGGCGGCAACCACCCTCAGCCCCATCATCGTCTTCCCAATGGTCTTCCCGAAGATGGCGATGGACAGCCAGAGATAGAGGAAGGTCCACACCGTGATGGCTAGGGCGAACCAAATGCCACGCCCGGTCAGGTCGAGCTGCACATCGCTGACCAGCTCGATGACGAACGTGACGCCGGCAAGAAGCAGGGTGAACCCTGCGCTGACGATGAAGGCATCGATGAAGAAAGCGACCAGCCGGGTCACCGGACCCGCGTACCGGCCGGTACGTAGCCCTGGCGCGTGCTCGGCCCGCTCGTCGACCCAGGAAATCAGCTGTCCCGGACCGGTCGGGAACTCGCTGATGTCATGCCGGAACAAACGGTTCAGCCCGCGCACCACGATCTCATCGATCCCGACCAGCGGCTTGCGAAGGAGGTCGAGGGCCGATGCGGTGAGATGGCCGGTGCTCTCGGCGACGATCTCGGGGATTCCGGCCCGGTCTACCAGGGCCTTGACATCCACTCTCGACATCAGGGCGTCGATGTCGGCCCGTTTGAGCAGTTCGTCCATGTCGACTCGCTCCAGGAGGCGATTCACATCGATTCGGTCCAACAGTTCGTCGACCTCGACCCGGTCCAAGAGATGGTTGACGTCGATCCGATCGAGCAATCCGTTGACATCCACATATTCGAGGACCATGTCCGGGTCAACGGCGTCCAGGACCCTCTCACTGACCCCATGGGCGGCGCGGCTGAAAAAGCCTCTTCGCCCGTTTCCCCGATCAGAGGGAGTCGACTCCGAACTCACCTGGAGGAAGCTAGCCGTTTCGGCGGCGGTTCCCGCACCAGAGTCAACCGGTGACCGCCCCGGTCTCGGCCGACCCGACCAGAAGGGCGTATTTGGCCAGCGCCCCGGTGGTGTAGCGAGCAGGGAACGGCTTTCGGATGGCGGCGCGTTCGGCGAGGACGTCGGCGTCGACCAGGACCTCGAGACGGCGGCCGGGGACGTCAACCCGAACCTGGTCACCCTCGGCCACCAAGCCGATCGGCCCTCCGGCTTCCGATTCGGGGGCCACGTGACCGATGCACAGCCCGGTGGTGCCACCCGAGAAGCGCCCGTCGGTTACGAGCATCACGTCCTTGCCCAGACCGGCTCCCTTGATGGCTGCGGTGATCTGAAGCATCTCCCTCATGCCGGGACCCCCCTTGGGCCCCTCGGTGCGGATCACGAGGACGTCCCCATGCTGGATCCGGTGGTCGAATAGCGCCTCGAGTGCGGCCTGCTCGCCGTCGAAGACCCGGGCGGGCCCTTCGAACACGTCGAGGTGGATGCCGGCGACCTTGACCACCGCCCCACCCGGGGCGATGTTGCCACGCAGGATGGCGATCCCTCCCTCAGTTGCCAGTGGGCTCCGCGGCGAGGCGATGACGTCCTGATCGGGGTCGAAAGCAACCTCGCGGAGGTTCTCGGCCATGGTCTGGCCGGTGACCGTGAGGACCTCACCGTCGATCAGATCCTCGTCGAGAAGGGCGCGAAGCACCAGCGGGACACCTCCGACCCGATCGAGATCGACCATGTGATAGCGGCCAAAGGGCTTGAGGTCGCCGAGATGGGGGGTGTGCCGGGAGATACGGTCGAAGTCGTCCAGCTCGAGGTCGACTCCAGCCTCGTGGGCGATCGCGAGCAGATGGAGCACCGCATTGGTCGAGCCGCCGAGCGCCATGACGGTTGTGATGGCGTTCTCGAAGGCCGGCCGGGTCATTATGTCGCGGGGTCTCGTGTCGTTCTCCAGCATCCTCATCACCGCCGCCCCCGAGCGCTCGGCGTAGCCGGCGAGACGGGGGTCGATCGCCGGGACCGAGGCCGACCCGGGGAGCGACATCCCTATCGCCTCACCCACCGACGCCATGGTGTTGGCGGTGAACATCCCGGCACAGGACCCGGCGCCGGGGCACGCCGCCCGCTCGATCGCCATGAGCTCCTCGATGCTGATCCGTCCTTCGGACTCGGCGCCGATCCCCTCGAAGACATCCACTATCGAGATGTCCCTGCCGGCGTAGTGCCCGGGGAGGCTGGAGCCGCCGTAGAGGAAGATGGCAGGGAGATTCAGGCGTGCCGCGGCCATCAGCATGCCGGGCAACGACTTGTCGCAGCCCGCAATGGCCACGACCGCGTCGAATCGCTCAGCGTGCATCACCAACTCGACCGAGTCGGCGATCACCTCGCGTGACACCAGGGACGCTCTCATCCCCTCATGTCCCATCGAGATCCCGTCCGAGACGGCGATGGTGGAGAACACCAATCCCACCCCGCCCGCCGAGGCGACGCCTGCCTTGGCGTGCCGGGACAACTCGGGACCCGTCAGGTTGCACGGTGTCACCTCGTTGCCGGCCGAGACCACCCCTACCTGCGCCTTGGAGAAGTCCTCGTCGGTGAGGCCCACAGCCCTGAGCATCGCTCGTGCCCCGGCCTTGGCCGGCCCCTCGGTAACGTCCTGGGATCTGATCTTCTCGGTCATGGGCGTGGATCCTAAGACGCGAGTTTCGACATGGCGGCAAACCGACCACAATCGGGGCATGGCAACGATCTATTACGACTCCGACTGCGATCTCGACCTGATCCGGGCGAAACGGGTCGCCGTGATCGGCTACGGGAGCCAGGGCCACGCTCATGCGTTGAACCTGAAGGAATCGGGGGTCGACGTGGTCGTCGGGTTGCGCGAGGGCTCGTCGAGTTGGGTCGAGGCCGAGTCGGAGGGCCTGAGGGTGATGACACCGTCGGACGCCGCCGAATGGGCCGACACCATCATGATGCTGGTCCCCGACCAGGTGATGGGAGCGATCTACGCCGAGTCGGTCGAGAAGAACCTGGACGCCGGCGACACCCTGCTCTTCGCCCACGGGTTCAACATCCATTTCGGAGAGATCACCCCGCCCGAAGACGTCGACGTCGCCATGATCGCCCCCAAGGGGCCCGGCCACCTGGTCCGTCGCACCTACCAGCAAGGGTCCGGCGTTCCCTGCCTGCTCGCCGTCCATCAGGATGCATCAGGGCAGGCACGGGCGCTCGGGTTGTCCTATGCCTCGGCCATCGGTGGAGGCCGGGCCGGGATCCTGGAGACCACGTTCAAAGAGGAGACCGAGACCGACCTCTTCGGCGAGCAGGTGATCCTGTGCGGTGGCATCTCCGAGTTGATCAAGGCCTCGTTCGAGACGCTGGTCGAGGCGGGGTATCAACCCGAGTCAGCCTATTTCGAGACATTGCACGAGCTGAAGCTCATCGTCGACCTCCTCTATGAGGGAGGTCTCTCCTGGATGCGCTACTCGGTGTCCGACACCGCCGAGTACGGGGACTACACCCGGGGTTCGAGGATCGTCACCGACGAGACACGGCAAGCGATGAAGGAGGCGCTCGCCGAGATCCAGTCGGGCGCATTCGCCAACGAGTGGATGGCACAGGCGCGGGAGGGGGCCCCGTTCCTCTACGAGCAGCGAGCCACCAACCGTGCCCACCAAATCGAGGAAGTGGGCAGGGAGCTGCGCAAGATGATGCCCTTCCTCGAGCCCAAGACCGCCCCCTGACCATCGCCTCTCATGTGCGCTACGGGCGACCGCCCGGGTGGGCGGCTTGCGGCGCCCCATCGTCGTCAGCCGGTCTCGTCCAGCTCGGACCCGATCCAGTGGTCGATCTCGGCCCACATGTCGTAGAGCCACGCCTCCTGCTCCCCGGGTGGCGGGATGTCCTCGGCCCTCACGTGCCAGACCCTGACCGCCACCGAGGTGTCCATGGGCATGGCACGCCAGATGTCCCCCACGGTGACGAATGCCTCGAGGCCGGCGTGCCCGACGAAGAACACGTCGGACGGCTGGGGCGCCGCCGCCAGGGCGGTCACCACACCCGTGGACCGTGGAGGCAGGGTCTGTTTCAGCTCCTCCGCTCGCTCTGCCAGGTCGGGCCGCCCGATCTCACGCAGCTTCTGGATGGCGCGTGAGCGCCGGCGCTCCGTGTAGTTGGCGCCCTCGGGGAAGATGACAAAGGCGTCATCGGGGTCCATGGTCTGGGCGAGTGTTGCGATCGAGTCGATCAGCGCCTCGCCCCCCTTACGGCCCATCGGGACGAACGAAGTGGGCAGACGGTTGAGGATCACATCGACGGCGGGATCCCACTGCAGGAACTCCTTGAGCACGATCCGGGGATCCCTGCCGAACCCGTTGACCAGCCCATCCATGAGAAGGAACGAGTCACCAGGCCCGGCATGACGGGACAGGACGAGGATGGGACGTGAATCGCCGCCCTGGCGCGTGGTCGGCCTCTCCCCCTGCTGGACCAGCCTCAGCTTGAAGGTGACCTCGGCAGACCTCATGATCCGGGCCAGCATCCAACCGAGCAGCCGGTAGTGCACCTCGGTGAAGAAGGGCGATCGAAGCTTCCACCCGAGCCCCGATCCCAACCAGGTCAGGAACAGTGCGGCCAGGCCGATCGCCTCGACCAACAGGTAGAGGAAGAGGAACCAGGCGAGTCGGAGGATGCGCCATTTCCCCGGCACATAACGGGAGATGAACGCCGCCCCGATGATCCACACCGGCAGAGAGGCGAATGCGAGCACCACGAGGAGGACCACGGCCGGGTCGATGAGAAGGCGACGCAGCCATTTCGGCGGCACCCCCATCACTGCACCTGCCGCAGGTACTCGGTCGACGCCGTGTAGGCCCCATCGATCAACTCGTGCGTCGAGCTGACATCGCGCCATTTCAGCTGTCTGGTGTCATCGAATTCGACCGGGTTCCCCGAGGGAAGCAGATGGAGCTCGATCCCAGGCGGAAGACTCTCGACGGAACTGGTGAATCGGTGCCGCCTGGCTATCTCGAACGAGATGAGGGCCGCCTCGTAGAGACGCTGGGGCGGCCTCAGCTGGGACTCGATCCGGCCGACCTGGAGCACGAAGATCCGGGTGGCCCCCAGATCTATGGCCCGGGCCAGCGGCACCGAGTTGACCAGGCCCCCGTCATAGAAATGCTCGCCATCGATCTCGACTGGCGGGAACAGGGCGGGGACGGCAGACGAGGCGAGCAACGCCTCGATGAGGGGACCGCTCGTGAACCAGTGCTCTGCCGCCCGCTCGATCGATGCAGCCACACACTGGAACGGGATCGCCAGCTCCTCGATCCGCCGATCGATGGCATGGACGTGCTCGAGAAGCCGTCGCATCTCCGAGGTGTCGTGCAAGGCGGGCTTCAGAGTCGCCGCATTCTTCAACCGATCGAATCGGCGCCCCAGCAACACGTCGCTCTCGGCGATCTCGATCCACAGGCCCGACAGCTTCTCGACTCCTTCGGTCCCGGGTTTGTCGGCGATCACGGAGCCGTTGAATGCCCCGATCGACGTCCCCAGAACGAGCTCGGGGGCGATGCCCGATTCGTCGAGGGCGCGCAGCATCCCGACTTCGACGGCACCCCACCGCCCTCCCCCGCCAAGCACGAAAGCCGTGGTCATCTGCCGGATTCTGCCCCACTGGCCCCGGTCAGTCCTGATCCTCCTCGATGTACCACTCGGTGAAGTCCCGGCAGAGGTCGTCGTCGTCGAATCTGATCACGAACAGGTTCCGGTAGCTGGCCGCGGGATTGTGATAGCGGGTGGTGGCGGTGATCACCGCGACCTCGTCGGTCTCGACGAGCGGGATCCAGTCGAAGTCCCAATTGTCGGGATGATCGTCGATGTCCAGCCACCAGTCGATGATCTCGTCGTGCCCATGAAGCTCTCCGTCGGCGGTCTGCGGGTCGTAGACCGCATCCGGGGTGAAGAGAGCGGCGATCTCTTCCGGATCGTTGGACGACCAGGCGTTCACGTAACGCTCCATCCAGTCGTCCAGCCGCTCGCTCATGCCAGGCTGATCCCGACGGTGAGAGGATCCTCCTTCGTCATCTCGAATCCGGCCTCGAGATACAAGTCGAGGGTGCCGGTGAAGGCGCGCTCCCAGGGCGCGGTGGCACCCGACGGGTAGGCCTCGGCCGAGGCATAGCCGAGCGACTTCAGCTCGGCCAGTGCCCCCTCGAGAAGGCGCGCCGCAAGGCCATGCCCCCGATAGGGGGGCGCAATGAGAAAGCAGACGACGGATCCAATGCCGTCGTCGTCCCCGGTGGCCAGACTCGGGAACTCGCCTCTGCCGGTCGCGTTGCACCAGCCCACCAGCCTCCCGTCGACGAAGGCCAGCGAGCCCGTGACCCGGCCCGACGCCACGCGGTCGAGCATGTCGCGCCGGTTGTCCTCCCAGTATCGGTCACCCCACGCCGGGTTCCCATGCCCGCCGAGGAAGAAGTACATGCAATAGCAGCCGGCCCAGGCGGGATAATCGGCATAGGCCCTGTGGTCCATGAACTCGGCGATCTCCTCCATACGCTCCGGTCTGATCGGAACCACCCTCACCTCCCCGATATCACTGAGACGCTCCTTCTCCGGGCTGAGCCGAACCTCGGCCTCGAGGTAGTTCCGCACGCTCACTTCGTTGATGCCGAGGTCGGGGTGGGCCTCGTCGAAATGCGCCTTCACCGGGCCTACCAGGCCGTCGACGTCGGGGGCGCCGACCTGGTACTGACAGGAGCAGGTGAAGGTGCGAGCCATGTCTAGGGCAACCTACCGGTGCGAACCACCTCCGAGTACCACTCGAAGCTGCGCTTCGGGATGCGCCGGCCGGAGACGGGTTCGACCCAGACCAACCCGAACCTCTGGGAGAACCCGGATGTCCACTCCAGATTGTCGAGGAAGCTCCAGACGAAGTAGCCGTCGACGGCGACACCGGCCTGGCGAGCGGCGGCGACCGCAGCAATGTGACCACGCAGGTACTCGATGCGACGACCGTCGTCGACGCGCCCGGCGGCATCGGGTTTGTCCGAGAAGCTGGCCCCGTTCTCGGTGACCAGGATCGATGGTGGCGAGTAGGTCCCGGCGATCTGCTCGAGGTAGCCCCGCAACCCGTCGGGGTCGATCCGCCACCCCATCTCGGTGAACCCCGGCTCGGGATCGGCGCCGACCGGGCCCTCTGGATCGTCTCGCTCCTCCCCACCGGCGGCGACGGTGAGCGTGGTGTAGTAGTTGAGGCCGAGGAAGTCGAGAGGTGCCCCGATCAGGTCCAAATCGTCGGCGAGGATCAGGCCGGGCTCGATGTGGCCCCGCTCTCGGTAAACAGCAAGCAGGTCCTCCGGATAACCCATGCCGAACACCGGGTCGAAGAACCATCGGTTGCGGAACCCGTCGAAATGGGCGGCCGCCGCCACGTCCTCGTCCGAGCTCGAGGCCGGCACCACGGGCCGGCAGTCGAGGGCGATGCCCACCGATGCCCGCGCATCTCGACGTCGCAGCTCGGCAAGCGCCCTTCCATGGGACAACAACAAGTGGTGGCCGACAGTGAGGGCGGTGGCCCAATCCGTCATGCCGGGGGCGAAGACACCGTCGCGATACCCGAGCATGGCAGTCACCCAGGGCTCGTTCTGTGTGATCCAATGCCCGACCAGGTCACCCAACGAGTCGACCAGGATCCCGGTATAGCGGGCGAAGGCATCGATCGTGCTGCGCTCGGCCCAGCCTCCCTTCTCCTCCAATGCCTGGGGCAGGTCCCAGTGGTAAAGGGAGAGATATGGAGTGATGCCCCTCTCCGCCATCCCCTCGACCAGACGCCGGTAGAAATCGATGCCGGCCTGATTCGGCTCCCCGTCGCCATCCGGGATCACCCGGGACCAGGCGACGGAGAACCGGTAGGCGCCGACACCGAGCCGGGCGAGCAGGTCGAGGTCCTCCTCCCAACGGTGATAGTGGTCGGTGGCGACGTCACCCTTGTCGCGCAACCTGCCCAGGTCGGAGAAGCGGTCCCAAATCGAGTCGCCCTTCCCGTCCTCACCGCGCCCGCCTTCTATCTGGTAGGCGGACGTGGCAACACCCCACACGAAATCGGGCGGGAAGAGGGGCGCGCTCACCTCGACTCCCCGGCCGAGCCGGACCTCAGACGCTGGCTGCCACCTTGCTCTCGGATCCGATCCGCGCACCGGTCTTGGGATCGAAGAAATGCAACTTGGCGCAGTCGACGATCAGCTCGATCTCGTCGCCCCGGCTCACCCGTGCGTCCGGGCTGACCCGGGCGATGAAGTTGGTCGTCTCACCCAGCGAGGACGGATCCTGACCGGTGTCGGCGAGCAGCTCCTCGATGTCCGGCGTCACGACCGGGGGCCGGTTGACGGTGAAGTGGACGTAGGTCTCGGGTCCAAGCATCTCCGTCACCTCGACCTTGGCGCGCAATGTGCGATCTGGGTCGGGCCCACGCACGGAGGCTGCTTCGAGCGAATTGGGTCGAATCCCCACCACCAGCTCCTCGCCCATCCGATTCTCGATGCCCGGGTGTGCCTCCAGCGAGCGCGGATCGACCTTGAGATCGGCGTTGGGCAGCTTCACCCACACTGCACCGTCGCGGTGGGAGAGGGTGCCATAGCCCAGGTTCATGGCGGGGCTGCCGATGAACCCGGCGACGAACAGGTTGTCGGGATTGTCGAACAGCTCGGTGGGGGGACCGACCTGTTGCAGATTCCAGGGACGGGCAGCCGAGACTGGCCGGAGGACGGCGACCCTGTCACCCAGGGTCATCGCCTCGACCTGGTCGTGGGTGACGTACACCGTCGTGGTCTCGAGACGGCCGTGGAGTCGCTCGAGCTCTGCCCGCATCTGCACCCGCAACTTGGCATCGAGGTTGGACAGTGGCTCGTCCATGAGGAATGCGGCCGGCTCGCGCACGATGGCGCGCCCCATCGCCACCCGCTGTCTCTGACCGCCGGAGAGTGCCTTGGGCTTGCGCTGGAGGTACTCCCGGATCTCGAGGATGTCTGCCGCCTCTTCGACCCGGCGCTGAATCTCCTCCTTGGAGAACTTCCTCAGCTTGAGACCGAATGCCATGTTGTCGAAGACCGACATGTGCGGGTAGAGGGCGTAGTTCTGAAACACCATGGCGATGTCGCGGTCCTTCGGAGCCACGTCGTTGACCACACGGTCACCGATCTTCATCGTGCCCTCGCTTATGTCCTCGAGACCGGCGATCATCCTCAAGACGGTCGACTTGCCACAGCCTGATGGCCCGACCAGGACGAGGAACTCGCCGTCGTGGATCTCGAGGTCGAGGCTTCCCACCGCCCGGGTGCCGTCGTCGTAGACCTTGCCAAGACCTTCCATGGTGATATTCGCCATCGAGTTTCTCCCTGTCGATCGAGCCGGAGGTGAACCTAGCGGAAACGGAGGCGGTTGGGGGAGGAACCGGAGAAGTCGTAGCCCCTGCGTGGGAATGGCACGCAGGGGCATCATCGCGATAGGGTTCGCAGGTCGAGCGGTCGCAAACCGGCCGCTCCACTCAAACGGAGGAGACATATGAATAGATTGCGAGGGCTATTCGCCCTGGTCGCAGTGCTGGCGTTGGTGATCGCAGCCTGCGGTGGAGACGGCGGCGACGGCGCCACCACCACAGCAGGTGGAGGTGACGGCACCGCCGCCGGAGGCGAAGGCAACGCGGCCGACGCCCAATTCGCCTTGTTCGGGGCCCCCACCGGGGTCGAAGGTGACGCTCTGGCCGGTTTCGTCGACGTCTACAACGGCGAGGTCGGGTCGGACATCACCTACACGGGTGTGGCCGAGTTCGAGGAGCAGTTGAGGATCCAGGTCGACGGTGGCAACCCACCGGAAGTGGCCTTCACCCCTCAGCCGGCATCGATCTGCGCCTACGCCGATGAAGGCGCTCTGGCCTCGCTCGAGGACATGGGCTTCGACATCGCCGAGATGGAAGCGAATCACTCGAAGTACTGGATGGATCTCGGCCTCTGCGAGGACGGGAACCACTACGGGATCCCCTGGTTCCCGAACTTCAAGTCGATCGTGTTCTATCACGAGCCGACCTTCACTGCGAACGGCTACGAGATCCCCGAGACCTACGAGGACCTGGTGGCTCTCTCCCAGCAGATAGTCGACGACGGGCTCACCCCGTGGTGCTTCGGCTTCGAGAGCGGCACCGCCTCGGGATGGCCGGGCACCGACTGGATCGAGGACATCTACGTCCGACAGAACGGATCTGAGGCATATGCCCAGTGGTACAACCACGAGATCCCGTTCAACGATCCGACGGTGGCGACCGCCTTTGACACACTGGGTGAGATCCTCTTCGCCGAGGGCTTCGTCCTCGGCGGCCCGGAGGGTGCAGCCAGCACCTTCTTCGAGGACTCGCCTGGCCCGTTGTTCAACGATCCCGATCCCGGCTGTCTGATGTTGAAGCAGGGCTCCTTCGTCTCCAACTTCTTCACCCAGGCTCCCGGATATGAGGAGGGTGAGGAGTCGGAGATCAAGGTCTTTGCCTTCCCGACCATCGACGGCAACACCGGGGCGATGGGTGGTGGCGACACCATCATCGTGTTCGACGGATCGCCCGAGAACGTGGCTGTGATCAAGGACTGGATCACCCCGGACTGGCAGTGCACGCTGGCTTCCGCCTCAGGTGGCGGCGTGGCCCCGTACGGCGGCCATGGTGTCGCCGGCGTGGAGCGTCTGCCTGGCCACAAGGACGTGGACCCGGCCTGCTACGAGACCGAGTCGGGCCAGACCTTCGCCACGGCGGTGACCGAGGCCCTGGCAGCGAACAGCTTCGTGTTCGACGGATCCGACCTGATGCCGCCCGAGGTGGGTCAGCGTACTTTCTGGGACGGAGTCATCTCCTGGACCAGAGGCGCCCCCACTCAGGAGACAATTGACACGATCGAGGCCAGCTGGCCGGCAAGCTGAAGTCTCGGCTAGACCAAAGGAAGGGGTGGTCGCAAGGCCACCCCTTCCTCGTGCTCGGTGTCCGACACCACGCGGTCCAGTTGGGTAGGGTCTGGCCCTGTATCCGCGGGAGAAAGGATCTGAGGTGACAACACCGCCGATCGAGACCGAGCAGGTGCCGGTTACCCCTGCCGTCCCTGTCGAAGAAGGTGCTCACGACCACACGCCTCAGGTGTGGATCCTCCGGATCCTCAGTGCCCTGGTGGTGCCCGCCGTCCTGGTCCTCTTCTTCTTCACCTTCGACTTCCTCCAGCAGCGTGACATCAACAAGCTCGTCCAGGTCGGGGTTGCCCTCATCGTCGGGGTGCTCGGGGTGTGGGCCCTGTACTGGGGGATGGACCGGCTGGTCAACGCTCTTCCCTCGCGGGCCGCCGCTGGGGTGAGGCCGTTCGCCTTCGCCGGCCCCGCGATGGTCCTGCTCGCCTTCTATCTGGTCTACCCGGCGGTCAACACCTTCATCCTCAGCTTCCAGAACGACGCAGGTGACGCCTTCGTCGGCGTCGCCAATTACACCCGCATATTCACCGAGAGCACCTACCTGGTCGCGATCCGCAACAGCATCGCCTGGGTAATCCTGGTCCCGGCGGTGGCGGTGGCGATCGGTCTCGGCTTCGCCACGCTCGCCGACAAGCTGCCCCGCAAGTCGGAGGCGGCGGCCAAGTCCCTGATCTTCCTCCCCATGGCCATCTCCTTCGTCGGCGCCTCGGTGGTGTGGACCTTCATCTACCGATTCCGACCGGAGGGGTTCGGCGAGCAGATCGGCCTGCTCAACGCCATCGTGGTCGCCTTCGGCGGGGAACCCGTCGATTGGCTGGCCGTCCCGCTTTGGAACAACCTCTTCCTCATGGTGATCCTGGTCTGGCTACAGACCGGGTTTGCCATGGTCATCCTCTCCTCGGCGATCAAGGCCGTTCCCGAGGAGATCTTGGAGGCGTCCCGCATCGACGGGGCGAACGAATGGCAGGTATTCCGGCGCATCGTGATCCCGTCGATCGCATCCACCGTGGTCGTGGTCTGGACCACCATCCTCATCACCACCTGGAAGGTGTTCGACATCGTCTACGTCATGACCGGAGGCCGGGAGGGCACGGGTGTGGTGGCTCAGCAGATGGTCACCGAGTTCTTCACCTTCAACAACGACGGCATGGGGGCGGCGCTGGCGGTCATCCTCTTCATCGCCGTTGTCCCCATCCTCGTGATCAACATCAGACGGTTCAGAGAGCAGGAGGCGACACGATGACTGCCACCACCGAGACCGTCCGCTCGCCGGCGGCGGCAGCGGCGCCAAAGCCGTCGAAGGTGCGCGCCGGCAGCCGCTTCCCCGTCTATCTGGGCGTTGGTCTCATCACCTTGCTCTGGACCATCCCCTCGCTGGGCCTGCTGATCAACTCCTTCCGCGAGCCGAGCTCGATTCGAGCCACGGGTTGGTGGACGGTCTTCGGCGAGTTCTTCGACTCGGCGACTTGGACCATTCAGAACTACACCGAGGTGCTCGAGGGTGGCTTCGCCAACGCATTCGCCAACAGCCTGGCGGTGACCATCCCTGCGGTGGTGATCCCGATAACAGTCGCCGCTTTTGCGGCATACGCCTTCGCCTGGATGGAGTTCCCCGGCAGGAACCTCATCTTCGTCACCGTGGTCGGTCTGTTGGTGGTCCCGCTGCAGATGGCGTTGATCCCGATTCTCCGCATCTACACCGGATTCGAGCTGAACGGCACCTTCCCCGCCATCTGGCTGGCCCACGCCGGATTCGGGTTGCCACTGGCGATCTATCTGCTCCGCAACTACATGGGTTCGCTGTCGTCCTCGCTCATCGAGTCCGCCAAGATCGATGGCGCCGACCACTTCACGATCTTCACCCGGCTGGTGGTGCCGCTCTCGGTGCCCGTCCTCGCCTCCTTCGCCATCTTCCAGTTCCTCTGGGTCTGGAACGACTTCCTGGTGGCCATCGTCTTTCTCGGCTACGACCCGGCCAACCGGGTGCTCACGGTGGAACTGGCCGACCTGGCCGGACGCGGTGAGGGGCAACTCTCGCTGCTCCCTGCCGCCGCCTTCGTGACCATGATCCTCCCGCTCGTGGTGTTCTTCGCCTTGCAGCGGTTCTTCGTCAGAGGTCTCACCGCCGGATCCGTGAAGGGCTAGGTCGTCTGGCCAGGTTGGAGACGGCCGAGGCGGGTCGCCGGCGCAACTGGCTGGCTCTCGCCCTGGGCACGGTCGTCGCCATGTTCAGCTACTTCTCCTATGCGGCATCGTTCGCCCGGGCCGAAACGGGCGAGCCCGTGGTGGACCCGGCGCTCATCGGGGTGGGTGTCGTCATCGCTCCCTTCGCCTTCGTCGTCATCGCCATGGTCTCACGAAATCCACGAGGCCCGAGGATGGTCCTGATCTCGATGGGCCTCCTCCTCGCCCTTGGGCTGGCCCTCGGCCTGGTCTCACCCGTGTTGGGCGCCTCCGCCGGCTTCGGCGTCGGGGCGGCCTTGTGTCTGCGTCTCCCCGACATCCCCGACCAGCTTCGACGGCGGATCCTGGCCGTGACGTTTGGCGTCGGGTACACCCTCGTGCTCCTGCTGGTGGCAACGCCGGCCGGGGTGCTCACCGGTGCCCTGGTGCCGATCCTGCTGGTCGGCTTCGCCGACGAGTACGGCGCCTGGAGATGGTCCCGAGATCATCCGACGGATGACACGGCAGACCGAGAGACCACCTAGCTCAGGTCGAAGCCCGGCATCCCCGATGCCACCCAATCCTCCAGCGCCTCCTCATTGGGCACGTCATGGCCGCGTCTCTGGGCGAGGATGAACCGATGGTTGAGGAGGTCGCAGTACCCCTGGATCGGATTGCCGTCGCGGAGCTCACCGATCTTGCCCACCATCGGCTCGAACGATGTGGAGAGCCATTTGAATGTCCCGACGCTCTTGCCCGATGCCGTCACCGACCCGTGCTTGGCCAGGAAGTAGTTCAGGTCGCTGAGGATCACCCGGGCCTGGTTCTCTGAGGCCTCGATGCCGGTCTGCTGTCTCAGCCGCTCCGAGTGAAACGTCCGACCACCGACCGCGACCTTCATCGTGACCAGGTTCCCTCCGTCGGTCGGGTCGAGGAAGACGTCGTCGACCGAGAAGCCGAGCTCGTTGAGCCGGGCGATCCGGGCCCTGATCCGGTAGCTCTCGTCACGAGTGATGACCAGCTCTTCGGTGAGCTCATCCCAGAGTGACCGGTAGCGGGCTTCGACGTCGTCGCCCAGCGTGAAGTCGGCCAGGTCGATGTCCTCTCCGGTCATGGCGGCGATGTCGGCCATCTCGCCCGCCAGGTTCATCTTCATGATCTCGAGATCCTCGAGACGCTGGCCGTCGGACAGCTCCTCGTAGAGACGTGAGGTCTCCCCGTCGATCATGATGGCCTCGATCGTCTCGGCGTCGTACCGATAGAGCAGGTTCGACAACGAGCAGTCGCCCCAGAAGCAGCCGGCGAGATGAAGCTCGACGAGAAGGCCGGCCACCGCGTCGAGCATCTGCGCCCGTCTCGGGCCGAAGCCCGGTCCCGAGACGAGATGCCGGTAGGGAAAGGTGTGGTCGGCATACCTGGTCACCACTGCCGCCGACTGCTCCTCGTGAGGATCGAGCCAGACCCGTTCCACCAGACCCACCGCCTCCACCGATCTGGTGGTGCGCTCCTCGAGCGCCCGCAGTACGTGGTACTCGCGGTTGGCGACGCGACGCGGCAGCTCCTTGATGGCGAAGACTCCCTCGTCGTAGGCGACGAAGACCACGGGATGACGGTGGATCCCGGCCGGCATCTCGACCAGCCGCTCGTGCTCCCAGTCGAGGATGGGCAGATCCCAGGACAGGTCGAGGAAATCGGGGTTGCCGGGCCGAATCTGGAGATGGGGGGTCCCCATCCTCTCATTCTGACCGGTTTGCCACCCGTTCCGACGTGGGGACAGATCCGGCCATGCCAGACCAGAGGCGAATGACCCTTGACAATCGCTCTGGAGACTTTGTAAGTTCAGTTAACTTTCAATTTGGAGGAGCAGTTGGCCGGTGACGGTGGCGGCGATTGGCGTCATGCCAAGACGACCAAGCACGACTCTCGTCGCAACAATCTCCGGGCCACACTCGAGCTCGTATCCGATCGGGGATCCTCCAGCCGAGCCGAGATCGCACGGCGGACAGGTCTTTCCCGGGCGGCGGTGTCGAGCCTGGTCGGCGAGCTCATCGACGACGGCCTTCTCCGCGAGCTGGGCCGGGGGACATCGGCCGGAGGCAAGCCACCAACCCTTCTCGCCCTCAACGAGCGAGGGCGCGAGATCGTGACCCTCGATCTGGGCCATCAACCCTTCCGCGCCGCCCTGGTCGACCTGAGCGGGCAGATCCACGAGCGGATCGAGGCCGAGGGCGACTCCCCCATCGGTGAGGCGGCGCATGAGGTGGCGATAGGCATGATCGGCTCGCTCATCGGGCGTTCGACGGCCCCGGTCCTCGGCATCGGGGTGGGAGCTCCCGGTGTGATCGACGCCGAGGGGCGAATCCTCGAGGCGGCCAACCTCGACTGGCACGGCATCGACTTCGGCGCCGAGCTACGCCGGAGTTACGACTTGCCGGTGTCCATCGCCAACGACGCGGCCATGGCCGCGCTCGCCGAGTCCCGCCGTCGCCCGGCCGATCGCAACCTGATCCTGGTCAAGCTGGGTCGTGGCATAGGCGCCGGCGTCGTTCTCGGGGGTGCTCTCCACCGCGGCGAGCACTCAGCAGCTGGAGAGATCGGTCATGTCCGGGTCGTCGATGACGGTGAGCCGTGTCGATGCGGGAACAGTGGGTGCCTGGAGACGGTGGCCAGCGTGCCTTCGATCCTGCGCCGTTCGGGAGCCGATCCCGACCGTCATCCCTGGGACGCCCTCGCCCTCGCCGGGCTCGTTGGGGAAGAGCCTGTCCGTCGTGCCCTCTCCGAGGCGGGGCGCAAGCTGGGCACCGTGCTGGCCGGAGTCGTGGCCACCATCGACGTCGGCCACGTCGTGCTGGCGCCGGAGCTGCTCAACGCCAGCGATGTGCTGGTCGAGGAAGTTCGCCAAGAGCTGCGCAGCCGGATCCTCCCCGCCACCGCCGACCTGATCGAGATCGAGGTGAGCCAACTGGGGGCAGATCTCGTGCTCTCCGGTGCCGCATCGGCTGTTCTCGCCGATCAACTGGGTGTGGTGCTGCGATGACAGTCACGGTGGGCATCGACATCGGCGGATCCTCGGTTTCGGCCGTGGCCCTGGACGAGAGAGGACAGGCGATTGGGCGCCATGAGTCCAACGTCGCCGTTGAAGGGGGCCACCAGGTCGTGTCCGCCGCCCTGGCCGCGTTACGCGCCCTTGACCTGGACGGGTTCCAGGCGGTAGGGGTGGGAGTGCCGGGCCAGGTCGACCCGGGCAACGGCCAGGTGACGATGGCGGTCAACCTGGGCATCGGGCCACAGCCCTACGACCTGGCCGACGAGCTGGAAACGGCCCTCGGCTACCCGGTCACGATCGAGAACGACGTGCGGGCGGCCGCGCTCGGAGCCTACGAGAGCCTTCACTCGAGCGGCGGCCGGCCCGACAGCGTGGCCTTGGTGAGCATCGGGACCGGGATATCGGCCGGAGTAGTCGTGCAAGGGCTCCTCGTGCGCGGATCACGCGGGATGGCCGGTGAGATCGGCCATGTCGTGGTGGACGAGACGGGTGTGGTGTGCCGCTGCGGGCAGCGTGGGTGCCTCGAGGCGGTGGCGGCCGGGCCTGCAATCGCACGAGCCTGGCCGAAAGGGGAAACCGGCACCGCCGCCACGGCCCTCTTCTCCGCGGCGGCTGCCGGCGATCCCGCTGCCGAGAAGGTGGCAGACCGCATCACCGGCCACCTCACCACAGCCCTCATCTGGCTGGCCGCGGCCTATGACAGCGAGGTCGTGGTGCTCGCCGGCGGGGTTGCGGGCGCAGGAGAGCCGTTCCTGAACCTCGTTCGGGAACAGGTGAGACGGAGAGGCGCCGCATCGGAGTTGGTGGCCAGGCGGCTCCCACCCGATCGGGTCATCCTCGCTGACCCCGACGATCCACCCGGGCCGCGTGGGGCGGCATTGCTCGCTGCACGAAGGATTCTTCAAACGCGGGAGGCTCCCGCAGGGACGAAAGCAGGAAACGACACATGACCGACCAACAAAGGAGGAGCGGTATGAGATACCGAACCTGGATCTTGCTGGCCGTGGTGATGGGAATGGTGCTCGCCGCTTGCGGCGGCGAGACCGCCTCCACGACCACTGCCGGCGAGGCCACGACAACCGAGGCTCCAGGCACGACGGAAGCAGGTGCTACGTCCACGACTGCGCTGCCGGTAGATACCACGGGCTACGACCATCTAGACCAGGCCATCGCCGGTGACTTCAGCGGGAGCACCGTCGAGATCTGGGCACAATGGCTGCCCGAATCTTCGGAGGCCGCCAACTTCACCTACACGTTGGAGCCATTCACCGAGCTGACCGGGATAACCGTCAACTTCCAGCCGACGCCGGATTATGAGACGGCGCTGCAGGTGGCGGTCGATGGTGGCAACGCACCCGATCTGGCGCAGATCGCCCAGCCGGGCAAGATGCACCAGTACGCAGAAGCCGGATCGCTGGTCGCCCTCAGCGACTGGTTCAACACCGACAAGCTGGCGGCCGACATGGTGCCTGCGTTCTACGAGCTCGGCTTGCTCGACGACACGCTGTACGGCGTCTACTACAAGACCGACGTCAAGTCGATCGTCTGGTATCCGGTGCAGGGCTTCGCCGACAACGGCTACACGGTGCCCACCACCTGGGATGAGCTGATCGCTTTGAGCGATCAGATCGTCGCCGATGGCAACGGGAACCCGTGGTGCATCTCGATCGAGAGCCAAGAGGCCGACGGGTGGGTGGCGACCGACTGGATGGAAGACATCCTGCTTCGCACCGCCTCACCTGAGGTGTACAACCAGTGGATCTCCCATGAGATCCCGTTCAACGACCCTGAGGTGCTCGAGGCCGCCGACTACATGTCGCAGATCTGGTTCACTCCGGACTACGCCTACGGTGGCAACACGTACATCAACGCAACCTGGATCGGTGAGACCCAGGACCCGATGTTCGCCGAGGGTGGGCCTCAATGCTGGATGCAGAAGCAGGCAGCCTGGATCGGAGGCTTTTGGGGCGAGAATCGTGACGCCCTCGCCGCCGACCCGAACCTGCCGGCCAGCGAGTGGCCGAACAAGCCCGAGACCGACGTCGATTTCTTCTACTTCCCGCCGATCGAGGACGAGTTCGGCACGCCGGTTCTCGGCGCCGCCGACATGTTCGTCATGTTCAACGATCGGCCCGAAGTGAGGGCATTGTTGGAGTGGCTCGCCACTCCCGAAGCGGCGGCCGGGTGGATCGAGCGGGGCGGCTTCCTGTCGCCTCTGACCACGGTGCCCAACGACTGGTACGTGTACCCGAACAACCAGCTCGCCGAGATGGTGGCGGGGGCCACGACCGTGGGCTTCGACGCTTCCGACCTGATGCCCGCCGAAGTCGGTGCCGGCACCTTCTGGAGCGGGATGGTTGACTGGGTCGCCGCCAACGGCGAAGGGACCGAGGACATCTTCCAGCAGATCGAAGACAGCTGGCCCACCGGCTGACATCGACAGTGATTAGGGTCCCGGGCGTCGAGCCCGGGACCCTTTCACTATGGGAGGACTGAGTGGCCGAGGCCATCCATCCGATACGGTCGATGACGCCCGGGTTGCGGATCCTCCGCGCTCTGGTGGTCGTCGGAGTGGTCTTCATTGCCCTGTGGCTCGGCCTTCGGGTGCTGCGCGACCCGAACACCTTCGCCGCCTTCGGGCCGACACTTTCGAAGCTCGCCCAGGCCCTGGTCGCGTTGATCCTCGGTGTCGGTGGGATTTGGGCCCTTTTCTATGCCGCCAACGTCATCATCGAGGCCCTGCCCACCCGCGCCACCGACTTTCTTCGCCCCTACGTCTTCGTGGTCCCCGCCGTGGCCGTGGTCGGCCTGTATCTGATCTACCCAACGGCAGGAACCGTAGTTGGGAGTTTCACCGAGGTCCCAGAGGGGGCCAGTCCCCTGACCAACTACACGCAGGCATTCACCGACCAGGAGGTCATCCTGGCGCTGCGCAACAACCTGATCTGGCTGTTGATCGCACCGGCGGCGTCGGTGGCCATCGGGCTCGCCTTCGCCGCGCTGGTCGATCGGATCAAGAACGAGTCTCTCGCCAAGGCCTTCGTCTTCATGCCGCTGGCGATCTCATTTGTCGGGGCGTCCGTCATCTGGCGGTTCATGTATGCCTGGAAGCCGCCGGGGCAGAATCAGATCGGTGTGCTCAACGCCATCTGGGTTGCAGTCGGCGGCTGGCTGGTCGATCTAGGGCTGCTGCAGGAGGTCGAGCCTGTTGCCTGGCTCCAGGAGATCCCCTGGAACACCTTCTTCCTCATCGCCATCATGGTCTGGCTCCAGGTCGGGCTTGCCATGGTCATCCTCTCCGCCGCCATCAAGGGCGTCCCGCGTGACCTGGTCGAGGCGGCCCGTATCGATGGGGGCAGCGAGCTGCAGATCTTCTTCCGGGTGATCGTGCCCACGATAAGGGGCTCGATCTTGACCGTGTTCACCACGATCGCGATCGCGGTCCTGAAGGTCTTCGACATCATCTTCGTTACCACGGGTGGGAACTTCGACACCTCGGTGGTGGCGGTGCGGATGTATCAGGAGATGTTCCGCTTTCGCAACTTCGGCCAGGCCACGACGATGGCCGTCATCCTCCTGGTGGCGGTGCTCCCGATCATGATCGTCAACATTCGCAACCTGAGGCGCCAGGGAGTAGGCGCATGACCGGCAAGTCGGCCACCTTGCGTTCGAGTGGAGGAGACCGGGGCGGCTGGCTGGTCAAGCTCCTCGTGATCCTCATCGTGGCCATGTGGATCATCCCCTCGCTGGGGCTGCTGGTCAACTCGTTCCGAACCTCGGTGGACAGCAGTTCCACCGGGTGGTGGACGTCCCTGTTCCACCCGCTCTCCACCCAGTGGACCATCGAGAACTACCAGAGCGTCCTCACGTCCGGAGGTCTGTTCGACGCCCTGATCAACAGCCTGATCGTGACCATCCCCTCGACGATCATCCCGATCACCCTGGCCGCATTTGCCGCCTTCGGCTTCGCCTGGCTCAAGTTCCGGGGACGCAGCCTCATGTTCGGAGTCCTGGTCGGGTTGATAGTGGTGCCGCTCCAGCTCGCCCTGGTCCCCTTGCTGAGGATCTACCAGTCGGCGGAGATGACCGGGAGCTTTCTCGGCATTTGGCTGGCCCACACCGGGTTCGGGCTGCCTCTGGCGGTCTTCCTCCTCTACAACTACATCTCCCAGCTGCCCAAGGACATCTTCGAGTCGGCATACATCGACGGGGCCAGCCCGTTCACCGCCTTCACCCGGCTGGTCCTTCCGCTATCGGTGCCCGCCCTCGCCTCGTTCGCCATCCTCCAGTTCCTCTGGGTGTGGAACGACTTCCTGGTCGCCCTCGTGTTCCTGGGGACCTCGTCCGACGTGGCAGTGCTCACCATCGAGCTGGCTTCGATCGTCGGGTCCCGAGGTGAGGCATTCCACCTGCTCACGGCGGCTGCCTTCGTCTCCATGGTGATCCCACTGCTCGTCTTCCTGACGCTGCAGCGGTACTTCGTGCGGGGCCTGCTGGCCGGTTCCGTCAAGGGATGAGCGTCGCCGACCCCCATTTGATGCTCGCCTTCGAGGGGACCGAAGTCCCGGATTGGCTGAGGGAACGGCTCGCCAAGTCGCCCCCCGCCGGGGTGACCCTCTTCCGGGAATGGAACATGGAATCCCCAGGACAGGTGGCCGAGCTGACTGGAGCCCTCCAGGAGGCCAATTCGTCGGACCTGCCTCTCCTCATCGCCGCCGACCAGGAGGGTGGTCAGCTCATCGGGCTCACCGGCTCCACCCCGTTCGGCGGCAACATGGCGTTGGGGGCCACCGGGGACGTCGAACTGGCCCGAGCGGTCGCCACCGCCATGGCGAGCGAGCTGGCGGCGGTGGGGATCAACGTCAACTACGCCCCGGCAGCCGATGTCGCTACCCGGGCCGACAACCCGTCGCTGGGGATCCGGAGTTTCGGAGAGGACCCGGGCTCGGTTGCGATGTTGACCGGGGCGATGGTCACCGGCTTCCGGGAAGGTGGTGTGATGACGACCGTCAAGCACTTCCCGGGGAAGGGCGAGGCGCGGGTCGATCCCCACTACGAGTTGCCGCTGCTCGACCTCGACCGGGATCGTCTCGACTCGGTCGAGCTGCCCCCGTTTCGAGCCGCTTTCGAGGCCGGGTCGGAGCTGCTGATGATGGGCCACTACGTGGTACCTGCCATCACCGGGAGCGCAGAGGTCCCGATCTCCGCCTCGCCCCGAGGGATCGACGGGTTCGTCCGGGACGAGATGCATTTCGGGGGCCTGGTCATCACCGACGCCCTCGACATGGGCGCCCTCGACCAGGGACCGGCCCAGGTGGTCGAGATCATCTCGATGATGCGGGGGGGCACCGACCTGCTCCTGTGCATGCCCGACCCCGAACTCCAAGAAAGGGTGCGGGTGGCGGTCGACAAGGGCGTGTCGCGTGACCTGATCCCGGAAGAGGCGCTGGCTCGCTCCCGTCGGCGGATCGAAGCGCTACGGGCCGGCCGGCCCCAGCCCCGGCTCCGGCCCGAGATCGTGGGCAACTCCGAGCTGGCCGACGAGCTGGCCCGGAGATCGGTGACCCTGGTCCGCAACGACGAAGGCCTCCTCCCGCTCCGCCTCGATCCGGCGGCCAAGATCCTCTCCCTGGAGCCGGTGCCGCGCAATGTCACCCCGGCCGACACCACAGCCCTGTACCCACCGTCGATGGCGACCTCATTGCGCCGCCACCACCCCGCGGTGACCGAGATCGTCTACCCCCATGATCCCGACCACACCGTCATCAGTGGGGCGATCTCGGCTGCGGACCACCACGACGTGGTGGTGATCGGCACCGTCACCGCCTCCCAGGGCCAGGCCGACCTGGTGAGAGGGTTACTCGAGTCGGGCAAGCTGCTGGTAACAGTCGCCCTGCGCACCCCCTACGACCTCGCCGCCTATCCCGACTCCAGGGCCCATCTCTGCACCTACGGTGCCCACCACCCGACCCTCGAGGCTCTCGCTTCGGTGCTGTTCGGCAAGGAGAAGCCTCAGGGGCGACTCCCGGTCTCGATCCCGGGGCTCTACCAGCGCGGACACGGGATCGCATGGTGACCGAGCTCCCCGGACATATGACGGCCCAGGCCGGGCTGATCACCGCAGGACCGGGGCCTGCCGTTTCCGACGACTCGATCGTTGCGCCTGGGCTGATCGACCTACAGATCAACGGCGGATGGGGCCATGACTTCACTTCCGACCCTGGGTCGATCTGGGAGGTCGGTCGGCGGCTCCCGGAGACCGGGGTGACCACCTTCCTCCCCACGATCGTGAGCGCTCCTTACCGGGTGGCGGAGGCCGCCATTGCGGTCCTCGCGTCCGGCCCTCCCGAGGGATACCGGGGGGCGGAGCCGCTCGGTCTCCACATCGAAGGCCCTTGGATCTCTCCTCAATGGAAGGGTGCCCACAACGAGGAGTATCTCCGTGCCCCCGACCCGGCGGTGGCACGTGAGTGGGCGGAATCCGGTCTGGTCCGAATGGTGACCATTGCACCCGAGCTCGAGACTGCCTTCGAGACGGCAGAGATTCTCGACACCGCCGGGGTGGTGGTGTCGGCAGGTCACAGCGGGGCCGACTTCGACACGGCGGCCGACGGCCTGTCCGGGCCGTGGTCGGCCGTGACCCACCTCTTCAATCAGATGAGCCCGTTCCATCACCGTGCTCCCGGGCTGGTCGGTGCGGCTCTGCTCTCCGACCGTCCTTGCGGGCTGATCGCCGACGGTGTCCACGTCCACCCTGCCGCAATCCGGCTCGTCTGGGAGGTCCTCGGGCCCGAACGGTTGGTCCTGGTGACCGACGCCATGGCTGCGGCCGGGTTGGGCGTCGGAACCCACCGGCTTGGAGACCTCGAGGTGAACGTGGGCCCCGACGGCCCCCGCATCAGCGGCACCCTGGCCGGGAGCACCCTCGCACTCGGCGCTGCCGTGGAGAATCTGGCTCGGTGGGCGGACACCGACAACCCTCCGCTGAACAGCGCCTCCGCCATCCCGGCTGCCCTGGTGGGGGCAACAGACCGGGGCCGGCTCGATCCCGGCATGCGCGCCGATGTAGTCGTGCTCGACCGGCTCCTTCAGGTGAAGGAGACCTGGGTCGCCGGAGA
>DATBIX010000071.1:0-24736 GCA_036556665.1 Acidimicrobiia bacterium
GAGGAGTCGTTCCGGCTCGGCGTGGTCGACGAGTTCCATCTCCCGGTGGTCAGCGAGACATGGGATGGCTGGTTGAGCGCCATCGAGTCGTTCCCGCTCACCCGATCCGACGCCGCCGCCGCCCTGGCTGCCGCCTCGGACGGCCCGGTGGCCGAGGGCTGTGTCGGTGGTGGGACCGGGATGATCTGTCATGAGTTCAAAGCCGGGATCGGGACCTCATCCCGGGTGGTCTCGATGGTCGGGGAGCGATACACCGTCGGAGTCTTGGTGCAGGCCAACTATGGATTGCGTCAGGATCTGCGAGTCGATGGTGCTCCCGTCGGGCGGCTCATCGGCGAGGAAGTGGTGCCCAGCGCCTGGGACGAGGCACCGAACGGAGGGTCGATTGTGATCCTGATCGCCACGGATGCCCCATTGCTGGCCGACCAGTGCCGGCGGCTGGCCCGCAGAGCAACCGTGGGTCTGGCTCGCGTTGGCGGCTATGGGCACGACTCCAGCGGTGATCTCTTCTTCGCATTCTCGGTTGGGAACCATCTTCCCCGGCGGCCGAACCGTGTTCGTGAGGTCCGGTCGCTCCCCAACGAGGCGATGGACCCGCTCTTCCACGGCGTAGCCGAGGCCACAGAGGAGGCGATCGTCAACGCCCTTTGCGCTGCCGTGACGACGACAGGGCGGGAGGGGCGGACCGCGTACGAGATGCCACTCGACTCGATGGCCGAGATCCTCGCCCGACACCAGGGGAATCTCCCCGAGGGAGGCAGGGATTGACCCGATTCAGATACCAGGCGGGGGAAGAGTCGGCCCGGGCGGGCGACTCGGCGGAGCGCTACTCGGTCACCTTGCGTCACGGCACCCTCGAGCTGGGCTACTACAGCCCGGTCGGGGTCGATCCCCAGCAACCTCACGAGCAGGACGAGATCTACGTGATCGTCACCGGGACCGGCCGATTCCTTTGTGGGCTCGATGAGTCGGAGTTCGGCCCCGGAGACGCCTTGTTCGTGCCTGCCGGGGTGGAGCACCGCTTCGTCGACTTCACGGAAGACACCGAGATGTGGGTGGTGTTCTACGGCCCTCCCGGCGGCGAGCTCTCGGACTGAGTCCCTAACCTGCGCGCCCGATGGCCTACATCCTGGGATTCGGCGGCTATGCGCCCGAGCGGGTGATGACGAACGACGATTGGGCGGCTCTGGTCGACACCAGTGACGATTGGATCACACAGCGCACCGGGATCAAGAGGCGCCACTTCGCCGGCGAGGACGAGACCACCCTCACCCTGGCCTCGGCGGCTGCCCAGGTCGCCCTGGAGGATGCGGGGCTCCGGCCGGGCGACATCGACGAGATCATCATCGCCACCGACACACCTGAGATGTACACACCCGACACGGCGGCACTCGTCCAGGACAGGCTCGGGTGTCGCAATGTCCCCACTTACGACCTGGGCGGATCGGGCTGCGCCGGCTTCATCCAGGCACTCGATGTCGCCCGCGCCCGGATCGCCTTCGCGCCGCGGCGGATCCTCGTCGTAGGCGTCGAGTTGATCACCCGCCTCATGGACTGGAGCGACCGAGCCACGGCAGTTCTGTTCGGAGATGCGGCCGGAGCGATGGTGGTGGGCCCCGGGCCCGGCGGCCCTCGTCTCCTCGATGTCGTGACCGGCACCGACGGCTCGGCCGCCGGCATCCTCACCCTGGCCGCCGGCGGTACCAGGAACCCATTCAATGCGGCAAGCCTCGAGTCGGGGGACTATCAGCGGATCGTCATGGACGGGCGGAGGGTGTTCGTCGAAGCAGTGACCCGGATGAGTGATGCCGTGGGCGAGGTCCTGCAACGGATCGGGAGGACGGTCGATGACGTCGCCCTGGTCGTCCCCCACCAGGCCAACCTCAGGATCATCGAGGCGGTCCGCAAGAAGCTGGGCGTGGGCGAGGAAAGGGTATACGTGAACGTCCACGAGTACGGGAACACCGGCTCGGCCACCGTGCCTTTCGCCATGTGGGAGTGCACCAGGAACGGGCGCATCTCGGATGGCGACCTGGTGGTGCTCACTGCCTTCGGGGCCGGTTTCCACTGGGCTGCCGCGGCCGTCCAGTTCTGAGGCAACAGATAGGCCCCCGTCTCGACGGGGGCCTATCGCTTCCACAGGAAGGCCGTGGTGGCTTCCTTCTCCCCTCCGGGATGTGGCTCCGGGAGGAAGGTCTCCTGCCCACCCAATCACTATCAATACAGGACGGCTTCGCCAGGGGTAAAGGGGGAATCTCCCCCATTCGAGTGCTCTAACGCTCGTCGTCGGGTCGGAGGTAACCCTCCTCGTAGGCGAGGGCGGTCAACTCGTGACGGCTGGCCACACTCAGCTTGTCGAAGATGTGAGCCATGTGGTTCTCGAGTGTCTTCACAGTGATGCCCAGCCTCTCGGCGCTCTCCCGATAGGTGTACCCGCGGGCGATCAGGTTGACCACCTCACGCTCTCGGGGCGTGAGCCGCGAGATCGCCGTCTCTGCCGCGATCTCCTCGTCGATGTCGAGCAGGTAGGCAGCCACGTCAGGGGAGACCGGTCGTGCCCCGACATAGGTCTGCCGAACGAGATCGGGAAGGTCGGCTCCCAGCGTGGTCTTGGTGATGTAGCCGTCGACCCCGGCGTCGAGCAGTCGCGCCACGTCGTCCTTCGACGTCGACACGGTCAGAGCCATGAACCTGATGTCGGGAAAGTCCTTGCGCACGGCCGGTATCACCGCTGCCCCCCCACCTCCGGGAAGCTTGACATCGAGCACGACCAGATCGGGTAGTCGCTCCCTGATCAACTCGATGGCGCTGTCGACGTTGTCGGCCTCACCGACGATGTCGAACGACGGAGCCAGGATGGCTCGCATCCCGGCGCGAACCACGTCGTGATCGTCGACGATGATGAGCCGCAGGCGGTTCTCCGTCACTTGTCCACCGTGATAGTGATCTCGGTGCCGGACTCCGGAGCAGTGTCGATCTCGATCAGACCGCCCACGCCCTCCACCCGACGGGCAAGTCGCTCATGGACCCGGTTCTTCATCTTCTCGTCGATGAAGCCCGATCCGCTGTCTCTGACGTGGATCTGCGCCTCGCCGTTCACGAACTCGGAATAGAGCATGATGTTGGGGGAGCCGGAGTGCTTCGCCGCGTTGGCCATCGCTTCCCGTGCCGCCTCGATCGCTGCGGTCAGGTTGGGGTTGATCTGGGCGTCGTCCCGGATCACGGCTTCGATCTCGACGCGATGGGTGTCTTCGATCTCGTCTCTTACCGCAAGGAGGCCGGCCCGGAAACTCTGTCGGTACTCCGACCGCCACTCCTCGATGTTCCTTCGCAGCTCGCGTTCCTGTCTGCGGGCGAGATAGCGCGATTGACCGGGGTCGTCGGCGCCCATCCGTATTGCGTGGAGCGTTTGCAGGACCGAGTCGTGGAGGCGGTCGGCCAGGGCTGCCCGCTCCTCATGGAGGACAACGGCCGCCTGCTCCTTGGCGAGCTCGGCCTGGGCCGCCTGGCGGGCGAGGTCGTAGTCACGGAGCTTGTCGAAGGTCCAACCGACGATGGCGCCGACGACGAAGAAGATGACACTGCCCGCGGCGCGGACCGCTCCGAGATCGGCGATCACGTGGACGGCGAACTGCTCGACACCGAGCAGGACCGCGGCGATGAGAGAGCCGGGCAGGCCACCGAGGAGAGAGCCGGTGAACACAAGTGACAGTGGCAGCCCCCCGTGGAAGAGCTCGTCGGCCCCTGAGGCCACCGAGGCGGCGCCGATGGCCAGCATGGCCACGCTGTCGAGGGCGAACCACCACCATCCGGCCATGAAGGCCGGCCTGGTCTTGGCCACGAACCAGGTCAGGAACGCCCAGACGACGGCCAGACCCACCGATGCCCACACGATGTTGGTGCGCGGCGGGGGGTCGGCGATCATCGTGACGGTCACCAGGATCAGCATCCAGATGAGCCCGAGGAAACGGAAGACGACCACCATCCTCCTGAGAGTGGCCTCGAGCTCTGCACTCCCCCGCTTGGAGAAGCTGGACATGGCGCGTGAAGCTAGCGGCCCTGAGGAGGGCCTGGCTCGGCGTGGGCTCGGTTCCTTGCTGATTGTGTCTCGAGATGGCGATGGGGGACCGCAATGCGGTCCCCCATCCGGTCCCCATTGTCGCTGTCCAGGGACGGAGTGATGCCCTTTGGTCCCGTTTCTCCGATCATCCTCCCGGTCCGATCATCCGGCTATAGGGGTATTCACCCATCCGCGCCGGGCTGCGCGCGACAACGGCCACCGTTAGCCGGTGGCCGTTGCTGGCAGGGCGCCGGGGCCTTTGTGGCCCTTCGCTCAGTTCTTCAGAAAGCTTGTCCCACGTAAGGGATGGCGACCATGATCGCCGCCAGGGTGGTGAGGCGGAGGATGCTCGGCTTGGTAGCCGCCCGCACCGACACCGCCGCCAAGGCCACACCGAGCAGGACCAGGATCCAGGCGGAGTCTCCGTTCATGGTGGCGACGAGGAGCACGAGAATGGCCGACATCAGGCCGAGGGCAGCGACCGCCACTCGAGCCGCCTTGCCCAGCGGGTGAGCGGCCCACTCGTCGATCGTGGTGATGGTTGAAACGGTCATCGTGCCGGGTTTGTCGGCAGCACGGCCGAATTCCTTTAGCCCGCCGGATGGGTCTAGCGGGCCAATCGCCTCACCATCGTGAGAGGAGATCACGGTCGAGATTCCGCCTCCACCCGTCCACGGCTCAGTCTCCCAATGCGGCCCGAGCCGCGTTGTAGCCGCACATGCCATGGACTCCCGCCCCCGGCGGTGTCGCCGAGGAACAGAGATAGAGGCCTTCCCCGAGGCGATAGGGCGCGATCGACCCGAGCTGGAGCACCTTCTGCATCCCGAACCCGCCGCCGGAGATGTCTCCTCCGACGTAGTTGGGGTTGTGCCTCTCGAGTTGGAGAGCGTTCATCTCGTGACGCTCTAGGACCAGATCCTTGAAACCTGGGGCGAAACGCTCGATCTGAGCTTCGATGGCGTCGGACATGTCGATGTCGGACCCATTGGGAACGTGGCAGTAGGCCCACGCAGTCTCGCCACCCGGTGGTGCCCGGGATGAGTCGAAGCGGGACTGCTGGGCCAGGAGCACGAACGGCCGCTCCGGGTGACGACCGGCATGGACCTCCTCTTCGGCGGCGGCGACCTCCTCCCATGTTCCGCCGAGGTGAACCGTCCCCGCCTGCGGGCTGAGTGGGTCCGCCCAAGGGATAGGGCCGGCCAGGGCGTAGTCGACCTTGAATACCGCCGGCCCGACTCGTCGCCCCAGGAGCCGTCGTCGCTGCCTCGGCTCGATGCGAGCTCCTCCGATCAGGACCGCAGCGCGGGGCATCACGTCGAGGAGGACCGTCTCGACCGGGGGCAGCTCGTCGACCGACTCCACTCTCTGGCCGGTGGTGATCGAGCCGCCGCCTGCGGTGATGATTCGGGCCAGGGCCTCGGCGATCTCTTGGGAACCACCTCTGACCAGCGGCCAGCCGTAGGCGTGCCCGACCATGGCAAAGAGGAGGGCGACCCCACCGGTCAAAGGAGAGCCGAGTGGAGCCATCGAATGCGCGGCCAGACCGGCCAACAGACCGCGCCCTTCGGGTGTGCTCAGCCTGGAGGCGAGCGTCGCCGCGGGCAGGGCGCCGCGGCCGGCCAGTCGAATGAAACTGCCCGGGCTTCTCGGAATGACTCGCATCGGGCCGAGTAGGTCGTTGATCACTCCTTCGGCCGAGCTGACCATGGGCTCGATCATGCGCAGGTAACGGTCACGATCCGCTCCGAGCGCACTTGCGGTGGCCTCGACGTCCCGGTGCAGGACGGCGGCTCTACCTCCGCCAAGAGGATGCGACACGGGGATCGGCGGTTGGATCCAATCGACCTCCAGCCTGAGCTCACGGAAGAAAGGTGAGGCCATGCCCAGCGGGTGGATCGCGGAGCACACGTCGTGTCTGAAGCCGGGGAGGGTCAGCTCCTCTGTGCGTGTGCCCCCGCCGATGACATCCGCCTGCTCGACGACCAACACTCGTCTTCCGGAGCGGGTGAGCTCCACTCCGGCCGCAAGGCCATTGGGGCCGGCGCCGACCACGACAGCATCGAATTCCGCCACCACTTGATTGTGCCTTGCGCCGGGGTCGATGGGAGGCGCGACGGGCGGAACGACAACGATTCGGGCCCCCTTGCGGGGGCCCGAATCGACAATCCGCTTGGTGTCGCTCCTAGAGGAGGACCGCCCGCTTGCGGATGTATAGGAACACGAACCCGATCATCACCAGCGTCAGCCCAACCACCATCGCAAAGGCAGACAGTGCGTAGGCGACGATGCCGAGGCCGAGAGCGGTGGTCAGTGTCGTGGCTGTCATCCAGGAGGCTCGCGCCTCGTTGGGAACCATGACCTGCTCCCCGTTCTCGTCGAGGACGGCTGCGCCGTTCTCATCCACCTGCGGGATCGTCCGAGGCATCTGTGCGTAGTACAGACCGCCGGTGTTCTCGAGCTGGTGGTGCGTGATGATGTCGGACTGTGCCCACATCGTGAAGGGGCCCCTCACCGCGGTTTCCGCGATGGCGGCGTCCTCGGCTGTGACCACATCCTGTGCCACCGCCTGATCCCAGGTGTACCAGGCGCCGAAGACCCCACCGGCCAAGGTGCCAAAACCGACCACGAGGGCGACTATGGCGGCGGTGAGGAGTAGCCAGGACCTCCGTGGAGCGCTGGTCTCTTCCTTGGCAACCAGCTTCTCCCTATCGATAGCAGTCATTTGATGCCTCCTGTCTCCTACGGGCTAACTGCCTTATGAGGGAGATGATCGGGGCTCGTGAATTAAGGCACGAGGGTCCTAGGCCCCCAAACGGGTGGGCCGATGGTCCCCACCCGGCAGGGACCCCTCAGATGCAGACGCCGTCGTCGGTGACGCCTCGCGCGCACAGTGCCGTCATCTCGACGCCGTGAAGGGTGAATCCGCCGCTATACGGCGTCCCTTCCACACGCACCCGCACCCCGCGAACCGAGTCGTCTCCGAGGCCGAGGACGTCGTAGGTCACCTCGCCGAGGGACCCGGTCGCCTGAGAGTCGGCGATCACGACCTCGGAGACGGGGTCTTCCGATGTGAAGGTCTCGACGACGATCGACCCGAGCCCCTCGATTGTCTCAGCCGCGGGAGAAGTGCCCAGTTCTTGAAGCACGGATTCCGTGGCATCGGTGGTGGCACCCAGATAGGCGATGTAGCGAAGGTTGACCCAGCCCACCTCGTCCTCGTACTCGACCGCGATCCACAGGGACTGGGGCAGTTCGCGCGTCTCACCGAGAGCTGTCAGCGAGTCGTACAAGGGTGGGATTCCCTCCAGGACCGCCTGGTCCGCTCCGGGGATGGCACGCAGGTTCAGCACGTCATTGGAGGCGATTCCCACCACAGCGACCGTTTGTCCCGCGGTGGGCCCGAACTCGATCGGCTCCCCGGGCAGGTCGGGGGAGTCGATGATGCTGGTGGTCGATGTCGTCGAGGTCGGCATTTCCGTCGTGGTGGAGGACGATTCGGACGTCGTGGTCGATCCCGACCCGGTGGTCGTCGTTGCGAGCTGCGAGGTCGTAGTCGACTCGGTCCCAGCCGACCCGGCGCAGGCGACCAGAACCAAAGCCATGATCGGCACTCCGATCCGTCTCATCGCCTCAGGTTCCCGTGAAATCGGGGTCGCGCTTCTCGAAGAAGGCTGCCACCGCCTCCATGAGATCGCCGGAAATCAGATAGGAAGTGTTCCAGTGGGCGACGAAGTCGAGAGCCTGTTCCACCGTTCGGCCGTCGTTGGCGGCCAGGACCTGTTTGATGCCTCTGGTCACGAGAGGCGAGTTGGCAGCGATTTGCCGCGCCAGATCCTGTGTCGCGGCCATGAGCGAGGCATGGTCCGGCAGCACCCTGTTGACCAGCCCGATCTCGAGGGCGCGACCGGCGTCGATGTCTGCGCCGGTGAGGGCGAGCTCGGCGGTGTGACCCGGGCCGATGATGGCGGGCAGCCGTTGCAGGCTTCCGGTGTCCGCCACCAAACCCATCCTTGTCTCCCTGACCGAGAACACGGCGTCGGAGGAGGCGAGACGGATGTCACAGGCGGTGATCAAGTCCACCCCCCCACCCAGGCAGTAGCCATGGACGGCGGCGATGACCGGCTTGGGTGACTCGGCCAGGCAGCTGGCCGTCCGCTGCATCCTCCTGATCGTCTGGTACAGCTTCATGTTCGCCGAAGCCTGCGAGTCGGCGGCTGGTTGCAGCGTCGCCAGCAAGCCGATGTCGATCCCGACGGTGAACGCCGGTCCCCGCCCGGCCACGACCACCACCCTCACCGATTCGTCGGAGTCGAGCTCGGCCATGGCAACCGGCATGCCCTCCCAAATGTCGGCGCTCATCGCGTTGCGTTTGTCCGGCCGATCGAGCCAGAGGGTGGCGACATGACCCTCTCTCTCCACCTCGAGGTGCTGGTAGCCCATGGGCAGAGCCTATTTCGGGGGCAGGGCGCCGGCGAAGTCCAGCCCCAGCTCGATCCATCGATCGAGCGCCTCGGCTCCGGTGGTCGACTCGGGAGCGACCAGTACCCAACCCTTCATGCCACGGCCGGTCAGGTCGAAGGCGCGGACACCGGGCTGATCCAGCAGGGTCTCGTGCTCGGCGGGATCGACACGCACCATCAGCTCGTCCCCGCTGACCCCGACCGCCATGTTCCCGGAGACCATGAAAGCGATGCCGCCGAACATCTTCTTCTCGGTCACGGCCGGGTGGCCGGCGAGGTGCTCGCGGACCCGCCCTGCCAGCACCTCGTCGTACGCCATGGTGCTTCGAGGCTACCGATTCACTCGGATACCGACCGCCATGCTTCTCGCATCTTGACTCTGCCCCCGTAACGGAGGAGGGCGCCGGCGTAGATGCGACCCGCCACCAGGACCAAGCCGATGATGGCGGCGATGGTGAGGACCACCGCTGCCACATACTGCCAGGCGGGAATGGCTCCCAACGCGGCCCGGACCGGGACGACGAAGGGCGCGGTGAGGGGTATGAAGGTCCCGATGACCGCCGCCACACCGTCCGGGTCGCTGAGCGCCTGGATCGAGACGAAAAACCCGGCGACCGCGATCATCGAGAGCGGGAAGGCCACGTTCTGGGCGTCTTCCATCCGGCTGGCCAGCGACCCGGCTGCCCCGTACATCACAGCGAATAGAGCGAAACCCAGAACGAACCAGAGGACCAGATTGAGCACATTGGCCACGGTGAGGTTGGGGAGCTCGATGTCACCGGTAGTCCGCACCGCGATCACTGCGACCGCGATGGTCCCGGCGAATTGGGCGATCCCGAGCAGGCCGATCCCGATGATCTTGCCCGCCAGGATCTGCCAGGGCTTGACACTGGAGAGCAGGACCTCCACTACCCGGTTGGACTTCTCCTCGGTCACCCCCGAGAGGATCCAGTTGCCGTAGAGGAGCACGGCCATGTAGAGGAGGAATAGCCCGGCATAGGCCACGGCCCCGCTCGCTTCATCGCCCGCTTCCTGCCCTGACAATGTCGTCGTCTCTAGCGGATCCGATGTCATCACCTCGATCACGTCGGCCGCCACCTCGCCCGACTCGGCCACGATCACCTCGAGCTCGACCGACGCCGCCCCTCGCTGCAACAGTGCCACGACCTCCGACTCCCCGAAGCCGCCGACGCTCTCGACCACGATCTCTTCTCCGTCGATCAGGACCGCATCGATCACGCCCTCCTCGAGATCCACCTCCGCCGCAGCCCGGTCGTCATAGGGGACTCCCTCGATCGCGACCGAGGGCTCGGCGTCGGGCTCGTCGTTGGCGTTACCCAGTTGCTCTGCCGCCGAGACGATCGGCTCGTTTCCCTCCCCGACCATCCCCACGGTGTACTCGCTGGTCCCTCCACCGATGAGCCCGGGCAGCACCACCAACCCGACCACGATCAACAGGGTGACGGCGGTGGTGATGAGAAACGACCGCGATCGCCCATGCTCCCTGATCTCGCGCAGGGCGACTTGCCAGACCGTGGCCATATCTGTCATCTCTTAACCGCCTCTCGGAACAGATCCGACAGCGATGGCGGGGTGTAAGAGAAGTGGCGGACCCGGCCCGCGGCCCTGGCGCTGGCCAGGAAGCTGGTGACGTCGGTGGCGGCATCGATTATGGCGGTTTGACGATGGTCGTCGCTTCGTACCTGGAGCACCCCTTCGAGCCCGGTGAAGAGGTCGCCTCCCGTGTCCCCATCGAGCTCGATCTCGAGATGGCGGATCGGGGCTGCGTCCTTCAGCTCCCTGACATTGCCGTCGACGACGATCCGGCCCTCGTTGATGATGGCCACCTCCTCACACAGATCCTCCACCAGGTCGAGCTGGTGGGAGGAGAACACCACGGCCTTTCCGGCCGTCGCCTGCTCGAGCAGGATCTCCGACATGGTCTCGGCCGCGATCGGGTCGAGCCCGCTGAAAGGCTCGTCGAGGACGAGCAACTCCGGGTCGTGGACGAGGGCGGCCGCCAACTGGACCCTCTGCTGATTCCCGTGTGAGAGCGCCTCCACCCGATCCTGGCGCCGCTCGGCCAAACCGAAACGCTCCAGCCACCGGTCGGCAGACGCCGAGGCTTCTGCCGATCCCATACCCCGCAGACGACCGAGATAGGCCAACTGGTCATGGGCCCTCATCTTCGGGTAGAGGCCACGCTGCTCGGGCATGTACCCGAAGCGACGCTTGGTGACGTCGTCGATGGGGTTGCCGTCCCAGCTGACCGAGCCTCGGTCGGGTCTCACCAGGTCGAAGATGGTGCGCATCGCGGTTGTCTTCCCCGCCCCGTTGGGCCCGAGGAACCCGAGCATGCCGCCGCGGTCGACGGTGAAGGAGCAACCGTCGAGGGCGATGATGTCGCCGTATCTCTTGTGGAGATCGTCTAGAACGAGCACGGGCCTGAGGTTAGGGCCGCCTCAATCGAGCAGAGTCGGTCGGAAGAGACGGTCGTGGGTGTGGAGGGCGAACCGGTCGGTCATGCCGGCGACGTAGTCGATCGCCCGCTCCAACGGCGTGGCCTCGGGTATGGTGGCCGAGTCGGGCACGTCGGATGGATGATCGGTGAACCATCGCACCAGGTCCTGGATGACGATTATCGCCTTCTCCTTCTGACTCTCACTCTCCGGGTCCATGTAGACCCGGTCGAACATGAAATCCCGCAACTCCTCCATCACGTCGAGATGGTGAGCGCTCATCCCGACCTCACCGGTGGTGTGGCTCTCCTCGATGACGGCGGTGGCCAATGAGCCGATCCACTCTCGCGACGTCGCCCCGAAGGTGGTCAAGGCCCGGGTGGGGATCTCGTGGTACTCGATCACGCCGGCGCGCAGGGCGTCGGCCACGTCGTGGGTCAGATATGCGATCCGATCGGCGAATCGGCAGAGGGCGCCCTCGGGAGTGGAAGGCGGTGGATCGATGCGCCATGAGTGGGCGCGTACCCCGTCCAGGACCTCGGCGGTGAGGTTCTGGGGCTCGAGCAGCGACAGGGTGCGCACCCCATGCGCCGAGTGGAGCCATTCCCCGTCGACGAATGGCGACAGGGCCTCCTCCCCGGTATGGCCGAAGGGGGAGTGACCCACGTCATGCCCCAGGCAGATGGCCTCGGTCAGGTCCTCGTTCAACCCGAGCGCCCTCGCCATCGCCCGGCCCACCTGGTTCACCTGGATCGTGTGCGTCATCCGGGTGACGAAGTGGTCGCCATCGGGGTTGAGGAACACCTGTGTCTTGTGCTTGAGCCGTCTGAATGCCTTGGAGTGGACGATTCGGTCCCGGTCCCGCTCGAAATCGGTGCGGAACTCGTCGGGCTCCTCGGGCTCGGCTCGACCCGCCGAGCGGTCCGACTTGGTGGCGGCCGGGGCGAGCAGTTCGTGCTCGAGCCGCTCCCGCTCCACTCGAGTCCGTCGCAGCATGGCGCCCATCGCCCTCAGGGTATCGGGCGGTCTCGCCTGGTTCTCCCGCCTCAGCAGGTGGAGTGGCCGCAGGAGTGGCATTTCCCGCAGGCCTCGGCGAACTCGAAGGAAGGCTGGCCGCACACCGGGCAGACCTCGAGAACGCTCTGCCCGCGGCTGGGGGGGCGGATCGGCTCGTCCTCACCCACCGCGGGCGGGGACCCTTCAATGGTGCCCAGGTCGGTGCCAACCGGGCGGCCGCGGTTGAGGACCTGCCAGGTCTTCGACCCGTCCCGATAGACGGTGATCCCCTTGCAGCCAAGCTCGAAGGCGAGATCGAAGGAGGCGATCACGTCGTCGACGGTGGCCAGGCGCGGCAGGTTGATCGTCTTGGAGACGGCATTGTCGACATGGCGCTGGAAGGCGGCCTGGTGCCTGATGTGCCACACCGGGTCGATCTCGTGGGCGATGCCGAACAGCCGTTGCAGGTCGGGCGGGACCCGAGGCACGCCACGGGCGCCGCCCCGCTCGGCGAGGGCGCCGGCCAGGTCTTCGCCCCACAACCCGCGGTCCGTCATGGCGGCTTCGAAGTCGGGGTTGACCTCGGTCAGGATGGTCCCCTCCATCACCTTGCGGTGATAGCTGAGGGCGAACAACGGCTCGATGCCCGAGGAGCAGGCGGCGATGATCGAGATGGTCCCGGTTGGAGCGATGGTGGTGCGGGTGGCGTTGCGCATCGGGCGATCCCAGCCATCAGGGCCGTATACCGAGCCTTCCCAATTGGGGAAGGTGCCCCGCTCGGAGGCCAACTCCGCCGAGGCGGCGTCGGCGTGATCCTGGATGTGGGCCATGACCCGCTCGGCGAGATGCAGGGCCTGATCGGTGTCGTAGGGGATGTGGAGACGGACCAGCATGTCGGCCCATCCCATCACCCCGACCCCGATCTTGCGGTTGCCGTGCTTGTGGAGCTGCTCGATCTGGGGTAGCGGGTATCGGGACCGCTCCACCGCGTTGTCGAGAAAGCGAACCGCCAGCCTGGTCAGCAGGCCAAGACGATCCCACGCGACGTCGCCATCGGTCACGAAGCGGCCGAGGTTGATCGATCCGAGCACGCAGGCCTCGAAGGGGAGCAGCGGCTGCTCACCGCATGGGTTGGTCGCTTCGATCCTCCCCAGCTGCGGTGTCGGGTTGGTTCGAGGCTGGTTGATCCGGTCGAGGAAGACGATGCCGGGGTCGCCACTGGCCCAGGCCGCCTCTGCGATCGCCCTGTAGACCTCGCCGGCGTTCAGGGTGCCGGCGACCCCACCGTCACGGGGGTTGATCAGCTGATAGTCGGCGCCCTCTGCGGCCAGGGCCATCCACTGCTCGGTCACCCCGACCGAGATGTTGAAGTTGGTGATCCCTCCGTCCCGTTTCGACGAGATGAACTCGAGGATGTCGGGATGGGTGACGTCGAGGATTCCCATGTTGGCCCCGCGTCGGAACGATCCCTGCTTGATGTGCTCTGTGGCGGAGTCGTAGACGTTGAGGAAGGAGACCGGGCCGGAGGAGACCCCGCGGGTGGTGCGAACCAGGTCGCCACGCGGGCGAAGGCGGGAGAAGGCGAAACCGGTGCCGCCACCTGACTGGTGGATCTTGGCAGTCGCCTTGAGCGTCTCGAAGATCGAGTCGAGGGAGTCCTCGACCGGAAGGACGAAACAAGCGGCGAGTTGCTGGAGATCGCGCCCGGCGTTCATCAGGGTGGGGGAGTTGGGCAGGAAATCGAGATCTGCCATCGCCCGGTAGAAATCCTCTTCCCAGGAGGTCGGGTCGCCCCCCCACTCCACCTCGGCTGCGGCTATGTCCCGGGCCACCCTCTGGAACATCTCGGCCGGGCCCTCGGTCGGCCTTCCCTCCTCGTCTCGCAGCAGATAGCGACGGGTCAAGACCGCCATTGCGTTGTCGGTGAGTGTCGGGGCCGGAAGGGTCATACGCCCACCCATTCTCGCGCTCAACGGGTTCTTGGGCGCTAGACCACCTGAACCCAGGCGAGGACTTCGGGCATGCGTCTTCGCAAGAGGCGGCTGGAGACGAAGAGCGAGATCCCGTAGAAGGTCGCGCCCCAACCGATCCCGACCAGAGCGGCGATCCACGGGGCAAGCACCTCGCCGAAGGAGACGGTGAGGACGACCACTGAGGCAGGCGGGATCAGGAGCAGGCCGATGGCGAAGAAGGAGACGGTCTGGCTGACGATGGCCAGGCACCCCTGCTCGGTCGACTGGGCGAAGACATCGGTTCCCTCCCGGGGGAGACGTAACGGAGTCAACACGGAGACGAGGTTTCCTACCGCCAGCTGGCATCCCACTGCGGCCACCGTGAGCGGGACCACGAGCCAGACCCAGGTCCAGTGCCCGGTGAATGCGGCGAGCCCGAGTGTCAGCACCGCTGTCTCCAATCCGAGGGCACAGGCCACCGCCAGGTTCTTACCGAGGAGGATCTGATGGGGCTTGGCCGGGAGTACGAACAGATAGCTGGCCGCGTTGCGCTCCCACCCGAACAGGTTGAGGGCGATGGGCAGCCCGACGAACAGGACCAGCACGGGGGCGAGGAGGGGTCCCCACTCCTGGCCTCGGATGTCGAAGAACCCTGTTGCGTTCATCAGGGCGCCGCCGATGGCGAGCCCGACGAAGATCACGGTGCCCGTCCAGACGAGCCGCTGGCGCGGGTCACGCACGTAGAAGCGGAGCTCCTTGCGCGCCATGGTCGGGACCACACCCCAGGGCTGCGTTGCCATTCCGCTCCGTCGGGCCCGCGCTGCCGGCTTGCCCTGGCGGGTCGGGGTGGTGAGCAGCCAGCCGAGCAACCGGCGCCAGGCCAACACCAGGATGAGCAGCCCGATGCCCGCGGCGACCAGGGCGAACATGGCGGAAACAGGCTCCCCGTCGGCGGCGTCGATCATCGCCTTCTGGGCAGCGACGGGGGGCAGCAATGGCCACCAGTCGAGGATGGGGTGGGAGAGCACGGAGTCGGCGATGCCCTGTTCGGCTATCGATCGACTCACGGTTCGATAGGCGAAGAAGGAGCCGGCGGCCAGTCCGAGGACGATGAAGGTGGCGATGTCGCGCCCCCGCGGCGTGCGCAGGATCCCGGAGATCGAGGCGGAGAAGAGCTGGCTGCCTACGGCAAGCAGCCCCATGTACACGGCGGCGGCAGGGAGCAGCATCCACCACCCCGAGGAGAGGATGACCGCGTCGGCGCCGATGACGAGGACCGGCACGACTGTGCTCGGTGCCACCAGGCTGGCCGCGGCGAGGCCGGCGACCATTTGGTTGGGGGTCACCGGCAAGGTCGCCAGCTGCTGAGGGTCGAGGTTCTCGTCGAGAGGGAAGATGATGACGGGCAGGGTCACCCATACCAGGAAGAGGAGGAGGGCAGACCAGGCGAGGTAGTTGGAGAAGGCCGCCGGGTTGGTGTCCCGCAAGGCCGTGCCGATCTCCAGGTGCGTCCGGGCGAGCCAGATCCCGACCCAGGTGAGCAAGGCGAGGGCCACGGGGAGACCGATCCGGCGCTGCCGGTCGCTCTTGAACCCGTTCCAGGTGAGGCGGGCCTTGAGCCCGACTAGGTGCCGTACCACGACGAATCCGGGGTGCGGCCCCCGACGGCGGCGATGAACGCGTCTTCGACGTTGTCCACCCCCATCATCCGGCACAGGCCTTCGGGGGTCTCCTCGATGGTCAACCGACCCGCCACCATGATCCCGATCCGGGTGCACAGCTTCTCGACCAGGTGCATCTCGTGGGAGGAGAAGACGATGGTGGTGCCGCCTTGGGCCGCCTGCTGGAGCAGTCCCCGGATCAGCCGCGCCGACACAGCGTCGACACCCTCGAACGGCTCGTCGAGGAAGAGCACAGGGGGCCGGTGGATGATGGCCGCCCCGAGAGCCACCTTCTTCCTCATCCCCCTCGAGTAATCCCCCACCAGCTTCGACCCGGCGTCGTTCAGGTCGAGGAGGTCGAGCAACTCGTCGCGGCGCCGGGTTGCCTCGGCCCGGTCGAGTCCGTGCATTGCCGCGGTGAAGTCGAGCAACTCGGCCCCGGTGAGACGTTCATAGAGGTTGAACTCCTCGGGCAAGACACCGATACGCGCCTTGACCTCGGTGGGGCTCTTCCATGTGTCGAACTCTGAGATGCCGACGGTGCCTTCGTCGGGGCGGAGAAGGCCGACGATGCTCTTGATGGTGGTGGTCTTCCCTGCGCCGTTCTGGCCGAGCAGGCCATAGAACTCGCCGGGGGCGATGGCCAAATCGACGTGGTCGACGGCGACGGTCTTCCCGAATTTGCGCACCAGCCCGCGCGCCCAGACGGCGGGCCGGTTGCCGGCGGAGTCGGTCGACGGCTCGTCGACGAGAGGCTGGGTCACGAGGGCAAGTATCGACGGATCGGACGGACAAATAAACATCGAACCGGGGCGGTACTGTCGCCTCATGGGCCGGGTCGAGGAAAACCGCCAGCTGCTCCGGTCCCTGCCCTCCGGGCAGTGGGATCGCTACCTCTCCGAGAACTCCGGCCTGCCCGGGCCTCGGGGCAATCTCGAGCTCGCATTCGCCGTGGCGGAAGAGGCCCCGGCCACCCTCATCCATCGCTACGCCGGGAGCCAGGACGAATACCAGGCCGTCTGCGGGGCGATCGGGCTGGGACGGCTGGCCGCCGGAGGTGACGAGGAGGCCATCGGCCTCCTCCATGAGCTGGCCTCAGACTCGAGATGGAGGGTGCGGGAGGGGGTGGCCATGGGCCTGCAGCGGCTGGGCGATACCGACCCGTCGCGCCTGCTCGAACTGTGCAATTCGTGGCTCGGTCACTCCTGGCTGGTGGACCGCGCCGTGATTGCCGGGCTCTGCGAGCCGCGTCTGCTCGTGGATCGTGTCGTGGTCGATCGGGTGCTCGATACCTTGGACGAGGTCACAGCGAGCGTCGCTGCAGCCGCGGTCGAGAGCCGGCGGAGTGACGAATTTCGCGTGCTGCGCAAGGCGCTCGCCTACTGCTGGAGCGTGGCGGTCGCCGCCATGCCGGGTCCCGGGTTCGATCGATTCGAGAGATGGGCGGAGGTGGAGGATCGCGATGTGGCCTGGGTGGTCCGGGCGAACCTGGGCAAGAGCCGGATGAGGAAGGCCGATCCGGCTCGTTGGGGCGAGCTGGCCTCGGTCTACGGGCAGAAGTGAGCCCCTCGAGCCCACGTCCCCCGGCCCGGGTACCGTAGCCCCGTGGTGGAGTACCAGGCGCTGTATCGGAAGTACCGGCCGCAGAGCTTCGACGACGTGATCGGGCAGGGGCACGTGACGACGACCCTCTCCCGCGAGGTGGCCGACGGCCGGGTGGCACACGCATACCTGTTCACCGGGCCTCGCGGCACCGGGAAGACCACCACTGCACGCATCCTGGCCAAAGCGCTCAACTGCGAGAACCGCGCCGCCAATGGCGCCCCCTGCAACGTGTGCCCCAGCTGCGTCGCCATCACCGAGGGGATCTCGCTGGATGTATTGGAGCTCGACGCCGCCTCGCACAACTCGGTCGACGACATCAGGGACATCAAGCTGAGCGTGACCACTGTGGCCTCCTCGGCCACGTCCAAGCGTGTCTTCGTCCTCGACGAGGCCCACATGTTGTCCAAGGCAGCGGGGAATGCCTTGCTCAAGACCCTGGAGGAGCCGCCCGAGCACGTCCACTTCGTTCTGGCAACGACCGAGCCCTACAAGCTGCTCGACACGATCAGGTCGCGGAGCCAGCGCTTCGATTTCCACCCCGTCCCCATCGAGGACCTGGCCGGGCATCTCAGCGTGATCGCCGATCGCGAGGGATACCAGACCGATGCCGCCGCACTCATCGCCATCGCCCGCCATGCCGGAGGGTCGGTCCGCGACTCTCTCTCCCTCCTCGAGCAGGTCGCCGCCCTGGGAGCGGGAACAGTCGACGTCGCCGGGGTGCGACGGGCCCTGGGACTGGCCGACTCCGAGGCCTTCATGCGGTTGGTCGAGGCGGTATCGGCCCAGGACGCCAAGTCCGCCCTGGAGCTCGTCGCCGAGCTGGCGGCGGACGGGGTCGATCTCCGCCGCTTCGTGGCCGAGTCGGTTGCCTTCTTCAGAGGGGCGTTTCTCGCCCACTACGCCCCCAACCTCGCCGAGATCTCCGACGAGCCTCCCGACGTGTATGAGGCATGGCGAAAGGCGGCCCAGGTCATACCGGCATCAGACGTGCTTCGCGCCGTGGATCTACTGGGGGAGGCGTTGGTCAGACTGCGCGAAGGCAGGGAAGAGCGCCTGATGACCGAGCTCGCCCTGATCAAGCTCACCCGACCCGAGACGGCCAGCGACGGTGAAGCCATCCTCTCACGGTTGGAGCGGGTGGAGAGACGGCTGGGCAAGGCCGATGGCTCCGCCCCGGGTGCGGCCCGCCCGATCTCCGCCGCCGAGAGGACGTCCGAGGACATCGAGCCCGAGTCGCCGGATCGCGCAGAGCCTGTCCAGCAGGAGGCCCCCGCCACCGAAAGGGAGACCGGCTCGGGGATCGAGATCTCGTTCGAGCAACTGCAGCGGGTATGGCCCGGTCTGTTCGGGTCGTTGCGCGATGTGCTCGGCGCCCGTCGTTGGGCCTTCTTCCGTGAGGCGGTTCCCGCAGCAGTCGAAGGCGACGTGATCGTATTGGAGGTCGCCCACGACTTCCATCTCCAATCGCTCATGGATGACGACGCAGTTGCCGCCATAGTGGCCACCCGCGCCGGAGACCTGCTCGGGACCCCCGTCCGGGTCAGGTTCGGCCTTCGCACCGCCGGCGACGACGACGAGGTCGACACCATCGACATAGACCAACTGGAGGAGCGGCCCCGTGGATCGACCGACCCCGCCGCCCTCCTCGCCGCCGAGCTGGGGGCAGAGGTCGTCGAGGAATGAGTTCGCCCGCCCGTTCACTACCGTGACACCGCAATGAACCGGCAACCAGACATGCGCCAGCTGATGGCCCAGGCGCAGAAGATGCAGGCTCAGTTGGCTGCCGCCCAGCAGGAGCTGGCGGCGAGGACCTTCGAAGGCTCTGCCGGGGGCGGCATGGTCACCGCCGTCGTCACCGGTGCCCAGGAACTGGTCAGTGTCACCATCGCACCGGAGGTGGTCGATCCCGAGGATGTCGAGATGCTCGAAGACCTCGTGGTTGCGGCGGTCCGCCAGGCATTCGAGAACGCCGCCGGCGCCGCCTCGGAGCAGCTCGGAGGGCTCACCGGGGGTCTCGACCTCGGCGGTCTGCTCGGTTGATGTTCGAGGGGCCGGTCCAGCGTCTCATCGACGAGATGGCCCGACTCCCCGGAGTGGGTCAGAAGACCGCGCAGCGGCTGGCCTTCCACCTGCTGGCGGTCGAGGAGGCCGACGCTCGACGGCTGGCCACGGCCATCAACGACATGCGGGACCAGGTCTCGCTGTGCTCCCGTTGCTTCAACGTCGCCGCAAACGATGAGTGCGCCGTCTGCCAGGACCCGCGCCGTGACACTTCCCTGGTATGCGTGGTCGAGCGACCGCAGGACATCGTCGTGGTGGAGCGGACCCAGGAGTTCCGGGGTCGGTATCACGTTCTCGGGGGCGCCCTCTCCCCGATCAACGGCATCGGGCCGGGGCAACTTCGCATCGAGGAGCTCGGGGCCCGAATCGAGGCCGAGGGGATCACCGAGTTGATAATCGCCACCAATCCGACCGTCGAAGGCGACGCCACTGCCATGTACATCGCTCGGGAGCTCAAGCCCTTGGGGGTGAGGGTGACCCGGCTCGCATCCGGCCTTCCGGTGGGTGGCGACCTGGACTACGCCGACGAGCTGACCCTGGGACGAGCTCTGGCCGGCAGGATGGAGCTGTGAGGTCGCCTCAACTTCGAGGTGGAGCGGGGCCCGACCCCGTAACCTGAGAGGGTGCGGATCGCCCACGTCGTCTGGGACTGGAACGGGACCCTCCTCGATGACCTCGAGGTCGTGATCGAGTCGCTGAACGTCGGAACCGCAATGTTCGATCTGCCCCCGGTCGACGAGGACGGGTACCGGGATCACTTCACCAGACCGGTGAGGTCGTTCTACGACTCGTTGTTCGGCCGATCCGTCTCCGACATGGAGTGGCTTCAACTGAACAAGACCTTCCATGACGAGTACCTCATCAGACATCACCGGGCGGCTCTGAGAATGGACGCCGTGCAGGCGCTGGATCTGGTGGATGCCCTCGGCTGGTCTCAGTCGCTCCTTTCGATGTCGACCCGGCATCATTTGGTCGAGGCGGTCTCGTCTCGGGGGATCGCCGATCGCTTCACCCTGATCGACGGGCTCACCGAGGCGACTGGTGGTCACAAGGTGGAGCATCTAGTTGACCACCTGAAGTCGCTGGACATGTCTCCCAGCCAGGTGATCGTGATCGGTGACACCCCCGACGATGCGTGGGCCGCATCGGAGGTGGGGGCGGCCGTCGTCCTCTATGACGGCGGATCACACCATCTGCCCACTTTGAAGTCGGCCGGCGCCCCCGTTGCCCACAGTCTGCGCGAGGCGGTCGAACTGGCCCGGCGAATCGCCCATGGTGCGCCGGTGGAGACGCCGGCGTGATCGGGCTCCGGCGCAGGCTGGCCATGCTCACCGGGACGGTCGCTCTCCTCGCCCTCGGGTTGGTGATCGCAGCGGCGGCCGTCTCCCTCCCGGGTGGTGACGACGAGCCTCTCGTCGATCTTGCCGTTCGGGATTCCCCCGATCTGACCGCGGCCCTCGCCTGGATCATCCTCCTGCTGGCAATAGTCGGCCTCGTGCTCTCGGTGAGCAGCGTTCGGGCTCACCGCCCGGAGCGAAAAGGAGGAAAGAGGGGGCTGCTGGCGGTGGTGATCGCCCTGGCCACCTTCGCCCTGGTGCTGAGCTGGGTGCGGCCTGCAGCTCGATCCTGGCTGGAGGAGACGCCATCAGCGGTTGACGCATCCGGCGAGGTCGTCGTCGATGCGCCCGGCTCCGAACCGGGGGTCTGGCTCTTCGCCCTGCTCCTTGCCGGGGTGGCGGCTGTGCTGGTGACCAGGGTCGGCCTCGCCATCCATGCCCCCGCCGTGACCTTCCCGTCCGACTCGGTGCTCGAGGTTCCGGATTCGCAGCCCGAGCCGACCCCCGTGGTACCCGACGCACATGTTGGCGACGATCCCAGATCGAGGATCCTCCAGGCTTACCACGAGTTCGAGATCGGGCTCGATGCGGCCGGGCATCCTCGTTCCGAGGCCGAGACGACGGGGCGTCACGCCCGTGCCGCGGCGCGCAGCCTCGACCTCGATCGAGCCATGGTCGACAGTCTCGTCGGCCATCATGCCCTGGCTCGCTACGGGCCGGCGTCTCCGGCCCCCTCGGATGCCGCCGAGGCGGAGGCGACGGCCTTTCGGCTCCTGGAGCAGATCAGAGGATGACGAGACTGCTGCTCCGAGCGGGCCTCGTCGCTGCGATCACGGCCATTGCCCTCACCCAACTCCAGACCACCCATCATCTGCTCGCCTGGGAGCTGGTGCTCCTCGCCGTAGCCATTTGGGAGATGCGGCTCCTGCCGGCGGGGCGGGTGCGGGCGGATCGCCCTCTGTTCGGCTCCACGTGGTCCGAGCCGGTCAGGCTGCCCCGGGCGGTGTCCTCGACGGAGTGGATGGTGATGGACGCTCTGGCCGGCCGGGTCGGGCCCGATCGGCGGCTGCGACCGGCCCTGGTCCGAATCGCCTCACACCGGTTGCACCAGATGGGCGTGGAGCTCGACTCCCCGCGGGCCGGCGCTCTGCTCGGTGAGGAGGAATGGGAATGGCTGACCGCCTCCTCCGCTGAAGCGGCGCAACCCGAGATCGTCGACCGTGTCGTCAGCCGCCTGGAGGAGCTGTGACTCCCGTGGACGCCACGGGGGTGCAGCGGCTAGCCACCGGCATCCTCGACGAGGTGGAACGCGCCGTGGTCGGGAAGCGAGAGGCCCTCGAGCTGGTGTTGATGGCCCTCCTTGCCGACGGTCACGTCCTGATCGAGGACCTTCCAGGACTCGCCAAGACCCTGCTTGCCCGGTCGTTCGCCGCCGCAGCCGATCTCGACTTCAGCCGCGTTCAGTTCACCCCCGACCTGATGCCGATGGACATCACCGGGTCGCTGGTATTGGACCCGGGCTCGGGGCGGCCCGACTTCCGGCCCGGGCCGGTCTTCACCAATCTCCTCCTTGCAGACGAGATCAACCGGGCTCCGGCCAAGACCCAGGCCGCACTCCTCGAGGCGATGCAGGAGAGACAGGTCACCGCCGACGGTGTGACCCGCCCCCTCGGGCCGCCATTCCTGGTGATCGCAACCCAGAACCCGATCGAGTACGAGGGCACCTATCCCCTCCCCGAGGCGCAAATCGACCGCTTCCTGGTCAGGATCAGGCTCGGGTACCCGTCCCCGGACGCCGAATGGGGCATCCTCGAGGATCGGGCCCGCCGAGGAGCCGACGAGGTGAAGCTGGACGTGGTGGTGGGGCGGCAGACCCTGTTGGCGATGCAGGCAGCTGTGGAGCAAGTCCACGTCTCCGAGGCAGTCGGCAGGTACATGGTCGACCTCGTCTCGGCCACCAGGAGCTCCGGCCGGGTCAGGGTCGGAGCCAGCCCACGCGGCTCTCTCGCACTGATGAAGCTGGCTCGGGCCCGAGCCGCCATGGCGGGTCGGCCTTTCGTGCTCCCCGACGACGTGCAGGACGTGGCGGTCCCTGCCCTGGCCCATCGTCTCATCCTCCGACCCGAGTTCTGGGCCCACGATCTGAGCGAGGAGCGCGTCGTCGAGGAGGTCCTGAGCGAGGTTCCCACCCCACCCGCCCGGCCCACCGACCACATGCCGTGATCGGTAGCCCGACACCCCGTCTGCGCGCCTACGTCACCGCCGGCTTCGTCGGCCTGATCGCTGCCTTGGCCGTCGGCACTCCTGAGCCGGCCCTGATCGGGGCGGTCCTTCTCTCTCTCGCCATGATCGGGCTCGCCGGGAGCGTTGCACCGGCGGCGCGGGTGCAGGCCCTGTCTGTGCCTCTTTCCGCCGTGGAAGGCGAGCCATTCGACTTCGTCATCCGCGTCGACGTCGAGCAACCTGTGGGAAGGTCCCTCCTCGAGGTCGAGCTGGGCGGATTGCAGATGGTCGCTGTGGCCGGGGCGAGGCAGACCGGCCCGTCCACCATCTCGTTGAACCGGATCGAGCAGTCGGCCGACGTGGTCATCACAGTCGAACCGACCGATTGGGGCCGGTCGCTCATCGGCCCAATCACCTTCTGTCCCGGCTCGGCCCTGGGCATGGTCGACCTCGAGCTCGTCGACGAGTCGCTGCGCCGAATCGTGACCCTGCCCAGGGAGATGACGGTGCGCCGGCTGCTCGCCCCTATCGAGACCAGCCTCCACGTGGGCGACCTGGTCTCGACGCGTCGTGGCTCAGGGTCGGAGTTCGCCGACATGCGGCCATTTCGCCCCGGAGACGATCCCAGGTCGCTCAACTGGCGGGTGTCGTCCCGGTTTCAATCGCTGTGGGTCAACGACCGGCACCCGGAACGCAATGGCGACGTGGTGCTCCTGGTCGACGCCCAGGTCGAGAGCGGGACCGAGTTACAGGCCCTGGTCGATCGGTCCATTCGCCTCGCCGCGGCGCTGCTCCAGGGCTACTCCCGCCACCATCACCGCCTCGGTCTGGTAACGCTCGATGGGGTGTGTCGATGGATGACGTCCGGGATGGGGGAGCTCCATCGCCGCCGTCTGCTCGAGCAGCTCTTGGCGGTGGCTCCCGGGCAGGTCGTCTGGGAAGCGGCTGAACAGGCGGTGGCCCGGGTCGCCCGGCGTCCTGCGATGGTCGTCGCCCTGACTCCGCTCATGGACCCGAACATGGCCGGTCTGATCCACACCTTGCGCAGGTCGGGTCTCGACGTCCGGGTGGTCGGTCTAGACGTCGAGGGCGCCTTGGTCGAGCCCGAGGACGAGGCGAGGGCACTGGCGAGAAGGATCTGGGTCATGGAACGGCAGCGTCTCCGTGACCGCCTGGCGGGTGAGGGGGTGCCCTTCGCCGTGTGGAAGGCTGGTGATCCCCCCGACGTGCCTCTCGCCCAGATCGAGTCATGGAAGGCAGCATGGCGACGGCTCGGCTGACCGCGCTGGCCGCCGTGTTGGTGGCAATGGCTCTCGCGGTGGCGCAACCGGTCCCACGCGTGGCCGGGATCGGCCTCCTCCTCGGCTGGGCCGGCACCGTGTTCCTCGCCGTAGGGCTGGTGATGGGCTATCGGGGTGGGGTGGTGGTTGCGGCGATGGCATTTGTCCTCCGGGCGGCGGTGCTGGGAGCCCTCGGAGTGGAGCTGAGCCCACCTCTCTGGGCGCAAACGCTGCTCATTGTCCTCATGGTCGAGCTGGCCGGCGTTTCCTTCGCCGAGCGACATCGCCCGGGAGACCTGTGGCTTCAGCTGGGCCGAGGCGTGGCCGTCGCCCTCGGTGCCGCCGCCGTGGTCGAGACGCTCGCCGTTTTTCTCGAGACCGCCTCCGCCACCGGGATCTTGGTGCGAGTGGCCGGGATCGCCGCTGCCGTCATCGCCATCGGATGGGTCACCCGTGTCTGGCGAAGGTCGGGGTTGACCGGCTGAGGCCGGCCCGGTCAGTCGAGGGTCTGAGCTGAGATCTCGCCGAGACGGGCGATGTTGTGGGTTGCCTCCATGTAACGAATCGATCCGGTCTTCGACCGCATGATCACCGAATGGGTCACCACGTGGTCCTCACGCCGGAACTCCACGGCAGGCAAGT
>DATBIX010000072.1:0-47779 GCA_036556665.1 Acidimicrobiia bacterium
CGGGCAGAAACGGTCGTTGGCGGGAGGGTTGCAGCCCTGGGTTATCCCCGCCTCATAGATCGCCTCGATCCCACCCTCATGGACATTGCCATCGTCGTCGACGAAGGACCCACCCGGAGGCAGAACCGCAAACAACACCGCCAACACGAGAGCAGGCCACGACACGCTATCTAATCGACTCGTACCCCCCGAAACTCAAGGCGAAACGGGGCTACGACCTGACGACGAGCACATCGCGGTCGGAGTGCTCGATCACCTTGTCGGCGGTGGACCCGAGTAGCGCCTCGGCCAGCCTGCCCCGGCCGCGCGGCCCCACCACGATCAGCGACGCCTCGATCTCCCGTCCATAGGTGCACAGCACGTCGCCCGGATCGCCGTCGCGCTCGACGATGACGACGGGGGCGCTCGACCTCTCCAGCAATGGCCGCGCCCTCCGCCAGATCTCCTGCCGATCGCTCTCGGCCAGCTCGGTGGTGGTGATCGTCTGATCGTCTTCGAGATGGAGCACGGCCGGGGTCACGTCGAGCACATTCAGGGCGTGCAGGGCCACTCCTCGCCATTCCGCCTCGCGGATGCCGTGGGCGAGGGCGTTCAGACTCGCCTTCGAGCCGTCGACACCCACCACCACCGGGCCGGAAGCCCCAGCACCAGGATCCATCATTCGAATCCTGGCAGAAGGCATTGGAAAGCCGAAACGGGTAGGCCCTAGCATCCAGCCGATGCCGGCCGTCGCAGTCCGGGGACTGGTCAAGCGTTATAACGGGGTCGAGGCGGTCGCCGGCGTGGATCTGGTGATCGAGTCGGGCGAAGTCTTTGCTCTGCTCGGGCCGAACGGGGCGGGGAAGACGACCACCGTGGAGATCCTGGAAGGCCATCGCCACGCCGATGAGGGCCGCATCTCGGTGCTCGGTCACGATCCGGCCACCGGCGGGCGGGAATTCCGCGAGAGGATCGGGATCGTCCTCCAAGACGGCGCGGTCGAGCGCGAGCTGTCGGTGCGCGAGGCTCTGGCCGTCTACGGCGGGATGTATCCGAGACGGCTCGATCCCGGTGATCTGATCGCACTGGTCGGGCTGGAGGAGAAGGCCGACGCCAGGATCAAGACCCTGTCGGGCGGGCAACAGCGCCGTCTCGAGCTGGCTCTCGGCCTGGTCGGAGACCCCGACCTTCTCTTCCTCGACGAGCCCACGACCGGGTTCGACCCCAGCGCCCGCCGGTCGGCCTGGACCATGCTGGAAGGGCTGAAGGAGCTGGGCAAGACCATCCTCCTCACCACCCACTATCTGGAGGAGGCGCAGCACCTGGCAGATCAGATCGCGGTGATCGACCACGGTAAGGTCATCGCCGAGGGGACTCCGGCCACCTTGGGGGGGCGGGACGGTGGAGCGGTGATCAGATTCACCCTCCCGGCCGGCTCCAGTCTCGCCGACCTCCCGGTCGGTGGAGCGCGTCTGAGCGGCTCCCTGGTCGAGTTGGAGACGGCGAGCCCGACCCGGGCGCTCCATCAGCTGACCGATTGGGCCGTGCAGCGGGGATGGGAGCTGGAGCACCTCGAGGTGCGCCCGCCCTCGCTCGAGGACGTCTACCTGGAGCTGACCGGTGACGATTGAGACGACTTCCCGGCCCGGGGTCCCCCGGTTGGTGTGGCACCAGATCCGCTACCAGAACAAGATCTTCTGGCGCACCCCCATCGCCGCCTTCTTCACCCTCGCCTTCCCACTCATCCTCCTGGTCCTGTTCACGGCGATATTCGGCAACGAGGAGATTCCCGAGCTCGGGATCACAACCGCCCAGTACTTCACCCCGGGTCTGGCCGTGTTCGCGGCGGTATCCGCCACGTACACCAATCTCGGGATCGGGACGGCGATCGCCCGCGACAACGGCATCCTCAAGCGGGTTCGGGGGACCCCTATCCCACCCTGGGCGTACATCGCGGGCCGGGTCGGCTCATCGGTCTATGTCGCCTTCATCGCCGTGGCGTTGATGATGGGGGTGGGAGTTGTGGCTTACGGCATCGAGCTGATCCCGCGAACGCTCCCCGCCGCAGTGGTGACCTTCTTCGTGGGAGTCGCCTGCTTCGCCGCCCTGGGGATGCTGGTCGCCGCTCTGGCACCGAACGGCGATGCGGCGCCGGCCATAACCAACGGCACCCTTCTCCCGGTGGCGTTCATCTCCGACATCTTCTTCCCGATCGAGGATCCGCCCACCTGGATGGAGGTGGCCGGGAACATCTTCCCGCTCAAGCACTTCGCCGTCGCCTTCAGGGATTGCTTCGACCCGACCCTGACCGGCGCCCAATTCCATTGGAAAGAGCTGGCGATCATGGCAGTCTGGGGGATCGGCGCCACCATCCTCGCCATCAGGTTCTTCAGGTGGGAGCCGAACCGCAGCTCGCCCGGCCGCCGCCGTCGTCGTGAGCCGGCCGCAGCCACCGAGTGAGCGAGCCCGGTCGCGACCGCGCCGTGACCGGCGAATGAGGGACTCGTCGGTCAGACGCTGGTCGGGAGCGCACAAGCACCTCTATCGATTGACCGGGGGCAGAGTCGGTGGGCGTCTGGTGGCCAACGACATGCTCCTCTTGACCACCAGAGGTCGATCCACCGGGCGACGGCATACCGTGCCCCTTCTCTTCCTGACCGACGGAGACCGGTTCATCGTCATCGCCTCCTATGGAGGGCGTGACGACCATCCGGATTGGTATCTGAACCTGGTGGCCGATCCGAGGGTGACCGTTCAGATCGGATCCGACAAGAGGCGGATGTCGGCGAGGACGGCGACGGCCGAGGAGAGGAGCCGCTGGTGGCCGGAGGTGATCGATGCCTACGACGCCTATGCGGTCTACCAGCGCAGGACCGAGCGCCAGATCCCGGTCGTGGTCGTAGAGCCGGCCGGCAGGGAAAAGACCACCGATAATCTCGCCACCGATGTCGACTGCTGATCGCCTCGCCCCTTTCGGCGTCACCATCTTCAGCGAGATGACCGCTCTGGCCCAGCAGCACGACGCGATCAATCTCGGCCAAGGCTTCCCGAACTGGGATGGGGCCGAGTTCGTGAAGGAGGCGGCACGGCGGTCACTCGAGGAGAGCGGCAACGACCAGTACCCTCCCAGCCCCGGCATCGCCCCCCTTCGTCAGGCGATAGCAGATCGATACGGGCCGCTGCTCGGCCGGGACCTCGACCCGGCGACCGAGGTGACCGTCACCTGCGGGTGCACCGAGGCGCTGGCTTCCTCCTTCCTGGGGCTCATCGACCCGGGCGACGAGGTGATCCTGATCGAGCCCTTCTACGACGCCTATCCGGTGTTCGTGGCGATGACCGGGGCCGTCCCCAGGTACGCGACCCTGCGCCCCCCTGATTTCAGGCTCGACCACGATCAGCTGCGGTCCCTGTTCTCGTCACGGACCAGAGCCATCGTCATCAACAACCCCCACAACCCGACCGGCCGGGTGATGGGCAGGGACGAGTTGTCGACCATCGCCTCCCTGTGCCTCGAGTTCGACGCCCTCGCCATCACCGACGAGGTCTACGAGGAGATGGTCTACGACTCCGAGCATGTCCGGCTCGCCTCGCTGGAAGGGATGTGGGAGAGGACTCTCACCCTCTCCTCGATAGGCAAGACATTCTCGCTCACCGGCTGGAAGCTGGGGTGGGGGATCGCCCCCGCCGAGCTGTCGGCCGGGCTGAGGGCGGCGCACCAGTTCCTCACATTCACCACCCCGACTCCGGTCCAGCACGGCGCAGTGGCTGCGATGGGCGCTCCGAGCGCGTTCTATGGGCAGCTCAGGGACCACTATCGGGCCAAACGCGATCTTCTCGCAGACGGTCTGGAGGCGGTCGGGTTCGACGTCCACCTACCGCAAGGGACCTACTTCATGATGGCGGGGATCGAGCGATTCGGCTTCCCCGACGATCGTTCGTTCTGCCGGCACATGGTCGAGCAGGCAAGGGTGGTGGCGATACCGCCCTCCGTTTTCTATCACCGGCCCGAGGACGGATCGGCCCTGGTTCGTTTCGCCTTCTGCAAGGACGAGAAGCTGCTGGTGGAGGCGCTGCAGCGGCTCGAAACGCTGCGCTGAGGGCGGATTTGGAGGGATGGGGCCCGGCCCTGTTTACACTGAATCGCTCCCACCAGCCCGAGGGAGCATGACCGCACCTTTCTTCGATCAGGGCCCGGATCGTGACGCTTGCGGCGTCGGATTCATCGCTGCCCTCGATCGGGTGCCCAGCTACCGGATCACCAGACTGGCGGTCGAGTGTCTGGAGAGACTGGACCATCGCGGCGCGCGGGCCGCCGACGGAACCGGCGACGGTGCCGGGCTTCTGACCCAGATCCCGTTCCATCTCATCACGAGGGAGTTGTCCGCCCATGGGCTCGAGGTCCCGAGAGAGCAACTGGGGATCGTCATGTGCTTCCTGTCACCCACCGAAGCGGCGGCGTCGCGGTCAGTGGTGACCCAGGCGCTGGAGGCAGAGGGCCTCCGCGTGCTGTTCTGGCGCTCCGTCCCCATCGACCCCTCCGTCCTCGGCGATCACGCCTATCGCGTGCTTCCCCTGATCGAACAGGCGGTCGTGACCGGCGACGTCGATCAGGCGGACTTCGAACGACTCCTCTACCTGGCCCGGAAGCGCATCGAGCGGAGCGGGACGGCAGGGCTGTCCATCCCCTCGGCGTCGAGCCGGACCGTTGTGTACAAGGGCCTGTTCACCGCCTCCCACATCTCGAACTTCTATTGGGACCTGCGCGATCCCGACTATGAGACGGCCTTCGCCATCTTCCACCAGCGCTACTCGACCAACACCTTCCCCTCATGGGACAACGCCCAGCCGTTTCGCACTCTGGGGCACAACGGTGAGATCAACACCATCCAATCCAATCGCTCATGGATGCATGCCCGCGAGAAGGGCGCCACCCCAGGGGTCTGGGGGGAACGGCTCCCCGACGTCTACCCGTTCCTCCAGCCGGGGATCTCCGACTCGGGCAGCCTCGACAACGCCTTCGAGCTCCTCATCCAGAGCGGCCGATCGCTGCCTCACGTCAAAGAGATGCTGATGCCGGCGGCATGGGAGAACGTGCCCGACCTGGAGCCCGACCTGGCCGCCTTCTACGCCTATCACGCCTTCCTCACCGAGCCCTGGGACGGCCCTGCAGCCATTGCCGCCACTGACGGGACGTCTCTCCTGGCCGGGATGGACCGCAACGGCCTCCGTCCGGCGCGCTGGGCGATAACCCCCGAGGTGGTCCTGGTCGCATCCGAGGCCGGCGTCTGCCCCGAGGAAGAGACGAGGGCGATCAGCACCGGCCAACTGGGCCCGGGCGAGGTGATCCTCTTCGACGGTGTCACCGGTGAGGTCCGCCACTCGGATGAGGTCAAGGCAGCCCTGGCCGCCGAGCGGCCCTACGGGGACTGGGTGAACACCGAGACACTGCGGATCCAGGCTCCGTTCGACAGTTCGGCCGACGAGAGGTTCGATGCTGCCGCCCTGAGCCGGGTGTTCGGCTACACCACCGAGGAGCGACGCTTGGTGATCGCCGAAATGGCGCTTGGGGAGAACCCGCTCGGATCCATGGGGGACGACACAGGGCTCGCCGTCCTCTCCACCAGGCCCAGGCGGCTCACCCAGTTCTTCCACGAGCAGTTCGCACAGGTGACCAACCCGCCCATGGACCCGATCCGGGAGAAGCTGGTCATGTCACTCCGCATCCAGCTGGGACGGCGCGGGCCCTTGCTCGAGGACACGCCGCAGCAGGCGCACCTGATCGAGTTGTCCAGCCCCATCCTCTCCGATGCCGAGCTTGAGTCCATCGTCCGCTCCGGCGACCCTCGTTTCTTCTCACATTGGATCGCCACCACCTGGCCGGTTTCCGACGGGGCCGAGGGCATGGAGAAGCGTCTCGACGAGATCTGCGACGAAGCGGCCCAGGCGGTGAAGCTGGGTGCGACCATCCTGGTCCTCTCCGACCGGGAGACAGAGCCCACTCGTGCCCCTCTCCCGATGTTGCTTGCCCTGGGGGCGGTGCACCACCATCTCATCGACGAGGGCATCCGGGGGTCGGTTTCCCTGGTCGTGGTCTCGGGGGAGCCGCGTGACCCCCACGATCTCGCCTGCCTGGTCGGCTGTGGCGCCTCGGCAGTCCACCCATATCTGGCCATCGAGCACGCTCGCGATCTGGCGGCGAGCGGTGCCATCGACGTTGATCCCGTCACCGCCCAGGAGAACTTCCGGTCGGCCATGGAGGGTGGGCTGCTCAAGATCATGTCAAAGATGGGGATCTGCACGCTCTCCGCCTATCGCGGCTCCGAGCTGTTCGAGGTGATCGGTCTGTCCGAGAAGGTCTGTCGCCGCGCCTTCCGCAACGCCGCCCGCCGTCTCCGTGGCATCGGGTTCAAGGAGCTGGCCGAGCAGGCTCTGCAGCGTCACGCCTCCCACGCCTCCGACGAGACCGACGCGGGAGGCTTCTACAAGCACCGCCGGGGCAGCGACACGCACGTGACCAGCCCCATGGTGGTTCTCGGGGTGCAGAAGGCGGTGCGCTCAGGCGACCCCGAGGACTGGGATCGCTACATCGAGATGATCTCGGACCGCGAGCCCGCACTGGTGCGCGACCTGCTCACCTTCGTCCAGAGAGCCCCGGTGCCCCTCGACGAGGTCGAGCCGGCAGAGCAGATCATGCGCCGCTTCACGACCGCGGCCATGTCGCTCGGGGCGTTGTCGGCCGAAGCGCACTCGGCGCTGGCCGAAGCGATGAACCTCATCGGCGGTCACTCCAACTCCGGGGAAGGCGGCGAGGACCCCGCCCGATTCGGCACCCCGAAGAACTCGGCGATCAAGCAGGTGGCTTCGGGCCGTTTCGGGGTGACCCCGGCCTATCTCCAGTCCGCCGACGAGTTGCAGATCAAGATGGCCCAGGGGTCCAAGCCGGGTGAAGGCGGCCAACTTCCCGGGCACAAGGTGTCGCCCGAGATCGCCCGCCTTCGCTACACCGAGCCCGGGGTGACCCTCATCTCCCCACCTCCCCACCACGACATCTACTCGATCGAGGACCTGGCCGAGCTGATCTACGACCTCAAGGCGTTCAAACCCACCGCACTGGTGTCGGTCAAGCTGGTCAGCGAGCCCGGTGTGGGGACCATCGCGGTCGGCGTGGCCAAGGCCGACGCCGACGTCATCACCATCTCCGGCTCTGAGGGAGGCACCGGCGCCTCGCCTCTTGTCTCGATCAAGCACGCCGGGTCACCCTGGGAGCTTGGTCTGGCCGAGGCCCATCAGGTCCTCATCGCCAACGGACAGAGGTCGCGCGTGTTGCTCGAGACCGATGGGGGGCTCCGCACCGGGCGGGACATCGTGATCGCCGCCATGCTCGGAGCGGAGAGGTTCGGGTTCGGGACGCTGCCCTTGCTGGCCATGGGCTGCAAGATGGTCAGGCAGTGCCATCTCAACACGTGCCCGGTGGGCATCGCCACCCAGCAGGAGGATCTGAGAGCCAAGTTCACCGGGTCGGCCGACCAGGTGGTGCTGCTGTTCCGTCGATTGGCCGAAGAGGCGAGGCGGCACATGGCCGGTCTCGGCATCCGGACCATGGCGGAATTGGTGGGCCGGGCCGACCTGCTCCGCCCGATCGATCCCCAGCACCCTCTCTCGGCCGATCTGTCCGCCATGCTGACCGCCTCCCGGGGTGGCAAGCGCCATGAGGGGTACCGCAAGGTCCCTCTGTCGAGTCTCGCGGTGCGCATGGCCGCCGACTGTCGCGAGGCGATCGCAGCCGGCGAGCGGGTGGAGCTCGCCTATCCCATCCGCAACGTCGACCGGGCCATCGGCGCCCGTCTCTCAGGTGAGATCACCGAGAGGTACGGGGCGGATGGACTCCCGGAAGGAACCATCGTGGTCAAGCTGGCCGGGACGGCCGGCCAGAGCTTCGGTGCCTGGCTCTGTAGTGGCGTCGATCTCCGTCTCGAGGGAACCTCCAACGACTATCTGGGCAAGGGGATGGGGGGCGGCGCCATCTCGGTCTCACCGAGGAGATCGGGGGAATCCGTGCCCCACGCCGCCGGGAATGCGGTGCTCTACGGGGCAACCGGGGGCAAGGCCTATCTGGCAGGCCGGGTCGGTCAGCGTTTCGCGGTTCGCAACTCGGGCGCCACCGCGGTGGTCGAGGGTTGCTCGGACCATGGCTGCGAGTACATGACCGGGGGCAAGGTCCTCGTCACCGGCGCCGTCGGTCGGAACTTCGCCGCCGGCATGACCGGTGGCGTCGCCTATGTCTGGGATCCCGACCTGAGCCTGAAGGCGATGCTCGCCGATACGGCACCCTCGGCCCGTCGCCCCAACGAGGCGGATCTGGCTGAGATCGAGTCGCTCCTCGTGGCGCACCGCGACAGCACTTCCAGCCCGGTGTCTGCCCGGATCCTGCAGGATTGGGACCAGGAGAGCGCCAGGTTCTGGGTGATCTCGGCCTCGGGCCGGCCCCGGGAGCCGGTTCGCGTGGAGACGGTCGAGGTCCCCTCGCTCGGATGAGCCGGCCCGCGAGGTCCGCGACCTAGATTCCCGCTCCGAATGACCGACTTGGGCGCACGGATCGAGGCCTATCTCGAGGGTCGGGGTGACGTCAGCGAGGGCCGCCTGCTCTCCGGGACCGGCTACTTCGTCGACGGGAGACTCGTCGCCGCCGTCCTCGATGACGATCTGTGCCTCAACGTGGGAAGGGAGCGGTGGCAGCCGGCTCTGGCCGAGCCGGGGGCGCGACCTCTGATCTTCGCCGATCGGCCCGTCCCGGGCTGGGTGATGGTGGAGGGAGGTTCTCTTCGCTCGGAATTGGACCTGGCCCAGTGGATCGAGCCCACCCTTGGGAGCTGAGACCGCTCCGATCGTCCTGATCGGAGCGATGGGCTCCGGGAAGACGACCGTGGGAACGGCACTCGCCGGTGCCCTGGGGCGGGAATTCCTCGATTCGGACCGGATGCTCGAAGCTCGCACCGGGCTTTCCGGCCGGGAGATCGCCGACTCGGAGGGGATCGAGACCCTCCACCGGCTGGAGTTGGATGTCCTGAGAGAGGCGTTGGGCTCGGTGCCGGCCCCCGTCATCGCCGCAGCCGCATCCGTTCTGGACGGTCCGGAGGGCTCCAGTCTTCTCGAGGGGGTCTATTGCGTCTGGCTGACCGCGGCCGCCGAAGTCCTGGCCGTGAGGGCCGCCGAGGGCGAGCGGCGCCGTGTCATCGGGCCGGGGGAGAGTCTCGGACATCGCGCCGCCCGGTATGAGCGGGCGGCGGACGTGGTCATCGACACGAGTCGGTTGTCTCCAGACGAGTCCGTCGACCGGGTGCTGGCCGGGATGGAGGAGAGAGGGCTCGAATGAACCGAAGACCCGACCTCAGCGGTGAAGTACCGGCCGTGTCGGCTTGGGATCGTGTGGGGACCGCTTACGAGGGCCCCTCCCGCGCGAGGCAACCTGGATCAGGTCGCCGAGGATGGCGCTGGCAGTGGGCTCCCCGCCCGCCCCGGGGCCGGTGAAGAGGAGACGGCCGACCGACGGGCCCTCGATGAAGATCGCGTTGGTCACCCCGTTGACCCCGGCCAGCGGGTGCTCGGCGGGCAGGTTGATCGGCTCGACCCTGGCTTCCACCCGGCCGTCGGTCCCGCGCCGAGCCGACCCGATCAGCTTGATCACCTCTCCCCGAGACGTGGCGGCGGCCACATCCTCGGCGGTGACCCCCTCGATTCCCTCACAAGCAACCTCCCAGGGGTCGACGCGCTCGCCGAAGGCGAGGCCTGCGAGGATCGAGGTCTTGAAGGCGGCGTCACGACCGGAGACGTCGGCTGCCGGGTCGGCCTCGGCGTACCCGAGCCGCTGTGCTTCGGCCAACGCATCCTCATAACTGCGCCCCTCTTTGGTCATCGCCGTGAGGATGTAGTTGGTGGTGCCGTTGACGATCCCGCTCACGACGTCGATGTCCTCGCCCGCCAGACTCTCCGCCAAAGGCCGGATCACGGGGATTCCGCCCCCGACCGCCGCCTCGTACATCACCGAGACGCCACTTCGCTTGGCCGCCTCGATGATCTCCTCGCCCCGCGTCGCGATCAGCTCCTTGTTGGCGGTCACGACCGGCTTCCCGGCTCGCACCGCGGCGAGGATCAGCTCCCCGGCCGGATCGAGCCCACCCATCGCTTCGACGATCACGTCGATGGAGGGGTCGGTGACCACCGACCAGGCGTCATCGGTCACCCGATCCGACTTGAGACTGAATGAGCGGGGCTTGCTCAGATCGCGGACCGCGACCTTCCTCACCTCCAGATCGATGCCCGACTTGAGCCGTATCGCATCCCTGTCGGCGACGAGGCGCGCCACCAGGGCCCCGCCCACGGTGCCACCACCGAGCACCCCGACCCTGACTGTCATGGCCGGGGTCCCGGTCGTTGCCTTGGTTGTCTCATGTCGGCTCCATTGGGAGGTCCAGCGCCCGTGGCAATCAAAAAAGATCCGCCCCGGTGGCCGGTGCGGATCTCGTCTTCGTGTCTGGCGGCTGCTTACACGGTCGAGTCGCACGGCCTTGCGGTCGTGGTCGTCGTCCCCGTCATCAGCCAGAAGCTCATCGGTGAGAAAGGTATCCCGCCCGGCCAGTTAAGTCAACGGGCGTGGTCTTGCACATTCCCGCCGCCATCCAATAGCCTATGTTCCACGAAGCGCTCATCTTGAGCGGTTGAGGGATCAGGCCCGACGAAACCGCGGCAACCGGCGCAAGCACGGTGCCAATGCCTGGATCGATGAGTTGCCTGGGGCCCCAACGGCTCCCGGCGCTCTTCAAGCGTTTCGAGAGAAACAAAAGAGGAGTGACTGGTGAGCGAGAGCCCGCCTTCATGCCGTATCCAAGCGATAGGTCGAGTAGCCCCGTGAGCGCCTATCTCGATGCCGTGGCCCACGGGGTGGTCATCTACGACGGCGCCACAGGGACGAATCTCCAGACAGCCGGCCTCACCGCCGACGACTTCGGCGGGCCCTCGCTCGAAGGATGTAACGAGTTGCTGAACCTTCGGCGCCCCGACGTGATCCGCGCCCTCCACGCCTCGTTTCTCGACGTCGGTGTCGACGTCGTGGAGACCAATACCTTCGGTGCCTTTGCCGTCCCCCTCGGGGAGTACGGGCTGGAGGAGCAGTCGTACGAGATCGCCGCAGCCGGGGCTCGCCTTGCTCGCGAGACAGTCGACCGATACGTGAAGGGTGATGGGCGGCCACGCTTCGTTGCCGGGTCGATCGGGCCGGGGACCAAGTTCGCAACTCTGGGCCAGATCACCTTCAGCCGCCTGGCGGAGGCCTACGAGGTCGAGGCATCTGGGCTGATCGAGGGTGGGGTCGACCTGCTCATCATCGAGACCCAGTTCGACTTGCTCGGGGCCAAGGCTGCCATCGAAGGCTCGCGTAGGGCGATGCGGGCGACAGGAGTCGAGATCCCGCTCCAGGTCCAGGTCACGATCGAGCTCACCGGGCGGATGCTCCCCGGTACCGAGATAGGAGCGGCTCTCACCGCCTTGGAAGCGATGGGGCCCGACGTGATCGGCCTCAACTGCGCCACCGGCCCGGCCGAGATGTACGAGCCGCTGCGGCATCTGGCACGACACTCGACTATCCCTGTGTCTGCCATCCCCAACGCCGGGCTTCCCCACGTGGTGGACGGCCAGATGGCCTACGACCTCGGTCCCGACGATCTGGCCCACCATCTGGGCGAGTTCGTGGCCGAGATGGGCATCGGCGTGATCGGCGGCTGCTGTGGCACCACTCCGGCCCATCTGAAGGCTGTGGTGGACCGGGTCCGGGCGTCACAACCCCTCCAGCGGAACCCGGAGCGGATCCCATCGGCAGCCTCCCTCTACAGCCAGGTTCCGTTCGATCAGGACACGTCGTTCCTGATCATCGGGGAGAGGGCGAATGCGAACGGCTCTCGGGCGTTCAAAGAGGCGCTTCTCGCCGAGGACATGGAAGGGTGCGTATCCGTCGGGCAGGAGCAGGTGAAAGAGGGGGCGCACCTGGTTGATCTGTGCGTCGACTACGTCGGTCGCGACGGGGTGGCCGACATGTCGAGGCTGGCATCCGCCTTTGCCACAGACGTGGCGGCACCGGTGGTCCTCGACTCGACCGAGCCCGAGGTGATGGAGGCCGGGCTGGAGCGTCTCGGCGGGCGCAGCCTGCTCAACAGTGCCAACCTCGAGGATGGGGAAGGTCAGGGCTCGCGGCTGGACCGCGTCTTCGGGCTCGCCCGCAAGCACGGGGCAGCCGTCATCTGCCTGCTCATCGACGAGGAGGGCCAGGCACGCACCCTGGAGTGGAAGATTCGAATCGCGCATCGCATCCACGACCTGGCGGTGGACCGCTACGGGCTTCGCTCCGAGGATCTCATCTTCGACGCTTTGACTTTCCCTCTCACCACGGGTGACGACGATCTGCGCCGGGATGGCATCGCCACGATCGAGGCGATCCGACAGATCAAGTCGGAGCTACCCGGGGTGCGAACCGTGCTCGGGGTCTCCAACGTGTCGTTCGGGCTCAACCCTGCCGCCCGTCGCATCCTCAACTCGGTCTTCCTCCACGAGGCGGTGGAGGCGGGCCTCGACGCCGCCATCGTCCATGCCGGCAAGATCGAGCCGCTGAACCGGATCGACCCGGAGCAGCGGCAGGTTTGCCTCGATCTCATCTATGACCGCCGATCCGAAGGCTACGACCCCTTGGAGAAGCTGCTCGAGCTGTTCGCCGGAGTGGAGACCGTCGAGATTGCCGATGACGCCTACGACCACTTGCCGGTGGGAGAGCGGCTGGCGCGGAGGATCATCGACGGTGACCAGCGAGACGTGGTGGCCGATCTCGACGTAGCTCTTGGCGAGGGGACGGCGCCCCTCGACATCATCAACGAGTATCTGCTCGACGGGATGAAGACGGTAGGTGACCTCTTCGCCAGCGGGGAGATGCAGCTTCCCTTCGTCCTCAAGTCGGCCGAGACCATGAAGAAGGCGGTTGCCCATCTCGAGCCGCTGATGGAGAAAGCCGACGGGGCGACCCGAGGCCGGATCGTGCTCGCCACCGTGTCCGGGGACGTTCACGATATCGGCAAGAACCTGGTCGACATCATCCTTACCAACAACGGCTACGAGGTGCACAACCTGGGCATCAAGGTGGGGATCTCCGAGATGATCGCCAAGCTCGAGGAGACGTCGGCGGATGCGATCGGGATGAGCGGTCTTCTGGTCAAGAGCACGCTGATCATGAGGGACAACCTCGAGGAGCTGGCCCGGCGCGGACTCGATGACGTGCCAGTCCTCCTCGGAGGGGCGGCATTGACCAGGAACTACGTGGAGGCCGACCTGCGCTCCCGCTACAAGGGCCCGCTCTACTACGGCAAGAACGCATTCGCGGGGTTGGATGCCATGGGAAAGATCGTTGCCGGAGAGCCGGCGCCCCTCCCCATCAGCCCGCGGAAGCACGAGGTCGTGGAGACCGAACGCGGGCAGATCCCGAGTCGCTCTCCCGACGTCAAGAGGGACAACCAGATCTTCGCTCCTCCCTTCATCGGCTCCAGGGTGGTCCGCGGCGTCTCCATCGACGAGATCGTCCCCTATCTCAACCTGACGGCCCTGTTTCGCAATCAGTGGCAGTACCGGCCCGAGAAGGGAGAGCGGGACCCCGAGTTCAAGCAGCGGCTCACCCCGCTGCTCCGCGACCAGGTGGCCAAGGCGCGCGCCCAGGACCTCCTCCATCCCAAGGTGGTCTATGGCTACTTCCCCGCCAACGCCGACGGTGACGACCTGGTGATCTGGGACGACGAGCGTGGTGGCACGGAGCTGACCCGGTTCGGTTTCCCTCGCCAGCAGGAGGACCCCTATTTGTGCATCGCCGACTTCTTCCGGCCGGTCGGGGAGGAGGTCGACTACGCCGCCTTTCACATCGTCACCATGGGTGGCCGTATTTCGGAGCGGACCAAGGAGCTCTTCGAGGCCGACCGTTACACGGACTACCTCCTGCTCCACGGGCTCGGGGTCGAGCTGGCCGAGGCGCTCGCCGAGCACTGGCACCATCGGATCAGGGAGGAGTGGGGGTTCGCCGATGAGGACGGGCCCTCGCTGCTCGGTCTCTTCCGGCAGCAGTATCGAGGAGGCAGGTTCTCCTGGGGCTACCCGGCCTGTCCCGATCTGGAAGACAACGAGAAGGTCGCCTATCTCCTCGGCGCCGACCGGATAGGGATCACCGTCGGCGAGGAGACCTTCTATCAGTATCAGCCCGAGCAGACCACGTCGGCCATCATCTGCCACCACCCACAGGCGAAGTATTTCGTCGCCCGCAAGCCGAGCGAGCTGAGAGATGCTGACTGAGGCCGAGGGTTGGCTGCGAATCGCCGAGGTGAATCCTCCCGAGCTGCCCAATCTCCAGCACCGGAGCCTTTCGCCGACCTGGAGCCATGTGTTGGTGACCGACAACGTCTTCGGGCGGATCCGGGTCTCGCCCTACGCCTTTTCGGCCCGGATAACCCACGACACCCCTGACGTCCACCCCACCGTGGTCGTCTCCACCCGCGACCGCAACATCCTCGCCATCGAGTCCGAGGTGAGGGGCGCTCTCGGCAATGGGGTCGACTCCTTCCTCGTGGTCATCGGCGACACGGTCCCCCACGTCGATCATCTCGCCCATCACTACGAGATCGTCGAGCACCTCAGGGAGCTGCAGGAGGAGCTCCCCGATTTCGAGGTGGGGATGCCCACCCGGTTTCGCGAGTGGCAGTTTCGCCGTCGCATCGAGCTGGGGGCCCAGTTCTTCGTCACCGGCCCGATCCTCGACCCCGATGTGGTCGAGCGATACATGGACCGGCTCAAACTCCAGCCCGGGGACCCACCCGTCCTGGTGATGATCATCCCCCCGTTCAGCACCACATGGGTCGAGCAGATGGAGTCGATCGGGTCGGTGCCGGTCACCGACCGGCTCAGGGGCCGACTCTCCGGGCTGGCCCCTGACGTCGGGCGCAAACTCGGCTGGGAGCTGACCGCAGAGCTGGAGGGGCGCGCAAGAGACGCCGGGGCGGCCGGGGTGATTCTCATGGGGCTCAAGTTCGATTCAATGGTCAACGAGGCAGCGCGCAGCTGGCCGCAGCCGAAGGGCGTATAGGGCATTGCATCAGGGTCGTCCCGATGACCGTCCTCGTTGAGGAAGTCGATTCCCTGGCAGCTGCGACCGGCTTCTCCGGGGTGGTCCAGGTCGACCGGGACGGCGATGTTCAGCTGGCCCGTGCCTACGGCCTGGCGCACCGAGGTTGGGTCATTCCGAATGAGATCGATACCCGCTTCGGGCTGGCCAGTGGTGGAAAGGGCTTGACCGCCCTGGCGGTGGTGAGTCTGATCGTCGATGGCGCCATCGAGCTCTCGACCACGGCGCGGTCGGCCCTCGGCACCGATCTTCCCATGATCGACGACGAGGTCACGGTCGAGCATCTCCTCTCCCACCGCTCGGGAATCGGCGACTATCTCGACGAGGAGACTTATCAACTGGCCGACTATGCCATCGCGGTTCCGGTCCAGCAGCTGGCGGCGACCGAGCAGTACCTGGCGATCCTGGACGGTTACCCACAGGTGTTCGCCCCGGGCGAGCGGTTCTCCTACTGCAATGGTGGGTTCGTCGTCCTCGCCCTCATCGCGGAGCGGGTGAGTGGGATCCCGTTCCACGATCTGGTCGGCTTGCGCGTCTGCATGCCGGCCGGCATGGACGACACCGAGTTCTTCCGTTCCGACGACCTGCCGGGACGAACCGCCCTGGGTTATGTGGAGATGGAAGGTGTATTGAGGAGCAATGTGTTCCACCTTCCTGTGCGCGGGTCCGGAGACGGCGGCATCTATTCGACTGCGGCCGACGTCAGCTCACTTTGGCGTGCGCTCTTTGCTGGACGCATCGTCCCGCTGGAATGGGTGGCCGAGATGGTGCGCCCGCGCAGTGTGACGAGCCATGGGGACCGCTACGGGCTCGGCTTCTGGCTCAGCCCTTCGACCGATGCGGTGATGCTGGTAGGCAGCGACGCGGGGGTTTCCTTCCGCACTGTCCACGACCCCGGGCAGCGTCTGACTCACACGACGATCTCGAACACCTCGGATGGGGCTTGGCCGATCACGGAGATGCTGAATCAACGGTTGGGACTGGAGTCGCGGTGACCGGGGCGGTCATGGCGGGGGCGGCAGGCCCTCAGGAGAACTTGGTCTTGGGCCGCTCCTGGAGCTCTTCGTCCAGGTATATGTCGGCCTTCTCGTTGTAAAAGGCGATCATCCCGCCGATCCTCTGCGACTCGGGGAGCGGGTAGTCGTACGCCCAGGCGATGTTGACGTGGTCCTCACCATTCACCGAGGCCGTCCAGTAGCGGGCGGTGCCCTTGTAGGGGCAGGCGGTGGCGTGATCGGTCGCTGTGAGCAGGTCCATCCGGACGTCAACCTTGGGGAGGTAGTAACGGGTGGGTAGGCCGGTCTCGAAGAGGAGGGAAGGGTGGGTGGAATCGGCCACGGTCACCCCGTCGAGCTCGATCCGCACCCTACGGCTGGATGGCAGGATGTCGATGCGGGTGTACGGGTCCCGGGCATGGACATACACCTCTTCGTCTTCCTCGAACCAGTGGTCCATCGTTCGCCAGATGAACACGTAGTGATCGACGCTTTCGGGGATCTTGGAGTCGTGGAACGCGTAGGCAGACCCCTCCGAGCCGCCTGCCTTGACCACGTACTGGGTCGCCTCCCCGCGGCTCGGTGAATGCCTGACCTCGCCGGTGGGGACCAACAGGTCGGTGTTGACGTCGGACGGTGGGAAGTAGTAGGTGGGGTAGTAGGGCACCTCCCAAACCAGGAGGGGAGCCCGGCTGTCGGCGACGGTCACGCCACCGAGCATGACGCGCACTCTCTTGCCGGATCGCTCGACACGCACGCGGCCCTGGCCGGTCTTGGCCTCTTCGTCTGACACGATGCAGTCGGGAACCTCCGCTGCCCTCCCGGGATTCCCTATCACCGGCCTTAGTAGGCGAGTCGGCCGAGTCAAGAGTCCGCCCGGCCCCTCAAGAAAAAACGCCACTAGGGCCGATACATCTCGTATGGGAGCGGAGCGCCCGATTCGTCCTACTGCGCATAGGCGCGCAGCCGGTGTCGCCATCGGAGCGACATTGCTTCTGGTCGTGCTCGTGGTGGGTCTCGCCTTCGCCAACTCGGTCGGTGCCGCCCGTGTGGCGGGCAACGCCGAAGACCTTCATTGGACCAACGCCTCGCTTGGCACCGCCGCCCTGACTCGGGCCGCACTGGTCCAGGCCACCACCTTCACCGAGTTGGCCGGTGCCGACCTGGTGACCGACGCCGATGTCGCCGCCGCCCTCACCGAGGCCGCCGACGCCCAGGAGCGGCTGGCTCAGCTGAGGGACTCGGGCGGGTCGAGGGTGTCCACCGCCCTACTGACCCACTTCGTGGCCGGCGGTGACCAGGTCATGGCCGCCCTCGACTCTGGCGACCACCAGACGGCCAAGTCCCTGCTCATGGGTGACGTCGAGACGTCCTACCTCGAGCTCGTCGACTCCCTGAGGGCGGAGCAAGCCGACATCCAGGCTCAGATCGAGGCCAACACCGCAGGGGCCAGCCGGATGACGGAGTTCATCAAGTTCTTTCTGATGCTGGGGATCCCGGCTGCAGCCGTCTTCATCTACCGGCGGATCGCTCGCAGCCAGGTTCGTGAGCTCAGGCTCAAGGCCGATCTCGAGCTGGAGAAGGAGAGGGAGATCGGGCGGGCCAAGGACGAGTTCATCGCCGGGCTCTCCCACGAGCTCCGCACCCCGCTCACCTCCATCTATGGCTTCGCCGAGATATTGACCGATGGCGGCGCCTCCGACGCGGCGACATCGCTCGAGCTGTCCCAGATCATCGCCAACGAGGCGGCTGAGATGACCAGGATGGTGGACGACCTCCTCGCTGCCGCTCGTTTGGAGAGCACGGGCATGCAGATCGAGCTCACCCCTACCAAGGTCTCCGAGGTCGTCGAGTCTGCGCTCCTCCCCTTCGAGCGTGCCGGCATGACCATCAAGCGGTCCACGCAGGATGCCTTCGTCGCCACCGACGCCGCCCGCCTCCGACACGTCCTCATCAATCTGATATCCAACGCCGCCCGCCATGGAGGCCCCAACGTGGGTGTCGAGGTGACCACGGGCGAAGGTGTGGTCGACATCGAGGTCTGGGACGACGGGCCTGGTGTCCCCGATGACCGCCTGGAGAAGCTCTTCGATCGATTCATCCACAATGGGCGGGCCACTCTGATGACCGGGACCCTCGGTCTGGGTCTGGGGGTGGCATCCCGTCTCACCGCCCTGCTCGGCGGCCGGCTCTCCTACCAGCGGTTCGCCCAGAAGAGCTACTTCACCGTGACCCTGCCGCTCCTCGCAGGGGGTGTCGAGGCGCCGACCGAGACCGAGGAGATCTCGGTCGCCGACGTGATCCGGGTCATGTCGGCATGAGACGACTGATCGTCCTCACCTTCGTCCTGGTCATCGCCGTGTCAGGGCTCGCGGCCGGCGCAACCTCGTACGACAACATCAAGGACAAGTTCACCTCGATCGGGTGGGGCGGTTCTGATGGCTCCCTGCCCTGGTCCGGCAACTGGCAGGAGAACGGGGACGACGACGACGAGAAGTTCGGGAACGTGCGAGTGGTCAGTTCGGGTCATTGCGCCTCCGGGAATTGCATGCAGATCAGTGCCCTCACCACCCTGCTCAGCGGGCCGATCGGGGCAACCCGGCGCGCCGACACGAGCGGTCTGAGCGAGCTGGAGCTCTGCTTCGACATCAAGGCCACCGGGTCTCTCCTGGGCTCGGAGCTGCAGGTCCAGGTGAATGGCGGCCAGGGTTGGGAGACAGTGAAGGAATACTCGTTGGAGTCCGAGTTCACCGATCACCCCACCATTGACATCGGGGAGTTCAGCTCCGAAGACTTCCGGTTGAGGTTCCGCTTCACCTCGACCCTGTTGGGCAGTTCGGTCTACATCGACAACGTCGAGCTAAGGGGTCTGTCTGCCGGCGAAGACGATGACGATGAAGGCGGATCGACTACCACCACCACGATCGACGAGACGACCACAACGACCTCCGCGACGGCCACCACGACGACGAAACCAGATTCGACCACAACCACATCGACGCCTCGGGCCACGACCACGACTCGTCAGGAGGGGGTCTCGACCTCCACCACCTCGTCGACCACGACCAGCACCACGACACCGTCGACCAGTTCCACCCTCGTCTCTCCCGATCGGGAGAGCCCAGGAGTGGGTGGAGCAGTCACCACCAGCACCACGACGATCCCCCAGCTGGGACCGGATGAGTCGAGTACCGGCACGGGCCCCACAGCGGACGGCAGCGGGATCCGCGCCGCGGCCCGTGGGCTCCAGGCCAATTTCCAGGGCGACCTCTATGGCGATCTGAGAAGCGTCTCTTCGATCAACGGGGTCGACTTCCAGGCCGACTACAACATGGCGGTGGAGATAATCAAGGCGAGTTGGGTCTGGGCAGCCGTGCTCGCCCTACTCATCGCCTGGGCCATCGTCACCGGCCTGGAGCGCCGCAGGGACGACCTCGACAGCTGATTCTTCGGCTCGCTGCGCCACCCATTCCCCTCTCTGCCCGGCCCTGCGCCGTACCGTGACGGCCGATGGAGGCCTTCCTCGACCTGGTCGTCATCTTCGTCCTTCGGCTGCTCGACGTCGGCATGTCGACAGTGCGCATCGTGCTGCTCGGCCGGGGCCGCCGTATTCCGGCAGCTCTTCTCGGCTTCGTCGAGGCGCTGATATGGGTGCTGGCCATTGCCAGGGTCTTCGACGCCCTCGATGACCCGGCTCGCATGGTCGCCTTCGCTCTCGGGTTCGCCGCCGGGACCTATGCAGGCTCGGTGGTGGAGGAATGGATCGCGCTGGGTCACTCGTTGATCCGGATCGTTGCCCCCGTTGATACCGAGCCGGTTGCCCCGCTTCTCAGGGAGCGCGGATATGGAGCCACGGTGCTCAACGGCGACGGTCTGCTCGGCGAGGTCCGGGTTACCTTCTGCGTGGTGCCGAGAAAGGAGGTCTCCTCGGCAACCAGGCTCATCCACCAGGCAAATCCGAGTGCATTCGTGACCGTCGATCAGACCTCCACGGTCGACCTCGCCAGACACGAAGGCGATGTCAGCAAGTAGGCCTGGCCATGTAATCCACACGGCGCCTCTCTTCCGAACAACCAGTGATGGAGGTGACGTGAGATGCCCATCGATCGTGTCGACCGGGCCTTCTCTATCATCGAGGGTCGGTGGTCGAGGCGAGCATCACTTGGGGCGACTTGAATCGATACGACGCGGAGATGGCCGGCCGGGTGGCGTCGGGTGACGTCTCCGCGCTCGAAGAGCTCTACAAAGGGCACGGTGGCGCGGTGGCCTCGCTGGCATTTCGAGTCTTGAGGGACCAGGCCCTGGCCGAAGACGTCGTGCAGGACACCTTCGTCGGATTCTGGAAGTCACCGGACAGATACGACCCCACTCGTGGCTCGTTGCGGACCTTCCTGCTCACCATCGCCCATCGTCGAGCCGTCGACATCGTGAGGTCGGAGGAGGCGAGGGCCAGACGGGAGCTGCAGCCCCCCGAGCCGGATCGCTTCGACCTGGAGGACGAGGTGATCACGCGCCAGCTGTCCGCCGAAGTGCGCAGCGCGCTCGACGATCTCCCCGAGGGCGAGCGAAAGGCGATCGCCATGGCCTATTTCGGGGGTCTCAGCTACGTGGAGGTCGCCAGGCGCATGGGTGAGCCGGAAGGGACGGTCAAGAGCAGGATCCGCAGTGGCATGCGCAAGCTCTCCAGCTCGTTGCAAGGGGTGGCCACGTGACCCACGAGCAGATCCTCGAGTTGCTCCCCATCCATGCCCTCGATGCGCTCGAGGGAGATCAGCTGGCCGAAGTCGATGCCCATGTCTCGAACTGCGAGGTGTGCTCCACCGAGCTTTCCACGCTCTATTCGGTGACCGCGACCTTGACTTCCGATGTCCCTGCTCCTCTTGGCGTCTGGGACCGGATCGAAGCCGAGATAGAGGGCGAGTCGAGCTCGGCCAAGGTGATCTCGCTCGAGGAAGCCTCTTCCCGGAAGGGCAAGGGCGCCATGTGGTTCGCGTCCATCGCCGCTGCTGCGGCGCTGATCTTCGCCGGGTTGGCCGTGTTCCAGCGAGGAACGATCAACGATCTCTCAGGCCCCGAAGGTGTGATCGTTGCTGCCGAGTCGGCAGCCGAGGAGCCGGGTGCGATCGTTGCGGACTTCGAGACCGATGATGGATCGGTGGCGCAGGTCGTCCTCAGCCCCGACGGCGAGGGCTTCGTGCTCCCCGCCGACTCCCTCGACCCGCTCGACGAAGACCGCACCTATCAGCTGTGGGTGATCACACCTGATGAGCAGGTCATCTCGGCCGGGGTGCTGGGCAACGATCCCGAGCCGGCCCGCTTCACCTGGTCCGGCGAGGTAGCCGGGTTCGCCCTGACCCGGGAACGGGCAGGCGGCGTCATCAGCAGCGAAGGAGACGTGGTCTCTGTCATAGAGGCCTGATGAGGTCTGTCGCGGTGCTCGTGCCCTCCCTCCAGCGTATCGTCGAAGAACTGCGACGCTCGGTCGCACGAGCAGCCACGTCACCGTTCTCCCATGCCCCCTATCCGTTGGCCGGGAGCCTCGATCATCCCGGCGACCCCGGTCTCCTCGGCCCGGGATCGATCTCCTGGCAGGTGATCGGTGACACGGCCGCCTTCGTGGGCGGGATCAGGGGACTGCTGGTCCAGGCGGCTCATCCCGAGGTGGTGGCCGGGGTCGGAGACCACTCCCGCTACCGGGAGGACCCATTGGGCCGGTTGTCACGCACCTCGGCATATGTGACCGCCACAACCTACGGAGCGATGTCTGAGGTGGAGCATGCCGTGACGCAGGTTGGCCGGGTTCATCGGGTCATCTCCGGCGTGTCGAGTCGAGGCATCCCCTACGACGCCTCCGATCCGGGGCTCTCGGCCTGGGTCCACAACGCACTGACCGAGTCGTTCCTGGTGACCCATCGCCACTTCGGGGACACAGCGCTCGACCCGGCGGAAGAGGATCGATTCGTCATGGAGCAGACCAGGGTCGGCGCCCTCCTCGGCTCGGAGCCGATGCCGACCACGGCGCAGGGTCTCTCCCGATGGATCGAGCTCCATCCCGACCTGTCCCCTTCACCCGAGATGAGCGAGGCGGTCGACTTCCTCACCGATCCCCCGCTCGACCGCGGCCTCAGGGCCGGGTATCGCATCCTCCTCGAAGCCGCCGTGGCAACCATCCCGTCTCGAATTCGCCACATCCTTGGAGTCAGGAGGACACCCGGGGCGGTCGCCACCGGCCGGTGGGCGGTGGCGGGGCTTCGTTGGGCGCTCGGCTCTTCGCCCTCGTGGCAGCTCGCCCTCCTTCGCTGTGGCGAGGAGATCCAGCCCGGGCGCTTCAAGCAGCCCCTTCCGGTTGCCCCGAGGTAGCGGAGCTCTCATCTGCTCAAACGAGAGGAGGGGACCCGGCGAGACCGGGTCCCCTCTCTGCTGACCTGACCTGGGAGGGAGGGTCAGGCGTCTGGGGGAAGGAGAACGGCATCGATGACGTGGATGACACCGTTCGAAGCCATGATGTCGGCCGAGACCACCGTCGCGTCGTTGACCATGACCGACTCGCCATCGACGGCGATGGTCAGATCGGCTCCCTGGACGGTGGTTGCAGAGTCCATGGTGACCACCTGATCAGAGGTCACCTCGCCGGAGACGACGTGATAGAGCAGGATGTTGCTCAGGGCTTCGGGATCCTCGAGTAGTCCTTCTACCGTGCCTTCGGGCAGGGCGGCGAACGCCTCGTCGGTGGGGGCGAACACCGTGAACGGCCCCTCCCCTTCCAGAGTATCGACCAGGCCTGCTGCCTCGGCCGCCGCCAGGAGTGTGGTGAAGGTCCCCGCTGTATCTGCGGTCTCCACGATGCTCATCTCCATGGCCTCGCTGGTGGTCGGCGCTGCCATCGTGGTGGTGGGCGCCGCGGTCGAGGTCGGTGCAGCGACCTCTTCGGTCGTCGTGGTGCTCTCGCTCTCGCCGGCACAAGCGGCGACCAGGGCGACAATGGCCGTGAAGGCCAGAAGTCGTGTTCTCATCGTTGTTTCCCTTCGAATGTCTCGGCCTCGAACTCGGGCCTCGGGCGTGGTTACGTCTTCTCTTCGAAGCCGACCGATGAGGCGGATGAGTGCCGGTCAGTGCCCCGCGACATCGATGAGAAATCGGGAAACGAGCCGGCCTACCGCTCGGGCCCGAAGCGCGGAGATGGCGTCGAACCCGTGCTGGCCACCGACCACTTCGTGGTAACGCACCGGCGCCCCAGCCGACTGCATCGCGGCCACGAAGTGTCGTGACTCTGCGGCGAGGACCACGGAGTCGAAGTCGCCGTGTACGACCAGGAAGGGTGGGGCGTCGGAGCGGACCAGGTCGATGGGCGAGCCGAGCCGGTATAGGTCCGGCGCATCCGCAGGTCGGGCCTTCATCACGTGCCTGGCGATGAAGGGCCAGTCGTAGCGGGTTCCGTTCCTCACCAGGAGGTCGTAGATCCCGTAGTGGGGAGCACAGGCAATGACCGAGGTGTCGGCCTCCTCGAAACCGGGTTGGAGATCGGGGTGATCCCAGGTGAGGGCGGCGAGGGCGGCCAGATGCGCCCCGGAGGAGGCCCCGCCGATGGCGACCTTCCCCGGGTCGATCCCCAGGTCGCTGCCATGGCTCTTCGCCCAGGCGATGGCGCGCTTGACCCCGATGAGATGCTCGGGGAAGGTGGCCTGCGGTGAGAGTGGGTATCTGATGTCCAGCACCACCCAGCCTGCGTCGACGAGGTCGTGGAGGAGGGCGCGAGCCTGACGACCCGGGCGGCCCCGCATCCAGGATCCGGGATGGACGTAGACCATGGCCGGTCCGGGCGACCGGCCGGCCAGGCGGTAGGCATCGAGGGTCAGATCGTCCCAATAGGCCAGGTCAGGCGTGATCAACGTGCCAACCGGTGGACTACTCCTCACCCGGAAGAGACCCAGAGGCGAAGGGGCCATGCCGGCGTTTCGCGCCGACACCCACGATCGTGCCATCAGGGGCCCTGTCCCGAGCATGGCTGCGGCGTAGAGCGGCAGAGCAGCGATCCCTACCGTGCGTTCGAGCCCCCCAGCAGCGATGAAGGCGGAGCCGATGAGGGCACGCCCCACCAGGAGCCAGGGCGCCAGTTCGGAGACGATCATCCCGGGCAGCCACAACGGAGGAAAGCCCTTACCCGGCGGCACAGGGGGTCGCAGCGCGTTGATCGTCAACAACGCGGCTACGAACGCCCAGATGAAGAAGAGAGCAGAGACCATCTGACCGCGGAGTCTTGCCTATCGGCCGGCGGGTTCCCGGTAGAGCGCTGCTCCGTAGTGGGCACCGGCACCGAAGGCGGCGAAGCACACAAGCCTGCCAGGCCCGACCCGCCCAGCCTGGCGAAGCTCGTGGTAGAGGATGGGCAGGGTGGCCGCGGTCGTGTTCCCGTAACCACCGATGTTGGAAGGCACCTTCTCGGCGCCGACCCCGAGCTGGCGTCTCATGCCTTCGAGAATCCGTTCGTTCGCTTGATGGGCGACGACGACGTCGACGTCGTCGATGGTGAGGCCGGAGCGCGCCGTGACCTCCCGGGCAGCCTCGGGCATCAGACGGACTGCGCTTCGGAACAGTGAGCCGCCGTCCATCACCGGCAGATGGGCGTCGCGCTCGAGTTGCTCGGAGCTGACGTAGGGCCGCTGTTTGAATCCGATCCCGGGCACCCAGATCAGCTCGAACCCGGCCCCGTCGGTGTGGAGGGACGTCGCCAGCAGCCCTTCGTCCCCGCGGTCGCCACGGCGCAGCACCATCGCTCCTGCGCCGTCGCCGAAGATGACGCTCCACCCCCGATGCTCGGTGTTGCGCGCATAGTCGGCATCGCTCAAGGGCTTCTCGTTCCTACCCAGCAAGCGGTCCCAGGTCGCCTGGCTCCATGGCAGGAACCCGGCGTGCACCTCGGCGCCGACAACCAGCGCCGTTTCCGCCTTGCCCGAGACGATCATCGAGTCGGCGAGGTCGAGGGCGTACAAGAAACCGCTGCACTGCTGACGGATGTCGAATGCGGCGACATGGCCGAGACCGAGACCCGATTGCACCAGTCCGGCGATGCCAGGGGCGAAGTGGTCCGGGGTCATGGTGGCGGTGACGAGCAGGTCGACCTGACCCGGGTCGGCCCCGGCGTCGGCGAGACTGCGACGCGACGCCTCGATGGCCAGGTCGGATGACCCGACACCGGGATCGACGAAGCGCCGCTCCTTCACACCCGTCCGTGTCGTGATCCAGTCGTCGCTGGTGTCCATGATCCTGGCGAGATCCTGATTGGTCACGACGTTCTCCGGCACGAACATGCCGGTGCCCGCGATCACGTTTCCCAAGGTGGGGTCCTCCACGGCATCCAGAGTGGTGTTCGGCACCGTACTTCGTGTTGGATGTTCTCTGTGACCGACAAGACGTGGCTGCGGAGGCTGATCACCATCCCAACCCTCGTGCTCATCTTCGCCGCGGTCAGCGCCGGATTGCCTCTCCTCCTCGTCGTTGCTGTGGTCGTCGACCTGGTCCGAGCGGCATCGACCGGCAAGCCGGCGATGGCAGCCCGCCTGGTCGTGTTCCTCTGGGTTTACCTGCTGGGCGAGATGTGGGCGATCTTGGCCCTCGCCGCGGTCGCCGTCCTGGGACGGGACCGGTCCCGGCAGGCCACCTCCCGGTTGCAGTCGCTCTGGGCGTCGTGGATGTTCAACACCATGAGATGGGTGTTCGGTCTGTCGTTTGCCGCCGAGGGCATCGAGCAGATCCCGCCCGCTCCGGTCATCGTCCTGGCGAGGCACGCCTCGATGGTCGACACGCTTCTCCCGGCGCACTTCGTGACCCACGAGCAGGGGATTCGTCTTCGCTACGTGTTGAAGAAGGAGCTCTTGGTCGACCCGGCCCTCGACATCGCCGGCAACCGCCTTCCCAATCACTTCGTCGACAGGGTGGCAGGCACCACGGAGCCCGAGCTGGCTGCGATCAGGGAGCTCGCCACCGGTCTCACCGCCTCGGAGGGGGTGATGATCTACCCGGAGGGGACCCGGTACTCGCCGGCCAAGCTGGCGAGATACCTCACTCCCCTCGTAGCCAAGGGGGGAGTGATCGCCGAGATCGCCTCCCGGTACGAGCGGGTGCTCCCGCCCCGGCCCGGGGGGACCCTGGCTCTGCTCGACTCCGGGCAGGCCGATGTCGTGGTGCTCGCTCACCGGGGGCTGGAGGGATTCGCCCGGGTGAGGGACATCTGGGCTGGTGGGCTGGTCGATTCGCGGATCGACGTCAGGTTCTGGAGGGTGCCGTATTCCGAGATCCCCGCCGGGCGGGCCGAGCGGGTGGAGTGGCTGTTCCGGTTGTGGGCGGACATCGATGCCTGGGTGTGCGAGAAGAGGCCTGCGTGGTGAGTGGGCGTGGCTGAGCTGCTCCTCGTCTCCGCTTTGGTCTGCCTCGCCCTGATGGGGCTGGCCTGGGTGGTGAGCCTCATCATCCGCGATGCGTCGATCGTGGACATGATCTGGGGATTCGGCTTCGTGGCCGTCGGTTGGGCCACCTACCTGGCGGCGGAGCAGCCAGGCCCCCGTTCGCTCCTTCTCACGATGATGGTCACCATCTGGGGGACTCGCCTCAGCGGGTACCTGGTCTGGCGCAACCTGGGGAAGCCGGAGGACTATCGGTACCAGGAGATGCGGCGAAAGGCGCCACGCCTCTTCTGGTTGATCAGCCTGTTCCAGGTGTTCCTGCTCCAGGGCGCCTTGATTTGGTTGATCTCGTTCCCGGTGGTGGCCACCCAGGTCGACCACGAGGTGCTGGGCTGGCTCGATGTCGTGGCAGTGCTCGTCTGGGTGGTCGGGCTCTTCTTCGAGTCGGTTGGGGACGTCCAACTGGCTCGTTTCAAGTCTCGGCCGGAGAACGAGGGGCGGGTCATGGACCGGGGCCTCTGGAGATACACCCGCCATCCCAACTACTTCGGCGATTTCATGGTGTGGTGGGGCCACTACCTGGTCGCATTGGCCGGTGGTGCGTGGTGGACGATCTTCTCACCGCTGCTGATGTCGGTGCTGCTGTTGCGAGTGTCGGGTGTCGCCATGCTGGAACGGACCATCTCCAAGAGACGTCCCGAATACGAGGACTACGCCCGCCGGACCAACGCCTTCTTCCCCGGCCCGGTCAGAGGCGGCTGACCGGCCGTCGCAGGCCACCCATACCTGTCGGTCGGCCTGATGCCGGTCATGAGGCGTCGAAGCCGGTGAGCGCGGCCAGGGCTGACCAGAGTGCCTCTCGCTCACCCGGTCGTTCCCTTGTCGATTCCGTCAGGTGGGTCGGCGCCACGGCTCGGTCGAACCAGAACCTGCCGGTCGAACCGCCCGGCTCTTCGGCCGAGGCCAGCCAGACGATGGTGTCCGCCCCCTCCTCGGGGGTGCGAAGCAGGGGTCCCATGAGCCGATTGAACATGGGAAGGGAGCGCTCGACCCCGGCTGTGCTCGCCCACCCCGGGTGCATTCCGTGGACTACCACACCGGTGCCGGCGAGGCGCTGCGCCCACATTTCGGTCAGGATCACCTGTCCACGCTTGGTCCGGGCATAGGCCACCGAACCCCGATACGGGCTCTTCTCGAATTGGAGGTCGTCGGGGCGGATCCTCTCGGCGTACATCCCGCCCGAGCTGACATTGACGATTCGGGCCGGCGCGGACGCGACGAGATGAGAGACGAGCAGATTGGTGAGGAGGAACTGGCCGGCGAGGTTGGTCGCCAGAGTCGTCTCCAAGCCCTCCTCGGTGACCTGCCTTCCGGGCAGGAGAACCCCCACGTTGTTGATGAGGACGTCGAGACGTGGCTCTGACTCGAGGACGGTCCCGGCGAGGCGGTGGATCTCGGCCAAGAGGCTCAGGTCGGCCCGAGCGGTGACCACATCTCCGGTCAGCTCCTCACGGAGGGCATCGAGTTTCGCCGCATCACGCCCGACCGCGATGACTCGCGCCCCCAGGTCGGCCAATGACCTTGCGGTCGCCTTGCCCAACCCTCCGGTTGCGCCCGTGATGAGCACGGTCTTCGCCGACATGTCTGGCCGGCTTTCTTCGAAGCTGCGGGCATGGACCCGGTAGCCGAGATTGGTGAACCCGGCTATCGAGAGGAGGTTCATCTGCTCAGAGCGGACACCAGGCCGTCGACCGCGCGCTCACCGACCCTTCTCAGGAGAGGAGAAACGAAGGGAATGGCGAACCTGACCCAGTTGAGGAATCTCAGGTCGGCTGTGTAGTCGATGATGGTGTCCTCGCCAACGGCCCGGAAGGTGATCTCGTCGACTGCCTCGAGCGTCTTGCCGCGGCCGGTGAGAACGACCCGCTGGTGGGGCTCGAATGCGGTGATCTCATAGACCATGGGAATCGTGCTCGGTCCGAACTCCACCTCGAGCTCGAACCTCGTGCCGACGCCGAGAGGGCCGGTGCCCAGTCTGCGCGAAGCGGCGACGCCAGGGTCCCAGTCGGCGATGTTGGAGAAGTCTGCCGTGTAGTCGAACACCTCTTTCTGGGGGCGATCGACCTGTCTTTGCTCGTGCAGTCTCATTGGTGTACCTCCTTTGTCGGCGACGCCGCCTTACACGGCGAGGGTGCCGGCGAACACCTGCCAGGCCAGGGCGGACTTGGCGACGAGGCTGAGCAAGACATAGGTCGACTCACCGAAGGCGTAGTTCGCCCAGGGCCCGACCTTCTTGTACTGGAGCACCATGACGACGGCGAAAACGTTGAAGAAGGCGAACAACGAGAAGAAGATCCAATAGACAAAGGTGGGTGGGGAAGCGTCGAACCCGGGGCTGAAGAGGTAGATCGCGATGGCGATCCAGGGGATGGCGCCTGCGATGACTCCGAACCAGTACGACAGCCAGCTCACCGATTCCCCCGGGGTCTCGTACTTCTCCTGGAGGAGGCCGAACAGGATCATCGACGCGTTGACACCTGCGATGGCGAGCAGCGCGGCGATGTCCGCTATTCCGACGAGCATGGCGATCAGGGCCACCATGATCGACGACGAGAAGGCGTATTCGATCCAGCGGGCGTAGTTCCGCTGGCGCTCGAGGTTGCGCAGATACCACGGATACACACCGGGCAGCACGATGGTGAGGTGGGCCACTGCCGAGATGAAGAGGAAGATCGCCACTCCCCAGGCCACACTCACGTCGAACAGCGGCTCTATCGACGGATCCGTGACCCCCGGAGGCCCGGCCATGTACGTGGCGATGACCGGAAGGGCGAAGTCGTTGGCGAGGGCGAGGATTATCGCACCCTGGATCGCGTGGAGGAGCCCCATTCCCAAGTTGTAGAGGCGGAGCCGCCTGGTCGGCAGTGCTCGATCTGATCTCATGTTCGGGATTCGTAGCCGGGGTGGGGCGTGGATGAAAGGGGAGAAAGCCCTATTCGCGGCAGAGTCATCCGTATCTGCTGTTCGGTCCGAAGACTCGTGGCGCACCGAGAAAAGGAGACGAGATGCGCCGTTCGATATCACTTGTGGTGGCGACCGCGATGCTGGTCGGCGCCTTTGCTGTCCCCGCCTTCGCCAAGGGCTGGTCGGCCCGGACCACGCTCGGTGAGCAGATCCTGGCCGACGCCGATGGCAGGTACGACCGCCGTTCCTGGGACTACGACGTCATCGGTGAGGTGGTCAAGGCCATCCTCGACAGCGGGATCCCGACCCAGCTCGGGGCGTCGGTGAACCCTGATGCCGAGCTCACCGCCTTCCTGCCCAACGACCGCGCCTTCCGCCGGTTGGCCCACGACCTCACCGGCAGGTGGGTCAAGGAGGCGGACGTGATCCCGGCAATCCTGGAAGCGGTTGGAGGTGACCTTGCCCTGGTCAACGCGGTGGTCGAGTACCACGTGGTCCCAGGCAAGATCAAGTCGAAGACCGCATTCCGATCAGACGGCGTGGTCCTCACCTCGATCATGGGCGCCGCCTTCGAGGTGGACGTCAAGAGCAAGAGATGGGGCAAGGTGGCCCTGGTCGACAACGAGCCTGACCTCCGCAACCCCCGTCTGATCCGGCGCGATCTCGACAACCGCGCCAGCAACGGGATCTGGCACGGCATCGACCGGGTTCTCATCCCGATCGACCTCTGACCGGGCCTGCACCTACTCGTGGGGCGTCATCTGGCGCCCCACGAGTCATCGAGCCCCCAGGTCCTTGTCCAGCGGTGAGCGGAATCGGGCCACCACCACCCTGTCCCCGATCCATTCCTGCAACTCGGACGCTTGTCGAGCGATCTCACCGGCGGCGGCCCGGTCGACGTCCTCCAGGAGGTGCCAGACGACCTCTCCGTCCTTTCTCTGGCCCCAACCCCCCACGATCTTGCCATCGACCCACACCGTCTGGCCTGCATTGCCGTTGCTGTCGAACAACCTGCCGGCATGGGGACCCAGGTACCAGCCCCGCTCCTTCCAACCCATGGTGGTTGGGTCGAGCGAAGGCAGCAGGGCGACCCAGCGGTCGACTGGAGCAACCGGCTCGATGTCGTCCGCCAGGACGAAAGCGGGCCCCGATTCCACTTCGACCTGGATCGCCCCGATCCGTGCCAGCGCCTTGCGAACCTGGACGGCCGCCCATCCCGTCCACCATCTGATATCGCGTTCGGTGGCAGGGCCGAAGGTCCCGAGCCATTTGGTGAGCAAAGCGGCCTGCGCGTCGGGTTTGTCCATCTCGGTCAGCGGGGCCCCCAGCCAGGTCTCGGTCGGCACCCAGCGGTAGAGGCTGCTCACCCATGTCCCCTTGGGTCTGCCCCTGACGATCCTGCCTTCGGTGGCCAGGAGGAAGAGAACCCGGGTCGACATGCCGACGGTGGTGAGGACCGAGCCATCGCTCTTGTAGAAGGTGATCCTCTCACCCAATTCGGGAACGTCCTTGGTGAGCTCGGTGGCCACCGCCTCACCTCGGGCCCGAAGGGCATCGAGAGTGTGTTCGGAGACCCGCCTCACCCATTCGGCGCCATCCGCAGCGATTCCCGCCTTCTCGACCATGTCGGCCAATCGCTTCTGCTCGGGAGCGATCAGTGAGATGGTGGACGAGTAGTGGAGCAGCGGCGCCATCTCGACCGGCACCACGAACATGGTCCGCCGCATGGCGAGGATCCTCACCACCGAGCGCCTCTCGTACAAGGCGTCCTCGACGTCGCCCTGCTTCAAGCCGGGGATCCTGGCCCGTGCCGAGAGGAAGACGGTGGCAGGGTCCGAGGAGTGGAGCCCCACCATCGCCCCGGCCACCTCGGCGACTCCCGGTGAGGGCTCGGCCAGACAGTGACGCTTCCCCAGCCGGGCGCGCCGCTCGTCGTTCCCGATGGTTCTCATCCCCACGCCAACCTAGACGGGTCCAACCCGTGCTGCTATCGGAGGAGGATGAGCACCCCGAAGGCCAGGATGACCAGGTTGCCCGCTACCGAGACGATGGTCCTTGCTCTCATCGAGAGCCGATGCCCCACCAGGGCGCTTCCGCCGGCAATGAGGGTCTGCCAGGAGAGGCTGGCAAGGAAGGCCCCGATCACGAACAACAGACCGTCGCTCACGGCCATGTCGTCGGCGACGCCGAGGCCGGTGATCACGGCCGCGAAATACACGACGGTGGTCGGGTTGATCACGGTCAGGGCCACGAATCGGACATAGGTACGGGCCAGGTCGGCGTTGTTGGGCAAGGAACGCGCTTCGGTCTCGGGTCTCCGTCTCGCCCGAGCGAGCCCGTAGCCGGCGATGACGATGAGCACCACGCCGCTCACGACTCGCAGCTGGGTTTCGATCGAGTCGATCAGGCCGGCCAGCGTGGCCCCGCCTACCACGGCGAGACCGGCGTAGAGGAAGTCGGCAGTGGCCGCCCCCGCTCCGGCGAAGAAGGCGGTGGTGAAGCCACGGCGGATGCCGAGGTCCATGATCAGCACCGCGATGGCTCCGACCGGGATCGCGATGCCGTAACCGGCCACTACCCCGGTGATGAAGGCATCCACCGGCGGAAATGTAGGAATCGGGGCAGGGACGGTTGGGTACCGTCCTCCCGATGTGGGCAGACCGTGACGTCAGGCGCGTCGTCCTCGCCCGTTTCATCTCGAGGGTGGGGGGTGAAGCCGCCTTCTTCGTCGGCATCTGGGGGAAGGCAGCCTTCGACCTCGGGGCGTCTGCGGCCTGGGTCGCCGCGGTCATGGGTGCGCTCGGGGTCGCATCATTGATCGGCTCCGCCGTGGCCGGCGTCCTGGTCGATCGCTTCGGCCCCAGAAAGGTGGTCATGATCGGTGAGATCCTGTTCGTGCCCGTGGCGATCGGGATGGTCTTCGCCGACACCCTCCCCAGCCTGGTTGTCGCGACCTTCGTCCTCGGTCTGGTCGGTACCCCCGTCTTCACCGCAATCTCGTCTTTCGGCCCCTTCCTCACCGACGACTCCGACCGTCTCGCCCGGATCAACTCCCTGATCGAGGGAGCGGCGTGGGCCGCCTTCGTGGTGGGCCCGGCGGTCGGGGCGATCATCGCCGGCTCGGTGGGCCTCGATTGGATCTTCGTCCTGGATGCGGCCACCTCCGCCGTTGCTGCGATGCTCATCTTCCCCGTGGCGACCCGCCAGCTGGCCCGTGAGCGGGAGAAGAACGAGGGCCTGAAGGAGTTGAGGGAGGGCTTCACCTATGCCTACCGACACCGCAGTCTTCGCTTCTACATCTGGCTGGGGTCGACTGTGTGGATCCTCTTCGGCACCTTCAGTGCCCTCGAGCCCCTCTTCTATCGCGACATCCTCCAGGTCGAGCCCGAAACCTTGGGCTGGGTCAACTCCATCTTCGGGCTCGGGCTGGTCACCGGGACCCTGCTCGCGTCGCGGCTGCCGCCGCGCTATCGCTCGGCCCGGTCCTTGGTGCTCATCGTCGGGCTCAACTCGGTGGGGGTGCTCGCCTATGTGGGCACTGACCAGCTTCGGGTGGTAGTGGGGGCCGGCGTCTTCTGGGGCCTCCTCATCGGGGTCATGGCCCCGTTGCTGCGGACCTTGATCCAGCTCAACACCGCCGACGAGCTGATGGGGCGCATCACCGGCGTCACCCAAATCCACTCCGAGGTGGGGCATCTCCTCCCACTCGCAATCGCCCCTGCCCTCGCCGGTGTGTTCGGGGTCCAGAGGACTCTGATCTACTCGGGAGTCGTCCTTGCCGTGATCGCCCTGCTCTTCCTCCCGACCGCCAACCGTCTCGATCGCGATCGCGCGGTCGAGGTGCCCCGCACAGGTCTGGCCGATCCCAGCGACGAGCCGAAGTCGGTGGGGCACTGATCAGCAGGCGGGATCGGGTCTTGTCGATTTCTCGACCGGTCGGGAACCGAGTCCGGACCGGGCCGGGTCGACGGGGTCGTTTAGAGTCTCGCCGCCATGGGCGCAGGTACCAAGAGAGGGCTGGCGCGCACCGGTGTCTCCATCCTCACCCTCATCGCGGCGTTCATTCTCCTTTGGGAGGGCTACAAGCTGATCTGGACGGCGTTGGGCTGGGAGTGGCCGATCCGGCCGGACGATCGCACCCTGCCCCACATTTGGGACATCCTGGTGACACTGTTCCAGCCGGTGCAGCGCAATGGCCCGCCATTCATCCTGGTCGAGGCAAGGGCGGCGTTGCTGACACTGCGCGAGGCGTTCGTCGGCTTCGTCGTGGGGGGCGCTATCGGCTTCGCCCTCGGTGTCCTCTTCGTGCGCTCCCGCACCGCTGAGCGTGCCTTCATGCCGTACGTGGTCGCGTCCCAGACCGTGCCGATCCTCGCCATCGCCCCGATGGTGGTGGTCTGGGGCGGTCGGCTCGACGTGCCCCAGTGGCTCACGGTGTCGGTGATCGCCGCCTACCTGACGTTCTTCCCGGTGGCGATCAACACCTTGCGCGGCCTCCGGTCGCCCCAGCCCACCGCCCTCGAGCTGATGCGGAGCTATGCCAGCGCTCCTCGCGAGACCCTCTGGAAGCTCCAGGTCCCCACGGCCATGCCCTACATCTTCACCGCCCTCAAGGTATCGGCCGCGGCGAGTGTCATCGGCGCCATCGTCGGCGAATTGCCGGCCGGGTTCCGTGGCGGGTTGGGCCGTGACCTGCTCCAATTCTCCCAGCAATTCACGGCTGCACCGGAGAAGCTCTTTGCCGCGGTCTTGATCGCCGGGCTGGCGGGAATGCTCTTCGTCGGTCTGATCACCCTCGCCGAGCATCGCTGGGTGCTCGCCCGACGCAGGCCCATCTCATGACCATTCCGGTGGTGGAGGCGCGCGGGCTGGGAAAGACCTTCGGGTCGGGCACCGAGCAGACCGAGGCTTTGCGCGGCATCGACCTGGTGATCTCATCGGGCGACTTCGTCTCCCTGATCGGCCCCTCGGGCTGCGGGAAGTCGACGCTGCTCCGGCTGATCGGGGATCTGGTCAGTCCCTCGACCGGGACACTCGCTGTCAACGGGAAGACCGCCGAGCAGGCCAGGGTGGATCGTGACTACGGGATCGTCTTTCAGTCGGCCACGCTGCTCGACTGGCGCACTGTGGAGAAGAACGTCGCGCTCCCTCTCGAGATCATGGGCTTCGGAGACGAGGAGAGATCGAACCGGTCCCGAGCCATGCTCGATCTCGTCCAGTTGGGCATGTTCAAGGACCATTACCCGTGGCAGCTGTCGGGTGGGATGCAGCAACGCGTGTCGATAGCCCGGGCCCTGGCCTTCGAGCCCTCTCTCCTGTTGATGGACGAGCCGTTCGGGGCGCTCGACGAGATGACCCGTGAGCTCATGCAGCAGGAAGTCTTGCGCTTGTGGGACGAGACGGGGACCAGCGTCGTCTTCGTCACTCACTCCATCCCGGAGGCGGTGTTCCTCTCCACCCGCGTGGTCGTGATGTCACCGAGGCCCGGCCGAATCTCCGAGGAGATCACCGTCGAACTGCCCCGGCTCCGCAACCAGGACACCCGGGAGGATGCCAGGTACTTTCAGTTGATCACCGAGGTACGTGAGGCGCTGCGCCGGGGCGAGACGGGAGCCGGCTCATGACCGAGCGCGACGAGGTGATCGCAGAGACCGCCGCCACCGACGTGTTTGCCGCCTTCGAGGGCGACCTGCCCGCCGCTAAGCGGTGGTGGTCCCCCCGGGATCTGGGAAGGCAGTACCTGCCTGCGCTGATCGCCTTCCTGCTGGTGATCCTGACGTGGGAAGCATTGACCCGCCTCCTCGCCGTCGAGACGTTCGTCTTGCCCAAGCCCTCGGAGGTGATGGCCAGCTTCTTCGAGACCGCGTCGGTGATCTGGGCGGCCGGGATGCGGACACTCCTCGAGGCGGTGGGCGGGTTCACCATCGGGGTGACACTGGCCGTGATCACGTCTCTCGCTGCAGCTCGCTGGGTTGGCTTCCGCGAGGGCATGCTGCCGTTTGCCATCGCCGCCAATGCCACCCCCATCGTCGCCCTCGCCCCGATCTTCAACAACTGGTTCTCGATCACCAGCCCGGTCTCCAAGATGGCGGTGGTGGCGGTGGTGGTCTACTTCCCGGTGATGATCAACACCACCAGGGGATTGCTCGAGGTCGAGCCGGCCGAGCTGGAGTTGATGCGCTCGCTGGCAGCCACCCCTGCCGAGGTCACGCGCCGGGTAAGGGTTCCGCGCGCTCTCCCTTTCTTCTTCGCCTCGCTCAAGGTGGCGAGCGCGCTCTCGCTGATCGCGGCAATCGTCGCCGAGTACTTCGGCGGTCCCCAGGACGTTCTCGGCCAGTACATCATCAACCGGGCCAATCTCTTCCAGTTCCCCGATGCCTGGGCTGCGATCCTGGTGGCCTCGATCCTGGGGATCGTCTTCTACCTGCTGATACTCGGGGCGGAGCGGGTTCTCATGCCCTGGCACGTCTCGCTGCGGGCGTCCGACTAAACGGCCCGTTCCCCGGCGCGGGCCTCGTTGGCGCCGATATGGTGATGATCATCTGGATCAGGAGGAATCAGGGATGAAGACGAACAGATGGCGCCGTCACGGCTTGTGGCTCGTGGCGCTTGCGCTGTTGATAGCCGCTTGTGGAGATGACGGTGGAGCGGGGACCACCGGGGCCGCCGAGGAGTGCACCGAGCCGGATGAAGTCCGTCTCCAGCTCCAGTGGTTCGCCCAGGCACAGTTCGCCGGCTACTACGTGGCCCTCGACAACGGTTTCTATGAGGAGGAGTGCCTAACCGTCGAGATCCTCGAGGGTGGCGTGGACATCGTCCCCCAGCAGGTGCTCGCCACCGGCGGGGCGGAGTTCGGGCTCGCCTGGGTGCCGAAGGCGCTGGTGTCGCGTGAGGGCGGCGCCAATATCGTCAACATCGCCCAGGTGTTCGAGCGCTCGGGAACGCTGGAGGTCTCGTGGGCGGACTCCGGCATCACCGAACCGGCCGATTGGGCCGGTAAGAAGGTGGGCAACTGGGGGTTCGGCAATGAGTTCGAGCTGACCGCCGCCATCTCCAAGTTCGACGTCCAGGACGTCGAGCTGGTCGGGCAGGATTTCACCATGAACGCCCTGCTCAACAATGAGATCGATGCCGCCGAGGCGATGATCTACAACGAGTACGCCCAGGTGCTCGAGGCGGTGAACCCGGACACCGGCGAGCTGTATCAGCCCGAAGACCTCAACGTGATCGACTTCAACGAGGTGGGGACCGCCATGTTGCAGGACGCGGTGTGGGTCGATGCCGACTGGATCGCCGAGGAAGGGAACGAGGACGTGGCCGTGCGCTTCCTCGCCGCTTCGTTCCGCGGGTGGCTCCACTGTCTGGACAACTTCGACGATTGCGTCGAGATCGTCCTCAACAACGGCTCCACCCTCGGCCAGAGCCATCAGGAGTGGCAGCTCAACGAGATCCTCGCTCTCATCTTCCCCGCCACCAACGGCATCGGTGTGATGAACACCGATCTGTGGGACCAGACCGTGGCCGTGGCCACCGAGCAGATCCCCGAGCTGCAGGGGGTCGAGATCCCGGCCGAGGCCTACCGGACCGATCTGGCCGAGGCCGCCGTCGAACGTCTCGGTGACGTCGACGCCTCCGGCGGCTCCTATGAGCGACGCGAGATCGAGCTGCAGGAGGGGGGCAGCTAACCCTCCGAAGCTTGTGTGCAGATACCCACCCTGCCGGTGGGTATCTGCACACCACAAGTCTTGGCCGAGTCGGCTGTGCACCCGGCCACCTTCAGGGTGGGTGGGTGCACACGCGCTAGGTTTGTCCCCCATCGTCGTCGAGGAAGGAACCTGATGCCGAGCATCGTGAGGGCTGCCATCGTCCAGACCGAGTGGACCGGTGACAAGGAGTCCATGATCAAGAAGAACGCCGACTACGCCCGCGAGGCGGCCAAGCAAGGCGCCAAGGTCATGTGCTTTCAGGAGTTGTTCTACGGGCCGTATTTCTGCCAGGTCCAGGAGAACGAGCACTTCGAGTACGCCGAGCCCATCCCCGACGGCCCGACCACGGTTCTCATGCAGGATCTGGCCAAGGAGACGGGGATGGTCCTGGTCGTGCCCATCTTCGAGAAGGAGCAGGAGGGCTTCTACTACAACACCGCCGCCGTCATCGACGCCGACGGGACCTACCTGGGAAAGTATCGCAAGAACCACATTCCCCACGTGAAGGGCTTCTGGGAGAAGTTCTACTTCAGGCCGGGGAACATGGGCTACCCCGTCTTCGACACCGCGGTGGGCAAGGTGGGGGTCTACATCTGCTACGACCGGCATTTCCCGGAGGGTTGGCGCGCCCTCGGGCTCAATGGGGCCAAGATCGTCTTCAATCCCTCGGCCACCAGCCGTGGCCTCTCGATGTACCTGTGGAACCTCGAGCAGCCCGCCTCGGCGGTGGCCAACGAGTACTTCATCGGCGCCATCAACCGGGTCGGCAAGGAGCCGTTCGGTGACAACGATTTCTACGGCTCGTCCTACTTCGTGGATCCCCGGGGCCAGATGATCGGTGACTCGGCCTCCGACACCGAGGAGGAGCTGGTGATCAGGGATCTGGACCTGGACATGATCGAGGAGGTGCGCCAGCAATGGGCGTTCTACCGGGATCGGCGCCCGGACGCCTACGGCGACCTCGTGGCACCCTGAGGAGGGCGTGATGGCGCGCACACTGATCGAGGGCGGCACCGTGGTGACGGCCACCGAGACGATGCAGGCCGACGTGCTGATCGAGGACGAGCAGGTGGTGGCCCTCGCCGCCCACGACAGCCAGGGCTGGACTGCCGACGAAGTGATCGATGCGTCGGGTAAGTACGTCCTACCGGGTGGGATCGATGTACACACCCATATGGAGCTGCCCTTCGGAGGCACGTTCGCCTCCGACAGCTTCGAGACGGGGACGCGTGCCGCCGCCTGGGGAGGAACCACCACGATCATCGACTTCGCCGTGCAGACCAAGGGTGGTTCGGCGATGGAGGGCTACGAGGCCTGGCGGGAGAAGGCCGACGGCAAGGTGGCCATCGACTATGGCCTCCACATGATCACCGGGGACATCAACGAGCAGACGCTGAAGGAGATGGACGTGCTGGTCGACGAGGGAGTCACCTCGTTCAAGCTGTTCATGGCCTATCCGGGGGTGTTCTACTCCGATGACGGTGAGATCCTGCGGGCGATGCAGAAGGCGGCGGAGAACGGCGCCACCATCTGCATGCATGCCGAGAACGGGATCGCCATCGACGTCTATGCCGAGCAGGCATTGAAGCTGGGCCAGACCGACCCGATCTACCACGGGATGGTCCGCAAGTCGCTGCTCGAGGGCGAGGCAGCCCATCGGGCCATCGTCCTCGCCGAGCTCACCGGGGCACCGCTCTACATCGTGCACATGTCGGCGAAGGAGGCGGTGGAAGAGGTCAAGCAGGCACGAGACCGTGGGTTGAACGTCTTCGCCGAGACCTGCCCCCAGTATCTGTTCTTCGATCTGGACGACCTCGGCAACGGCTTCGAGGGGGCCAAGTACGTCTGCTCACCCCCGATGCGGGATCGCGCCGCCGGGCACCAGGAGGCGTTGTGGCAGGGTCTGCGCACCAACGACCTGCAGGTCGTCTCGACCGACCATTGCCCTTTCTGCTTCGAGGATCATCCCGAGCTGGGACGTCAGAAGCGTCTCGGTGAGGAGGATTTCTCCAAGATCCCCAATGGCATGCCGGGTGTGGAGCCGCGCATGGAGGTGCTCTACGAGGGAGGCGTCAATCAGGGGAGGATCGGGCTGAATCGCTTCGTGGAGATCACCGCCACGACACCGGCCAAGATGTTCGGGATGTATCCGAAGAAGGGGACCATCGCACCCGGGGGCGACGCCGACATCGTCGTCTTCGATCCCGGCAAGAAGCATGTCATCTCCGTCGACAACCAGCACATGCGGGTCGACTACTCCGCCTACGAGGGTCTCGAGGTGACGGGGAAGGTGGAGACCGTCTTGTCCCGGGGGCGGCCCATCGTCGACGAAGGCTCCTATGTGGGCAAGCCTGGCGATGGTGAGTTCTTGCGCAGGGGGCCCAGCCAGTATCTGATCTGAGCAGTCGGTCTCAGGTCTCCGGCACGACCGCAGGGCGGCGCATACCGGCCCATCCCGACTTGCCTGCCACGCGGGCGAAGCCGGCCAAGGTCATGTTGACCCCGGCATGCACGATGACCGGGATCCAGATCGAGCCCGTCTCGATGCGGAGCCAGACCAGCCCGGCGCCGGCGATGGTGGTGGCGATGACGGTGATGAGCACGTGGGCGATCCCGGCGAGGCTGCGTCGATTGACCGATCTGGCCTGGTCGAGCCCGGGCCCGATGTGCCAGAGACCAAACAACGCCGCGCCGCCCCACAGCGCGATCGGCTCGGGGTAGATGGCGATGAGCGCTGCATGGAGGACCCCGCGGAAGACTGCTTCCTCGATGAGGGCGGTCATCACCGGGATTCGGACCAGGATTTGGGCGGCAGCCTGTCTCGTGGTCATCGCCGTCATCCGCGGATCGGCGAGCTGATCTCTCAGCTGGGGCCGGGAGAGCATGACCAGGCCGACGGTCGACATGGTGAGGACCGTGCCCGATCCCCAGGCGGCGAGGAGGCCTCCGTCCGGCCCGGCCAGGCCCATCGCCTCGGACCCGAACCAGATCGCCGATACCGCCACCAGACCCGCTCCCACCATGCTGGTGACCAGGGGCGCCCAGGTGACCCGGAAGCGAACGGGTAGGAGGAGGTAGACGAGGGTCTGAAACCCGACCGCGTAGGCGGCGAGCGAGACGGCTGTGGTCAATGTGGACATCTGGTTGAGACGCTCCGGGTGGTGGCCGACCGAGGAATCGGTCGCAGTGCAATCATGTCACGGTATCGGTTTACAGGGCCTAAAGGAACAGACCCAGATACCCGGAGTGAAGCGGGCTCAACCGCCGATCTGGGCGAAGGTGTCGCAGCTACCCGGGGATCCCGTGGTGAATCCCTCGTTGAGCCACCGGTAGCGATCCTCGGAGCTGCCATGCGTCCACGACTCGGGGTTGACCCTTCCCGTGGTCTGACTCTGGATCGCGTCGTCGCCTACCGCGGCGGCGGCGTTGAGGGCCTCCTGGAGATCGTTCGCCTCGAGCACCGCTGCGGAGCTCCCGGTCCGCAGGGTCGACAGCCAAACCCCGGCGAAGCAGTCGGCCTGGAGCTCGAGGGCGATGCTGGCCTCGTTGCTCCCAACCGCCTGGACCTCTTCGCTGATCCCGAGGAGATGCTGGACGTGGTGGCCGATCTCATGGGCGAGGATGTAGGCCTGTGCGGTGTCCCCGGCCGCCCCGAATCGCGACTGCAGCTCGGCCAGGAAGTCCAGGTCCATGTACACCAACTCGTCGGCCGGGCAGTAGTGGGGACCCACCTGGGCCAGGGCCCCGCCACAACCGGACTCGGTCGAGCCGCTGAAGACGACGAGGTTGGTGGGCCGATAGCTGCGTCCTGACTCCTCGAACACCGACACCCACATCGACTGGTTGTCCTGGAGCACTTCCTCGAGGAACCGCACCAGGTCGGCGTTGGGATCGGTGGCCGGGTCGAGAGGCTGTGATTCGGTGTTCACCTCGCCGGCAGGGGCAAGGAGGTCGGTCATGTCGCCCAGGTTGCCCCCTCCCAGGAACATGACGAGGAGGAGGACGATCACACCGACCGCGCCGCCTCCGAACCCGACCGTCCGCAGGCCGGGGCCGGCACCGCGCCGGTCGATCACCTGCCCGGGCCCGGTCGCCTCACGCTTCCATCTGACCATCGTCGCAAATACCCCCAGATCGCGGTGCGGGAAACGCGACGATATCGGGTTTGGCTAGGTTTCGTGACAGGCGGTGAGGAGGGCGATGCAGACCACACCGGCGATGACTCTCGACGAGATGCTGGACGCGGCCAGGGCACGTCTCGATCGAGTGAGCCCGGCCGACCTCGAGGGTGAGATGGCCTCTGGTGCCGTTGTGGTCGACATAAGGACCGGCGAGCAGCGGGAACGTGACGGGACTCTGCCCGGCGCCGTGGTGATCGACCTCACCGTGCTCGAGTGGCGGCTCGCCCCGTCCAGCCGTCATCGTGAGCTGGATTTCCCCGAGGATGGCCGGGTGATCCTGGTGTGCTCGGAGGGTTTCAGCTCCAGCTTGGCGGCGGCACGCCTCCAAGATCTGGGGCTGGTCAACGCCACCGATCTCGAGGGTGGCTTCCTGGCGTGGCGTTCGTGGAAGAATGAGCCCTTCTAGCGTCCTGGAGCGTCCGCTCACCGGATGCGGGGAGGTTTCGACATGAGGCAGATCCAGCATTGGATCGATGGTCATTCCACAGCCGGGACGGCCAAGCGCGTCGGCCCGGTGTTCAACCCGGCGACCGGGGAGCAGACCGGGGAGGTCTCGTTCGCCTCGGCAGACGACGTCGACCTGGCGGTGAAGGCGGCCCGAGCCGCCTTCGACACCTGGCGGTTCTCCTCGCTGGCCCAGCGTCAGAACGTCATGTTCGCCTACCGGGAGTTGGTCGCAGCCCGCCGGATGGATTTCGCCCGGCTCCTCACCGCCGAACACGGGAAGACGATCGACGACGCCATGGGGGAGGTGCAGCGCGGGCTCGAGGTGATCGAGTTCGCTTGCAACATCGCCCACCTGCTCAAGGGGGACTTCTCCGAGCAGGTGTCCACAGGCGTCGACACCTACACCATCCGCCAGCCTCTCGGAGTGGTGGCCGGGATCACCCCCTTCAACTTCCCGGCGATGGTCCCGATGTGGATGTACCCCATTGCCATCGCCTGTGGCAACACATTCGTCCTCAAACCCTCGGAGAAGGATCCTTCGTCGTCGCTGCTCGCTGCCGAGTTGCTCGCCGAAGCCGGCCTCCCCGAGGGTGTGTTCAACGTCATCCACGGAGACAAGGAGGCGGTTGACGCCCTGCTCACCCACCCGTTGGTGGCTGCGATCTCCTTCGTCGGGTCCACGCCGATCGCCCGCTACATCTACGAGACCGGGACTCGCAGCGGTAAGAGAGTGCAGGCGCTGGGCGGGGCGAAGAACCACATGATCGTCCTCCCCGACGCCGACATGGACCTCGCCGCCGATGCTGCCGTGTCGGCTGGATACGGGTCGGCGGGTGAGAGGTGCATGGCCATCTCGGCGATAGTGGCCGTGGGCGACGGCGGGGACGGTTTGATCGAACGGATGCGTGCTCGGATCGAGAAGCTCAAAGTGGGGCCCGGGGACGAGACCGGTGTGGAGATGGGCCCGCTCGTCACCAAGCAGCACCTGGACAAAGTGCGCGGATACGTATCGGAGGGAGAGGCGGCAGGAGCGGTCCTCGTCGCAGATGGGAGAGGATTGGTGGTGCCCGGGCACGAGGACGGCTTCTTTCTTGGCCCGACTCTGTTCGACCGGGTGTCCACCGACATGTCGATCTACACCGACGAGATCTTCGGCCCGGTTCTCTCCACCGTGCGGATGGAGCACTACGAGGAGGCCATCAGGCTCATCAACGAGAACCCCTACGGGAACGGCACTGCAGTGTTCACCAACGATGGTGGCGCGGCCCGAAAGTTCCAGGCCGAGGTCCAGGTGGGGATGGTGGGGATCAACGTGCCCATCCCGGTCCCCCTCTCCTTCTACAGTTTCGGAGGGTGGAAGGAGTCGATCTTCGGCAGCCACGCCATCTACGGGCCCGAGGGAGTCCACTTCTACAGCCGCCAGAAGGTGGTCATCTCGCGTTGGGCGGACCCGATTCACCGGGGGGTCGATCTCGGGTTTCCCACCCACGGGTGAGGCTTCGACCCATCCTCGGCCTCGTCGCCTTGGCCGCGGTGAACATCGCCTGCGGGGGCAACGGCGAAGGGAACGCGTCCACCACGTCGTCGCCTCCTGACGTGACGACGACGCTCGCACCAACCACCACCGACGTCGTGACCTTGTCCGACCTCACCGGCCGGTGGGAGAACGAGTCGATCGTGCTCGAGGTCAACTCCGGCGGCGAATACGTGCTCAGGGCGCCCGATGACCAGGCCGCCGCCCTGATGGGCGGCTTCGTCGCCCGTGATGATGACCGATTCAGCTTTGTCACCGGCACCACGGGGGAGTGTCCCGGTCAGACCGGGACCTACGTCGTTGAGATCGACGGCGACATGCTGACCCTCACGTTGGTGGATGACCCGTGTGAGTCGAGGTCCGCGGCCTTGGTCGAGCCGTTGACCTTGAGCGAATAGGCCGATCGGGCCACCGAAAACCACCCTCTCTTGCCCGCAATAGGCTTGCCACCCGCATTAGCGTGCTGCCCGCCATGTCGACATCCAGCACCGCTCACCTGCGCAAAGCACGTCTGTTCTCCCTCATACTCGTGATCGTGGTCTCGGTGGCCGCTTGTGGTGGCGGCAGCTCAGCCGACACGACGACGGCTACGTCCACGGCACCCCAGGGAACCAGCGCCCCCAGCGGCGGCTCCTCGTCCCTGACCCCGGCGGACATGGTGGGGACATGGGACAACGGGGTGTACGTGCTGACGGTCTTGGACGGCACCGAATACACGATTGCGGCTTCGGATGCACCCGACACCGTGCTCATGTCGGGATTCATCGCTGCCATGGGCTCCACCATCACATTGGCCACCGGCACCAATGGCGAGTGCCCCGGTCAGACCGGGAATTACAAGGGCTCGCTCGAGGGGGACACGCTGACCCTCACCGTCAGCAACGATCCCTGTCAGGCCAGGGCCGAAGGATTGGCCGCACCCTTGACTCGCAGCGCCTGATCGCCGGGGCTTCTCAGCCCACCACCATGTCCCTGGCCAGGAGATCGTCGTGGGTCTCGCGTCTGACCACGAGGCGGGGGCTCCCGTCTCTCACGAAGATCACGGCCGGGCGCCGCACCATGTTGTAGTTGGATCCCATCGCGTGGCCATATGCACCGGTCACCGGTGTGGCCAGATGGTCTCCCACCTCGAGGCTCTCGGGCACCAGGGCGTTCCAGGCCAGCACGTCGCCCGATTCGCAGTGCTTGCCGACCAATCTGATGGTACGGGTCCGCTCGGCGTCGGTCGCAGCCGGTGCGAACACCTCGTACCCGCTTCCATACAGTACGGGTCGGGGGTTGTCGCTCATCCCGCCGTCGACCGAGACGTAGGTGCGGACCCCGGGGATCTCCTTGATCACCCCCACCGTGTAGAGGGTGATGGCGGCCCGGGCGACGATGGACCTCCCCGGCTCGGCGAGGATTCGTCCCTCGATCCCGGCCGCCCTGGCCGCGTCGGTCACAGTCGCGCCCCATTCTGCGATCGAGGGAGCTCTCTCGCCCTCGACGTAGGCGACTCCGAGACCACCACCGATGGAGAGCTCCTCCAGATCGAGTGGTGCGGCGAACGCGCCGATGGCCTCCAGGGCCCGCTCGAACGAGATCACGTCGAAGACCTGGCTGCCGATGTGGGCATGGACTCCGATCAGGTCCATCGACGATGAGCGACGGGCCCTGTCCACGGCTCTCAGGGCCGAACCGTCGCCGATGCCTATCCCGAACTTGGAGTCGGTCGCGCCGGTGCGCAGGAACTGATGGGTGTGCGCTTCGACTCCCGGGTTCAGCCGGACCAGCACCCTCGGTGGGGGCAGACCCTCGGAGACGATGGCCTCGATTCGATCGAGCTCGACCATGGAGTCGATGACGATCCGGCCGACCCCGGCCTCGAGACCCTGGCGCAGCTCTGTGACCGACTTGTTGTTCCCGTGGAACACCAGCCGGTCGGCCGGCACCCCTGACACCAGGGCGCAGTGGATCTCGCCACCGGTGGCGACGTCGAGCAGCATCCCTTCCTCATGGGCCAGCTGGGCCATCGCCCCACACAGGAACGCCTTTGCGGCGTAGGCCGCCCCGTCGGGGAAGGCGGACACCGCCTCACGGCACCGTCGCCGGATGTGCTCCTCGTCATAGATGAACAACGGAGTACCGAATCTCTCGCCGAGCTGTCCGACGTCGCAACCTGCGATCTCGAGGGCGCCCGATGCCGACACCGAGGCATTGTCCGGGAGTAGGTCGAGCGGGAGAACGCTCATTGACTGTGATCCGCCGCTTGGCTGCCGCTCAGAAGGCCCAGGAGGTCCCCCGCCCGGCTCCCGCAGCGAGATCGTCGGCGGGAGTGATCCCTCTGGCGAGGTCGTTCTTGAATCGAGCCACGATGCCGTCCAGGCTCGCCATCTCGATGAGAAAGGCATCGTGGCCCTGTGATGCGTGCAACATCTGGTAGCGGGCATTGGGCAGGGCAGAGGCCAGGCTCTCCACCTCGGCCGGCGGGTAGAGCACATCCGAGGAGATGCCGATGGTGAGCACCGGCGTCTTGATCCCGGCGAGCACGGTCTCCTGCTCGCCGCGGCCGCGGGACAGGTCGTGGCTGTCCATCGCGTCCATCAGGCGGAGATAGGTGTTGGCGTCGAAGCGCTCGACCAGCTTCTGGCCCTGATGACGCAGATAGCTGCGCACCTCGAACTCGTCTTCGACCTGGCGGCGACCGAATCTCGACTCGAAGTTGAGCTTCCCCCGATACGAGATCATGGCGATCATTCGGGCAACGGCGAGCCCGTTGTCGGGTCCCTGTCCCGGGGCGTAGTACCCGCCCTCGAAGCGGGGATCGGTCCAGATCGCGGCCCGCTGCGCCTCGGAGAAGGCAACACTCCAGGCCGAGTGGTGCGGCCCCACCCCGATTGCGACAGTCCCCCCGACCCTGTCCGGGTAGGTCGCCGCCCACTCCAGCGCCTGCATACCACCCATCGACCCACCGAGGACCAGGGTGAGGCGCTCCACCCCCAGATGATCGAGCAGCCGGGCTTGGAGATGGACCATGTCCCGGATCGTGACCTGTGGGAACGACCCCCCGTACCAGTGGTCGGTTCCGGGCACCTTCGAGGTCGGGCCAGTGGTCCCATAGCAACCACCAAGGACGTTGCTGGCGACGATGTAGTCGGTGGCCGGGTCGAACGACCGCGACGGGCCGAACAGCCCTGACCACCAGTCGTCGGCGTCGGCGTTACCGGTCAGGGCATGACAGATCACTATGGCTTCCGGCGCCGGCTCACCCCAGGTGCGGTAGGCGACACGGACCTCATCGAGCTCGTCACCGCTCTCGAGGGCGAAACCGGTGTCCAGGTCGTAGTACCGGGTATCGGGCGACACGGCGCCATTCTCGCGCATCTCCACGGTGACGGGCTGCAGCCGACTTGCGATTCACCCCGATTAGCGTGACTGCATGGACTTCGGCGTCGTCCTCCAGACCGACCCACCCTCCAGCCGTGTCATCGACTACGCCAGACGGGCCGAGCAAATGGGCTTCAGCCACGTCTGGACCTTCGACTCGCATGTCCTGTGGCAGGAACCGTTCGTGATCTACTCGCGCATCCTGGCCGAGACCGATCGCCTCATTCTCGGGCCGATGGTCACCAACCCGGGAACAAGGGACTGGACCGTCCTCGCCTCGCTCTTCGCCACCTTGGACGAGATGTATGGCCCGCGCACGATCTGCGGAATGGGGCGAGGCGACTCGGCCCTGCGCTACATCGGTCGCCAGCCGACGACGCTGCAAACGATGGTCGAGTCGATGGATGTGATCAAGCGCCTGGTCGCGGGCGAGGAGGTCGAGTACAACGGCAAGCCGCTCCGCATCCCTTGGATCAGAGAGGGGCGAGACCTGCCGATGTGGGTCGCCGCCTACGGGCCGAAGGCGCTGGCGACCGTGGGGGAGCACGCCGACGGCTTCATCCTCCAACTCGCCGACCCACAGATCCTGGAATGGACGGTGGGAGCGGTGCGAGAGGCCGCATCCGATGCCGGGAGGGACCCGGACTCGATTGCCATTTGTGTCGTGGCGCCGGCCTACGTGGGTGACGACATCGCCCATCAGCGCGATCAACTCCGCTGGTTCGGGGGGATGGTCGGAAACCACGTCGTCGATATGGTCACCCGGTATGGCGACGACCCCGAGAAGGTGCCGCGGGTTCTCTCCGACTACATCAAGGCCCGGCAGTCCTACGACTACGACCATCACGGCAAGTCGGGCAACCCGTCGACAGAGTTCGTGCCCGATGACATCGTCGACCGGTTCTGTGTGCTCGGGCCGGTCGATGCTCACATCGAGAAACTGACCCTGCTCGAGTCGTTGGGGGTGGACCAGTTCGGGATCTACCTGATGCACGACGACATGGACGGGAC
>DATBIX010000073.1:0-38732 GCA_036556665.1 Acidimicrobiia bacterium
TGGTGCCTGCCTCGACGGCCGAGGACTTCTGGGTTTCAGTCGTCGATACGACCGGCACGTACTCGGGCGCGGCGACCGTTGTATCGGAGGGAGTTGCGCCGGATGCCTTCATTCTTCGAACCGATGGCAACGTGGTCGACCTCTCCGCCTCCGGTGACGGCAATATCGCCATGTGGGCTTACTCAGTGGATGGTGGTGCCGAACTGCTAATGAACGAGATCGACACCTTCGAGGGCTCAGCCGTCCTGCCAGGCTGCTCCAGCGCTTGCCTCATCGACGCCGACGGCGACTACTCATTCAGCCTCGTCGTTCGACCGTAACCACAACGAGTGTGCGTGCTATCTGCTCACTATCACTCCGATAACTGGGCAAGACGGGTTGGGACTCACTGGGACGCCAGGGGGTCAGATCCCCCGGTAGACAGCCCTTTCTGAAAGAGTCACGGCGACGCCCCGTCACCTATTGGGACGGCCAGTGTTGAACTGGGGGTCAAGAGGTCGGGAGTTCGAATCTCCCCAGCCCGACGAAGAAGCCCCCTGTGTTGACAGGGGGCTTCTCTCATCTCGGAAGTTGATGCCCGCGGTCGGAGGTATCGGTCGCTGGCAGGCTCAACGCTCGCACCGGGTCCACGGGTGCCCGGGTGACCCATGCCGCCGGCACGGGACTTCCACTCGATTGCCGATTATGTGGCGCTGGGAAGGGGTCCTCTTCCTCTAGCCGTCTTGAACGATTCGGCCTAACAGACCAATAGGTGAAGTGTGTCATGAGACACGCAATCTGAGCCGGAAGGAGGTGAATCATGACACTGATCGACAGGGAAGAACTGTCATACAAGGTCAGGATTTCGGTTTTCTGGCTTCTACTGATTGTTGCCTTCTTTGCCTACCGGACGCTTGCAGTGAGCGAGGATGCCACCGAAGTCTCTGTGCTTGGCTCTGACGAGTTGGCGACCTATCTACCGGTTGCGATGTCACTGTCGGAGTCAACGACCACGACAGAAGCGGTGAGCACGACATCAGAGGCATCGACGACCACGACCACCCTGCTACCGGCGGAGTGGACGGGGAGCGCAAGCTGTGACCTGATCACTCTCGGGTTCGACCCGGCGGAGATTGAGGGGATCAGGGTGACCATGTTCCTGTTCGGGATCGAAGTCCCGCTAAATGACCTGGTGACCGTGCCCGGCGAGCATCCGGCAGCAGTGGGTGGGACCACTCTGTTCCGGTTGGAGGCAGTGGGCCGTGCCGGGTTCGACCCGGTGCCCGACCTGATCGAAGTGGTAGTGGAGCCGTGCCCGGACACGTCCACGACAGTCGACCCGGGGTCGAGCACGACGGTGACGACTCCGGACGAGCTTCCCTTCACGGGGAGTGAGTCGGGGCTGCTCGCCCTGGCAGCGGTCGGGGCCATGATTCTCGGCGGTTACCTCGTAAGAGGGAGAGTCACCCACTGAGATAGGTGGTGGGGGTCCCCCCTCCCATGCCGGACCCCCATCGGAGAGTCGACGTCAGTCGATGAGGTTCACAGCGAGGACAAGCTGGTCGACGCCGCCAACCTCAATTGACCAGCCCCCTGACTGTCGGAGCCGTGGTCACCCCAATGGTCAGGTAGATCAGAGGAACCGTGGGGCTGGAAGTGGCTTATAGCTGTCGACCTAGAGTCATCCGCCCCTAACGGGTCACGGTGGAGATCTGTGGTATTGATGGAGCATGCCCGAGATCGCGATTGCCACCGTGGGCTTGATCAAGGATTACGGGCGTACGCGCGGTCTCGACGGTCTGGACCTCGAGGTCCGTACCGGTGAGGTCTATGGCTTCCTGGGTCCCAACGGAGCCGGCAAGACCACGACCATCCGTCTCCTGCTCGATCTGATCCGACCGACTTCAGGCTCGGTGAGGGTGCTGGGACTCGAACCCCGAGAAGACGGTATCCAGATCCGGAGAAGGGTGGGATACCTCGCTGGTGATTTCCTGGTCGACGGCCGGCAGACGGCTCGAGAGTTGCTGACCTATCTCGCCAACCTACGCGGCGGTGCCGGGGCCGACCGAATCGACGAACTCGCCCAGCGGCTCGACCTCGACCTCACCCGGAAGATGCGGACCCTCTCCCGCGGCAACCGACAGAAGGTCGGCGTGATCCAGGCATTCATGCACGATCCAGAGCTGATGGTGCTGGACGAGCCGACCAGCGGGCTCGATCCATTCCTCCAGCACGAGTTCTCCACGATGATCCGAGATGCCGCGTCTGAGGGGCGGACGGTGTTCATGTCCTCGCACGTGATGAGCGAGGTCCAGCGCTCGGCGGATCGCGTGGGCATCATCCGGGAGGGCCGGCTGAGCACGGTCGAAGGAGTCGACGACCTCCGTCAGCGTGCGCGGCGGCACATCGAGATCGTGTTCGACTCCCCGGTCGAACCCGATGGTTTCAGCTCCATTCCCGGCGTGAGCGACCTGACGATCGATGGGACGGTGCTCCGATGCCGTCTCGACGGGCGGGCAGATCGACTGGTCAAGGCGGCAGCCCGACACGGCATTGTGACGATCAGCGCCGAGGAGCCCGACCTCGAAGAGCTGTTCTTCGACTACTACGAGCGTCAAGGAGCGGGCGGTGATGCTTCGTAACTCGTTCACCAAATGGCTCTGGGACAACCGCCGGTCGATGGTCACATGGGCGCTATCCATCGCTGGGGTCGGTGCCATGTATGCAGCCTTCTGGCCGACGATGGACAACCCGGCCATGCGTGAGATGCTGGAGAACTACCCGGACGAGCTGCTCGAGGCGCTCAATTACACCGACATCGCCAACCCCGCCGGCTATCTCAATGCCACGGTCTACGGGCTGGTCGTGGCACTGCTCACCGTGGTCTTCTCGCTGTCGGCGGGTGCCAAGGCAATTGCCGGCGACGAGGAGGCCGGGACCCTCGAGCTGATCCTGGCCCACCCCATCACCCGGGTCCGACTGGCTTTGGAGCGATTCGCCGCCTTTCTCCTCGTGGCCGCGGTCATCTCGGTGACCTTGTTCGTCTTCCTCCTCGTTCTGTCCGGGCCGGCCCATCTCGAGGGAATATCGACCGGCTCCTTCCTGGCCATGCATCTCCATCTCTTTCTCTTCGCCGCCCTCTTTGGCTCGGTCGGATTCGGTGTCGGGGCGGCTACCGGCCGGCGCGGGCTCGCCATCGGAGTCGGAGCCGGGATCGCAGTGTTCGGCTTCGCCGCCAATGGCCTGCTCAACCAGATCGACGGGCTCGAGTGGATTGAGGGCTTCTCGCCGTTCCAGTGGTTGAACGGGAACTCGCCACTCCAAAACGGCATCCACGCCGGGGACGCACTGATCATGGCCGGTCTCGCCGTCCTGCTGGTAACGGTCGGCCTCTTGTTGTTCCGGCGACGCGACGTGGCTGTCTGATCCAACCGACAAGGCAACGAGGAGCACAGCTTCTCAGACGTGGTGTCGCCAGCTGTGCTCGGGGTCATAACCCAGCACCCGTCGCGCCTTGTCGATCGAGAGAAGCGTCTCGTTGGGCTCGAAGGGACGCCGTGTCGGCACCTCGGGGTAGACCTCGGCGAGCAGCTCGGCGTTGGGTCTTTGCATCACCGTGTCCTGGTTGGCGACGATGAACACGTCCATTCCGGTGGACTGATGCTCGAGGGCGAGTTGCACCGCCTGGGCGCCGTCCCTCCGATCGATGTATCCCCACAGATTCCAGGCCCGGGCTCGAGGATCGTCCTGGAATTCCGGGAACCGTGCGTAGTCCGCGATGCTCATGACGTTGGAGAATCGAAGCCCGATCATCTTGAGAGCCGGGTCTCGGCGGCACATCTGGGCTGCCATCGTCTCCTCGAGGTGTTTGACCATGGCGTAGGTCGTCTCAGGACGAGCTGGATATTCCTCGTCGACCGGCACGTAAGGAGGCGGATTGTCGAACGGGAGGCCGAGCAGGGTCTCGCTCGACGCCCACACCAGGTCGGTGATCCCGGAAGCCCGTGCCGCAGTGAACACGTTGTAGCTGGCTGTCATGTTGTTCATGAACGTCCTCGAATTGGTCACCAGCCCGGGAGCCGGGATCGCGGCAAGGTGAACTACTGCGTCGACGCCCTCGTATCGATCGTCTACGGCGGCCATCACCTCGACCACCTGCCCGTAGTCGGTGAGGTCGGTGTGAACGAACTGGGCCGCGCTCCCCTCGCCCGGGACACGATCCACGTTGACTACCCGATAACCGTGTTCGAGCAGTCGCTGCACAACCGCGGTTCCCAGCTTTCCGCTTCCGCCGGTGACCACGATCCGCTTCATGTCAGCTTCTCCACAAGCCAGACGACTCCCTGGACGAGACGCCAACCCAGGTAGAGCACAGTCAGGCCGATCATCAACTTGAAGCTGAAAGGCGTCGCCACCTCGTCGGCCTCGCCTCGATCTGGCCCTCCGTCGTGCTCGGGGAGGAATTCGTCGCTCATCTGCGCTCGCGGGCTCGTGACAGGATGTGTAGCGGGTTGCCCGTGAAGTCAGCCTCCTCACGCAGCCGGTTCTCCAGGAAGCGGAGGTAGTCGTCACCCAGCTCTCCCCCCGATTGAAACACCACGAAGGTCGGTGGCGCCGTCCCGGCCTGGACTGCATAGTGGATCTTGGGTCGCCGACCCTTTCGCACCGGGGGCGGGTGCGCCGATATCCAGTGCCGGATCGACCGGTTGAGCTGGCCCGTTGCTATCCGGGTCTCCCGTGCGGCCAGAACCGCCTCGAGGGCGTCGGGCAGCCGCTGCATGCGGGCCCCGGTTCGGGCCGCCATGCGAAGGACGGGGGCCCAAGAGACGAATCCGAACCGGTCGGGCAGCGAGCGCTCGGTCAGCTCACGCTGCTCTTCGTCGAGGGCGTCCCATTTGTTGAGGATGATGACCAACCCCACCCCGGCATCGACCACCTCGCGGGCGATCCTCTGGTCCTGTGAGGTCACCCCCTCGGTCGCATCCACCAGGAGAAGGGCGACGTCAGCACTCTCGAGCGCCTCCTTGGCCCGAATCACGGCGTAGAAGTCGGCGTCCTCGCTGATCTGCGGCTTGCGCCTGATACCTGCGGTGTCGATCAGCCGATAGCGGGCGCCGTCGAGCTCGACATCGACGTCGATCGGGTCTCGGGTCGTGCCCGGCTTCTCGGAGACGATGACACGCTGCTCACCAAGCAGCTTGTTGAGCAGGGTCGACTTGCCCACGTTGGGCCGGCCCACGATCGCCACGCGTGGAGTCTCGTCGACCTCAGTCTCTTCCACGCCCTCCGGCAGCTCTGCCACCAGCTCGTCCAGCAACTCCCCCACTCCCCTGCCGTGATAGGCGCTGATCGGGTGGGGCTCGCCCAGCCCGAGCCCCCAGAACCGGTCGATGTTCCCCTCCAGAGCAGCGTTGTCGATCTTGTTGGCGGCCAACACGACCGGCACGTCCGCCGAGCGGAGTATCGAGATCACGCCGGTGTCGTCATCGGTGAGCTCGGTCGTCCCGTCGACCACGAACAAGACGGCATCGGCGCCCGACACAGCCGCCTCGGCCTGCTCTTTGATCGAGACACTGATCTCCCCCGTTGGCTTCACCTCCCATCCGCCGGTGTCGACCAGGACGAAGGAGCGGCCGGCCCAATCGGCTTCGAACTCGCGCCGGTCCCGCGTGACGCCGGCCATCTCCTCCACGACCGCCGAGCGCGAGCCGATCACTCGATTCACCAGGGTCGACTTCCCAACATTGGGGCGCCCGACGACGGCAACGACCGGGAGGGTGCTCATGACATCGGGCATTCTGCCCGCCCATGTGGTCTCAGGCGCTGACGACGTCCAGCGCCTCGGTTGCCGTCCAGTCCCTGTCTCGCTGCAACAGGCCTTCCTGTCCGGGGCGGCGGGCGGTGACGCCGGCTTCGACCAGGGTTTGGAGGGTGGTCACGAAGGATCGGAGTTGGGGCGGAAGGGGGAAGTACTCCTGCTCCTCGATCGTCGACCAGAGCTCGAAGCCAGAGGTCGGGGCGACCCGATCGATCACCTCCTGGACGAGATGGTCGGGAGCGGAGGCCCCGGCGGTGAGCCCTACCGTTGTCACCTCCTCCAGCCATGCCGGATCGATGTCGGCTGCCGAGTCGATCCGGTGAGCGGCGATCCCGCCCTCTCTCGCCACACGAACCAGAGCCTGGGTGTTCGACGAGTTGTGCGATCCGACCACGAGCACCAGGTCGCACTCCTTGGTGAGCTGTTTCACCGCCTCCTGCCGGTTGGTAGTGGCGTAGCAGAGATCCGACTTTCGGGAGGTCTGCAGTGACGGGAAGCGCTCCACCGCATCGTCCATGACGGCCATCCACTCGTGGACCCCGAGCGTCGTCTGCGCGAGCAAGGCGACCTTGTCGGGGTCGGCCGGGTTGAAATCGCCCAGACCGGTCTCCGGCTCCACCAGCGCAATCGCGGACGGCGCCTCGGCCACCGTGCCCACTGCCTCGTCATGGCCCTGGTGACCGACGTAGATGATCTCGTACCCGTCCCGGGCCATGCGCTTCACCTCGTGATGGACCTTGGTGACCAAGGGGCAGACGGCGTCTATCACCACCGCGGCCCGATCGGCGGCCGCAGCGACCACCTCGGGGGCGGAACCATGTGCCGAAAGCATGACCGGGGCGCCCTCGGGAACCTCGGCGATGTCGTTCACGAACACCACTCCGACACCCTCGAAGGCCTTGACCACCCATTCGTTGTGGACGATCTCGTGGTAGCAGTAGACGGGGCCCTCGAAGATCCGGGTCATCCAGGTGAGGGCCTTTATCGCCATCTCCACCCCGGCACAAAAGCCGCGCGGCTCGGCAACCAGGACCCTTTCGACCGTCATGTGGTCAATGGTAGGGGCGGGCCCGAATTCAACCGGAAGCAGTCTCGACCAGCTCGACCACATGGTCCACCACCTGGTCGAACGTCAGGTCGGAGGTGTCGACCACGATCGCCCCGGAGGGGACTGTCAGAGGAGACGCCTCACGCGTCGTGTCGCGGCGGTCCCTCTCCTCGATCTCGGCGACGACGGAGGCAAGGTCCTCGCCGGTCTGGTCGGCGCGCCGACCGGCACGGACCTCCGGTCTGGCATCGAGGTAGACCTTCACCGTGGCATCGGGAAACACCACTGAGCCGATGTCTCTCCCTTCGACCACGGCGCCCTGGTCGTGTCTTAGAACCCAATCCCTCTGATGCTCGACCAGCAGTCTCCTCACCTCGGGGTGAGCCGAGACCCTGGAGGAGGCGGCAGTGGCCTCGGCCGTCCTGATCTCGTCGGAGACGTCTTCACCCTCAAGGAACATCCGCCCTTCCACCTGGTCGAACGAAGTCGAGCCGATCAGGTCGACCAATCCGTCGACGTCCTCGTCGGCTATGCCCGCCCTGAGCGCGGCCACCCCTGCAGCCCGATAGAAGGCACCGGTGTCGAGATGAGGCAGGCCGAGACGGGCCGCCACCGCCCTGCTGACCGTGCTCTTCCCGGTCCCCGCCGGCCCGTCAACTGTCACGATCAGAAGGGTCACAGCTGCGTCTGCCCGGCTGCGCGGAGGGGACCCGATCCCTGAGGGTGTCCTATGGGGGTATTCGGACAATGGGGGCTATGGGATCGGGCCCTCCGCTGAATCCGACAAGCTAGCGCGGTGATGGGCGATCCCGCCACCAAAGTCGCCCCTCTCATCATCCAAGCCCTTCCAGCATGTCCCAGAAGCCAGGCCATGTCTTCCCGACCACAGAGGGGTCAGCCACCTCGATCCCTGACTGCACCAGACCCACCAGGGACAAGGACATCGCCAGCCGATGGTCCTGATGTGTCTCCACCCGGGTCGGATGGAGCGGGGCCGGGGTTATCCGCAACGAGTCTGACTCCACCTCGGCCCCCGCACCCAAACGCCGAATCTCGCCGGCCATCGCTTCTAGCCGGTCCGACTCCTTGAGCCGGAGTGAGCCGAGACCGCTCAGTGTGCTGGGCCCGTCGGCGAAGAGGCAAGCCGTTGCCACAGCCAGGGCACCATCCGGCGCCCCGGAGAGATCGACCACCACCGGGCCCAAACCGGCCGTAGGGCCGGCGAGGGTCAAACGGGATGGGTCGATCGACACCTGACAGCCCATCGTCTCGAGGACGCGGGCAATGGCCAGATCGGGTTGGAGCGATGTCGAGCCGAGACCCTCGATCGTCACCCGGCCCCCGGTGATGGCCGCCGCGACCATGGGATAGACCGCGGCCGAGGCATCCGGTTCCACCTTGATGACGCCACTTCGGTAGCCGGTGGGCTCGACCCGGTATCCGTCTTCCTCGCTCACCTCCACACCGAAGGCAGCCATCACCTCGAGGGTCATGTCGACATAGCCCCGGGAGCCCACCAGATCGGTCGGAAACAGTGTGAGCGGGCCGGCTGCCAATGGCGCGACCATCAGCAGTGCGGTGAGGAACTGCGTCGTCTCGGCGCACGAGACAGTCACAGAACCGCCCGGGAACATGCCCGTGCCGAGCACGCTCACAGGTAGACACCCGTCCCGGTCCGAGACTTCGACTCCCAAATCCCTCAGAGCGGCTACCAAGCCGCTCATGGGTCGCTCGGGGAGCCGGTCCCTCCCAACCACAGTCGTCGTCCCATCGACCAGAGGGGCGATGGCGATGAGACTGCGCCCGGTGAGGCCCGAGGCGCCGGCATCGATCGGCTCGGCACTCAGGTCGAGCCGACCGCCCGTCCCTCTGACCACCCATGTGGCGCCGACCTCTTCGATCCCGACTCCGAGCCGTCTGAGCGCCCCGCGGGCCGAGGTCGTGTCGTCCGCCTCCAGCGGGTGCAGGATCCGGGATTCCCCGTCGGCGAGGCCGGCCACGAACAGGGCGCGGATCGTCTGAGACTTCGAGCCGGGTGGCCGGACCACCGCGTTCATGGGCCCGCTCAACGGTCTCACCGAGCGATACCCGGTCACGACTGCCCGGTCCCGGAGGCGAGAAGGCGCTGGATTTCGCCGGCGGTCAGCCGTCGGGACTCCCCCGGTTTCAGGCTCCGGTCACTGATCGGCCCTATCGCAGTCCTGACCAAGCGCGTGACGCGGTAACCGAGAGCCTCGAACATCCGCCGGACTTCACGATTGCGCCCCTCCCCCATGGTCAGCTCGACCAGTGTCGACCCACCCTTGCGATCGACGATCCTGGCCGAGATCGCCCGGGCCGGGCCGTCGTCGAGTTCCAGCCCGCTGGTCAGACGTCTGATGTCGCCGCGACTCGGTGCGCCGGCGACCATGGCCAGGTACCTCTTCTCGATCCCGTATCGGGGATGGGTGACCCGGTTGGCCAGCTCACCGTCGTTGCTGACCAAGATCAAGCCCTCGGAGTCGTAGTCGAGACGACCCACCGGATAGAGCCTCATCCCGCCGGGCACGAGGTCGACCACCGTCGTTCGACCCTGCGGATCCTCAGCCGACGAGATGACACCGGGGGGTTTGTAGACGAGGTGGGTCTCGATCTCGGGATTGACCGGGATGGGGAGTGAATCGAGGGTCACCTGCTGCTCCGAGACGTCGACCCGGTCCCCTAGAACGGAGATGACCCCGTCGACGGCGACCCGCCCGGCGCGGATCGCCTCTTCGGCCGCCCGGCGCGACATCAGACCCGCGTCGGCTATCGCCTTCTGGACGCGGATGGCATCCGCCATCGCTCACACCGTCCCGGGACGAAGTGTCTCCTCGAGGGCATCGACCGTCTCTGCCGGAGGGATGTGATCGGCCAGGGGAGGAAGCCCGTCCAGCGACTCCAGGCCCATCTTCTCCAGGAAGAGATCGGTGGTCACGTACACCGCAGGGTTCCCCGGGATGTTGAGTCGCTCCTTCTCCTCGACCAGACCCAGTCTTTCCAGAGTCCGAACCGCCGAGTCCGAATCGACTCCCCGAATCTCGGCGATCTGGCTGCGAGCCACCGGCTGGCGATAGGCGATCACAGACAGCGTCTCGAGCGCTGCGGCCGACAGCTTCCGGGCCGTCGCCGACGACGAGAACCGCTCCAGATAGGGGTATGCGTCGGCGGAGGTGTAGAGGCGCCAGCCCCCGGCCACGTTTCGGAGGACCAGGCCCGACTCGCGTTCTCTCAGGTCTCTGTCCAACTCGGCCAGCAGCTCTTCCACCCTTCGCTTCGGGATCTCGAGGACCTCGGCCAGCTCGCCCACCGGCACCGGCGCCTCGGTGACGAAAAGGACCGCCTCCAGGGCTGCCATCTCCCTCACGACGCCCACTCGGATGTCAGATCGATCATGTCGTCGCCCCGGCGCCGCACCCGGATCTCGCCCATCCAGTCTTCCTGCGACACCTCGATCAGCCCCCATCGTGCCAGCTCGAGCAAAGCGAGGAAGTACGCAGCGATCTCGACGGTTCGGGTGCAATGGGAGGTCAGCTGGTCGAACCCGGCCACCGTCTGTTCGGTGACCCGTGCCCTGATCTCATCGATTGCCGCCTCGACCGATGGGAGATCGAGATCGAGATGATCCAGGTCTGGCTCCGCAGCCTCCCGTGCGAACACCCGGGCGGCCAGCCCGGCCAATTCGTCGAGGCCGAGCGGAATCTCCACGCTCGCCGGCTTGGCAGCCATCTCCTGGTCGATCCCGGCCACCCTGGGCACATTCCGGTTGGCAGCCTGCAGACGTCGCTGCAGCACAGCCGCCACGTCCTTGAACGTCACGCAGGCGAGGAGACGGGAGAGGAGCCGGTCCCGCTCCTCGATCAGGGCCAACTCCTCGTCCAGGTCGAGCTCCCCTCGTCCCGGGAGGAGTGATTGAGCCTTGAGCTGGATCAGGGTGGCGGCGATGAGGAGGAACTCGGAGGTGACATCCAGATCCATCTCCTTCATCTCATCCAGGAAGGACAGGTACTCGGTCACCACCTCGGCCAGCCCCACCGCAGTGACCTCGACCTGATGCTTGGTGATCAACTGGAGCAGGAGGTCGAGTGGGCCCTCGAAGACAGTGGTCTTGACATGGAATGTCATCGGCAGCTCAGGATATTCGGGGAGGCGGGAATGGCCCCGTCTTTGGCGGTTGGTCGGCGAGCTGGAGCACCTCCCAGACACCGGGCTCGATTCCTGTTGGACGGTCACCGTGGTGGCTGCGGGCGAAGTCCACGATCAACGACTCGCATCCCAGCCCGGCCAGCTCCGCCGCCCCTATCGAGCCGTGGTCCCGGTAGAGGGCGAATCGACGAGGAAGCGGGAGATGAAGCACGATCATGAGCGAGGCGATCGTCCTCCCCATGACACCGAGCCTGGCATGTCGCTTCCCGACGTCATGGAGCAGGGCCGCCCTGACCACCGACTTGTCCTCGATCCCCTTGTCGAGGACGACCCGCGAGGCGTGAAAGCCGTGGCGTCGGTCGGGTCGTGGCTGGGCCATGAAGACCTCGATCTCAGAGGCGGTCAGCCACTTCTCGACCTCAGCCACCTCGTGCCCGCTCAGAGGCTTGGCCGACAGGACGTCGAAGAAACGCGCCGCCAGATGGCTCGGCGAGCCGGGCACGGCTAACCCGCGAGCTTCGTCTTGCAGTCGACGCAGAAGATCGATTCGGGGCGGGCTTCGAGCCGGGCGGAAGCGATCTCCTGGCCGCACCGTTCACAGGTTCCGTAGCTGCCATCGGCGATACGGCCGAGAGCCCGGTCCACGTTGGCAAGCTGGCTTTTCAGCGACTCGACCACTCCAAGCACCTCGGTGCGCTCGGCAGTCACCGCTGCGGCGTCGGCGAAGCTGCCTCCGAAGTCCAGATCAATCCGGAGGTCGCCCGATTCGGCGGCGCCCAGCTCGGCCAGCTGGTGGACGAGATGAGCGCGCTGCTCACGCAGGGTCTTCTCTGCCTCGACGATGTCGAACGTCGTCATCTGCTCCTCGGGTGTGCCTGGACGTAGATCTCCACGAGATGGGTAGCGCTGACCTTCGTGTAGATCTGGGTTGTGGAAATCGTAGCGTGGCCCAGGATCTCTTGTACGGTTCGAAGGTCGGCGCCCCCCTCGACCATATGGGTCGCAGCAGAGTGCCTCAAGACGTGTGGCGACACCTTCTCGGCCGGGATCAGGGCGATGGAGGCGTTCTTTCTGACCACGTCGAACATGCCCTGCCGGCTGAGACGACGCCCACGCATGTTGAGGAATACAGGATCTCCTCGCTGCGACCCGTGGAGGAGGGAGAGACGGTCGGGAAGCCAGCGGGAGATGGCGACCACCGCTTTCCCCCCCAGCGGGACCATACGTTGTTTCGACCCTTTGCCGGTCAGGATCGCCACCCGGTCCTCGAGGTCGATCTTGCCGAGATCGAGGCCGGCCGCCTCGGTCACCCGGGCCCCGGTCCCGTAGAGGAACTCGAGCAGGGCAGAATCGCGCCGACCCTTCACCGTCGACAAGTCCGGCGCCTCGACCAATCGGATTGCCTCGTCCACGGTGAGCGCCTTGGGGAAGGGGCTGGGGCGACGTGGCGACTCGATCAGCAGCGTCGGGTCCCGCTCGCGTAGGCCTTCGACCACCAGGAATCGATGTAGGCCGCGGATCGCGGCCATCTTGCGCCCGACCGTCGAGGTGGCGGGCGACCGGCTCCTCAACACGGTCAGGAAACCCTCGACGGCGACCGGATCCGGCTCGGCCCCGTCGAGATAGGCGAGGTACTGGCCCAGATCGCGCCGGTAGGCGGCGATCGTGTTCGGTGCGAGGCCGCGCTCGACGTCGAGCGCCAGGAGGTATTCGTCGATGCACTCCGGAAAGGAGAGCGACTCTCGGCTCAAATCCCGGCGAGGGCCTCTTGGGGCGAGACGTGGGTGACCCCGAGGCTCTCGGCCACCGCCGGGTGACACACGGCGCTGCCGATCACGTTGAGTCCACCGATCAGCTCGGGATGGGCTGTCACCGCCCCTCCGACCCCGAGATTGGCCAGGCCGACCGCATAACGCAAGGTGGCGTTGGTGAGCGCGTATGTCGAGGTATGAGGCACGGCACCCGGGATGTTTCCGACCGCGTAGTGCACCACCTCGTGGACTTGGTACACCGGGTCGGTGTGAGTCGTCTCGCGCGACGTGGCAAAGCAACCGCCCTGGTCGATGGCGACGTCGACCAGCACCGAGCCCCGTTTCATCGCTCGGACCATGTCTTCGGAGACCAGCTTCGGTGCAGACGCGCCCGGGACGAGAACCGTCCCGATCACCAGGTCTGCGTCCAGCACCTGCTCCTCGAGAGTCAGCTTGTTCGAGTGGAGCGTCCGGATCCGCCCCTGGTACAGAGAGTCGAGCCAGCGCAGCTTGTTGATGTCGGTGTCGAGCACCACCACGTCGGCCTGCATCCCCATCGCAATCACCGCCGCATTGGCGCCTGCGATCCCTCCACCGATGACGACCACTTTCCCCGCCTGGACACCGGTCACGCCACCGAGGAGCACTCCTCTCCCGCCCTGGGCCTTCTCCAGGAAGTAAGCGCCGACCTGGGTGGCCATCCTCCCCGCGATCTCGGACATTGGGGCGAGGAGGGGCAGGGACCGGTCAGGGAGTTGGACCGTCTCGTAGGCGATGGCGATGACGTTCTTGTCGAGGAGCCCCGACGCCAGGTCGGGGTATGCGGCGAGGTGGAGATAGGTGAAGAGGATCTGACCGGGCCGGAACATGTCGACTTCCGACTTCTGCGGCTCCTTGACCTTGAGGATCATGTCAGCGCCGGTGAACACGTCCTCGGGTGTGACCACGATGGTGCCACCCTGCGTCTCGTACTCCTCGTCGAGGATGGTCGAGCCCTCGCCGGCGCCCTTCTCGATGAGAACGGTGTGGCCCCGTTCGGTCAGCTCGCGCACGCCGACGGGGGTCAAGGCCACCCGATGCTCCTCGGTCTTGACTTCCTTGGGCACGCCAACGATCAATGCAGCATCCTCCTGCCGGCGGGCGCCTGGCCGTCTCAGGCTATCGGCCGCGATGCCGCCATGCTCAGTCGGCGGTGAGATCCACCGTCTCGACCAACTCGGGGGCCGGGGCGGTCCTCCCGTCGGCGTTTCGGACCAGCCCGGCGAAGAGCGGGTGGGGCCGGTCGGGCCGAGACCGGAACTCGGGATGGGCCTGAGTGCCGACGAAATAGCGATGATCGACCAGTTCGATGTACTCGACCAGATTGTCGTCCGGCGAGAGCCCGGAGAGCCTCATCCCGGCGGACTCGAGGTCTTTTCGATACCTGTTGTTGACCTCCCAGCGGTGACGGTGCCGCTCGTAGACCAGCTCCTGACCGTAGAGATCACGCACTTTCGAGCCCTCGGCCAGCTTGGCCGCATAGAGGCCGAGACGCATCGTCCCGCCCTTGTCCTCGACTCCCTCCTGGCTCGACATGAGATCGATCACCGGATGCGGGGTCGATGGGTCGAACTCGGTGCTGTTGGCGTCGGACAGACCCAGCACGTTCCGGGCGAATTCGATGACCGAGCACTGCAGCCCCAGGCAGAGCCCGAGAAGGGGGACGTCGTTCTCGCGTGCGAAGCGAATCGCCTGGATCTTGCCCTCGACTCCCCGATACCCGAAGCCGCCCGGGATGACGATTCCCTCGAGACTCTCGAGGTAGGAGTCGGCGAGGAGCCCGGTCAGCTCGTCGCTCGGCACCCAGACGAGATCGAGCTTGAGCCCCTGATCCGAGGCGGCATGACGCAGAGCCTCGGCCACGGAGAGGTAGGCGTCGGGCAACCCGACGTACTTGCCCACGATTCCGATCCTGACCGATTCGGAGGCGGAGAGGGTCTTGCTCACCATGGTTCGCCACGAGTCGAGGTTGGGTGGCCCGGTGACCAGCCCCAGCCTGTCACAGATCACCGCATCGAGGCCCCCCTCGTTGAGGACGAGCGGGACCTCGTAGATGTCCCGGGCATCGGGAGCGGCGATCACCGCCCTCTGTTGGACGTCGCAGAAGAGGCTGATCTTCTTGCGAACCCCTTCGTCGATCTCGCGATCGGACCGCACGATTATCACGTCGGGACTGATCCCCTTGCTGCGCAGCTCGGCCACCGAATGCTGGGTCGGCTTCGTCTTCAGTTCCTCCGAGGCGGCGATGTAGGGCACCAGGGTCACGTGGACGAAGACGACGTTCTCTCTCCCGATCTCGTTGCCGAACTGGCGGATCGCCTCGAGGAAGGGCAGGCTCTCGATGTCGCCCACCGTCCCGCCCACCTCGGTGATGACGACGTCCACGTCCTGCTCGCCGACCCGTCGGATCCGATCCTTGATCTCATTCGTGATGTGGGGGATCACCTGGACGGTGTCGCCGAGATAGTCGCCGCGACGCTCCTTCTGGATGACGGACAGGTAGACGGACCCCGAGGTGACGTTGGAGGTGCGGCGCAGGTTCTCACCGGTGAACCTCTCATAGTGGCCCAGATCGAGGTCGGTCTCCCCACCGTCGTCGGTGACGAAGACCTCCCCGTGTTGGAACGGGTTCATTGTCCCCGGGTCGACGTTGATGTAAGGGTCCAGCTTCTGATTGACCACGTGGAGGCCACGCGACTTGAGAAGTCTGCCGAGAGAGGAGGCGGTGATCCCTTTGCCCAGACTGGACACGACGCCGCCTGTGACGAACACGTACTTGGCGGTGGTGGGGAGGGGGGCTTCCTCGGAGGGGTCCGGAGCGGGGGCTTCCGGGCTGAGAAGAGGGCCGTCCATGACGGAACGCCAATGTAGCACCGATCCCGACGAGGGCGAACGACCCTAGGAGCGGGCGCCTTCGAGGAGCTCGGCGGCGGCGCTTCTCCCCCGCTCGCTCTCCGGGAGCCCGGCCAGCATCCGGGACAGCTCGGTGAGCCTGTCCTCGCCTTCGACCATTCGCACAGTGGCCCCGGAACCGGAGCGATCGACCACGTAGTGGGCCTCGGCGTGCGCCGCCACCTGGGGCAGATGGGTGACGCAGAGCACCTGGCATTCGGTTGCCAGGTCGGCCAGCTTGCGGCCGAGGGCGAGGGCAGTGGCCCCACCGACCCCCGCATCGACCTCGTCGAAGACCAGGGTTTCGGTACCCGGGCTGCGGGTGGCGAGACGAAGCGCCAGGACCAGCCGCGATAGCTCACCCCCCGAAGCGACGTCGCTGACCGCCCCGGCGGCGAGGCGTTGGTCGGAGGTGAAACGGAGCTCCACACCATCCGCCCCCGAAGGCCCGGGCGCAGCCGGCTCGATGGCGAAGCTCAGGGATGCGGAGGGAAGCCCGAGTGCGGCGAGATGCTCACTCGCCTCGGACTCGATGCGGCCGATGGCTTCGCTCCGGGCATCGCGCAATCGATCACCCAAGGCGATCAACTTGTTCTCGCTGTCCCGCACCAGGTCGTCGATGGTGGCCGCCCGTCCGATGAGATCCTCCAGGTCGGCCACGCGCCGCGCCGCCGAGGAGCCGAACTCGAGCACCTCTTCCAGGGTCTTGCCGTACTTCCGCTTCAGGTCGTTCAGCGCGGCGAGCCGTTGCTCGAGATGCTCGAGGGTCTCCGGGTCTTCCGCCAGTGTCTCGACCAGGCCGCGCACCGATCCAAGTAGGTCGTGTGTCTCCGCATCGAGCCCTTCGGCGCGGGAAACCTGGAGCTCCAGTTCCTCGTCGATAGCCGCCACGCGGCGGAGGCTCGACACCACCAGCCCGGTTCGATCCGCCACCGCCTCCAGATCGTCCAGGGATGCGGTCAGGCTCTCCCGCATCACTTCGGCATGGCGTAGACGTGAGGCCATCGCCTCCATTCGCCTGTCGTCCCCGCTCTCCAACCCGGCGGCTGCGATCTCGCCGGCCTGGTACCTGACCAGGTCGAGCTCCCGTTCCAGACCCATCCGGTCACCACCCAAACGGCGTTGGTCGTCCAGGGCTGCCCGATATTTCTCCCACGCCTCGAGGTAGCGGGCCCTTGCCTCTCCCCCGGACTCGTCGAGCATCCCGTCGACGAGCCGAAGGACGGTCTGGCTGCGGGTGATGGAGAGCTGGTCGTGCTGACCGACGATCTCGATGAGGCTCCCCAGCCTCTCCCCGAGGGCGCCTGCCGCCACCAGGGCGCCGTTCAGGTAGGCACGGCTCCTCCCGTCGCGGGGAACGATCCTGGTCACACCCAACTCCTCGGTGCCATCGTCGAACAGACCCTCGGCCACCGCCTCGTCGCCGAAGGGCCCGACGGCGGACGGTTTCGACTTCTGGCCGCCGAGAAGACGGAGAGCGTCGAGGAGCATCGTCTTGCCCGCCCCGGTCTCACCGGTGATCACAGTGAACCCGCGAATGGGGGTGATGGTGGCGTGTTCGAGGACACCGAGATTGCGCACGCTGAGGTGGGCGAGCATCAGTCGAGCTCGAACTTCTCGGTCACGATCCTGGTGAAGGGTCTCCGGCTCAGCTTGACGAACTTGGCCGACCTCGCCCCCCGCTCGATCTGCACAGTCCTTCCCGCGGCGAGATGGCCCATGTCCACCTTGTCCACGGTCACCTTGACCGGGCGGTCCTTTCTCACGGTGATCGAGAGGCGGGTATGGGCGGGGAGCACCAGGGTCCGGTCGAACAACGAGTGGGCGGCGACGGGACTGAGGATCACCGCGTTGAGCACCGGATCGACCAGGGGCCCACGGGCCGAGAACGAGTAGGCGGTCGAGCCGGTCGGTGTTGCCACGATCAGCCCGTCTGCCCGATAGGTGAGGAAGTGCTCGCCATCGACGGCCACGTCGAGGTGGATGAGACGCTGGCTGTCCACCTTCTCCACGATGACGTCGTTCACTCCGGTGGCGGACTTGCCTTCGACGGTGGCCGTCAACGTCATACGCTCCGCCAGCTCGAAATCGCCCGCAACCAACCGGTCGATGACAGCCTCGACCTCGTCGGCTTCCGCCTCGGCCAGAAACCCCATCGTGCCCAGGTTGAACCCGAGAATGGGCACGTCGTGGGCCAGGGCCTGCTGGGTGGCGGCGAGCATCGTCCCGTCACCTCCCACGGCCAGCACGATGTCGGGCGCATCGGCCATGGGGTCGACCACCTCCGCCCCGGAGGCGACGATCTTCTTCCCCAAGGTCTCGGCGAAGGATCGCGCGCTCTCGATCCCCTGCCTCACCTCGAGCGAGAACTTCACTCCGGCACCTCCAGCGACTTCGCAGCTTCGCCTTTCCGCAGCCAGAGTAGGTACTCGACGTTCCCGTCTCCGCCTTCTATGGGGGACTTGATCAGTCCCTGGGCACCCAGGCCTGCGGCGCCGAGACAGCCGACCACCTTGACCACGGCTCGCTCCCTCACCGCCTGGTCGGTGACGATCCCTCCTTTCCCAACTTCCCCCTTGGAAGCCTCGAACTGCGGCTTCACCAGGACCACCACGTCCGCACCTCCGTCTGCAGCCTCGGCCAGCTTCTCGCCCACGGTGCACAGCGATATGAACGAGAGGTCGGCAACGACCAGGGGGAACGGGCCGCCGATCTCCTCGATGTCGGCCCATCGGAAATTGGTCCGCTCCATCGAGGACACCCTCGAGTCGGCAAGGAGCGACTCGTGTAGTTGGCCCCGGCCGACGTCCAGGGCGACGACGTGATCGGCGCCACGAGCCAACACCACCTCGGTGAACCCGCCGGTCGATGACCCCACGTCGAGCACGGACTTGCCCGTAGGGTCGACCGGGAAGGCATCCAACGCCGCCAGCATCTTCAGGGCGCCACGCGACACCCATCGTCGCTCGTCACCGACGATCGAGATCGGGGTGTCGGGGTCGACCAGGGACGCCGGCTTCGGGGTCGGCATCCCCTTGATGACCACCCGGGACTCCGTGATGAGCCGCTGTGCTTCGCTCCTGCTCGCAACCAGGTCACGACGGACCATCTCCGAATCGAGACGGCGTCGGCTCAGGACGAGCCCGATTCGTCGAGGATCGAGCCCAGCAAGTTGGCCAGCTCGGCAGCAGGCTCGGGCAGGTCGGCAGGGTCGAGCTCTTCGAGACGGGCCAGTGCTGCCTCCAGCTTGTCGATCTGCTCCTGGGTGAGGTCCATCGCGGGATTATCACCCATCGAGGCAGGCAATCACCAGATCCCCACGGTCAGAGCTCCAGTGAGGAGGGATCGGCGGGGACGTCCACCGCATGCTCCTCCAGGGCGGCGAGTGGTATCACCTCGAGGGCCCGCTCATGAGTCGAGGCGAGCACAACGGGGGCAGCAGCCCCGTCCCGATGTGCCCTCAGCCAGTTCCGCGCAGTGACACACCAGCGATCGCCGGGGACGAGACCAGGGAACATGAACTCCGGCATCGGTGTGGAGAGGTCGTTGCCGATGCCGCGCTGATGCTCGAGGAACTCGGCGGTCACCACGGCACAGACCGTGTGTTGTCCGATGTCCTCGAAGCCCGAGGTGCAGTCGCCGGTGCGATAGAAGCCGGTGAGGGGGTCGACCCCACAGGGCTCCAGGGCTCCTCCCAGGACGTTGCGGTCGGTCATGTCCTCAAGTATCGCGGCCCCTGGTCACGCCGACACCACCAGGTCCACGGCCGAGGCCAGGTCGGGAACCACGTGATCGGCGCCGGCGGTCTCGCTCCGGGCGGTCACCCCGGTGAGGACGAGGATCGACTTCCAGTCCTCCTCGCTCCGGGCCATGGCCACGTCGGTGTCCAGCCGGTCCCCGATCACCCAGGCCGCGCCGATCCCCTTGGCCCGAAGCAGGTCACGCATCGGCTGATGCGGCTTTCCGGCGATCTCCGGTGCCACGCCGGTCGTCGCCTGAACCGCGGCGACACAGGCGCCGCCGCCGGGAAGCAGCCCGTCGGCGATCGGGAACGTTGGGTCGGTGTTGGTGGCGATGAACCGGGCGCCGAACCGAACCGCGTCGGCGGCGCGGGTCAGTCGGTCGTAGTCGAGGTCCCAGTCGAGGCCGACCAGGAGAGCACTCGCCTGCCGCGGGTCGTCGGTGCTCTCGATGCCGACCTCGGACAGAGCGGCGTGAATCCCTTCGGAACCGAGCACCATGACCGGCCCCACGTCGCCTCCGAGCATCGTCACCGCGGCCTGTGAAGAGGTGACAATCGACTCGGGTGGGATTTCGACACCGGTGATCCTGCTGATCTTGGCGCTCACCTTGGCCGGGGACTGGGTGCTGTTGTTGGTGGCAAACCACAGCCCGATCCCGGCGTCGAGGACCCGACGCAGCGCCAAATCGGACCCGGGCAGAAGCCGGTCACCCCGGTAGACGACCCCGTCGATGTCGCAGATGACGTTCATCCGCCGGTGTAGAACCGCTCGAGGACCTGCTCGTACAACTCGGTGGTCCTCTCCACGGATCGGGTCGAGACGCGCTCGTCGTGCCCGTGGAACAGAGCGAGCATCTCCGAGAAGCTCATCCGATCGTCGAACAAGCCCACCCCGTATCCGACCGTTCCCCGCGCCCGCCAGAACCGGGCGTCGGTCGCCACGGTCATCAGAGTCGGGGCCAAGTTTCGGTGGCCGTCGAGCACCTCCACCGCGTCGGCAATCGCCTCCCACAGCCGGTTGCCCACCGGCGACACAGTGGCGTCACCGTCCATGACCGGGACGATGTCGACCTGCTCGTTGCCGGCTCCCATCGCCTTACGCAGATGAGAGTCGACGAGCTCCCGATCCATTCCGGGCAGGCCGCGGATGTCGACCTCGGCACGAGCCCTGTCGGCAACGATGTTGGTCTTCACCCCGGCCGCCAGCACGTTGGCCGAGAATGTCAGGTGGGTGGCGGCGTGGATATAGCGGGCGAGAGAAGGGTCGTCGACGGCGATCCGGTCGATCTCGTCATCGAGCAGGTCGACGTCGGTGAGCCTCCGCATCGACTCGTCGTCGAGCCCGAGGTTGGCGACGAAGGCCTCCCATTCCCGGGTGATGTCGGCCGGTTGCTTCGCCTCCACGACGCCGGCCAGCGCAACCACCAACTTGTGCAGGGCGTTGTCCGTCCCGTAGGGGGAGGATCCGTGGGCGGGGGCACCTTCGGTCTTCAGTATCGACCAGTAGGCGCCCTTCTCCCCGATCGACACCGGGATCGACCTGTGTTCCCCGACGGTCAGGGCGGGATACGCCACCTCGGTGAGGAGGTAGTCGGCTCTGACCAGGTCCCAGTGGTCTTCGACCAGGCGCAGCGCCCCCAGCCGACCGCCACCCTCCTCGTCGGCCACCGCGGCGAAGACCAGATCACCGGCCGGCCGCCTCTCCCCGTTCAAATAGGGACGGGCGGCAACCGCCATTGCTGCGGTGACGTTGAGCATGTCCACCGCCCCCCGTCCGTAGACGAACCCGTCGACGATCTCGGCTGCGAAAGGGTCGACCGACCACCCGGATGGGTCGACCGGGACTACATCGAGATGAGGGACCAGGGCCAGCGATGGCGCCGATGGATCCGAGCCCTCGATGCGGTACACCAGTGATTGCCGGCCAGGAGCAGGCTCGACGATGTTGCCTTCGACCCCGAAGAAGTCGACCAGGGTGGCCACGGACCGATGCTCGTGCCCACTGGCTTCGCTGCCGTCGTTGACGCATTGGTTGCGGATCAGGGTTTGGAGGAGGTCCACGACCGTGCTCATGACGCCACCTTAAGACCGGGCTCGCTCCCGGAGCAGGTCGATCAGCTCGAACATGGTGCCGGTGAGCGGGTATCTGCTCGCCTCGTCCAGCGGCACCCACTCAGCCCGATCGGCGTCGTCGCCCGCCGCCAGATCGCCTTCGAGAACGGTGCCGAGGAAGTCGATGAGGACGATGTGGAGCCGATCGGATATGTGCTCTCCTGCCCAGATCACCTCGCCGACGGCGACGGAGAGCCCTGTCTCCTCTCTCACCTCACGGGCCGCCGCTTCCCGCAGTGTCTCACCGAGCCCGACCTTCCCTCCCGGCACGGCCCAGAGCCCCTTGCCAGGGTCGTGGCCACGCTGCACCAACAGGATCCTTCCCTCCTCGACCAGGGCCACTCCCACCCCCACGATGGGTCTCTCAGTCGGAATGGTCATCGTGATGCATGATGATCGATCGCGCCGAGAACCCACCGGCCTCGAAGAAGTTCTTGGCGAGACGGTGCCCGGGCAGGACATGTGCGTCGAACTTCGTGATGCCTCGCTCCCTGAGGAGGTCCATGACGTAGTCGCGCATCGTCTCGCCGAGAGCCACTTCACGGGCTTCCTGCTCGACAAACACGAGCCGAATCGAACCGATCGTCTCGCCACCCGCCTGCGGCAGGATCTCCTCGACCCGGGCGACGACGAACCCGAAGGGATACCCGTCGAGCTCGCCCAACGCCACCACCACCTCGGGGTCTTCGAGCAGCCGCCGAAAGGTCTCGTCGACCGGCTCGGGAAGGCCGTCGGCCAGGGGCCACATCGGATGCAATGCCGTCATCTCGGTCTCCAGACCCCGGTAGAGCCGGGTCAGCGATGGGACGTCGTCGGGAGTCGCCAACCTTGCTCCTATCCCAAGCCCGGTCAAGATCGGGGCCCACCTGTCAAGCGCTGAAACCCCCAAACCGTGACGAGACGCATCGCCTCGACCACGATCCCGGTTCCCATCTTCGATGTGCCCCGGGTCCGATCCCGGAAGGTGATCGGAACCTCGGTGACCTTCAGTCCGGCCTGCGAGGCGCGCATCGCCATCTCTACCTGAAAGGCATAACCGGAGGCCCGCGCCTGTCGGTAGGGCAGGGCACGCAGTGCCTCCGCCCGAAATGCCCTGAACCCGGCGGTCGCATCGTGCACGTCGAAGCCGAGCATCAGTCGCGCGTAGAGGTTCCCCCCCTTGGAGATGATGCGCCGTCCCATGGGCCAGTCGGGCGTGGCGCCGCCCGGCACGTAGCGCGAGCCGATGGCGAGGTCGGCGCCTTCCTCAATGGCCGCCACGAGACGAGGCAGATCCTCGGGGTCGTGGGAGAAGTCGGCATCCATCTCGACGACGATCTCTGCTCCCTCGGCCAGGACGTGGTCGAACCCGGCGGCGTAGGCCGGCCCCAGCCCTTCCTTGACACCTCGGTGGAGCACCGAGATCCGGGAGTCGTCCGCTGCCAGCCGATCGGCCACTGCTCCGGTCCCGTCGGGCGAGCCGTCGTCGACGATGAGGAGGCGATAACCGTGGCGGGTCACCGCCGGGGCGATCTGCGGGAGGTTCTCCCGCTCGTTGTATGTGGGGATTACGACCGTTACGCGGTCAGGAGGCACAGTCTGCGCAGAGCATCTTCTTGCGGTTGGCCAGCTGGCTGGTCCGCTTCACCAGGAAACACGACTGGCACACGAACTCGTCGGACCGCTGCAGCTGGGCATCGACGTTCATGGTCAGCTCCTCCCTGCGGATGGCTCTGAGCTCCTCGGCCTCATCGACGAGCATGGCCTCACCGGCCTCATCGTCGAGCAATTGGAGCTCTTCACTCTCGAGCTCCTCGAGGGCCTCGGTGGTCTCGTCGTCTTGGTCCTCGACCTCCTCGTCCTCGTCCTCGACCTCGTACCCCTCCTCGGCCGGCTCTTCTTCCTCGAACTCGGGCTCGACGAAGTCGACCTCGAGATCTACCTCCTCGATCTCCTCCTCGTCGAGGTCGGGGATGACATCGTCGTCGACGTCGTCGAGGTCTTCCTCTTCCTCGAGTTCGTCGGGGAGTTCTTCGATCTGTTCTTTCGGCATGGTTCTGTCGGTCCTGGCCCCTCGAAGGTGCGGGAGTATAAGACGGCTCGGATCAGATCTTGAGACTGATCGCGGCGGGGAGAACACGGCCCCGAACGGTCGTATTCCCGACGAGGTCCCCGTCACATTCCACCGGCCACGATGGGTCGGTTTCCACGGTGAACTCGGCTGCCGAGAAACGCCTGACGGCGGGGTCGGGGAGATGGGTCCCTTTGATGATCTTTGGGACCAGAGCCGGGGCGCGTGTCTTCTTGCAGTTGAATATCTGGATGTCGACGAGCCCGTCGATCAGGCTTGCCTTGGGGGCGACGTTCCATCCGCCGGCGAAGAACTGGCCGTTGGCCAGGATCACAGCCAGAGCCTCCGACTCGTAGGTGCGGCGCTCGGTGACCACCGTCACCCTCGACGCGGGAAATCGGGGCAGACTGGCAGCGAAGGCGAGCGGGTATCGGGCCGCGCCGAGTCGGCGACGCATCCTGCCCGAGGTCTGCACCGCGGCAGCGCCTACCCCCGCCTCGGCGACGTTGACGAAGTATCGCCGGCCCCATCCGCCCTCCAGGGTGGCGACATCGATGTCGTAGACCTCCTCGGTCGCCAGATGCCGCGCCGCTCCGCCCAGGTCCTGGGGAAGCCCGAAAGTCCTGAGCAAATCGCAGCCGGTCCCCGCCGGGAGCACCCCGATCACCGGTCGTAATCCCGCATCCAGGTCGAGCAATGCGTTGACGGTCAGATTGACGGTCCCGTCCCCCCCAACCACCGCGAAGTGGGTGGTGCCTTCCTTGGCGGCAGCCGTGACGAGGTCGATCATCTGGGCGGCCGACTCGGGCACGACGATCTCGCCGTCGACACGCTCGGCTCGCAACGCCTCGGCGACCACGGCCGGCTCGACTGCCCTGCTCCCGGCGGCACGGTTGACGAACACCTGCCACCGAGCCATCAGCCGACCCCCTGGGCTGCCACCACCCCCCGATCGATGACCTTCAAAGCTGCGACCGCCGTTTCGCGCAGCCCCGGTGCGACATCGCGCAGCTGACGGATGAGGTCGACCAGTTGCCGGGAGACACGGACGAAGTCGCCCGGGGCCATCCCTCTGGTGGCCAGGTCGTCGAAGTCGACCCCCGAGGCCCACTGGTATGCAACCTGGCCGAATCCCGGATCGGGGCGCCTGGTGGGTGAGAGACGCAGGTCTCGCTCCCTCTCCAAGAGGTCCTTCCAGATCCGCTCCAGATTGTCCCAATGCTCGGCCAGCCGGGCGGTGGGCCATTCGGCCACCGAGGCGGTGTCGGTGCGCGGCTCGTAGACGAACACGGACACGGCGGCAGCGAGCTCGGCAGGCTCGAGCTCTTGGAACACGCCTTGCTCGATAGCCTCGGCCAGGAGCAGGTCCGATTCGTTGTAGATGCCACGCAGACGCTGGCCACGGGGCGTCAGACTCCAGCCGCGGGCATACTCGAGATCTTCGAGAAGCGCCCGGATGGCATCGAACTCCTCGACCAGCCCATGGCCCGAGCTCCTCCGCGCCGCGCGATACTGCTCCAGCTTGCGCCGGGTGCGGGCGGCCCGCCTCGCCGCTGCCAAATGACGTGCGGAGTCGGGGCACTCGGCCACGGGATGATCGATCACTGGGTGCTTCCTGATCTCCTTGCTCGAGGTTCGGGGCGGCATCTTTCGGAGCAGTCGCAACATGTCCTGGATATAGCGGCGGTCCTTGTGCCTCACCGGGAGCGGCACCTCGAGCTCACCGGCGATCGTCGACCCGTCGACGATGTCGCGGTACCCGATCGTGGACACGCGTCCTGTCGTCGACAGCACCAGATAACGCGCCCCGGCGTCCTTGCGGGCGAGACGGCGGAGAATCGCATAACGGCCGTCCCGTGCGCCGCCCTTGACGTCGATCACCTGCCCCGGGCCCAGGTTCGACGCGATCCGATCGTCGTACGTCCCCGGAGTCGCCGACTCGACCAATGCCATGTAATCCTCGACCGAGCCCCGCTCGCATTGTGCCTGGGCTTCCTCCTTCTCCAGGGTGTGCTCCAGGGCCTCGATCGTTGCCTCGGACGAGTGCCGGTCGCCCTCGCGCTGGAAAGCGGCGAAGGAGGCTTCGAGCAGCGCTTCTGCCTCGGTCTGCTCGTAGTTGGCGATGAGGTTGGCGGTCATGTTGTAGGTGGGTCGGAAGCTGGAGCGAAGGGGGTGCGCCCCGATCGAGGCGATCTCGGTGACGTTGTCGAATCGCACGAACGGAGAATGGAGGACGACCCCGTAGCCCTCGACATCGATCCCCCTTCGACCGGCCCGCCCGGTCAGCTGGGTGTAGTCGCCCGGGCGCATCAGCTCGTGCGACTCACCGTTGAACTTGGACAGGCTCTCGAGCACGACCGTCCTCGCCGGCATGTTGATCCCCAGTGCCAGCGTCTCGGTGGCGAACACCACCCCGAGCAATCCCGCTTCGAACAGCTCCTCGACCGTCTCCTTGAATGCGGGGACCAACCCGGCGTGGTGGGCGGCGACGCCGGCCTCCAATCCGGCAATCCACCGGTCGTAGCCGAGGACGTCGAGGTCCTGATCCCCCAGATGGCCCGTGCGCGTCTCGGCGATCTCCCGGATCACGCTGCGCTGCGAGGGATCGGTCAGTCTCACCCCGGCTTCCGCCAGGCGGTTGGCGGCAGCGTCACATCCGGCCCGGCTGAAGATGAAGAAGATGGCAGGGAGCATTCCCTCCTCGGCGAGACGCTCCACCGTCTCGGTCCGGTTCGGCGTCTTGAAGCGGCGTCGTCTCCCTCGTTCCAGCCCCAGCATGTGGTCGATCCGCGGGTTCGGCCTTCGTCTTCCCTCTCTGGTGACGAACGTAGGGAGGAGGTGCAGCGTCTGAGCGCCCATCCGGTCCCTGATCATGTACATCGACTCGAGGGGCACCGGACGGTGATCCGTGGCGATGAGCCGTGTCGGCCCGCGCCGTTGCCCCACCCAGGCGGCGAACTCCTGGTTGTTGGACACAGTCGCCGAGAGACACACCAGTTGCACGTGGCGGGGGCAGTGGATGATCACCTCCTCCCAGACCGCGCCCCGGGTCGGATCCTGCAGGTAGTGCACCTCGTCGAGGATGACCAGCCCGACTCTCCTGAGACGGTCGCTCTCGGCGTAGATCATGTTGCGCAGCACCTCGGTGGTCATGACCACGATCTCGGCGTCCCCGTTGATCACGTTGTCGCCGGTGAGCAGACCTACCCGCTCCGGCCCGTAGGCGACGACGAGGTCCGAGAACTTCTGGTTGGAGAGTGCCTTGATCGGGGTCGTGTAGAAGGCTCGCTCACCGCGGGCCAGGGCGAGATGGATTGCCGCCTCCGCCACCAGGGTCTTGCCCGCGCCGGTCGGTGCGGTCACCACCACCGACTGCCCGGCGGCGATGGCCTCGCCGGCTTCGACCTGGAAGTCGTCGGCCTTGAAAGGGAGACGCTCCCAGAAGGCGTCCAGTGGGGCCTTCATTTCTTGAGCACGAGTCGGACCAGCCAGTAGGTGATCTCGTACATGGCGTAGAGGGGAACGGAGAGGACGAGGAGGGTGAAGGCGTCCCCGCTCGGTGTGATCAGGGCGGCGGCGATCACGATGATCAGAATCGCCCAGCGCCGACCTCGGGCGAGCTGCTGCGACCCGATCAGCCCGACCGCCGCCGCGGCGAACAGGAAGACGGGGAAAAGGAAGGCGATCCCGAAGGCGAGCAGATAGCGAAGGGTGAACGAGTAGTAGTCACCCAGGCGGAGGTTGTTCTCGACGTCGGGGAAGACCCCGAGCAGGAACTCGAGACCGCGCGGGAGTGTCCAGTACCCGAACAGGACCCCGCCGACGAACAGGACGACCAGGGCGGCGGTCACGGGGAGTGCCCAGTTCCTCTCCCTCGAGGTGAGGGCGGGATTGATGAACGCCCAGATCTGATAGAGGATCACCGGGCTGGCCAGGATGACCCCGCCAAAGAGCCCGATCCGCATCAGGACTCCCCACTTCTCGGTTGCGGCCAGGGTCTGGAAGGTGGCATCGGGGACAGCCGTGTGGAAGGGAGCCTCCAGCACCGTCCGCATCGGGTCGGCGAAAACGAAGGCGATCACCCCTCCGGCCAGGATGGCGATGAAGATCTTGACGACACGCCATCGCAGCTCCTCGAGGTGGGCGAGGATCGTCTGTGGCCTGTCCTCACTCACCGCCGGTGGCCTCTTCGGAGGCTTTCCTCTCTATCTCATCGAGGTCGGCCATGGCGTCCGCCGGGGTTGGCCCCGAGACCGGCTTCGGCCCGGTCCATTCCAGTCGGCTGACGCCCGCCTCGTCGAGGTCCTTCCTTATCTCCTCGGATGACTTCTTCAACTCGTCGATCGGGCCCCTGAGCTCGTCGCTCACCTCCTTGAGGTCGGCCACCTCTGCCTCGAGCCCTCGTCTGATGTCCCGTGCTGCCGCACGCAGCTCGGCGGTCCAGGCACCCAGCTTGCGGGCGAGCTCGGGCAGCCTGGTCGGCCCGAGCACGATTAGGGCCACGAGGAGGATGATGATGATCTCGCCACCCTGGAGCATGGTGGTGAGGGTAGTTCTGGCGCGCGCCGTTTCTCCTTTCGGGAACCTTGGTGCAACGAGAAGGGTGGCGACCCGTCGGGATCGCCACCCTTTGTGTGTCGAGGAGCACCCTGCCCGTGGTGCCCGTCGAAGAGATGGGACAGTCTGTTATCCGGCCAAGAGGCGGAACGGATCCGATTCGGCCTCGAGGGCGGCCACGAAGGCTGCGATCTCCCTCTCGGTGATGGGATCGGGGTTGATGACCTCGAAGGTCACACCCGTTGCCAGAAGGACGCTGACCACCCGTGAATTCGCGGGCCGGCGCTGTGGCTCGGTGCAGGTCGGGCACTTGAAGCGGTAGTCACCTTCCCGGCCACCTGGACGCAGTTCCAACGCCACGTCGTCCGGTGTCAGGTGGATGTCACCACATCTGGTGCAAGTTGTCTTGATGGTCGTCATCCCTGTTCTCCGGTCTCCCATAACAAGGGGGTGATCGGCAGACCGGGTCAAAATCTGTAGCGCGACCCACTAGGTCGCAAGGCCCCTATAGGTACTTCTGGCGCAATCGCTCGGCGATGGAGAGGGCCCTGGCGCGAACCTCCTCGCCTTCGATCAGATTGGCTCTTCCCCCCAGTCTGAGCAGCAATCGTGCCGGGATTTCGGCGTCGGATGAGGAGAATCGGATCTCGGTCCCCGTTTTCCTCTCCTTCAGGACGTCGACCGGGTAATAGCCCAGCACCCATGTCGCCTCCGGTTTCAGCAGCATCCGGGCCGACACGTCGTCGTCGGACGGTGAGTACCCCACAGCAGGCTCCGACACGGCTTTCGGCGGGTCGAATTGCTCGTCGAGGAGGCTCATCTCGCGGATCCGGTCGACCCGGAACACCCGCTCGGCCTGCACCAGACGACAGAACCCCTGCACGTACCAGTTGCCGATCGTGTTGACCACCGCCCGCGGTTCGATGTCCCGCACCGTCTCCTCCTCGCGGCTCAATGAGCGATAGGTGATGCGGACCACCTTCCGCTCGGCGGCCGCCTCACGGAGACGGGCCAGACTCTCGGGCTCACCGGTCACGTCGACCGAGATGGCGGCAGTTCCCTCCGGCAGCACCACCCTGGTCAGCTTCTCCACGGCCCGCTTCAGCTCGGGGGAGGCCTGCCCGGAGGCGATGATGGCCATACCCGAGGCGATCAGGCCCAGAGCCTCCATCGCGGTCAATCGCGGCGCCCGGGCGAAGTAGTCGGCGGCGTCGATGACCACCTCGTCCTCGTCGATGAACGCCTCCATCAGGTCGCCCGGGGTGTAGCCGGGCAGGCCACAGAAGAAGATCGTGTTCAGGTCACGGGTCAGCTCGGCTTCCGTGTAGTCGAATCGCTCCAGGATCTCGCTCACCGGCACGCCGTCCTTGGCCAGCACGTAAGGGATCAGTGCGAGGATCCTGGAGAGGCGGCTTGCGGTGCGACTGCTCGTCATGTCAGCCCCCGCACTGCTTCCTCGACCCGCCCGATCACCTCGTCGCGCAGGTCGGGGGGGCCGAGCACCTCGGCGTCCGGGCCGAAGCCGAGGACCCACCCGATGAAGGCATCCCGGTTGGCCACGGGGAGATCGACCTCTAGTGGGCCCTTTTCGGGTCCGGCCACACCGAGAGTGCGCGCCGCCCACCAGGCGACGTCGGGGTCGAATCGGACCCGGGCCGTGACCAGGTCGTCCTGGCCTGCGTCCCAGGGGTGCTGGCTCATGGCCCGTTTCACGTCGAACCGCTTCGGCCGGGAGAAGGCGCCCTCCTCCTTACCGACGGTGAGCGCGGAGACCCGGTCGACCCGAAATACCCGCTCCCCTGCCGGTGTCTGTCCGACCACGTACCAATGGCCCCGTCGATGGGCGATGCCGTAGGGGTCGAGACGGCGTCGTGTCCCGCCATAGTCGAATTCGAGCTTGCGGCGCTCGCTGACGGCGAGAAAGACGTCGCCGAGCACACTCGCCTCGGCCCCCAGGTCCGCACCCAAGGGCTCGACCCCGGTCCCGCGTTCGAGACCACCCAGCTTGAGCAGCCCGGCCAACCCGGCGTTTGCCCCGCCGAGACGAACCATGCGCGCCGCCACCGACAGGGCCACCCGCTCGCCTTCGGTCAGCCCCGGGTCGGGGATGGCGTACTTCTCCGGGTCGACCGTGTAGCCGAAGTCGATCTCCCAGGCGTCGATCGCCTTCATCTCCAGGGGCACGCCCATTCCTTTGAGCAACTCCTTGTCCCGCTCGAACATGCGGTGGAAGGCCTCATCGGTCTGCTCGCCGTACCCGGCCACGGTGCGGCGAATCTGTCCGGCGGTCACCGGGGCATCGGAGTCGAGCAGGTAGATGAGGAGGTTGATCACCCGCTCCACCACGTTCTGCATGCCTAGAAACTAAGACCTGAAGGGCACAACCGCCGTCTTTGGCGGCTAATGCGTCAAAGGCTCTCGATCAGCTTCTCGACCCGCTCGTCGTGGGCCTTGAACGGGTCCTTGCACATCACCGTGCGCTGTGCCTGATCGTTGAGCTTGAGATGGACCCAGTCCACCGTGAAGTCACGCTTGCGCGCCTTGGCCGCCTTGATGAATGCCCCGCGCAGCCGGGCCCTCGTCGTCTGCGGGGGTTGTCTCACCGCCAGGGCCACCTTCTCGTCGGTCACCACCCGATCGACCATTCCTTTCGCCTCGAGCAGGTAGTAGATGCCCCGGTTGCGGTCGACGTCGTGATAGCTCAGGTCCATCATCGACATCCTGGGGTCCGACATCGAAAGGCCGCGCCGATCGGCATAACGCTCGAGAAGCCGATGCTTGATCACCCAGTCGACCTCGCGATCGAGGGTCATCGGGTCCTTCTCCAGCCCGGTGAGAAGATGCTCCCATCGGTCGATTGCGCCCTGCACCTCGGGCGGGAAGCCGGGACTGCGGGCGAAGCGCATCGCCCGGTCGAGATACTCCCACTGGATGTCGAGCGCCGACAGCTCCCGCCCGTTGGCCAGCTTGATCTTGCGCCGGCAGGTCATGTCGTGCGACACCTCCCGAATGGCCCGGATCGGGTTCTCCAGGGAGAGATCGCGAAAAACGACGTCACGTTCGATCATCTGCAGCAATGCCACCATCGTCCCCACCTTGACCAGGGTGGCGTACTCGGACATGTTGGAGTCGCCGGCGATCACATGGAGGCGCCGGTAGCGCTCGGCGTCGGCGTGCGGCTCGTCCCGGGTGTTGATGATCGGGCGCGACCTGGTCGTAGCCGATGACACCCCCTCCCAGATGTGATCGGCCCGTTGGGCGATGGAGAAGGCCGTGCCGCGTGGGGTCTGGGTGAGCTTGCCTGCCCCCAGGAAGATCTGCCTGGTGACCAGGAACGGGATGAGCACGTCGACGGTGCGGTGGAAGTCCTTGTGCCGGCTCACCAGGTAGTTCTCGTGACACCCGTACGAGTTCCCGGCGCTGTCGGTGTTGTTCTTGAAGACGTAGATCTCGCCGCGGATCCCCTCTTCCTCCAGTCGCTCCTCGGCACCGCGAACCAGACCCTCGAGGATGCGCTCCCCCGCCTTGTCGTGGGCGACCACGTCCTCGAGGTTGTCGCACTCCGGCGTGGCGAACTCGGGATGAGAGCCGACGTCCAGGTAGAGACGGGCGCCGTTCTCCAGGAAGACATTGGAGGACCGGCCCCAGGAGACCACGCGTCGGAACAGATAGCGCGCCACCTCATCGGGGCTGAGACGACGCTGACCGCGGAGGGTGCAGGTCACCCCATACTCGTTTTCCAGCCCGAAGATCCTGCGGTCCACCTGAGCAGGCTAAACCACCAACGGCGGTGCGGTGAGAAAGTTGTGCCCGTGTGTGCAACCAACCACCGTCCGGGTGGGCGAATGCACACGAGATCCGCTCACCCCTTCCTGTGTGCAACCAACCACCACCACGGTGGCCGACTGCACACCAGATCCGGTCACCCCGTCGTGTGTGGAACCAGCCACCACCACGGTGGGCGAATGCACACGAGACGGATCAGTTGGCGGGAAGCTCCTCCGGCTTGAGCCGGCGGAATGCCCGCCGCCCGTTGGAGTAGTCGAGGACCCCTGCCTCCCAACCCTCCATCTCACGCCCCTCCGCCCTTCGGAATGCCTCGGCGCCGACCTCGAGCGCGCGTTCCAGGGGCATGTCGTCCTCCCAGAGCTCCTTGAGCGCCTCGACCAGTTGCTCGGCCTTCCCTCCGATGGCGACGAAGTTGCGCTCGTCGTAGAGGGTGCCGTCGTAGGTGATCCGGAACAGACGATGCTCGTCACCGTCCTCGCTGATCTCCACGATCAGGACCTCCACCTCGAACGGCTTCGGCTCCCTGGTGAAGATCACCCCGAGGGTCTGGGCGAAGGCGGTGGCGAGGCCCATGGCAGTCACGTCCTCACGCGAGTAGAGGTAGCCCATCAGATCGGCCTGACGGATCCCGGCTTTCCTCAGGGTCTCGAACTCGTTGTACTTGCCCACCCCGGCAAAGGCGATCCGGTCGTATACCTCACTGATCTTGTGCAGCGCCTTGGAGGGGTTCTCGGCCAGGAGCAGGACCCCGTCGACGTAGTCGAGGGCGATGATCGACCGCCCCCGGGCGATCCCCTTGCGTGCGAACTCGGCCTTGTCCCGTACCTGCTGCTCGGGGGGAACGTAGAAGGGGATCGTCATAGGATCGAGTCCACTGCCTGCTCGGCCAGCGGAGCAACGACGGCATCGTCGAGTTCCTCGACCCCGTCGGCACCGACCCGGATCACGGTCGGGTAGATGCCTCGCCTCAAGTCGGGCCCACCGGTTGCTGTGTCCTCCTGGGCTGCGGCGACCAGAGCCTTGACGCCCATCTCCGCCGCCTCGTCGGCTCCGAGACCATCCCGGTAGACGGTGCGGAGGTAGCTCTTGGCCAGCCGGGACCCCGACCCGGTGCTGCCGAAGTCGACCTCCTCGTATCGTCCTCCCACCGCGTCATAGCTGTACAACCGGCCCCGTCCCTCGCGCTCGTCGTAGCCGGCGAACAAGGGCACAACGACGAGGCCCTGGAATGCCATGGGAAGCTGGCCTCTGACCAGACGGGCGAGAAACGCCGCCTGGCCCTCCAGGGAGAGACGCACCCCTTCGATCTTCTCGTAATGCTCCAGTTCCACCTGGAACAGGCGAACCATCTCTATGGCGATGCCGGCCACACCGGCGATCGACACCGCCGAGTGCTTGCCGGCGGGAAACACCTTGCGGATGCGGCGGTGGGCGACCAGGTTCCCCTCCGTGGCGCGACGGTCGCCGGCCATGACCACCCCGCCCTCGTATCGAAGGGCGAGGACCGTCGTCCCCTCAGGGGCGAGAGGCGCCCCTCTGTCACCTACCGGGACTTCGAGGGCGGGTCTTGCCCCCATGAACTCGAGCAGGTCGGTGAAGCTCGATCCTGGGCTGGGCGCCTCCATCGGCAATGGGCCAATGGATCCCTTCACTCCCCGCCCTTCTGGACGTAGTTCTTGACGAACTCCTCTGCGTTCTCCTCGAGCACCTCGTCGATCTCGTCGAGGAGATCGTCGAGTGCCTCGAGATCGGCTTCGCTCTCGACGCTCGCCGAGGACTGTTCCTCGTCCTGCTGCTTGTCTTGCCCCTTTGACTGGGACCGGTCTCTGTCAGACATCCAACTCATCCTCCTAGACGACGCAGGAGGTCGGCTGCGTCCTCGGCTTCATCGATCATGTCGCCGACCAGGTCGGCGCCGCCCCGAAGTGGTTCCATCATAGGAACACGTTTGAGATGGGATTCGCCGGTGTCGAAGACGAGCGAGTCCCAGTTGGCGGCCACCAGAGAGTCGGAGAACTGGGCGACGCAGCGGCCACGGAAGTAGGCCCGGGTCCGCTCCGGGGGCTCGGTGGCTCCAGCCTCGATCTGAGCATCGTCGAAGAGACGGCGCATCGAGCCACGCTCCACCAAACGGTGATAGAGACCTTTGTCCGGGTCGACGTCGTGGTATTGGAGGTCGAGGGCGCGCAACTTCGAGTCTCCCCAGTCGAGCCCGTCGCGTTCCATGTACCCCTCGATCAGACGCTTCTTGGCCACCCAGTCGAGGGTGTCGGCGAGGCGGGATGGATCGACGGAGAGGAGAGAGAGGGTCCGCTCCCACTCCTCGATGACCTGGTGCCACACCGGCTCGTCCAGCTCCTTCTCCACATACTTGGCCAGCCACTCCAGGTAGCGGCCCTGGAGCTCGAGGGCGGTGGCGGTTCCGCCCCCGTCCAACTCGAGCGGGCGCACCAGGTCGGTGTCATGGCTCACCCGCCAGCACGACTCGACCGGATCGAGCAGGTCGAGTGGGTCAGGCAAGGCACCGTCCTCGAGGGCGGCCAGCATCAGGGCGGTCGTGCCCAGCTTGAGGAGGTTCTGCGGCTCGGAGAGGTTGGCGTCGCCGATGATCACGTGGAGACGGCGGTATTTCGAGGGGTCGCCGTGCGGCTCGTCACGGGTGTTGATGATGGGCCGCTTCAAGGTCGTCTCGAGACCGACCTCCTCCTCGAAGAAGTCGGCCCGCTGCGTGACCTGAAATCCGACCGGAGGCCGATCGTTCTCGGAACCGATCTTGCCGGCGCCGGTGAAGATCTGCCGGGTGACGAGGAAGGTGGTGGCGAAGCGGATCACATCGCCGAATGGGGTCTCCCGGGAGAGGAGGTAGTTCTCGTGCGCCCCGTAGGAGTTCCCCTTGCCGTCCGAGTTGTTCTTGTAGAGCGAGACCTTCTTGCCCGCGGCTTCCGACGCGGCCCGGGCCGCCGAGCGCATGACCAGCTCGCCCACCTTGTCGTAGAGCGCACCCTCCAGCGGGTCGTAACACTCCGGGGCGGAATACTCGGGGTGGGCATGGTCGACGTAGAGCCGGGCCCCGTTGGCGAGGACCGAGTTGACCACCGCTCCCTCCGGGTCGACCACGCCGAACGTGTCGTGCCCGAAGCCGCGTGCGTCCCTTCCCGGTGACTCCTCCTCGTAGGACCACTGGACCTTGACCCGATCGCCGGGATAGCTGTTGACCACGAGCGACGAGGCGACGGCAGGGTTGAACCCGAAATCGCCCCTCACCACGATCCCGTACTCGGTCTCGGTGCCGAGCACCTTGTGGATGGCCATCAGAGGTACTGACCCGCTGAGACCTTCTCGATCAAGCGACTCTCGTCATCACCGTCGACCAGGGTGCGGACGTAGACGATCCGCTCCCCCTTCTTCCCGGAGACCTTGGCCCAGTCGTCGGGGTTGGTGGTGTTGGGCAAGTCTTCCTGCTCCCGAAACTCCTGCTTGATGGCATCGATCAGGTCGCTCAGCCGTACCCCGGGCTCGCCACCCGAGATCTGCCGCTTGATCGCGTCCTTCTTGGCCCGTCGCACGATGTTCTCGATCATGGCCCCCGAGGCGAAGTCCTTGAAGTAGAGCACCTCACGGTCGCCCGAAGCGTATGTGACCTCGAGGAAACGATTCTCGTCCGACTCGGCGTACATGGCTTCGACGGTGGCCTCGATGTACGAGTCGATCACCTTGACCGGATCGCCGCCTTCCTTCTCCAGGGCAGCGGCGTCGAGCGGTGTCTCGTCGCTGATGTAGATGCGGAAGATCTCACGGGCGGCCACGGTGTCGGGCCGGTTGATCTTGATCTTCACGTCGAGCCGGCCGGGGCGGAGGATGGCCGGGTCGATCAGGTCCTCGCGGTTGGAGGCACCGATCACCACGACGTTCTTCAGCGACTCGACCCCATCGAGCTCGGAGAGCAACTGGGGGACGATGGTCGATTCGACGTCGGAGCTGATCCCGGTGCCCCTGGTGCGGAACAACGAGTCCATCTCGTCGAAGAACACGATCACGGGCACCCCTTCATCCGACTTCTCCTTGGCCCGCTGGAAGATCATCCGGATCTGGCGCTCGGTCTCACCGACCCACTTGTTCAAGAGCTCCGGGCCCTTGATGTTGAGGAAGTAGGAGCGCACGTCGGGGCTGCCGGTCTGCTCGGAGACCTTCTTGGCCAGGCTGTTGGCCACCGCCTTGGCGATCAGGGTCTTCCCGCATCCGGGGGGGCCATAGAGGAGGATCCCCTTGGGCGGCTCCAGCTCGTACTCCTTGAACAGGTCCTTGTGCAGGTAAGGAAGCTCGACCGTGTCGCGGATCTGCTCGATCTGCTCGGCCAGGCCGCCCACGTCGGAGTAGGTGATGTCGGGGACCTCTTCGAGGACGAGCTCTTCGACCTCGGGGCGCTCCATCTTCTCGAGGACCAGCCCGGTCTTGCTGTCCACCCGCACGTAGTCGCCCGGGCGCAGCTTGAAGTCGGCCATGCCGTCGGAGCGCTGCAGCACCCGCTCCTCGTCGGCGTGGGCCAGGACCACCACCCGGCCGTCGGTCAGCGCCTCACGCACCCGGAGCACGTCGCCGGCCGGCTCGAAATGGCGCACGTCGATGATGTTGAACGCCTCGTTGAGCAGGACCTCCTGGCCGACCTGGAGCATCTTGACCTCGACGTTGGGCTGGGCGGCGACCCGCAGCTTGCGGCTCCCCGTCATGATGTCGAGGGTGCCGTCGTCGTTGACCTGGAGGACGGTCCCGAAGTTGTTGGGCGGGGCGGTCAGCTTCTCGACCTCTTCGCGCAGCACCCCCAGCTGCTCCCGAGCCTCTTCGAGCACCGCGGAGAGCTTGTCGTTCTGGTTCATCGCCCGGTCGAGCCTCTCCCGCATCCGGCCAAGCTCGGTCTCCAGCTCTTCGACCCGGGCCGGGGCGTCGCGCAGACGGCGGCGCAGGACGGCGATCTCCTCCTCGAGCGCCGTGATCACACCGCGCAGCTGAGTGGCGTCGTCCGTCTTGCGTCCTTCGTCCACGGGCTTCCTCCTGGCTTCGGGGCCCACGTTTTTCAGTATACGAATGGGTGTCTTTAGTTCCTTGGGTTCTCGGACTCAACGCCGAGCCCCCTCGGATATTGCCACCTCTCCTATATAAACAAGAGGGTCGGCGGACCGACCCTCGGACTTGAGCGGGCGATGCGGGTTTCAGGCCTCGATGAAGATGCACTCTCCCGGGCACTCTTCGGCAGCCTCGATGGTGATGCCCTCCTGGCCGGCCGGGACCACGGCCATCCCCCCCGCCCCCTCCGGGTTTCCCTCCGACGCGGCGTAGATCTTCGCTCCCTCGCGCACGTAGGCGAGACCGTCGTCGAGGAGGACGAAGACGTCGGGGGCGATCTCCTCACAGAGCCCGTCCCCGGTGCACAGATCCTGATCGATCCAGACCTTCATCGCCCGGCGATGGTAGCCAGAGGGGTGATCCGGCTCAGGGGCCGGGGTGGAGAGCGGTCTTACGCATGAAGACCAGGAAGCCGGTGTGGCCGATCATGTTGTGCTCGGGACGCACCGACCGGCCGGCCACGTTCCAATCCCGGAACAGGAACTCCTTCACCTCGATCTCGGCGAAGGCGCCCATCTCCCGGGCGGTCTCCACCAGGGTCTGCAACTGGGGCACGGTGGGCAGGTAGGCGGAGAAGACTCCCCCGTTGGGCTGGTGCTCGGCCGCCGCCGCGAGGACCGCCCAGGGCTCGGGCAGGTCGAGGACGATCCGCTCCGGCATCACCTCGGCCACCGCCTCGGCCACCTCGCCGACCCGTAGCTCGAGGTTCTCGGGGATCTCGCCGTACCAGCGCTCGATCGCCTTGCGGGCGTGGGCGGCGTGGTCGTCGCGCAACTCGACGCTGATCACCCTCCCGCTCGGGCCCACCGCCCGGCTCAGCCCCAGGGTGAGCGCCCCCGAGCCGGTGCCGGCCTCGAGCACCGTCATCCCCGGGCCGATGTCGGCGAAGACCAGGATCGGGCCCAGGTCCTTGGGATAGACCACCTGGGCGCTCCGCTTCATCTTGAGGATGTAGTCGGCGAGACGGGGGCGGAGGAGGAGCAGCCGGCCCCCGGTCGAGGAGGTGACCCAGGTCCCGTCCTCGCCGCCGATCAACTCGTTGTGGGGCACCTGGCCCTCGTGGTACTGGAAGACGCGGTCAGGCTCGAGCTTGAGCAGGAAGTGGCGTCCTTTCGAGTCGATGAGGAGGGCCGGGTCCCCGGCCTCGAGCTTCATGAGAGAAGGACGAACACCGTGATGCCGAGCCCGAGGACCATCGAGACGACGACGACCCAGACGACGATCTTTACGAATTGCTTGTTCTGCATCCTGGTTGAATGTAAACAGATGCGCAGCCTGCTTCGCCTGTTCGGGGTCCGTGACCTCCTCGCCGACAGCGTCGACCGCACCCTGCTCGGGCTCCGCACCGGGGATCAGCGCCAGCTCTACTTCGGGCTCGGGCTCGCCGCCCTCCACTACTGGAACAGGACCGCCCCCCGGAAACGGCTGATCTACCGCAAGGTGGTGCCGGAGGGCTCGGCCATCGTGGTCCACCACAAGCGGGTCGGCGATCCCAAGATCGAGGTGATCAAACCCGGCTGAGCCGGGCCCGCTACTTCCCGGACTGGCTGCTACTCAGAGCGCGGCGATCGCCACGGCGACGGTGGCAGATCCCAGAGTGACCACGGCGGTCATGGTGGAGACGATCACCGTGCGCGTCTGGGAGCGGAGATCTGCATGGAACCGATCGG
>DATBIX010000074.1:0-33091 GCA_036556665.1 Acidimicrobiia bacterium
TGGTGGTCAGGGACGGCGTCGATCCGTCGACCTCCGGTTTTTCAGACCGGCGCTCTACCGACTGAGCTACCTGACCTCCAAGCCAGACCATTGCTGGTATGGCTTGGCGGGAGCGACGGGATTTGAACCCGCGACCTCCGGCTTGACAGGCCGGCGAACACTCCAGGCTGTTCTACGCCCCCTGGGCATGGCCGAACCCGGACAGGATCCGGGGCGACCGGTGGATTATAGGTGTGACCCCTGTCTGCTCAACCCGAGACAACGCGTTCCGGGAAGTCGATCCGCATCACCACGCGCCTGGGTGTTGGGTGGCTGACCTCGGTGAACCCTGCGTCGGCGAATGCGCTGCGGGCGCCGACCCGGAGCTCTCCCCAGGTGATGTCCTCACCGGGCTGGATGATCATCGGGTAGCCCTCGAGGGCACGGGCGCCACGTTCCCGTGCGAAGTCAACCGCGGCGCGGATCAGGGCTCGGCTCACCCCGGACCGACGGTATCCGGCCCGGGCCAGGACACAGGGGATCGCCCAGACGGTGCCGTCGTCCTTGTCTTCGGCTCTTCCTGCCCACGGGACAGGGGTGTATCGCAGCCTCAGATAGGCATTACGCGGCTCGACCGAGCACCAGCCGACCGCGTCGCCGTCCAAGTAGGCGACCAGACCCGTCGTCTCGAGCGACTCTGGGTGCCCACAGTCGGTTTGCTCACGCAGCCGGAAGGCGCGCTCCTCGATCGGGACCGATCTCCAGTCCCTGTCCCGGATCTTGAATGCCTGACACTGGCAACGCGAGGAGTCACCACGTGTGCCGAACACGGTCTGCAGGTCCTCACACGACGCCTGGTTGGCCGGGCGGACCTCGATGGCGGGATCAGACATGGCGGGATTCTCTTCCATGCCGGATCAATCTGACCCCAGTTGCGGACAACCACGGTCCGTGTCGTCCGGGACAGTCTTGAAACGGCGCTCAGCGCGAGTAGCGCCAAGCGCCCCCGGCCCCACCCCCGAAGAGGATCCCGGCCCCGAGCACGAATCCGAAGTCGTACCAGTTGCCTGTGTTGTGAACCTCGTAGACGTTCACGCTGTCGGTGAACAAGGAAATGATGAATGTGATCGGGGCGATGATGCCGTGCCACAGACCCAGCCAGAACCCGGCGACGTACCCCTCGGGCGAAGGCACGTCGACCGCCTCGTTGACCCCTGCGGCGCACGCGGTCAACACCAGGGCCAGGATCGCGATCAGCAGGGCGGGTCGGACGGCTCGCATGCTGGCACCACCCTACGCGCCGACTCTGTCCAGCGACGTCTGAACCGAAATCAACTGCCGGGCCGTATAGGGGAGACAGCCGAGCAAGGCTGACACCTGACGCGATCTGCTTGGAGGCAGGCTCATGTTGCGCAGATTCCTCAACACACTCATGGCTTCATTGTTGCTCGTCGCCGCATTCCCCCTGGCAGCCTCGGCGGACGACAACGAGTTCGAGGCTCGTCTCAGCCCGAAGCAGGAGGTTCAGACTCCGGCGGTGGTCTCGGATGGTGATGGCGAGGCGGAGTTCACGGTGAAGCGGAGCCGGGTCCGTTTCGAGTTGGAGTGGGACGACCTGACCAGCCCGGTGATGATGGCTCACATCCATTGTGGGGTGAAGGGCGTCAATGGCCCGGTCGGGGTGACATTGCTGTCGACGACCAAAGGCGAGGATGGCAAGGTGAAGGGCTCGTTCACCGGGCCCGACGCGGGGAACCAGTGCGGCTGGCTGACCCTGGGTGACGTGCTGGCGGCGATGCTGTCTGGCGGTGCCTATGTCAATGTCCACACCATGGACTACCCCGCCGGCGAGATCAGGGGACAGGTCAAGATCGACTGACTGGGCCGCTCACTGGGCCCGGGGATGGAGACCGCCACTGACCCGGTGGCGTGGTGACTACTGGTCCAGATGCCCGTCGACCATGTCCTCGAAGGTCTGGTAGGCCCCGTCGTTGAGATACACGACGCTGGCCCGGCCCGCCGATCCGGCGGATCCCGAAGCCACCACGTTGCCTGTCTTCTCCAGGTCGACCAGCGTCACCGCCGCGGCCAGCGTGAGCAACTCCTCGGGTGTCATGTCGGTCGAGTACATATCCCAGGATCTCGTCATCAGATCCGGGATTGCCTTCGGCCCCATCTCCTTCAGCATCGACGCCGCCGCCATGAGGGCGAGACCGCCATTGGCCTGCCGGCCGAAGTCGCCGTCTGCCAGCGCCTTCCTCACCCGGGCGAAGGCGAGGGCGTCGGCGGCGTCGAGCACCTGGAGCCCGGCCTCGATGCTGGCCTTGGCGGATCGGTCGTTCAACGACTGAGGGACATCGATCTCGAGCCCACCGAGCACGTCGATCATGTCCTGGAATCCGGCAAACCCGGTCAACAGGTACCCATCGAACTCGGCTCCGGTCAGCTCGGCAAAGGTCGCCATCATCAGCTCCGGGCCGCCGAAATTGAGGGCCGCGTTCAGCTTGCTGTTCCCATGATCCGGGATCGGGACCCAGGAGTCGCGCGGAACACCGACCACTGCCGCCGACCCGTCGCCGGCCAGGGTGACGAAGTGAATCGAGTCAGCGCGGGCGGTGTTGCGATCCTCGTCGGGCCTTGCATCGGAGCCGACCACTGCCACGGTCTTGGGAAACTCACCGAGAAGGGTGGCGACCTGATGCGAGGGCCACCAGCCACCGACCACCCGCCAGGTCGGGTCGGCGACGGCCAGGGTCACATCGCTGTCTGCCTCGATCACGGCCACCCTCGCCCCGCCAACCTCGCCGATGGAGGCGGTCGCTGCCCGGGGCGTGGTGGGGGTGACGGCGTTGGTGAAACCGTCGATGAGCGGCTGTGGGGCAGCGATGGCCCCGCCGCCCTCGGGCAGGGCGTAGAGGGCCCGGACGAGGGCGGTGAGCTCGGCATCCGACTCGGCGCCGGCCACGGCGAGCACCGAGGTCGTCGTGGTGGGGATCGTCGTGGTCGTGGTCGACGTGGCCGGAGCTTGCGTGGTCGTCGTAGGCTCGGCGGTCGGCGAACAGGCCGTCGCTACCAGGACCAGCATGCAAATGAGGGCGGTTCGTCGCATTCGGCCTCCAAAACCAAAACCGCCTCGCGGCGGTCAAGTCAACGTAGCGCCCCCGGGCGGCTACCGGAACCATTCACTCACACGTCGTCGAGGGCGGCCAGTGTGTCCTCCAATGCCTTCTTGGCATCGGCGAAGTACATCAATGTGTTCTCGTTGTAGAACAGAGGGTTGTCGATCCCGGCGAATCCGGGGGCGAGGCTCCGCTTCACCACCACCACGGTGCGGGCCCGGTCGACGTTGAAGATCGGCATCCCATATATCGGTGACCCGGGGTCGTCTCGGGCCGACGGGTTGACCACATCGTTGGCGCCGAGGATCAACACCGCGTCGGTTTGGGGGAGTTGGGGGTCGGCCTGCTCCAGATCGAGCAGCTGGTCGTAGGGGACGTCGGCTTCGGCGAGGAGCACGTTCATGTGACCGGGCATCCTTCCCGCCACGGGGTGAATGGCGTAGTGGACCCGGGCCCCTCTCTCTTCGAGGGCGGTGGCGAGCAGGCGGGTGGCGTGCTGGGCCTGGGCGACGGCCAGGCCGTAGCCGGGGACGATCATCACCGAGTCGGCGTAGCCAAGGGCGATCGCCACGTCATCGGCGGTCGCCTGGTTGACCGGGCGCCCGCTCATCTCCGCAGTGTGGCCCGAGCCGGCAGATCCGAACCCGGCAAACAAGACGTTGGCCAGAGACCGGTTCATCGCCTCGCACATCTGGACCGTGAGGATGAAACCGGCGGCACCGACCAGGGCGCCACCGATGATCAGAGCGTTGTTGGAGATCACGAATCCGGCTGTCGCGCCGGCCAGACCGGAGAACGAGTTGAGCAGGGAGATGACAACCGGCATGTCCGCCCCACCAATGGGGAGCACGGCGAGGATCCCGATGACGAGTGCGATCCCACCCAGGATCCAGAAGCCGACCGCCTCGCCGGAGGTGAGCGTCCAGATCGCCGCCCCCACCGCCCCCAGGGTGAGGACGCCGTTGACGACCTGCTGGCCGGGGAACTGGATCGGGCGGCCTGGGACGAGCTCCTCCAGCTTGGCATAGGCCATGAACGATCCGGTGAATGTGACCGACCCGATCAGGATGGTGAGGATCACCGAGAGTGCCGTCTCGATGGGGAGATCGACGGCCTCGGCCTGCACCACCTCCCATGCCGCCACCAGGGCCGAGGCCAGCCCGCCGAACCCGTTGAAGGCCGCCACCATCTGCGGCATGGAGGTCATCTTGACCCGGAGCGCCGCCCAGGCGCCCAGCGCTGCCCCGACGGCGACACCCGCGACGATGGTCCCCCAGGTCACGATGCTCTCGGCGATCAACGTTATGACCACCGCTCCCAGCATCCCGACCCCGGCGAGCAGGTTGCCGGAGCGGGCGGTCCTTGGTCCGCTCATCCGCTTGAGCCCGACGATGAACGCCGCCGAACAGCCCAGATAGAGCAACTCGGTCACGGTGACTCCTTGTCGCGTTCAGGTCGCCGGCGGAACATCGCCAGCATCCGATCGGTGACCAAGAACCCACCCACGACGTTGATGGTGGCGAACACCACCGCGAGGAACCCGAGAACCTGGGCCAGGGTGCCCACCCCGGTGCCGGCCGCCACCAGGGCGCCGATGATGGTGATCCCCGATATGGCGTTGGCGCCCGACATCAGCGGGGTGTGGAGGGTGGGGGGAACTTTGGAGATCACCTCGAACCCGACGAAGGCAGCGAGGACGAAGACGACGACCCCGACCACCAACTCGCTCATGACCCCTCCATCCCCAGAGAACGTCTCACCACCGGGTGGATCACGGCCCCGTCGTGGGTGACGCATGCATCGGCGAGGATCGCGTCGTCGAAGTCGAGAAGAAGGTCGCCCGACTCGGCGGTCAGGCGGGTGATCAGGGCAGCCAGGTTTCGGGCATACATCTGACTGGCGTCGTTGGCCACCCTCCCAGACAGGTCCAGAGGCCCGAGAATCGTCACGCCGTTGTGGACCACCGTCTCACCGGGCCGGGTCAGCTCGACGTTGCCCCCGGTCGGGGCGGCCGCATCCACTATCACCGAGCCCGGTCGCATCTGCTCCACCATCTCCCGGGATACGAGGAGGGGAGCCGCGATTCCCGGGACCTGGGCCGTGGTGATCACCACCTCGGACCTGGCGATGTGAGGGGCGAGGGCATCCATCTGCCGACGCAAAGTCTCGTCGGCGACCTCGCGGGCGTAGCCAGAGGCGGCCGCGGCCGATTCGTCGACCGGGGCGGCGACGAATCGCGCTCCGAGACTCTCGATCTGCTCCTGCACCTCGGGGCGGATGTCGTACGCCGAGACCACGGCCCCCAGCCGTCGGGCGGTGGCGATGGCCTGCAGGCCGGCCACTCCTGCCCCCAGTACCAGCACCCGGGCCGGTGGGATCGTCCCGGCGGCCGTGGTGAGCATCGGGAACATCCGGGGTGAGGCGTCGGCGGCGAGGAGCACCGCCTGATACCCGGCGGCGGTGGACTGAGACGAGAGCGCGTCCATGCTCTGTGCGACCGTGGTCCTCGGGATCGCCTCCATGGCGATGGATGTGATCCTCCGGTCGACCAGCACCTTGATCAGCTCGTGGGAGCTGAACGGGTCCAGAAAGCCGATGAGCAGCGAGCCCACCGGGATCCTGCCTGCCAGTTCCGCACGGGGAGGCCCGACCACGAGCACGGCTTCGGTGTTCTGCAGCGGATCGTCGGAAAGATCGACCCCCTCGGCCCGATAGTCGTCGTCGGCGAATCCGGCGGCCCAACCGGCGCCTCGCTGGATGGTCAAACGGTGGCGCTGCTCGACGAGCCGCAGAGCCACCTGTGGGGTCATCGCCACCCGTCGCTCGCCGGGCGCTTCTGTTGGGACCGCCATCCGCATCGAGAGGAGAGGCTAACCCCGCCGGGCGCGCCTCCTCGAAGCAGGGAAGTCCTCCAGTTGTCGCACCTGGAGGACTTCCCTGTGACCTTCCTAGTAGTCGGCCCTTCCGTAGCCGGCTGCCGACGCCTCGATCATGGCGCCGTCGGTGCCCACCACGAACCAGACGCCGCCCACGCCCTGACCTGTTGTGTCGCCCGGGTTGGCGTCAGGGGAATAGCGGTAGAGGGGCTGCCCGTTGACCGTTAGCTGTTCGGTGCCGTCGGTGCGGGCCGTTGTCCCGAACAGCGAAGCATCGAGGTCGGCCCCGATCGGAGTGTCACCCGGCACCGGGGGCCAAGTGGCGGCGCAGGACTCGTAGCAGGTGCTCTCGCCGCCGGCGTCCATGGTGAATATGTAGAGGGTGAATCCCTCGGGATCGACCAGGATGGTGCCCAGGTCGCTCTCTGCAGCCTGGACGCCATCACCGGTCGCCTCACCGGCGGTGGTGGTGGAGCCATCCCCGCCGGTAGTGGTTGACGCGCCCCCATCGTCTCCCACCGTGGTCGTCGCGCCTCCATCACCGCCGACTGTGGTTGTCGTGTCGCTCCCGCCGCCGCAGGCGGCGACGAGCAGCAGTGCTGCGCCGATCAGGGCCAGGTTGAGCTTCTTCAATCCATCTCCTTGCATCGTGCTCTCTCTACGCATCCAGGCCGCGCATGGTTCGCGACATGGCAGAATCGACGGATGGACCGTGAGGTTCTGGAGCGTTTCCGCCTCGGTGACGAGTCGGCTGTCAAGGCGGTCTACGACCGGTTCGGGGGGCCGGTCTTCGCCGTCTCAATGAGCATCCTGAGAGACCCTGGCCTGGCCGCCGACGCAACCCAGCAGACCTTCATCAAGGCCTGGCGAGCCGCCTCGACATACGACCCGGAGCGGAGCTTCGGCCCCTGGATCTACGCCATCGCCCGGCGCACAGCGATCGACATCTATCGACGACAGTCTCGCTCGATACCCAGCGACGAGATCGACCTGGTGGTGCTCCCGCCCGGTCTGGAATTGGCCTGGGAGGTCTTCGAGGTCAGGTCCGCCGTGGATCGGTTGCCTGACGAGGAGAGACAGGTGGTCAAGCTGAGCCATTTCGATGGGTTGACCCACGTGGAGATCGCGGCGGAACTAGACATCCCGGTCGGGACGGTGAAGTCCCGATCGCACCGAGCCCATCAACGCCTGGTCGAGATGCTCCGCCATGTGGAGGAGGCCTGAGCTCGTGAACCGTCCCCACCGAACTGCCGTAGAGGTGGTGTGATGAGCTCCGATGAGCGGCGTGCCCGCTATTTGGCCATGGGCCCCGACGATCCTGCCGACCGGAACGAGCGGCTGGACCTGATCAGAGACGTCCTCAGCGGCGCCGCCACCTGGGCCGAGCCGCCGCCCGCCGTCCTCGATGGGGCGCTTTCTGCCCTCGCTCCCCACGAGACCGCTTCTGAGCTCGAGACGAGCCCACGGTGGCCGTTGGTAGCCGCGCTGATTGGCTCGGCTGCAGCGGTCGCTGCTCTCGTGTTTGCGAGCATCGCGGTCATCGACGCCAACCCAGTCGGAGACACGATCCTGGCCATGACCGGAACCGGCCTCGGGACCGGTGCCGGGGGGACTGCCGCGGTGCACCCCACCGAGTCGGGGTGGTGGATCCGTCTCGACCTCCAAGGGCTGCCGCCTGCCCCTACGGGCAGCTACTACGAAGGGTGGGTCTGGAGCGATGACGGGGAGGGCATCAGCATTGGCTCGTTCCACAACCGCGGTGGGGACGACCCGGTGATTCTCTGGTCCGGAGTCGAGCTGGCCGAGTACCCGTCGATCTGGGTCACCCTCGAGCCGGAGGACGGGGTGGCGGCTGCATCCGGCGAGGTGGTGATGAAGGGGCGGATGCCCGCCTAGCTCAATCGCCCCGGAAGAGACGGACCGCCACGTTGACGACGACCGTGGCCACGATGCTCACCACCAGCATCGATGTGATCGGGATGAACACCTGTGTGTTCCCCGATTGGTACTTGATGTCGCCGGGGAGGTTCCCGAACCAGGAGAAGGCTCCGGGGAAGTAGCGGAGCACAACGCCAACGATGAGAAGCCCGGCACCCACCAGGATGAGGATGTTGCTGATCCTCACCGCTCAGTCCGGGTGACGGAGAACGACCTTCCCGATCTGCTCTCCGCTCTCCAGGTAGTGGAGGGCAGCTGGGAGGTCGGCGAAATCGAACACCTTGCCGACCGGCGCCTTGGCCCCGTGGCTGATCCAAGCGGTAGCCCGGGCGAACTCGGCGTGATTGGCCATCGACGAGCCGATCAGCTCCAGCTGACGGAAGAACAGAGCCGGGATGGTGAGCTCGAGCTTGGGCCCGCTGGTCGAGCCACAGATCATCACCTTGCCGCCCTTCCGGGCTGCCCGCATCGATTGGCGCATCGTTGCAGGGCCCACGTTGTCGATCACCACGTCCGCCCCTCCGATCGACGTGATCTCGGCCCCGAAGTCACCTTCTGAGTCGAACCCGGCGATGGCACCCTCCCCGATCGCCCAAGCGATCTTGTCCTTGGAGCGGGAGGTGACGTACACCTCGGCCCGGAAGGCAAGGCCGAGAAGCATGGCAGCGGCAGAGACACCGCCCCCAACGCCGACCACGAGCAGCCGCATCTCGGGCCGGAGCTGTGCGCGTTCCAACATGCGCAACGCGGTGGCGGTGGCCAGTCCGAACGATCCCGCCACCTCCCAGGACATCGCCTCGGGCTTGCGCACCGCGTTGATGGTCGGGATCACGATCTTCTCGGTGAAGGTGCCGGGTCGGTGCTCCCCGAGGATCTGGAACGAGTCGCAGTACACGATCTGGTCGTTCCGGCAATATGCGCACTTTCCGCATGAGAACGACGGGTCGATGATGATCTCGTCGCCGATCTCGAACCCGCTGGCCCCCTCTCCGACGGCGTCGACGCGGCCGGCACCGTCAGCCCCTGTGACATGGGGCAGGTGCTGGGGGGCGGGAAGCCCGTGAGCGACCCAGAGATCGAGGTGGTTGAGGGCCGAGTGGCTGATCTTGACTCGGACCTCGCCGGGGCCGGGCTCCGGCTCTTCGACCTCACCGAGGACGAACGATTCGATCCCCTTGGTTTCGGTCAGCTGCCAGGCCTTCATCCCGGCGAGGGTAGCCTCGACCGGCTCCGAGTCGAGGAGGGCGATGGGCTTCCAGGTGCCGAGCGATCGCGAGGTGCATACAACGTCGGTGAAGGTCCGTTTCTACGAGCTGGACCCTTACGACCACGTCAATCACACCAACTACTTCTCCTACTTCGAGACGGCCCGGATCGACTACCTGGCCGAGATGGGGTGGGGGCTCGATGTGCTCAAGACCCAGGGCTTTCAGCTGGTGGTGGTCGAGTTGCAAGCCAGGTTCTCCGCCGCCGCCCGGTTCGGCGAGGAGCTGACCATTCACACCTGGGTCGAGGATGTGGGCCGGGTCCGCTCCACCTGGCAACAGGTCATGCTCCGCGGCGACGAAGAGGTGGCCCGGCTGACCGTGTCAGCCGCCTTCACCGACCTCCAGGGCAAGCCCCGCCGGGTCCCCGAGGACTTCGCCCGCCACCTCGAGCGTTTGGGCACACGAAGCTGAGGTTGTGCCGCCCGTATACGGGCACAACTGTCTCAGCTTCGCCAGTTTTCGGTCGCAAGCTCCCAACCTGAGACGGTTTCGCCCGTATACGGGCCGAGGAAGCTCAGCTTCGCGGTGACAGGTTCCCTGCCATGGCCCCAACGCTCGGCTGGCGCTTGGACCAGGTGATGGCGGTGAGGAGGACGAGCAGGGCCACCCCGGCGATCACGTAGCGCACGGAGGAGTCCCGGAGGGCGATCACCGCGGGGAGGACCAGCAACGAGATCAGGTTCATCACCTTGATCAGGGGGTTGAGCGCAGGGCCGGCGGTGTCCTTGAACGGGTCACCGACCGTGTCGCCGATGACCGCAGCCTTGTGCGGTTCGGACCCCTTGCCCCCGTAGTGCCCGTCCTCGATGAACTTCTTGGCGTTGTCCCAGGCCCCACCCGAGTTGGACAAGAAGTTGGCCATGAGCTGGCCGGTGAGGATGGCGGCGGCCAGGAACGCCCCCAGGGCGAAGTAGTTGATCCCGAACCCGATGATCACCGGGGTGAGCACCGCCAGGAGTGCCGGAGTGGCCAGCTCACGCAGCGAGGCCGCAGTGCAGATGTCGATGACCGGCCCGTAGTCGGGGCGGCGCTCGCCTCTCATGATGGCCCCGTCGGCGAACTGACGTCGCACCTCCTGGACCACCACCGAGGCCGAGCGCCCCACGGCGCGGATGGCGAGGCCGGAGAACAGGAATGCGACCGAGCCGCCGATGAGCAGGCCGATGAAGGTGGAGGGGTCGGCGACGTTGATCGATGTCTCGGGGAGGCGAAAGAGCTCCGATCCCTCGGTGACGATCCCCAGCTCGGCGGCGATGGTCTCGATGAACGAAGCGAACAATGCGACGGCGGCGATTACCGCCGAGCCGATGGCGAATCCCTTGGTCACCGCCTTCGTTGTGTTCCCGACTGCGTCGAGGCCGACCATGACGTCACGGCCCTCCCCATGGAACTCACCGGACATCTCGGCGATGCCGGCGGCGTTGTCGGCCACGGGACCGAAGGTGTCTTCGGACACGACGACACCGGTGGTGGCGAGCATCCCCATTCCGGTGAGGGCGACGAGGTAGAGCGAGAACTGGATGTTCCCGCCGCCGAGGGCGATGGCGACTCCGATGGCGCCGGCGATGGCGACGATCGCCCACACCGACGACTCGAGCCCCGAGGACACGCCGGAGAGGACCGTGGTCGCCGGGCCCGTCTGGGTGGCTTCGGCGATCTCCTGGACCGGCTTCTCTTCGGTGGAGGTGAAGTACTCGGTGAGCCGGCTGACCACCTGGGCAAGTATGAGCCCGGCCACCACCGCGCCGAACACCTTCCAACCCTCGTTCCCGTTGTCGTTACCGACATAGAAGAAGGCCACGGCCAGGGTCCCGGCCACCGTGAGCAGGCCCGCGGTGAGGAACCCGCGGTTGATCGGGGCGAGAGCCGACTTGTCCCTGGGAGTCGCCCGCACCTGGAACACGCCGACGATCGAGGCGAGCACCCCGATGGCACGGATCACCACCGGGAAGACGAGGCCCAGGGCCGGATTGGCGCCGATCGAGTTGAACGCGGCCACACCGAGGATGATCGACGCCACCAGAGTGACCTCGTAGCTCTCGAACAGGTCGGAGGCCATGCCGGCACAGTCACCGACGTTGTCGCCCACGTTGTCGGCGATCGTCGCCGGGTTACGTGGATCGTCCTCGGGGATCCCCTGCTCCACTTTGCCCACCAGGTCGGCGCCGACGTCGGCCGCCTTGGTGAAGATCCCGCCGCCAACGCGCAGGAACAAGGCGAGTAGGGAGCCGCCGAAGCCGAACCCGATCAGGATGGCCGAAGAGGTGTTCTGGAAGATCATGATGATCGTCGTGGCGCCGAGCAGGCCGAGCCCCACCGTGAACATGCCGGCCACGCCACCGGTGCGGAAGGCCACCTTGAGTGCCGCCGGGAGTGATCCGGTGCGCGCCGCCGCTGCAGTCCGGACATTGCCCCGAACCGCCAGCGACATCCCGATGAACCCGGTCAGGCCGGAGAGAAAGCACCCGGCGATGAAGGCGACAGTGCGCCAGGTCCCGGACTGGATGTAGCTGAGTGCCTCGGTGCCGTCGGGTTCGAGGACTGCGGTGGAGGTGAGGAAGACGATCGCTGCCAGCGGGATGAGGATGATGGCGATGGTCTTGAACTGGCGTCGCAGGTATGCCATCGCCCCTTCCTGGATGGAGCCGGCGATCTCCTGCATCGCCTCGGTCCCCTGGTCGGCTCTGAGCACCCCGCGCGAGAGGATCACACCCACCAGCAGCGCCAGGACGGCAGTCGCCGCGGCCGACCAGAGCCAGAGCCATTCGGTGGTGCCGAGCGTGAACTCCTGGTAGCCGCCCTCGGCAGCCAAGATCATCGTGTTCAAGGGGGATTGCCTCCGTCGGGAACGGGCCGAGACTGTAGTGGAGGGCATTTCCTGTCGACAATCACGGAGACGGGGCGGATCTAGCCTTTCTGACGCGAGGCGAGGAAGGAATCGAGGTGCTGGACGGTCTGGTCGACTGGGTGACGTCGGTGGTCGAGACTCTGGGGTACGGAGGAGTCGCCTTCCTGGTCGCCCTCGAGAACCTCTTCCCACCGATCCCCTCCGAGGTGGTGCTCCCCCTCGCCGGATTCGTCGCCGCCGACGGCAGCGCCTCCCTGATCGGGATGATCGTTGCCGCCACCATCGGCTCGATGGTGGGGGCATTCATCCTCTACGGGATCGCCGCGGCGATCGGCCCGGTGCGGCTCCGTGCCCTGGTCACCCGTTATGGGCGGTGGTTCGGGGTCGACGAGACAGATCTGGACCGGACGGAGGAGTGGTTCGACAAGCGAGCCAACCTCGCCGTTCTCCTCTGCCGATGTGTCCCGCTCATGCGGTCGCTGATCTCGATCCCAGCCGGGTTCCGCCGCATGTCGATCTTCCCCTTTGCCTTCTACACCCTGATCGGGAGCTTGGCCTGGAACGTGCTCCTGATCGGGGCCGGCTATCTCCTCGGTGAGCGCTGGCACGAGGTGGAGCAGCCCATGGAGCTGTTCCAGCGAGCTGTTCTCGTGGTCATAGCCGTAGCCGTCGCCTGGTTCGTCTGGCGCCGGATCATCCGCCCCCGGATTCGGGGCGCCGAGGGCTGAGTCAGTCGAGGAAGTCCCTCACCCACTCGTCGGCGGGTTGGGCCAGCAGCTCATCCAGTGTCCCTGACTGGACGATCGTTCCATCCCGCATCAGGGCCATTCGGTCGGAGAGGGCGGCTGCCTCCTCCCGATCGTGGGTGACGATGAGGGCCGTGACCTCGCGAGCACGGAGAACCCGCCGCGTGTCGATCACGAGTCGCTCGCGGAGAGCCCGGTCGAGGGCTCCGAGAGGCTCGTCGAGCATCACCAGGCGCGGCTCGGGAGCGAGGGTCCGGGCCAGTGCGACCCTCTGCTTCTCTCCTCCCGACAACTCGGCGACGGGGCGCTCCTCGAAGCCCGAAAGGCCGACCCATTCGAGTGCGGTGGCGACCCGTTTGCTCACCTCCCCGTCCGATGCTCCCGCCATCTCCAGCCCGAAACCGACGTTGCCGGCCACGTCGCGATGGGGGAAGAGGGCATAGCCCTGGAACATCAGCCCGAAGTCGCGCAGATGTGTTGGGATGGCGGCGAGGTCGTCTCCATCCCAGGTGACGGAGCCAGAAGCCACCGGGACCAGTCCGGCGATCGCCCGGAGCAGAGTGGACTTCCCGGACCCGGAAGGGCCCAACACCGCCACCGTCTCCCCATCGGCGACGGTGAGGTTCACGGAGCGGAGAACGGTTGTCGCGCCGAAGGCAACCGAGACGTCGTGGACTCCCAGCATCAGAACGCCCCGATCTCCCCGAACTGGAGACGGTCGATCCAGAGCACGACGAGAGCGGTGAGGCCGAGCAGGACCACGGACAGTGCCATCGCCATGGCCAGTGACCCCGATCCCGGCCGGGAGAGGAGGCGGTAGATCATCACCGGCATGGTCGCGGTGTTGGGCCGGGCCACGAAGGCCGTGGCACCGAACTCGCCCAGTGAGACGACGAAAGCGAAGGCGGCCCCCACCAGGGCAGCCCGGCTCATGATGGGGAGATCGATCTCCCGCCACACCCGCCAGGGTGACGCTCCCAGGACCCGCGCCGCCTCACGGGTCTCTCCCGGTATCGAGCGCAGCGTGGGAACGGTGGTGCGTACGACGAAAGGGACCGCGACCAGGGCGTGGGCGATGGGCACCAGCCAGAACGAGGCGCGGAGGTCGACGGGCCAGTCGAGGGCGACGATGAACCCGAAGCCGATGGTGACCGCCGATGTGCCCAGAGGCAGCATCAGGGTCAAATCGAACCACCGCGACAGCCGACCGCCCCGCTCGGTGATGACCGCTGCTGCCATGACCCCGATGAGCACGGCTATGAGTGAGGCGATCACGGCGAACAGGAGGCTGTTGCCCGCCGACGAGATGGGGACACCGACCACCCGATCGTCCTCGAAGAGCCCTGCGTATGCGCCAGGCCTGAGCGAACGGGCGACGAGGACTGCGATCGGGATCGAGATCATCAGGAGCGTGAACATGACCGATAGCACGACCAGGATGCGATTCGGCCCGACCGGTTGCTGACGCGCCGCATCCGACCGCAATGCCCAGGTGGAGGCGTGGCGCTCCTGATACCGGGTATAGGCATAGAGCGCGCCGGTGACCCCAACCAGCTGGATGATGGCGAGCGTTGCGGCGAGAGGGATGTCGAAGAGGGTCACTGCCTGGCGGTAGATCTCCACCTCGAGGGTGGCGTAGCGGAAGCCGCCCAGAATGAGCACGACCCCGAATGAGGTGAAGGTGAAGAGAAAGACGATGGATGCGGCGGCTGCGATCGCCGGTCGCAGCAGTGGGAGGGTGATAGTGCGGAACACCTTCCACTCCGATGCGCCGAGGACTCGGCCGGCGTCGTGAAGGTCGGGGTCGAGCCGGGACCAGAGAGTCCCGACGGTGCGCACCACCACCGCGACATTGAAGAAGACGTGAGCGGCGAGAATCGCCCCCACCGATTCGCTCCACCCGAGGGCGACGAAGGCGCTCCCCACCACCACCGTGGGCAGGACGAATGGCACGGTCACCAGGGCGGTGGCCAGCCGGCGTCCCCGGAACTCGAACTGTGAGACCGCCCAGGTCATCGGAGCGGCGAGGACGAGGGTCAGCAACGTGGAGACTGCGGCTTGCCACAAGGTGAACCAGCCGACCCGGACGAGCCGGGCCTCGACGCTGTCCGCGCCAAAGCTCATCTCGGACAAGCCGAGGAGGAGGATCCTGGTGAGGGGATACAGGAAGAAGTACCCGATGAACAGCGCCGGGACTGCTGCCACCGCCAGACGGCCCCAGCGCACCGATCTCATCAACCCTCCATCACGGCGACCCATTGGTCTATCCAGTTATCCCGATCCCGGGCGACCGTCTCCGGTGTGAATCGTCCCGCGAACTCGGGGACAGTCGTGTTCTCGGTGAACACCTCGGGGAGCTCGGCGTTGCGGTTTGCCGGGAACACGAACCAATTGAGGGGGATCGTCTCCTGGAACTCGACCGAGAGCATGAAGTCGATCAGATCGGCAGCGGCCTCGGGGTACTCGGTCCCCGAGAGGATCCCTGCGTACTCGACCTGCCGGTAACACCCTGTCTCGATCACCCCGGTCGGTGCTTCGTCGAGAGGCTCGGTGGCGAAGACCACCTCGGCCGGGGGGGAGGATGCGTAAGACACCACCATGGCGCTGTCACCCCCGTAGCGGGTGAAATCGCTGTAGTAGGCGGTGTCCCAATCCGGGACGACGTGCACCCCTCCTGCCTTCAGGTCCGCCCAGAAGTCGAGCCAGTCGTCTCCCTCGCCGATGTCGCGGATCGTGGCCAGCATGAAGGCAAGACCCGGGGAGGATGTTGCCGGGTGCTCCACGGTGAGGATCGATGCATACACCGGGGCGCGAAGCTGATCGAGCTCGGTGGGGACCGGCAGCTGGGCCTCTTCGAACCATGCCTTGTCGTAGTTGATGCAGACGTCGCCGAAATCGATCGGCGTCACGAATTGGTTCCCGTCGTACAGACCGTTGACGACTTCATGGAGAAGGTCACTCGAATGCTCGACGAAGATCTCCTCATCGAGAGCGCGAGAGAGAAACACGTCGTCCACGCCAAAGAGGACGTCGGCCAGCGGGTTGTCCTTCGACAGCACGGCTTGGTTGACCATGGATCCGGCATCCCCGGCGGCGATCACCTCGACCTCGATCCCGGTCTCATCGGTGAACCCGGCAAACGTCTCCTCGTCGACTGCGCCTGCAAACGAGTCGTGGGCGATCAACTTGATGGTTTCCGGTGACTCGGCCGCGGGCGCACCACAGGCGGCGGCAAGCAGAGCCACTACGAGCAGCGGGGTGATTCTCAATCTCATCAACTCCTTCGCCACCGGGAGCGATGAGGCGGGTCCCTACGCCGGAATTACCCGGATCAGGTTCATCGGTCGGGGTCTTGCAGACCCCCTCTCAGCCCGGTCCCACCGAGCTCCCGTCATCACCCACCATAGCGCTGGCCGGTGGTCAGGCGGGGGCGAAGGCGAGGACGGTGTTGTGGCCGCCGAACCCGAACGAATTGGTCAACGCCGGCGCTGGCTCCCACGAGCGCGGCTCGCGGACGATGTCCTCGAGCGGGATCTGCGGGTCCTGGTTGGTGAGCCCGATGTTCGGTGGCAGCTCGCCCCGCCTGATCGACTCGACCAGCACCGCCGCTTCGATCGAGCCCGACGCCCCCAGGACATGCCCGGTGGTCCCCTTGATCGAGGATACGGCCGGCTGTGTCGCGAAGACCCGGTCGATCACGAGCCCCTCGGTGCGGTCGTTGAGATCGGTGCCTGTGCCATGGGCATTGACATAGGTGACGTCTCCGGGCTCGAGCCCGGCGTCCTGTAGGGCGAGCTTGATGGCCCGCTCCGCCCCTTCACCGCCGGGGTGGGGGGCGGTGATGTGATGGGCGTCCCCCGTGGATGCGCCACCTCGCAACTCGGCCAGGACCGTTGCCCCCCTCTCCTCCGCGGCCTCCGCGGCCTCGAGGACGAGGATGCCTGCGCCCTCCCCCATCACGAATCCGTCCCGGTCGATGTCGAATGGCCTGGCCACGCCGGTCGGTGACAGCGCCCGGGCCGCCATGAAGCCGGTGCGGGCGGAGTGACGTGCCGCCGCCTCTGTTCCGCCGACGATCGCCGCGTCGGCGTAACCCCACTCGATCTGGCGGAGACCGTCGAGGATCGACTGGGAGCCGGCTGCGCAGGCCACTGCCTGGGTGGTGACCTGCCCGGTGAAGCCGTACTTGATCGAGATACCGGCGGCGGCCGCATTGGCCATCATCATCGGGATCAGGAAAGGAGAGACCCTCGGGTCGTCTGCGTCGGACCCGTGCACCAACTCTTCCAAAGACTCCAGCCCACCGATTCCGCTGGCCACCGACACGGCTACCCGGGTCGGGTCCACCTGCGGCATGCCGGATTGCTCCAGCGCCTCGTGTGCGGCCACCAGGGCGAATTGGGTGAACCGGTCGAGTCGGCGATGCTCCCGTTTTGGGAGCCAGGGCTCGGGATCCCAATTGGAGATGACGTAAGGTCCCGGGCCGGGGGGTGCCTGTTGCAGCCCCTTCCACAGGTCGTTCATCCCAATCCCGGGGGCGGCCACCACCCCGACCCCGGTGACGACGACTCTGCGCTTGCTCATGATGCGAATTGTGCCCGATCTGTCATGTATTGAAAACGGTTCGCTGCAGTCTCCTCATTCCCTCGATCCAGCGTTCGTAGTCGTTCGCCTTGTTCTGGAAGAACCTGGCGACGTCGGGATGGGGAAGGATCAGGAAGATCTCCTCGGCGAGACCGGCCACCACCGCATCGGCCACCTCGGAGGGCTCGATGGCATAGGGATCGAGCAGGTCGTGAAACTCTGCCGCTGTATCGAGAAAAGGCGTCTTCACACCCATCGGGCAGAGACAGCTCACCCTGATCCCTTGGTCGCCGTAGGTGATCGCCAGCCATTCGGCGAACGCCACCGCTGCATGCTTGGTGACCGAATACTGGGCGGCCTTGAGGTTGGTGAGGAGGCCGGCCGCCGAGGCCGTCGCCATGAAATAGCCTTCCCCCCTCGCCAGCCAAGCCGGCACCAGCCGGCGAGCGGCGTGCACGTGGGACATCAGGTTCACTTGCCAGATCCGATCCCAGTCCTCCAGCGTTGTCTGCTCGTCACCGGCGAACCCGATCCCGGCATTGGCGCAGAACAGGTCGATCGGCCCGAATCGGTCCTCCACCTCGTCGATCAGGCGTTCGTTCGAGCCGGGATCGGCTACGTCCACAACGCGGGCCCATGCGCCGATCTCCTTCGCCACTCGTGTGGCCGAATCGAGGTCGATATCGGCCACCACGACTGCGCGTGGCGTCTCCGAGGCGAACCGCCGAGCCATGGCGGCGCCGATACCGCTCCCGGCGCCGGTCACAACGATGACGCGATCGGTCAACTCCACCTTCGGGCGAGCCTAGGCCGGAATCAGAACGAGGCGCTCTCCAACACTCCCGCGCCCCCCTTGACCGCGGGGACCAGGCCGTTGGCGGCGGGGAGGAGTTGCTCGCCGTAGAAGCGTGCCGTGTTGACCTTCCCGTTCAGGAAGGTCGGGTCGAATCCGGGTGCCCCGCCGAGGGCGGTGACCGCGGCCACCGCCATGAGCCATCCCCCCAGCACCAGGCCGAACTGGCGCAGGTATGGCGATGCCCCGGCCAGGGCAGACTGGATGTCACCTTCAACGAGACGGGCACCCAGCCAGGTCGATGACTCGGCCAGGCCCTGGATGGCCACGGTCAACTCCTCGCGGAACAGGGCGAGCTCTTCTCGGCCCTCCATCGTCTCGAGCACCGAAGCCATCTCCGTCAGGAGGCCGGCGACCGCCGCACCATTCTCCATCGGGACCTTTCGCAAGACCAGGTCGATGGCCTGGATGCCGTTGGTGCCCTCGTAGATCGGGGCGATCCTGGAATCACGCAGCAACTGGGCGGCCCCCGTCTCCTCCACGTACCCCATGCCGCCATGGATCTGGAGCCCTATCGACGCCAACTCGACGCCCACGTCGGTGCACCAGGCCTTGACGATAGGTGTGAGCAGGGCGAGCCGGTCCGAGGCCAGCTTGCGACGCTCCTCGGTCTCGGCGTGGAACATGTGATCGCCCTCGCCGGCGGTGTAGTAGAGCAAGGCCCGCATCGCCTCCACGTAGGCCTTGATGGTGAGCAGGTTCCTGCGCACATCGGGGTGCTCGATGATGGCGACGCTCTCGGTGGCCTCGCCGCCGATGGGCCGGCCCTGAACCCTCTCGCGGGCGTAGCCGAGGGCCTGCTGGTAGGCCATTTCCCCTATGGCCACGCCTTCCATCCCGACCGCCACGCGAGCGGCGTTCATCATCGTGAACATGTTCCGCATCCCCTCCTGCTCGGCGCCGACCAGGTAGCCGATCGCTCCCTCGCCCCCGTCACCGAAGGAGAGGACACACGTGGGAGAGGCGTGGATCCCGAGCTTGTGCTCCAGCGAGACGACCTGGATGTCGTTGCGCTCCCCGGGGTCCCCTTTGGCGTCGAGGATGTACTTGGGGACGAGGAACATCGAGATTCCCTTGGTCCCGGGCGGGGCGGCGGGAGTGCGGGCGAGGACCAGGTGGATGATGTTGTCGGTGAGGTCCTGATCGCCCCAGGTGATGAAGATCTTGGTCCCGAACAGCCGATAGCTCCCGTCGCCCTGGGCGATCGCCTTGGTCCTGAGCGCCCCGACGTCGGAGCCGGCCTCCGGCTCGGTCAGGTTCATCGTCCCGGTCCACTCGCCGGAGACCAGCTTCTCCAAGAAGGAAGCCCTCAGCTCCTCCGAGCCGTGCCGGACCAGCGCCTCGACGGCTCCGTGGGTGAGGGTGGGGGCCAGGGCGAATGCCATGTTGGCAGTCTTGAACATCTCCTGGATGGCGACGCCCACGATGTAGGGAAGTCCGCCCCCGCCCCACTCGGTGGGCATGTGGGCAGCCGCCCAGCCCGAGTCGACGTACTTGCGATACGCCTCCTTGAAGCCGTCGGGCGTCTTGACCCCGCCCTCGATCAAGACCGATCCCTGCTGGTCGCCGATCCGGTTCAGAGGCGCAATCACCTCGGAGAAGAAGCGCCCCGCCTCCTCGAGAATGGTGGCCACGGTGCCGGGGTCTGCGTGCTGGTAGCCGTTGAGCTTGGAGACGGATTCAAGAGCGGCGACATGATTCAGACTGAAGGTCATGTCGTCGATGGGGGCCTGATATCCGGCCATGCGCAAGAGGGTACAACCACGCGGTGAATGTCGATGCTGGGGTGGCTAGGAGAGCAGCCCGTCGACGATCCGCGGCAGCGTATCGCCGATCCCGGCATCGACCTTGGCGGCGGCGAGATGATCAGCCTCGGTCTCGCCCCGATTGACGATGACGATGGGCAGGGCACGCGACGCGCCGCGTCTCACCACGTCCGACGCCGGCCAGACGGCCACCGTCGATCCCACCACCAGAATGGCGTCGGCCATGGCCAGGAAACGCATCGCTTTGGCCATTTCCTCCTCGGGCAACAGCTCGCCGAACATGACTGTCGCCGTCTTGATCATTCCCCCGCATTCGGTGCAGGCCGGATCGAAGTCTCCTTGCTCGACCCGGGCCAAAACCTCCTCGGTCGGCCAGACCGTCCCGCAGTCGAGGCAATGACTCTGACGGACATTTCCGTGCAACTCGGCGACCATCTCGTCGTCGAGGCCGGACCTGTGATGGAGCCCGTCCACGTTCTGTGTCACCACCCCGGCAAGCCGATCGGCCTCGAACAGCCTCTTGATGGCGTCATGTCCCGCATTCGGCTTCACCGTCGAGCGGGCGCCCCACAACTCCCCGTCGAGATGCATCTTCCAGCCCCTCCTGCGCAGTTCGGAGTTGGTCCGGAAGCGGTCGATGTGGAAGTCGTCCGGGTCGATCTTGGTCCACAGCCCGTTGGGGCCCCTGAAATCGGGGATCCCCGACTCGGTTGAGATCCCTGCCCCGGTGAAGACCAGGATCATTCCGGCGCCGCGGAGCGCCTCTATTGCCGCTGCGATCTGTTTCATGGCCGTGATCGGCGCGATTATCCACCCGGGCGGGCCCTAACCCGATCGACCGGATGTGGGTCGGCCCCGTGATCGGACCGGCGTACCATCGCAACATGACAAACCGAGATCAGGTCCAGGACTGGCTCGACCGGTACGTGGCGGCATGGAGGGAGAGTCGCCCCGAGTTGGTGGAGGCGTTGTTCACCCAGGACGCCGTCTATCGATTCCGGCCCTATGGAGGCGACGGCAGGGTGCTCGAGGGCAGGGACTCGATCGTGGCGGATTGGGTCGAGGAACCGGACGACCCAGCCGCTTGGGACGCCGCCTACACGCTGTTCGCCGTGGATGGGGAGCGGGCCGTGGCCACGGGCATCAGCAGGTACCTGGCCACGGCCGACGAGCCGGACGAGGTGTACCACAACTGCTTCCTGCTCCGGTTCGACCCGGAGGGCCGCTGCGCCGAGTTCACCGAGTACTGGATGCTGGAGCCGCCACCGGGATGAGCAGCCCCGAGTCGGAGATGATGAAGAGGGGGTGGGACCCTGCTGACGGTCTGAACTCGCTCAAGCCCCCCCTGTTTCACACCTCCACCTTTGTCTTCGAGAGCGGCGCCGCCGCAGAGCGCCTGTTCGACATCGTGTACGGCGGGGAGACGCCGCTCCCCGGCGAGGACGTCGGCTTCATCTACACGCGGATGGACCATCCCAACCTGGTCATCGTCGAAGGTCGACTGGCGGTGTGGGACGACGCCGAGGCAGGTCTCCTCTTTTCGAGCGGCACCTCGGCGATCTTCACCACCATGATCACCTTCTCCCGCCCCGGTGACCTGATCGTGCACAGTGCGCCGATCTACGGAGGGACGAACACCATGTTCCACTCGGTGCTGGGCGGTCTTGGCTACGAGGCGATCTCGTTCGGGCCCGAGGCGACCGAGGGCGAGATCGAGGAGATGATCGATGGCCGTCGGGTCGGTGTCGTCTTCGTCGAGACCCCGGCCAACCCGAGCAATCACGTGTTCGACATTGCGATGGCCTCCCGGGTGGCCGCAGCCTGCTCGACCGCGGACCACAAGGTCCTCACCGTGGTGGACAACACCTTTCTCGGGCCTTATGCCCAGCGGCCTCTCGACCACGGAGCCGACCTGGTCGTCTACTCGGCGACCAAGTACTTCGGCGGCCACAGTGACCTCGTCGCCGGGGTGGTGACGGGGAGCAAGGCATTGGTCGAGCCCCTGAAGACGATGCGCTACCGCATCGGCACCACCGCCGAGGCCCACACCGCCTGGCTCCTGGGGCGGAGCCTGGAGACCTACTCGATCAGAGTCGAGCGGCAGACAGCCAATGCCACCCAGGTCGCCTTGTTCCTTGCCGGGCACCCCAAGGTGGCGGGAGTCAGGTACCTGGGCCTGATCCCCGACGACGACCCTCTCGCCGAGCTGGCCAAACGACAGTGGACCTCCGGCGGGGCGATGATCTCCTTCGAAGTGGTTGGAGGCCGGGAGGCGGCATTCCGCTTCCTCGACTCGATGCGGCTGATCACCCACACCACCTCTCTTGGCGGCACCGAGTCCATCGCCTCGCATCCCTGGACCACCTCGCATCGCAATGTCGATCCCGAGGAACGGGCCCGGATCGGGGTCACCGAGTCGATGATCCGTCTCTCCATCGGGATCGAGGCTGCCGAGGATCTCATCGCCGATCTCGACCACGCGCTAGCGCAAGTCTGACCACATAGGTCGGTCAACCCATTCAGCGGCCGCTCCCGGCCGGGGATAATGGCCGTCGGGACGCGCTGAGAGACGCGAGTGAGGGAGACAGAAATGGGCCTTGAAGGTTCCGTTTCCGGAGGCAACCTTTAGGCCAGCAGACCAGGCCGTCCTCGATACGGAAGCCATCCCGGCAGGACTTTCGATCTGGCCCGGGTGTGCGATGGGCACGGCGAGGGTGAGGGTGATCCAGACGAGGGAGAGCAAGGCGAGGTCGTAGAGGGAATTCAGGTGTCACAGGTGCTCCTACCCAATGGAGCCGCGGGGGTGGCCCTTCGGGGCCACTCCCGCATCAAAGGGATCAGGAGTTGAAATGCGTGGCGTCACCTCGGTGACGCCACGCTTTGCATCTGAGAGGATCAGGGCCTTCCTGGATCAGGTCAGTCTCACCGAGATCGCCGGCAGTTTCCCCAACCTGAGCTCCACCGAGGACCCCGGGGCCACCTCGATCGGAGGCACGATCGAGCCGCAGATCACCAATTGACCGGCACGCATCACCTCCCCGTGATCAGCGAGTAGAGAGGCGAGACGGGCCAGCACACCGACGAGCCGACCGGTCAGGTCCTCGAGACGAGCGGTGACGGCCAACACGGCACCATCACGGAGAATCGTCGCCTCGAGACCGCCCAAATCACCGCGAGATCGTGTCCGATCCCTCTCACCGATGACCACTGCCTTGTGAAAGATGTTCCCGGCGATGGCCGACTCGAGGTCGTCGGGTGGCCGGTCGATGTCGGCGAGCTCGATGGCCGGCCCGATTGCCGAGATCGCCTCGGCCGTCACCTTCTCGTCACTGCCCGCGGCCACGTCGGCGCCCAGGTAGACGGCCAGCTCCGGCTCGGCGACGGCTCTGGTCCAGCCTGTGATGTCGACCTCGCTGCCACTGGCGACAACGGAGGCATCGGTCATGTATCCGACCAGGGGGCCGGCGAGCCCGAGGCGCTGCAAAGAGGATGGAGCCCCGAATGCGGCCTTCCATCCCAGTGAGGTGCGGCCCGACTCGATCAGCTGCCGGCGCTGGGCAAGCATGCCGGCGAGCCCGCGCCCGATGGCATCGACGTCCTCACTCGGGGAGCTCATAGCCCGCTGCTTCCAAGGATCCTGCCCCGCTCCAACCCCAGACCAGGGTCACGTCCTGGTCGCCGGTGTTGTCGAACCCATGCCAGTGGCCACGGCGGGTGAGGACGACGTCACCTTCGACGGCTGGTTGATCGTCACCATCGGTATAGACGTGGCCCTGCCCGGACAGGACGATGAAGAACTCGTCGGCGTTGGGGTGACGGTGGCGGTCGTGCCTCGCCCCGGGTGGGAGCACGGTCCAGCCAAGGAGTAGCTCGCTCGATCCGGACTTGGCCTGATCGATCAGGAACTGGACCCGCATGTCCACCCAGCCTTCATCCGAGCGAAGCCCTCCTTCGATGGGCACCCCGTGCCGATTGACCCGGAACTGCCCGTTCATGGCGCACCTCCCAGTAGCCGGTAGGCGTCGAATACGGTGACGAAGTCGCGATGGCTGAGGCCGAGGCCATGGCAGGCATTGAGCATCTCGTTGGCAGCCGCCGCCAGCGGGACCGGGCTTCCCTGACGGCGACCGAGATCGAGGGCGAGGAGCATGTCCTTCTGCTGCATGGTCACGTCCGCAAGCGGCTTGTCGGGCATGTTCCCTTCCAGGATGAAAGGCCCCCGGTAGCCCATCACCGGTGAGGCAACCACGCTCTTCAACATCGCATCGACTGCGACTGCGCGGTCGACTCCTCCCTTCTCCGCCAGCGCCACCGCCTCGCTGAAGGCCACCATCTCCACGATGAGACAGAGGTTTATGGCCACTTTCATCTGCATGGCCAACCCACTCGCTCCGATATAGGTGACGCTGGGCCCGATCGCCTCCAGAACCGGCCTCGCCTTCTCGAAGGCCCCCGGATCCCCGCCGACCATCACCGAGGCCTTGCCTTGGTGCAGGGAAACCGGGCTTCCGGACAAGGGGGCGTCCAGCATGATCCTGCCGGCATCGGCGAAGACCGAGGCGATGCGACGCGAAGCCTCGGGGTCGATCGTGCTCATATCGAGGTAGACGGAGCCGGGCCCCAAACCTGCGAGCACCCCGTCGGGGCCCAGAGCGACAGCCTCCACCGCCTTGGAGTCGGAGACGATGGAGAGGACGATCTCCGAGCCCTCCGCAACCTCACATGGGCTCTCTCCCCAATGCATCCCGATGTCGAGAAGGGGGCCTGCCTTCTCCCGGGTCCGATTCCATCCGGTGACGCGGTGACCGGCGTCGAGGAGGCGGGGCACCATGCCCTGGCCCATGTCACCGAGGCCGATGAACCCAACCTTCACGAGATCCTCCCGGCAATCGATTGTCCGACCGGGCGGCGAGTCTAAGCAGTGCACCCTCACCCGTCATTAGCGTCCTGACTTGCGACTAGGGAGGTGTCATCGGGATCGGGGCCAGTTTCACGGATCGAATCCCGGGCATTGCCCTGGCCCGTGATTACCGGCGCCAGGATCTGACCCGGGATCTGGTGGCTGGCTTGGTCTTGGCCACGATGCTGGTGCCTCAGGGCATGGCCTATGCCGAGTTGACCGGTCTCCCTCCTGTGACCGGCCTCTACACCACGATTGCCGCCCTGGTGGGGTACGCCATCTTCGGCCCAAACCGGGTCCTGGTGCTCGGACCCGACTCGTCCCTGGCCCCGGTCATAGCCGCGGTGGTGCTGCCTCTTGCCGCGGGCGATGCAGGGCGGGCCGTGGCGTTGGCCTCGGCGCTCAGCCTTGCGACCGGGCTGGTATGTCTCCTGGCCGGGTCAGCCCGGCTGGGAGCGGTCACCGAGTTGCTCTCCAAGCCGGTTCGAATCGGATATCTCAACGGGATCGCGGTCATAGTCCTCATCTCCCAGGTTCCCAAGGCCCTCGGATTCTCGGTGGAGGCGGATTCGACGCTGGTCGCGCTGAGGGTGACCTGGGAGGGAATAAGGGCCGGCGACACCGTGACTGCCGCCCTCGTCACTTCCCTGCTGTCGCTGGCGGTGATCTTGGTGGCACGCCGCATCTGGCCGGGGGCGCCGGGTGTGCTGGCCGCCGTTGTGCTGTCACTCGTCGCGGTCGAGCTCTTCGATCTGGAGCGACTGCTCGACACGGTGGGGGCGCTCCCTCAAGGCCTTCCCCGCTTCGTGATTCCCAACGTGGAGTCGAGCGACCTCGGCGCCTTGGCCATCGGTGCCTTTGCGGTGGCGCTGGTCTCGTTCGCCGACACCGGGGCCCTGTCGACGGCGACCGCGATCAAGGCGGGGGCCAGGTCGGACCCCAACGCCGAGGCCAAAGCCCTCGGTGTCTCCAACCTCCTCTCCGGATTCCTCCGAGGCTTTCCCACCAGCGCCAGCTCGTCGCGGACCGCGGTCGCCCTCTCGGTGGGATCGCGCACCCAGCTCACCGGCCTGGTCGCGGCAATCGGGGTCATGGTCATGTTGGTCTGGGTGCCTGGTCTCCTCTCCGACCTCCCGTCGGCGACCCTGGCCGCGATCGTCATCTCTGCAGCCGTCGTCTTGTTCGACTGGGACGCGGTGCGCTGGTTGTGGAAGGTCCGGCGCTCCGAATTCTTCCTCTCCCTCGGAGCTTTCCTCGGCGTGGTCCTGGTCGGCGTTCTCGAAGGCCTGCTCATCGCGGTCATCCTGTCTCTGGCCAACTTCATCCGGAAGGCCTGGCATCCGCACAGCGCCGAACTGGTCCGGGTTCCGGGCTTGAAGGGATACCACGACCGGGAACGGCACCCTGAGGGGAGCGAGATCCCTGAGCTGCTGATCCTCCGCTTCGATGCCCCGCTCTTCTTCGCCAACGCGCCGACGTTCGCCCGCCGCCTCCACGAACAGCTGTCGGAGACGACCCGTCCCTTGACCAGGCTGATCGTGGTGGGAGACGCAATGACCGACATCGACACCACCGGGGCGGAGATCCTCACCGGCATCCTCGATGACCTCGACCGGCGTGGCCTGGGCTTCGGGTTCGCCGGGCTGAAGGGAACGGTCAAGGACCGACTGAAGGGATATGGGCTCTACGAAAGGATCGGCGAGGGGAACTTCTTCCCCACCGTCGGCTCGGCGGTGGCCGCCCATCGGGAGGCGACGGGGCTCGATGACTGAGGCGACCCGCTAGACATCACGCTCTGATGACAACGGAAGTCGACGCCTACCGCGACACGGTCCGACAGCTTTCCGATCGAATCGTCGAGGCGCAGAAGCCGATCAAGGTCCTGAGTGCGATCAACTGGGACGATTCGATCAAGGAGCGCTTCTTCTCCTCCGCTTTCAAGGAGCTTCCCCCCGTCGACCTGGGCTATTACGAGGAGCGTGGAACCAAACTCGACCCGGAGGCGACCCGGAACGATTTTCGATCGATCGAGGCCGACATCCAGGGACTACTCGGTCCGGTGTCGCCGGCGGGCACCATGATGCGATTCATGTGTGAGCAGTTCCGGCTGACCGTCGACCTGCTCGAGGCCCGGGGGACTCCCGGCTTCTCTCAGATCTCGAGTCTCCTCTACGGGACCCCCAACGATGTGTTCCATGTTGGTGGGCCGACCATCGCCGATCTGGCGTCTCAGATGCGGGTGGTCCTATCCGGCCTCGACGTCCAGTCGACCGAGGAGCGGGACGTGCGGAGCATCCCGGGCACAGAGGCGGTGGAGCGGCTGCGCGCCATGGTGGATGCGTCGATGGGCAAGGGAATGGTCGAGGTGCTCGCCGACGACGGAATCGCCGCCGACGCCGCCGCCGGCAGTGACTACATCAAGGTCAGGGAGGATCGGAGCTTCTCGCAACGCGATCTCGACCTTCTCGAGGCCCACGAAGCCTGGGTCCACATCGGCACCACCCAGAATGGCCTCTCCCAGCCGGTGTGCACCTTCTTGGGGAAGGCGGCCCCGCGCACAACTGTCACCCAGGAGGGCCTTGCCGTCCTCACAGAGATGCTCAACCTGCGCAGCCATCCCCGGAGGCTGGCCAAGCTGATGCACCGGATCGAAGGGATCAAAGCCGCTTCAGAAGGAGCCAACTTCATCGAGGTGTTCGAGATGATGCGCACCGAAGGGCTGACCGACGACGAGGCCTGGGCCGCCTGCGTCCGCATCTTCCGGGGAAGCCTCCCCGACGGAGGCCCGTTCACCAAGGATCTCGGATATGGCAAGGGTCTGGTCTTGACGCTCCTCTACGTGCGTCTCGCCATCAATCTCGGCCGATCCCACCGGATCCCGCTGCTCTTCTGCGGCAAGGTCGACCTCCTCGACATGGTCACCCTGCATCAACTGGAGGAGGAGGGTCTGGTCGACCAACCCCGGTTCATCCCGCCCCCGTTCAACGACATACCCGCTCTCGCCTCCACCTTGAGTCTGGGTGGGTTCACCGCGATGCTCGATTGGGAGAGGCTGGAGACTGACTACTCGTCGCTGATCTGAACTGCCCCGGGCTCCTCGGCCAGGCGCCCTCCGCTCTCATTCTCCGACGTCACCCGCCGTCGATGCGGCGGACCTCCCCCTCGGGCAGGATCTGGGCCAACTCGATCCGATTCTTCCCATCCTGGAGCAGGTCGGGCGGGATCAGGGCGAGGAATTCGACCCCATCGTCGTCTGCATGACTACGGGTGATGGCCCCGACAACGCCATTGACCACCACCGCCACCATCACCTCCCCACCGGCCGTACCCGAGAGCGTCCCGGCGACCCGGGCCGGGATGACATCGCCGGAGGTGTCGACGTCCGCATACAGCTGTGGCTGTCGGATTCGCCCGATCAACCCACCCTGGCCCAATGCGGCGACATCGAGTCGCGCCCCCAGCAGGTCGGGGGCCCCCGCGGGGCGGAGCGCCCAGGGATCGCCCCCCGGGAACCAACGCTCGATCCGGTCCGCCACCACGAGCTTCTCTTCGCCACCCACCCCATAGGACACCTCACCCTGGGGCCCAACCGTGGTGGTGCCGGAGCGTTGTTGGGCCGGACCGAACAGGGAGACGCCTTCGACGTCCCAGGCGAGCTGTGCTTCGATCGTCTCTGCGATGGTGGGCAGGATGTCGATGGTCAGGGCGCGGCGATCATCGATAACGCCGGTGGCGACGCCGGGCGCCTTGACGAACAATGGCACTGCCGCGATCTCACCGATTGTGCTCTCGGTGATCATGCGCTGGTGGGGGACACCAGGCTTGATCGCCACTCCATGGTCGGCCACCACGATCATGAGCGAGCTCTCATAGATCCCGGCTTGCTCCATCGCCTCGATCACCTCGCCGACGGCGTGGTCGGCATAACCCACCTGCAGGAGATGACGCTGCATGGTCTGGGCGACGAGGAAGTCATCGTCGATCCATCCGCCGTCCTTCGCCGCCGGGTTGGCCTCCACCACCAACGGGTAGACGCGGCCGTCGGGGAGGAACTGCCAGGGATGGTGGGGGACCAGGGCATGGAGGAAGTAGAGGGGCGTTTGCTCCCCGCTGAAGGCGGCGATGTCGGCGACCAGGGCATCGACCGCCAGCCGTGCGTCCACCTTCAGCAGCTTTCGGAACTCGGCCTTCATGTCGAAATCCGCGGAGGCGGCTCCGAAATCGCCCCAGCTCCGGTCGATCTCGGGCAGGTCGGCGGTGAGAGGCTCGGGCAGCAGCACGTGCCCGGCGACGACTCCGACATCTCGTGCTATCGGTGTCGTCGATCGGGTCAGCGTCTCGCACAAGGCGACAGGGCACATTCGGGTGATCGTCTCGTGGACGTGGAGGTCGAAGCTCCCCTGGAGGGCGGTGAACAGATTGTTGGGATGCTGGCCTGCGAACGGCGTCGTCGACTGGTCGGGGACGTACCCTGTGAGCATCGCAGGCAGGGAATGCTCGGTCTGTTGCTCGACGGTGACTGCGTTGCGGAACCATGTGCCATCGGCGGCCAGCCGGGCCAGGTTCGGGTAGCGGTCTCCCCGCAGATTCCCCTCCGGATCGATGATCGAGGCCAGCGGGAACTCGTCGAGCACGATCATGACGATGGGAACCGGGTTCCCCACTTCGGCTGCTGTGCCGATCCCCGAGCCCCGATCGAGGAGAACGGCACCCGAAGGGGTGGCGAAGAAGAAGATCGCCAGGAACAGCAGCGGCGCCGGGAGGAGATACCGGGTTGCCTGACGGGCCGGGTCGAACCGAAGGAAAGCCCAGGTGGCCACAGACCCGACGAGGATCGCCGTCGCGGCCGCGGTCCACCAGGGCACGGGCAGGCGCCGTAGGTAGAGGAAGCCGAGAAGGGTCGACAGCACCGCGATGAGCCCCAATCCGACGAGGTTGCCTCCTTTGCCAGGCAGGCTCCCCAAGGCGGCGAGGAAGGCGGGCAGGCCGAGCGCCAAGACCACTCCGAGCAAGAGGATCTCGACCTTGGGAGAGTGACGGGCGAGGAAGAATTCGGCGTTGTTGCCGAGCAACTCCAGGACGGGCCATGTCATGGCGAAGAGGGAGAGCACGACCAGAGCCGCGAAGCGGTCGGAACGCGTTGCACGGCGTCTCGCTGGTGTGGAGATGGGGGCGGGACGCTCCTCGCTGATCAGAACACGTTCGATCGGGCCATTCTGGCCTCGGCCGGCGAGGATCGACCACCGGATGGTGGGCTGCCGGGTCGTCCCGGCCGGAGACGCTCCTACCCGGTGGTGCCGCTAGACCCTCTCGATCTCGGAAGGCAGCTCGAGGGCGTGACCTTCGACCGAGATCTTCGGCAGGAGGCGATCGAGCCACTTGGGCAACCACCAGTTCGCATCGCCAAGCAACTCCATTGTCGCCGGGACGAGCAGCATGCGGACGATCGTGGCGTCGACCAGGACGGCGCTGGCCAGACCAACCCCGAACAGCTTGACGATCCGGTCGGACTCGCCGATGAAGCTTCCGAACACGACCACCATGATGGCGGCGGCAGCGCTGATCACCCTGGCGGTCAAAGCCAGCCCGTCAGCGACCGAGCCCCTGCTGTCGCCGGTTCGGATGAATTCCTCGCGGATTCTCGACAGCAAGAAGACTTCGTAGTCCATGGACAGACCGAAGACGATGGCGAACATCATCATCGGGACGAATGGCTCGATCGGTGCGGGCTCGATGCCGAGCAGGCCTCCGCCCCAACCCCATTGGAAGACGGCGGTCACTATCCCGAAGGCGGCGGCCAGGGAGAGCAGGTTCATGATCACCGCTTTGAGCGGCACCAGCAGCGATCGGAACACAAGCATCAATAGCAGGAAAGACAGTGTGAGCACGACGGCGATGAAGACGGGAAGGCGTGCTGCGAGGTACTCGGAGAAGTCGACCGCCGCTGCCACCCCCCCGGAAACGGCTACGTCGAGGCCGGTGCCTTCGGTGGTCGCAGGGAGCACGTCCTCGCGGAGCCTGAGGACGAGTTCGGTTGTCGCCTCATCTTGGGGTGCCGTCGTTGGGAACAACCTCCACAACACGGCCGTCGGCGCCTGCGGATCGTTGGGGATCCCGGGCGTGACGAAGGCAACGCCCGAATCGGCGGTGAGGGCCTGGGTGACGGCCTCGACGGCGGCCGGGTCGGTGCCCTCGGGGATCTCGGCCGCAAGGAGCAGCGGGCCGTTGAACCCGGGGCCAAAACCAGCCGCCAGCAGATCGTAGGCCCGGCGAGTCGTCGTCTCCTCGGGGTAGTTGCCCTCATCGGAGAAGGCAAGACGCTGATCGAGGTACGGGAAGGCGAGGGTCAACAAGATCACGACACCGGCGATCGCAGACAGCCAGGGGCGATGTTGGATGACGCGGCTCCACCGGTAGGGCACCGTCTCACGGATCGGACGCGGGGCCCGGCGCGGTACCTCGCGCCGCAATCCGGATATGGCGAAGCTGGCCACAATCACTACGCCGGCTAGCGACAGCCCGACGATGGCGAGTGGCTGGAACGCAATTGCCACGCCAACCAGCCCGACGGCAAGGAGAAGGGCCGCGATGAGGCCACGCCACCGTGTGACTTCGACGCGCTCTCCAGCGAAGCCGATCAGGGCGGGGAGCAAGGTGAGCGACGCGACCGCGGTAACCGCAACCACTGTCGCACAGGCGATGGCGATCCCGGTCACGAATGCCAGATTCATCAGCACCATGCCGAGCAGGGAGATGACGACCGTCGTCGCCGCAAATGTCACCGCGCGACCAGCCGTGTCCATTGCCACCACCGCTGCCTCTTCGATCGAGGCGCCGGCGTGCATGTTCTCCCGGAAGCGGGTGACGATGAACAGGGCGTAATCGATCCCGACGCCGAGACCGAGCATGATGGCGACGGTGGTGGCGAAGTCGGGGATGGAGAAGACGTTGCTGAGGATGCCGACCAGGGAGATGCCGAGCCCGATGCCGGCCAGAGCCATGCCGATCGGCAGACCCATGGCGAGCACGGACCCGAACGCCAGGATCAGGACGATGATGGCGAATGCGATCCCCAACAGCTCCGAGCTGGGCACCTCGAACTCGGCGAAGATCTGCCCGCCGATCTCGATCTGGAGCCCCTCGATTTCGGGCATCATCTCCTTGAGCTCGGCACTGATGGCCGAGGCTTCTTCGAGCGTGGTGTCGCGTGAGACCCCAATCTGGGCGTAGGCGATCAAGCCGGCCTCCGGCCCCTGCGATGCGATCTGCTGCGCCCCTTCCTCCGAGTAGGGGCTGACGAGGGTGATTCCCTCGATCTGGCTCGCCTCCTCGAAGAATTCCGTCATCGCCGCCTGGACCTCGGGGTCGGTGACGCCCTGCTCGGCCCGGAAGACGATTGTCCCGCCCTCGCCGCCTGCGGCAGATCCAGAGAAGTGCTCGTCGAGGATGTCGAAGCCGCGCCGGCTCTCCACGTCGGGGAGGGCGAATTCGGTGCTGTAGGCGGTGCCGATCACCGCGTTGGCAAGCACCCCGCCGAGGATGAGGACACCGAGCCAGGCGATTGCGACCTTGCCCCGGTTGCGAAAACTCCAACGTCCAAGACTCGCGAACAAAACCGACTCCTATGAGGGGGGGGTCGCGAGGTTAACGGGCGTCGGCAGCTGCGCGGCCGCAGGGCGAGGCGCGACGAGTCAACCGATGGCGGACGGTTCGCGCCGGTCCCGGAGATGCGATAGGTTTGCTTGCAGCCACAGCCTGAGCAGCCCTATGCAAACGATCGAACTCCAGTTGTCGGACCCGCTCCCGGTATACGACAGCGGGTCCGGGGTGACTCTCACGATCGGCGCTGCCCGATTGGGAGATCTCGCATCGGAAGGCGCTGACGATGTTGCATCGGCCCTGGAGGATCCGAGCAGCCAGTCGCTGCTGATCCTGACGATCCTCCTCGTGAACCAACGCGACGCGACAATCGGGCTGTATCCCGATCAGGGCACTGCGGTGGTCGGAACGGCACAAGTGGAAGCCAGCGTGTTCCTTTCCGGATCGTTCACCGGAGAGGACGCGACGATCCCCAGTGGTGCATCCCCGGTCGAAGAGGTGACCTTCGAGTTGCCGCAGTCGGCCGCCGAGGTCGCCGCATTGGGTGAGGTTCGCTACACGGTCGCCGGGCCATTCGACTTCGACACATCCGAGCCGGTGGGCTCGGACGTCGAC
>DATBIX010000075.1:0-41409 GCA_036556665.1 Acidimicrobiia bacterium
CCTTCTTCCACGTGCTGGTGAACCCGCAGTCCGGCTACCTGGTCGACAGCGCCCTGGTCCCGGTGGCGACCACCTACGGTCTCCTCGCCCTGTTCACAGTCATGTCCCTCGGTCTGTGGGCTTGGTTCCGTCGGCTGGACCGGCGGAAGGCGACCACTCGAGGGCGATCTATGGAACCCTGAGGTCTTGAGACCTCGATCACTTCACCCAGGGCAGGCGATGCGGAGGTCCAGCGTGATCGATGACATTGAGCTCGGAGGACTCTGATGTCGTCTGAGGCAACGCCGATCTTCGGGACCAGACAGCTGCGGACACCCCGAGCCGCGGCGGTGGCCGGGATCCTCTTTGCAGTCCTGTACGGGACGGCCACCCTCCTCATCAGCAACTCCATCCCGGACGATCCAACCAGCAGCGCCGACTGGCTTGCCGATTGGGGTGGGACGGTCGCTTTCGCCCTTGGGTTGATACCTTTCGCCGGCATTGCCTTTCTCTGGTTCGTGGGGGTGGTGCGCGACCGCTTCGGCCCGCTCGAGGATCGATTCTTCGCCACCGTGTTCCTCGGCAGCGGTCTTCTCTTCCTGGCGATGATCTTTGCGGCGGCGAGCCTCGCCGGAGGGCTCCTCGCCAGCTATCGGTTCGATCCCGACCAGTTGGTGGACACCGGGCTGTACGCCTACGGGCGCCAGGTCATGTACCGGATCAACAGCGTGTACGCCGTCCGCATGGCCGGCGTTTTCATGGTCTCCCTCGGGTCGATCTGGATACGCACCGGCAGCATGCCACGGTGGATGGCGGTCCTGACCTTCGGAACCGCACTCGGGTTGTTGGTCACCGTCACCTACCGCCCATGGGTCATCCTCCTCTTCCCCGGCTGGGTCCTCATCGTCAGCGTCTACATCCTCTTCACCAACCTGGGTGCCCGGGATGGCCCCATGTCCGTTGACGAGCCACGAACGCCGGGCTCCGATCCGGGGTGACGAGCCGCTTCACAGGAGGTAAGGCTCAAGGAGTGACGTCTGCCCCAAAGGCGGCAACGGCGGCTCGCCGTCGGGAGAGGAATCGACGTTCTGCCGGGTTGGTGGTGAGCTCGAGAGCACGGTCGTAGGCGGCAGTCGCTTCATCGACGCGACCTGCTCGGCTGAGGAGATCCGCCCGAGCGGCGTAATACGGCTGATACTGCTCGAGTTGCCCTTGGTCGATCCTTTCGAGGGCAACGAGACCCTCGACCGGGCCGTGAAGCTCGCCCACAGCGATTGCCCGGTTCATCGCCACGACGGGGTTGGGACGGAGGGTATGGAGTTGGTCGTAGAGGGCGACGATCTGCGACCAGTCGGTGGCCTCTGCAGTCGGGGCTTCGGAGTGGACGGCTGCGATGGCGGCTTGGATCTGGAATGGCCCGGGCCGGTTGCGGCGCAGGCAGGCCCGCACGAGCCGATGGCCCTCGGCGATGAGCTGGCGATCCCAACGAGTGCGGTCCTGATCGGAGAGGCGTGCCATGGAGCCGTCGGCGGCCACCCGAGCGGGTCTGCGGGCGTCGGTCAACAGCATGAGTGCCAGCAGCCCAACCGCCTCTGGCTCGTCTGGCATCAACTCCACGAGGGCACGCCCCAAGGAGATCGCTTGTGCGCAGAGGGCGGTTCGCAGCAGCTCGTCGCCGGAAGTGGCAGTGTGACCCTCGGTGAAGATCAAGGCGATGGTGGCGAGCACTGCGCTCAGACGGTCGGGCAGCGCCGCCGGGAGCGGGATGGCGTAGGAGGCGTGGTTGTCACGCAGCTTGCGCTTGGCCCGCACGATCCGTTGCGCCATGGTGGCCTCGGGCACCAGGAACGCCCGGGCGATCTCAGGTGTCTCGAGGCCTCCGAGGAGTCGCAGAGTCAATGCGACCTGGGCGTCGGATGACAGAGCCGGGTGACAGCAAAGGAACACGAGACGGAGCTGATCGTCGGGAACGACATCGACGAATGTGTCGAGGTCGGCCAGTTCGGGTTGGTCGTCAGGCTCCACGTCAGGGTTGTGGAGGTGGTGGGCGGCGATGTGCCGGTCGGCCCGGGTGGACTCGCGGCGAAGCCGATCGATGGCCCGATTCCGGGCCGTGGTGGTGATCCAACCGCCCGGGTTGGGCGGGACGCCGCTCACCGGCCACCGCTCGGCTGCAATGGCGAAGGCGTCCGCCACCGCGTCCTCGGCGAGGTCGACGTCGCCGAGGATGCGTATCAATGTGGCGGTGCAACGTCCGGCCTCGCGCCGGAAGATCGCGTCGAGGTCCTCACTCATCCTGGAAGGGACGGACCTCCACCGGGCCCTCACATGCGGCCGCTCCCCTGCGCGCCCATTCCAATGCGGCGTCGAAGTCGGGCGCTTCGATGATCCAGAAGCCACCCATCTGCTCCTTGGACTCGGCATAGGGCCCGTCTGTCATCGACACCTCGCCACCGCTCTCCCGCACGACGGTCGCCGAGCTGGCGGGGTGTAGGCCACCTCCGAACACCCAAGCGCCCGCATCTTGGAGCTCGGTGTTGAAGGCATCGACCTGTGCCACCACACGCTGGATCTCGTCGCCTTCGAAGTCGACCTCGTACTCGTCGTCGTGCCACACAGAGATCAGATACTGACTCATCTGGATACCTCCTCGTCGATCATCCGCCTCGATCCGGCAGGACCGCCGGCACGAGACCTACGAACGCCGACTACCAAATCGACACATCGATTTCGGCGAGTCATCGCAACCGCATCCATGTCTTCGGGACCTCGCGCCGATCACCACCCCGCCCGCGCCCTTCGCTCCCTCCTCATTGCCCAGATCCCGATCAACACCGAGAGGAGCATCACCACCCCTGCCACCCGGAAGGTGGTGTGGAGACCGGCGACCTGTGCAGCCGGGTCCGCCGCCGGCGCACCCTCTTCGGGGAGCGTGCCACCTGACGCGGCCGCGACGCTGGCCGCCCAAACCGAGCCGAGGACGGCGATCCCCGAGATCTGGCCGAGGAGCCGGGTGATGGTGAGAAGTCCGCCGCCGATGCCCATGTACTCGGGAGGGACCGATCCCATGATCGCACTGTTGTTGGGTGAGTTGAACGCTCCCACCCCGATGCCGAGCGGCACGGCGAGCAGGAGATAGTCAGCCACCGAAGTCTCGGTGTCGAACGTGGCGAAGGAGAAGTAGACCACCGCCATCACAACCAAACCGAACAGGGTGAGGCGGTACACCCCCAACCGATCGGACAGGTTCCCCGCGACCGGTGACACCAGTCCCATCACCAGCGGTCCTGCTCCGAGCAGGATGCCCATCGTTCCCACCGAAAACCCGAGGACTCCCTCCAGATAGAAGGGAAGCAGGAAGAAGGTGGCCGACAGGCACAGGTAGGCAAGGAATCCGGAGCTGACCCCGACGGCCAGAGCGGGGTTGGAGAACAGGCGCAGCTCCAGCATGGGTGAGTCGACGCGCAATTCCACTATCACGAAGGCGACGGCGCACGACAGGGCGAGGACGAAGCCGAGAATGATCATCGGTGATCCGAAACCCGCTTCCTGTCCCAGAGTGAGGGCCAGCGACAGGGCGAACAGGGCAACGCTCATGAGCACGGCGCCGACAACATCGAATTTCTGGCCTCTGGCGGGAAGCAGGTTGGGGATGTTGCGAACCGCCAGGATGGTGCCAACGATGCCCACCGGGATGTTGACGAAGAAGATGGCCCGCCAGCTGAACGAGGCGATCAGCAACCCACCGATCACCGGGCCGCTGACGATACCGAGGGAGACGGCGGTGCCGATCCAGCCAAGGGCCTTGCCCCGCTCACCAGGAGGGAAGGCCTCGACCAGGATTGCCGCGCCCAACGCCAGGACCATGACCGCCCCGATCGCCTGGAGAACCCGAAACCCGATCAGCCAGGACACATCCGGCACCAGCCCGCACAGCGCCGAGGCCGCCGTGAAGATGATGAGGCCGGTGACATACAGCTTCTTCTTCCCCAGGACGTCGCCGAGACGCCCCATCCCCAGCGTGAGGGTGGCGATCGTGAGCAGATATCCCAGCGCCACCCATTGGATCACGTTGAACGACGTGTCGAGCTCGTCGACGAGCGTGGGAAAAGCCACGTTGACGATGGAGGCGTCGATGGTGGCCAGGATCGTGCTTGCCGCTATCGCCACCAGGATGAGCCACTTCCGCCCATAGTCGACTTGGGCTGGAGGTGATCTCGTGGGGTCGGTCAGGGACACTGCAACTAGCTCGTCGATCGGGTGACGCCACCCTAATTCTTGAAGTTTGGTTCAAGTCAAGCTCAGACCCCGCACGTTACGAACCAGCACGATGATCTGAGGCGAGCCGGCGAGGCGGTGGCGTGCCGTGCCCGTCAGGCATACGGCCGTGGCATCCCGGCGGGGCGTATCGTCGGACGGTGTCATCAACGCCCTTACTCGAGGAGACCTCGATACCCAAGGTCTTCTCGCGGCCGGTTTCGCGGCCGGGCGTGCTCACTGGCGTTCTGATGTTCGTCTCTTCGCTGCTGCCGTCATTGCTGCCCAAGCTTCCGGTCACTCAGGGCATCGTCTCCGGGATCTCGTTCATGGTGGGATACGGGTTGGGCGCCGGCTGGCAATGGGCCTGGAACTATCTGGGGATACCTGCCCCTCGTGGGCGCGCTTGGGCCGTGCTCCGCTCGATCTGGCTTGCGCTCCTCGCCTTTCTGCTCCTGGCGGGGATGTGGGGTTTCGTCGGGTGGCAGAACGACGTGCGCGACACATTCGGTATGGAGCGCATCTCCCCCACCATCTGGCTGACGATCGTCCCGGTCGCCCTCGCGGTTGCGGCCCTGATCCTGATCTTGGTCAGATCGTTGTGGAGGCTCTTCCTCTTCCTGATCCGGTGGCTCGACAAGGTCTTCCCCCGACGCCTCGCTGTGCTGCTCGGTGCCGTCGGCCTCGTGGTCACGGTCTGGGGCCTGTGGAGCGGCATCCTGGTCAACACGTTCTTCGCCGTGACCAATCAGATCTTTGCGCCGCGCGATCTGATCACCGCCGAGGGCATCACGCAACCGACATCCGAGCTGAGATCGGGGAGTCCGGCGTCGCTCGTCGATTGGGAGACGCTGGGCGAGAAGGGGCGCACCTTCGTTGCTACCGGCCCCTCCGTCGATGACCTGAATGCGTTCCACGGAGACGGTGCGATGGAGCCCATTCGCGTCTACGTGGGGTTGAGGTCGGCCGATACCGTGGAGGCAAGGGCCCAACTAGTCCTCGACGAGCTCGTCCGGACCAAGGCGTTCGATCGCGAGGTCCTCGTCGTCGCCACTACCACCGGGACGGGATTCCTCGAACCGAATGCCATGACGGCTCTCGAGTACATCTACAACGGTGACGTCGCCGTGGCCGGGGCTCAATACTCCTATCTGCCCAGTTGGATATCACTGCTCGCCGACCAGGACGAGGTGAAGGAGACTTCCCAGATCGTGTTTCGCACCATCCATGCCTACATGTCGACGCTTCCGGAGGACGAGCGGCCCGAGATCTACCTCTATGGCCTCTCACTCGGTGCTTATGGGGTGGAGGCGATTCTGACGTCGATCAACATCGTCAACGAGCCGATCGACGGAGCCCTGATGGTCGGCCCCCCGTTCGTGAACGAATTGTGGAACGAGCTGGTGGCGAATCGAGATCCAGGCAGCTCTCCGCCCACACCTGTCTATCAAGGTGGCCGAACCGTTCGGTTCACCAACGAGGAGAACGCCCTCGACCGACCCGGGGAGGATTGGGGGGAGACACGAGTCGTCTACCTCCAGCATGCGTCCGACCCTGTCGTCTTCTTCTCGCCCTCGTTGTTCCTGAGCCAGCCCGACTGGCTCCTCGATGGCCAGCGCGGCGCCGAGATCAGTGAAGAGTTCCAGTACGCCCGGCTCATCACCGGGTGGCAGGTGATGATGGATCTCCCCGCCGCCGGCTCAATCCCGGAGGGCTATGGCCATCTCTACACCAAGCAGGCCAACGCGGAGGCCTGGATCGCCGTCACCCGCCCCGAGGGTTGGACTGCCTCCGACACGGAGAGGCTCAAGGACTTTCTCGTCGATCTTGGCCCGGCCGGGTAGGAGCCTTGGTCCCAACCGCCGCCACGTTCCTCAAGAAGCCCGGTCCGTCGATCCTCGCCGATGCGCTGGTGCTCGCCTACCCGACCAAGAGATATCAGAGCGCGTGGATCGGCATCGCGGTTCACTCGACGCAGAGCGTCTTTCTGGCAGCAACCGTCCTCACCCTGGTCATTTGAGCGATGCAGGCAGCGGCGCTCTGGCGCCTCTGCCTGCCCGACCCCTCGGATCCTGTGGTCACCCCGCCCTGATCAGCTCGAGGGGGAAGGAATGGAGCGAGACAGCTCCGTCGTCTGTGACCACGCACAACTCCCCCACCTGGACGCCCACGGTCTCGTCGGAGGATATGACATTGGGCTGGATCACAACCGTCTGGCCGGCCTCGAACACCCAGTCGTCGTCGAGATCGTGGGTGGTCTGCCTGGTGCGGATCGAGGGCGGCAAGAGCCCGATGCCATATCCGTGAACCAGGCCGTCCCTAATGGTGAAACCGCCCTCGGCGATCGCGTCCGATGCCTCCCATACCTCCTCGATGCCGGATCCGGTCCTGATCGCCGCGGCGACGCGGCGGTAGACCGCCTCTGCCACCGCATGCAGCTCGGCGATCTGTTGGGTGGGATCCTGCGCCACGGCGAAGGTGCGCAGACACTGACCGGCGTAGCCGGCATATGAGGCACTGAGCTCACACGTCACCACATCGCCCGCCTCGATCTCCCGGCTGGAGAGGACCTGCGCCGGGACGCAGCGATCCGGGTGACTCATCGGCGTCGACGCGATGTAATAGAAGGTGGTCAGCCCCCCGTCCCCTAGATACGAGCCCTCGATCGCCTCGGCCAACTCGTACTCCCTCACCCCGGGAGTCAGAGCATCCCTGAGCCCGGCTATGGCGGCGTCGGTGAAAGCGGCCCCCCGTCTCAGCCATTGCAGCTCCTCATCGCTCTTCCTCAGCCGGACCCTGCGGAAACCTGCAGTGACATCTTGAAACCTGCAGCGGTCGCCGGTCGTCACTCGCATCGAGTCGTACTGCTGGTAGGGCATCCATCCAACCACGCCGACGTTGTCCAGCCCTCGGGCCAGGACTTCCTCACCGAGGGTGACGCCATTGTCGATCCCGCCCCATCTCACGTCGGTCAGGAAGGAGACCTCGGATGCGTTGGGCACGTGGTTGTAACTCTGGGCAAACAGGGTGGCTTCCTCGTCGAGGGAGAAGACCACGTAGTTGTCCCGCATCCCCATGTAGCCGGAGAGGTAGTACACGTCGGCCTGGGCGGTCCGGTTCTGGGCCGACCAGCCGAACACCACCAGCCCGTCGAGACCGGCGCCCTCGATGAACGAGCGAATCAGTTCCCGCCGGCGGGCGATCTCACCATCGCTGAATCGGGGATACATCTGACCCTGGGACGACTCCACCCTCTTTTTCCTGTGTCAGGGACGGCGACCCTAGCCACGACCCGGATCGGAGAGAGCCTGGCCGCCGACTGATCCACCCCGGAATCGGTTGACAGTCGACCGCGCTGCTGGGTAGCGTGCAAACGATTGGGCTGCCGATCGGGGCCCGTTCTAGTGGAGACGAATGGAGGAGGACTCCGATGGGACGAAGATCGATTGCATGGAGGATGGTGGCACTGTGTTCCATTCTCGCGCTGGTCAGCGTGGCGTGCGCGAGCGACACCACCGATGACACCACTGACGGAACCACGACAGGCTCTACCGCAGCCGGTGGGACGGACGGTGATGTGCCCAACCCGGATGTGCTCGTCGCCACGGTGAACGACGACGTCTTCAACCTCGATCCCGCCGCAGTGAACGGCAACGACGTCGGGATGGACGTGATTCTCAACGTCTACGACCGGCTCGTGGCCATTCCCCCGGACGGCGGGTCCCCCGTTCCCTCCCTCTCGACCGAAGTTCCCACCCCTGACAACGGGCTCATCTCCGCAGACGGGCTCACCTACACCTTCCCACTCCGCGAAGGCGTCGTCTTCTCGGACGGGACGGAGATGACGGCCGAGGACGTCAAGTACTCATGGGATCGCGTCGTGGAGTTGGCCTTGCCCGAGGGTCAGTCCGAGCTCTTCTCCAACGTGGCCGAGACTCGGGTGGTGGACGATTACACGTTCGAGGTGACCCTCAACCAGGTCGACGCCGCCTTTCTCGCCTTCCTCGCCGCGGCCCCGGCGGCCAGCGTCGTGAGCATGGATGCGGTCGAGTCCAACGGTGGCATCGTGGCCGGCCAGCCGAACGAGTACATGGCGCAGAACATGGTGGGCACCGGCCCCTACACCCTCGCCTCCTGGGAACGCGGCGACCGCATGAGCTTCGACATCAACCCGGACTACTGGGGCGAGCCGGCCCATTTGCCGGTGCGCTGGGAGTTGATCGTCGACTCACCGGCGACCGGTCTTCAGGCCAAGGAATACGACATCGTGGACATCAGCCCCACCGACGTGCCCTCCATCGAGCCGATCGAGCATGCCGTGGTCGATACCAGCACCCTGGACCTCCAGGTGCTCCAGATCGGCATGAACATGAACATCGCCGAGGGCTCCCTCCCTGAAGGGGACACCATTCCGCTCGACTTCTTCCAGGACGTGCGGGTGCGGCAGGCGTTCAACTACGCCTTCAACTATCAGGGCTACATCGACGGGATCCTTGGCGGTCTGGGAGGCCGGGCCAGCTTCGTCCTCCCGACCGGGATGTATGGCTACGACCCGGAAGCTCCCATCTACCCAACCGACCCCGCCATGGCCGAACAGCTGTTCACCGAGGCTGGTTGGTGGGACGAGGGATTCACGGTGTCGATCATCACCGACCAGACCCATGAGGGATTCACCGGCGCAGCCCTGACCCTCAAGGACAGCATCGAGGCGCTGAACCCCAACTTCCACATCAACGTGCTCTCGGTGCCGGAGGCCCAGTTCGATGAGGCACTGGCCACCGACCCGCTGCCGGTGGCGATGTGGTCCTACACCAGCTCGCAGTACAGCACCCCCGACGCCTACTTCTTCGATAGCGCTTTGTCCGATGGGAGGTACGGAAGCGTCAACAGCTTCGCCGACGGGTACAGCGACGCGCAGGCCGTCGACGACCTGATCAACTCCGCCCGCACCGAGCTCGACGAGGGCACGCGCCTTCAGATCCTCTCGGAGATCCAGACCGTCCTCTACGAGGAGGCGATGTGGATCATGCCGGCCAACGAGGGGGCTCCGTCCGCTCGTGGCGAGTGGGTGACCGGCCATATCGAGAACCCGATGTGGCCGCGGCCTTCCCAGTACTGGGCCATTTACGACAAGTGACCTGACCGCGATCTTCGATCATCGCTTCGAGTGAACGGGCGAGGTCAAGAGAGGCCACAACGCCGGACGGGACCACTATCCCGTCCGGCGGCTCTCTCCGAGCCCAGGTCTTTGAGATCTTGGGGGCGGGATGGACGTAGACTCGCGCCAGGGAGTCTGACGAGTGCATAGGTACATCGCGCGACGGTTGCTGGCATTGCCCTTCGTGATCCTGGCGGTCAGCATCCTCGTCTTCGGCCTGACCCGGCTCGGCGGTACCACCATCGGCCCCTATCTCGAGCCGGGGATGACCGACGAGGAGATCGCTGCTCTCGAAGAGCGATTCAATCTCGACGAGCCGGTGCCCATGCAGTATCTCGCCTGGCTGGGTGGGGTGGTCCGGGGCGAGCTCGGTTGGTCTGCCGTGGCGGCGGCGCCGGTGAGCCAGGTCTTCCCGCAGAAGATGGCCGCCTCCTTCGAGTTGGGGACCGCCGCAGCGCTGTGGGCGGTCACACTGGGGATAGGGCTCGGTACCTTCGCCGCCAGAAGGCGGAACCGATTGCCGGATCAGTTCAGCAGCGTCTTCGCCGTGGGCGGGGCCTCCATGCCCACCTTCTGGCTTGGGATCGTCCTCCTCATCGTGTTCTGGTCCTACCTGGGATGGTTCCCTCATGGCAGATCCGATCCGGAGCTCTGGAACAGCATCCCGCATCCCACCAACTTCTATGTGATCGATTCCATCCTCGCCGGCAACCTCAACGCCCTCAGGGATGCGCTCTGGCACATGGTCTTGCCCGCGATCACGCTCGGTTACGCCGCGGTGGGCATCGTGACCAGGATGATGCGCTCATCGCTTCTCGAGGAGATGGGGAAGGACTACGTCGATGCCGCCCGGGCTCGGGGGCTCCCCGAGCGACTGGTCGTCCGCCGCCACGCCCGCCGCAATGCATTCATCCCGACCATCACAGTGATCGGGCTGTCCATCGGCATCATGTTCGAGGGCACCGTGGTGGTGGAGACCATCTTCGGCTGGCCGGGTCTGGGCAGCTGGATGGCCGATTCGGTGCTGAGCGGTGACCAGGCAACCACGCTGGCCTTCGTCATCTTCACCAGCATCCTCTTCCTGACCATAAACATCATCGTCGACGTCATGTACGGGTATCTCGATCGCCGCGTCGTCCTGAGGAAGGCCTGACATGGCGTCGTCTCAGGCAGTCGCCACCGCCGGTGCGCCATCCGCCGTCAGGGACACCCCATTCAGGGTCAAGGTCCGACGACTCAGGGCCACCCTCAGAGAGGTGTTCAGCCGGGGGAGCACCTCCGTCGGTGCCGCCTTGATCGCCCTCATGCTCGCCATGGCGATCTTCGCTCCGCTGATCGTGCCGGAGAACCCTCGCGGGGCCTATCAGATGCCCAGGGATCTGAGTGCGGTGGCAGTTCCACCCGGGACCGATGGCCATCCATTGGGCACCACCCGCCTTGGTGGCGACGTCCTCTACGGCGTCGTTTGGGGGGCCCGTCTCTCGCTCCAGCTTTCGATCTACGTGGTGGGGGGAGCGGTACTCATCGGGCTCATAGTCGGCTGCACCGCCGGCATCCTGGGAGGCAAGGTAGACGCCTTCCTGATGCGTGTGGTGGACATCTTCCTGGCCATACCGGCGTTGATATTCCCTCTCGCGATCGCCGCCATCCTGGGACCATCGTTCATCAACATCGTGGTCGCCTTGGCGGTGATCATGTGGGCGCGCTACGCCCGGATCATCCGTAGTCAGATCCTTCAGGTTCGCGAGGAGGACTATGTCGACGCGGCGCGGGTGGTCGGCGACTCCAGATTCGGGATCATCAGGAGGGACATCCTGCCCAACTCATTCACGCCGGTCGCCGTGCAGGCGACATTGGACATGGGCCACGCCGTCCTGTTCGGGGCCACACTGGCCTTCATCGGATTGTCCGTCGCCGGCCAGGCCGAATGGGGCACCCTGGTCAGCGAGGGCCAGGCCGACATCATCGCCGGCAGGTGGTGGACCTCCACCTTCCCGGGGTTGATGGTCTTCCTCTGGGCTCTCTCCTTCAACCTGGTGGGGGATGGGCTGCGCGACGTCCTCGACCCACGTACCGAAGGACGCTGACAGCAGCCCTCAGCGGTACTTGAGACCCGTGCCGGTGTTGAACACGAGGACGCGCTCGTCGGCCCCGATCCAGCCCTGCCCACGCAGGATCCCAAGGGCGGCCCATGCTGCGCCAGACTCCGGACAGGCGTCGACACCCGTCGCGGCCGACATCGACGCCGCAGCCGGCTCGATCTCCGATTCGGGCACGGCGACGGCGGTACCACTCGTCTCACGTATCGCTCGCAAGCAGATGAAGCCGGCGATGGGGTTCGGCACCCGAAGCCCGTACGCGGTGGTCCTCGGTTCGGGCCAGGGCTCGGTGCGACTGCTCTCAGCCTCGAACCCGGCCACCACCGGGGCACATCCGTCCGACTGCACCGAGACCAGCCGGGGGCGCTCGAGGCCGATCCACCCCATGGCCTCCATCTCGTCGAAGGCCTTCCACATCCCGACCAGCCCGGTCCCGCCACCGGTGGGGTAGATGATCACGTCGGGCAGGTCTCCGTCGAACTGCTCCCACAACTCGTAACCCATCGTCTTCTTGCCCTCGACACGGAATGGCTCTCTGAGAGTGGACAGGTCGAAGTCGCCAGGCGAGCGATTCTCCGCAAGCCATCTACCGGAATCGGAGATCGTCCCTGGAACGAGCTCGACCTGTGCCCCGTACTGCCGGCACTCTTCGACGAAGGGGCGCGGGGTGTCCTCGGGCATGGCCACCAACACGTCGACGTGGGCCGCGGCGCCGTACGCAGCGAGTGCCCCCGCGGCATTGCCGGCCGAGGGGGCGACGAGACGGTCGACACCGAGTGCGAGGGCGGCCGAGACGGCCATGGACATCCCTCGCGCCTTGAACGAGCCGGTCGGGTTCCGGGCCTCGTCTTTCACCCATGTGTGCTCGTCGGCCCGTACCAATGGTGTCCATCCCTCGGTGAGCGAGACGGATGCCTCGAGGCGGACGGGAAGCACCGGCCAATAGCGCCAGAGCGAGGACAGAGAGGTGTCGATGACCGAGCCGGGATCGGTCTCGGGCTTCAACCTCATGTTGACCTGGAGGGGAAGGCCGCAACCCTCACAGGTGGAGTGGAGCCGACCCACGGTGTGGAGGGCTCCACAGCCGAAGCAGGTAAGCGATTCGAGGTCGGGATTGAAGGGATCGCGGGCTCGGTCGCGCACGGTCGCTATCTCGGTCGGAGCACTCTGGCAGCCAAAAGCTCAATCGTTTGCACGGGGTCCCCGATCGTATCCATGGCCACCCCGCCCTGTCCAAATCCCCCACCACCCAATGAGTGCCCACCTTCATGCCCGGGTCGTGCTGCTCTCGGCATGAAGGCCACGAGTCGGACTAGCGCTCGACACCAGGGAGCAAACGGGTGACGTTCCCACCGAGGATGAGCCGCCGCTGCTCATCCGACAACCCCGGGATGGCGTTGACGGTGTCGACCGGGGTGGGATCACCCATGGGGAAGGGGTAGTCGGTCCCCATTAGGACGTGGTCGGCTCCGACCCGCTCGACGAGGAAGGCGAGAGGAGCAGGGTCATGGAGCACGGTGTCGTAGTAGAGCCGGCGCGCCAGCTCGGAAGGAGCGGTGGTGATGTTTCCGGCCGCCAGCTTGGGGACGGCATCGAATCCTCTTTGCATTCGGCCCAGTTGGTAGGGGACGAAGCCGCCTCCGTGCACCACGCAGATCACCAGGCCGGGGAAACGCTCCAGGACCCCGCTGAAGAGGAGATGGCCGACGGCGATGGTGCTCTCGGCCGGACGGCCCACCATGTTGTCGAGGAAGTTGCGTGAGAGGTCGACTCCCGGGAGCGGGTCGCACGGGTGCAACACGATGAGACATCCGAGGTCGTCGGCTGCCTCCCAGAAGGGGTCGAGCCCGGCCTCGTCGAGATCGGTCCCATCCACCGTGGTGGCGATCTGCACGCCGGCCATCCCCAGGTCCCTCACCGCGAAATCCAGCTCGGCTGCCGCACGAGCAGGGTTCTGGAGCGGGATGGTGCCCAGCGCCACGAACCGATCCGGGCGTCGATCGGCCTCCGCTGCCATGATCTCGTTGAACCGGCGCGCGTACTCCGCCCCGGCATCCGGGTCGAGGGCGTAGGCGGTGAGGTCGATCCAGCCGGCGAGGAGTTGCACATCGACGCCCGAGTCGTCCATCGCTCGGACACGTGCCTCGAGGTCACCGAGGATGGGACGGAACGGTGCGAGCCGGACCCGATCACGGATCACGGCGTATTCCCCGTCACCATCGTCTCTCAGCTCGATCCCGAGACGGGGGCCTTCGGCGCGGAGCAGGTCGAGCAGAGATGGGGGGATGCAGTGGGAGTGGACGTCGTATGTGGTCATGGTCGGCCCGCCGGCGATCAGGAGTCGGCTCTGGTCATGAGTCCCGTGAGCATTTCGTCGGGCTCGAGGATGTAGACACCACCGTTGACCCGGTCCGTGGCGTAAACGGTGAAGTCCTCGGACACGAACACGTCGTTTATCTGCGCTGCCGGCTGGTTCGGGGGGCACTCCGGTATCCAGTGAGCCACCTCGACCGGATTATCGGGGTCATTGACGTCGTATACCCGAAGGCCGGCGTTGAAGTACGTGACGAACATGAGCTCCTGGCTTCGAAAGCTCCCGGGGCGATTCTCGTGAAGACAGTGCGCCCCGAACCGGAGACCTCGCTCGCAGAAGTCGCCTTCCGGCACCGGGAAGATCGAGCGAACGAAGGGGGCGGTCTCATCCGAGATGTCGACGACTCTGGCCATGTGACGATCGCCGTCACACCCATCAGTGGTCGCCTCGTCGGTGACCACCACCAGGTTGCGATCGGGCAGGGGCAGACAGGTGTGGGTGTTCCCGCCCTCTTCCCATCCCAGCCGCGACACCGTCTTCGGCGCGGCCAGATCGGAGATATCGACCACCACCATTCCCCCGTTCCACAATCCGAGGTAGGCGCGATCACCGTCGACCATGGCGTGGTGCACCAGCCACTCCTCATCGGCAGGAGCCTCCATGGTCTCGCCACCCGCCTCCCACATTCCGGGCCACCACCAGCGGCCGACTTCGGTTGGGTGAGTGGGATCGGAAACGTCGACGATCATCCAGATCCTCCCGGTGTACCCATCGGGTGTCGCCGAGATGTAGGCGAGGTCGCCACCCTCGAAGACGATGCGGTGGACACCGCGACCACCGGTGTCGAAGAACCCGACACGCTCCGGGTCGAGCGGGTCGTTCAGGTCGTAGATGGCCATGCCCACCGGTGCCGGGCCCTCGCTCCGGAACAACTCGTGGTTCACCATGAGGAGCCCGTCGGCCACCTGCACCTTGTGGGTGTGTGACCCTGGCGGGGCGTCCCACTGCCGGACCACCACCGGTCTGGTGGGGTCGGAGACGTCGAGAATCGAGGTTCCCTTGCCGCTCGGCCCGAAATGACCCACATAGAGGACGGGGCCCAGCGGCATCACCTGCATCCCATCACCGTGACCGTCGAGGTCGGAGTGCCCAACGAGTCGGAATCCCTGTGTGTCCTCGGGGTGCATCGTCACCGGTGTCTCATCGTGTGTGCCTTGCACAATCGTTTGTAGCATGCCTCCCTCACCCATGCGAGACTATCTGCGCGGACTACGCGTCACCAGCGGGCTGAGGGAGCCCGGGCTGGTGTCGACGGCAGTCCTCACTCTCACCGCGATCGCCTTCTTCCGTGTCGCACTCCTCCCCGAGATCGGCCGGGACCTGTCGATGTCCACCGTCCAACTGGGTGCGGTCACCACCGTCTTCGCCGTCGGCCGCCTGATCGCCGACCTGCCTGGTGGGCACTTCGCCGACCGGATCAGGGCGAGCAGCCTGATCGCGCTCTCCGCCGGAGGCGTGGCCCTCGGCAGCCTCGTCCTGGGCCTTTCGGTCGTGACGATGATGGTGTACGGAGCGGCGTTCGTCCTCGGGATCTCATCGGCAACCACCAACGCCACCGGCATGACCTTCTTCTCCAACGTGGCTGACACCAGCCATCGCGGCACCTCGATGGCCGTGTTCTCGGCGGCGCTTCTCGGCGGCCAGGCGCTGGGGCCCGCGGTGGCAGGCCTGATCACGTCGGCGGGGGGCTGGCGTCTTGCCATGTTCGTGGGTGCCGCCGCCGCTGGGGCGGTGGCCCTGACCCTCCAAATCGCCGGGTCGCCTCAGCGGCCACCCGCCTGGCCGGGGGCGGACGGTGGGTCCCGGCCGGTCGGCACACGAAGTCCTCGAACGATGTCGCTTGTGGTCGTACACAGTGTGTCGTTCGCGGTGTTCTTCACTCTCGGATCGGTCCCCCAGACACTGGTCCCGCTGATCGGGTCCGACGATCTCGGTCTGACCACGGCCGCGATCGGCCTCGCCCTCGGGCTGGGAGGGCTCGCCCGATTCGTCGGGACGATCATCGGTGGCTGGCTGTCTGACCGGGTGTCACGCAAGGCGGCTCTGGTGCCGGGTCTCCTGGTGCAGGCCATGGGGGTGGCCCTCCTGGCCTTGGAGCCCACCGTGGTCACCTGGCTGAGCGCCATCGTCATCATGTCGCTGGCGAGCTTCGCGGTGCCTGTCGCCGCCACAATCGTCGGCGACCTCACCGAGCCCGCCCGGGTTGGAAGCCAACTCGGTCGTTTCCGCTTCGTAGGTGACATTGGCTTGATCGCCGGCCCTCTGGTGGTGAGCGCCCTCTTCGAGGGGTGGGGACGGGCTGCCGCGTTCGGTTTGGTGGCCCTCACCCTGATCGTCCCGGCCGTACTGTCGTGGCGTTTCCTTCCCGACAGCGCCGTCCGGACGGCGGAATGAGCGGTGGGTCTGCTCCATGCGACAGCCGGGTTGGGGTGGGGCGACCGGGTACCCTCGCCCCGTGAGCTCCCCTGATGGGAATGGCGCGACGAGAGTCACAAAACCTCCGACGTTGCGCGATGTCGCCAAGGAAGCCGGGGTTCACGTCTCCACGGTTTCACGGGTCCTCAACAACCAGGCGGCGGCAGGTCGGATCACCCATGACACGGAGGAGCGGATCAGGGACGTCGCCCTGAGACTGGGCTATCGTCGAAACACCATCGCTCGCGCTCTGCGCACCGGTCGCACGCTGGTGGTGGGGATGGTCGTGCCTGACGTGGCCAACCTGTATCAGGCCGGCATCACCAGGGGAGCGGGCGATGTCTTCTACGCCGACGGGTATTCGCTGATCCTGGCCAGCACCGATGACGACCCCGACCACGCCGAGTCACAGGTCTCGGCCATGCTCGGTGTCCAGGCCGAGGGACTGATGTATGGGGTCGCCCGCGAGGACGACGCAGTTCTGGCAGGCATCATCGACGAGGGGATTCCGGTGGTGCTGTTCAATCGGGCGGCCAACAGCCCGGGAGTCAGCGCCGTTCTCCCGGACGACCGGAAGGGCACGAGGCTCGCCGTCGAGCATCTCCTCTCGCTCGGTCACACCAACATCGTGCACGTCGGCGGTCCCGAGGACGTGTCGTCCAGCGTCAACAGACTCGAGGCCTTCGAGGAGGCGCTTGGGGTCGCCGGCCTGACCGGGAGCCATCACTTCGCCCACCGTCAAATCGAGGATGAGGGCTACCGGGTCACGAGTGACTTGCTCGAGCAGCGCCCCGATACAACCGCCGTCCTCGCCGCCAACGACCGGCTCGCCCTCGGTGCCATCGATGCGATACGGGCCAGCGGCCGATCGTGTCCCCAGGACGTCTCGGTGGTCGGCTTCAACGACATGCCCTACAGCGAGCGGTTCTCGCCCCCACTCACCACGATTCGGATCTCTCAGTATGAGCTCGGAGCAAGGACGGCGCGGCTTCTTCTCGAGACCATCGCCGACCCGCTGAGACCAGCCGAGACCCAGTTGGTGGCCCCCGAGCTGGTGGTGAGGGGGTCTACGGCCCCGGCTCCAATCTGACAGTCGCCGACTGGCGAGATTACGCTCCCCTGAACAACCGTTTGTGCAACCCCGAGCCCGAGAGGACCCCAAAGCCGATGGACCTCGACCGAATGCTCCTCGCCAACATGACACAACCGCAGGCCCAGGAGGCGCTGGGCCGGGGCACGGCCGTGCTCGTCACCGGGAGCGTCGAGCAGCATGGAGGGCACCTGCCGCTCGGCACCGACGCTTTCGCAGCCCTCACCATCGCTCTCCGGGTCGGGAGAAGGCTCGACGCCCCGGTCCTCCCTCTGTCACCCGTTGGCGTGGCCCCCTATCACCTCCCCTGGGCGGGATCCCTGACCATCAGCCCCGATACCCTGGCATCGCTCATGCTCGAGGTGTGTGACGGCCTTTCGCGAGCGAATGTCCGGCGCGTCATCGTGGTCAATTGGCACGAGGGCAACTCCGCTGCGATTCGAGTCGCCGCCGACAAGGTCCAGGCCGAGCTTCCCTTGCGTTTGTTGGTCGCCGAAGCGCACATCATCGCCAACGGGCTCTTTCCAGACGAGATGGAGTTCACCCACGCCGGGTCGATGGAAACGGCGGCAGTCCTCTCCCACGATCCCTCCCTGGTTCGCCTCGACGAGCGGATCGAGGGCGACTCGGTCGACCGTGGCGCCGACGGTCATGCGCTGTTCCGTCGTCGTGACGTGTTCCCGGTGATGAAGGACTTCAGAGAGGTGGCTGCCACCGGCTGGTACGGCTCACCCGAGACCGTCACCGAGGAACGCTCCCGGGAGATGATCGATGCGGTGGCAGATCACATCGTCGGCTTGGTGGAGGACGTCTGGAAGAGTCTGCTCGAGCGCGACCCCGAGGCCGAGGGCCCCAACGCACGGTGACGACCATGCGCGCCGCGGTGTTGAGGGGATGGAACGACCTGGCCGTCGAAGATGTCGACATCCCGGAACCGGCGCCCGGCGAAGTCCTGCTCAGGGTCAGGGCGTGCGGGCTTTGTGGCACGGATCTCAAGATGGTGCAGGGGGCGTTCCAGCAGCGAGGCTGGCCGCCGGCGCTGCCCTTCGTCATGGGTCACGAGTGGTCCGGTGAGGTGGTCACGATCGGCGAGGGGCTCGATGATCTCGACTTGAAGCCAGGTGACAAGGTGGTGGCCGAGAACCACGTCGGCTGTGGTCGCTGTCCGATGTGCCGCCGCGGGCGCTACAACCTGTGTGAGAAGTCGGGCACCCCGGGGTATCGCCTCTACGGGCACACCGCCCCAGGCGCGCTGGCCGAGTACGCGGTGCGCCCGGCTCAAATGTTGCACAAGCTCCCCGACTCGGTCAGCCCGCTGGAAGGCGCCCTCGTGAACCAAGGGTCGATGGCCGTACACGCCCTGCGACGGGTCGAGTTCCTCCCGGGGTCGACCGTGGCGGTCTTCGGCCCCGGCCTCCTCGGCCTGCTCACAGTTGCGGTCGCCTCGGCCTCCGGGGCTGCCCAGGTCATGATGATCGGGCGGGGGGGCCGTCTCGACCTCGCAGCCAAGATGGGCAGTGACGACGTGATCGACTACGACAAGGAGGATCCGGTCGCAGAGGTGCGCCGTCTCACCGGGGGAAGAGGCGTGGACTACGTCTTCGACTGCACCGGCAACCCGGAAGTTCCGGCGCAGGCCGTTGGTGCGGTACGGCGAGGAGGGAGGGTGGCCGTGCTCGGGCTTACCGGAGGGAAACCCTCCGAGATCGACATCGACCGTCTCACCCTCGACGAGTTGGACCTCATGGGGATCCGCTCCAGCCCCAATGCCTACCCGGCCATGATCGCCCTGATGCGCTCGGGCAAGGTCGACCTGAGCCCTCTGGTCACTCACGTGTACCCGCTCGAAGCGGTCGGGGAGGCCCTGGCCGCCCTCGAGTCCCGGCAAGCGGTCCGACCCATCGTGGAGATCTGATTGCGATGGTCGAGCATCCTCACATCTCCATCTTCGGTCCGACCGAATGCACCTGTACCGAGGAGGAGGCGGAGGCCCTCGCCGTGGTGGCCGCCTATCGCGTGGCGAAGGTCTCGGAGAGATCGCCCTTCCTGGCTCCCGGATTCAAGCGGCACAGGGCGGGCTTCACTCACATCGGGGAGCTCTGGGAGCACCAGGGACCGGGCGGGATGGACGACGACTCGATGCGCGACCGGCAGAACGTCCTTGTCGAGCTGACCGCCAAGAACGACAAGGTCTGGGGGATCTTCCGTGTCGTCGGCACCCACACCGGATCGCTCTACGGGATCCCGGCGACCGGTCGTCACATAGATGTCGTCGAGGTTGGCCTGTGGCGGGTCGAGAACGGCCTCATCGCCGAGGCGTGGTATTTCGGGGACGAGCTCGGTCTTTTGAGGGCAGTAGGGCTCAACCCGCCGGACCTGACCGTCGCGGAGTAGGCCTGGCCGTTCCGCACACCCATTGCTCGCCGGACCCTGCTCCCTACGGCCTCGTCGCGTCGTGACAACCGAGTTCGCCCTCATTCTGCTGGTGATCGCGATCGCATACACCGTCAAGGGGGTCACCGGGATGGGAGGGCCGCTGCTGGCCGTTCCCTTCATCGCAGGGATCACAAGCGTCGAGTACGCGGTCGTGGTCCTCTCGTTCGCCAACATGGTCTCCAACGGCTGGCTGTTATGGGAGCATCGAACCGGCGCCCGCGGAACCGGCTTCGTGATGATCCCGTTCCTCGCGGTCGGAACCGTGGCCACCATCGCGGGTACCTGGATCCTCACCGAGTTGGACGACCGAGTCCTCTCCGTCGTCATCGCCATCCTCATCGGCGCCTACATATGGCGCTTTCTTGCCGACCCGCACTTCGGGCTGAAGAGGGAGACCGCCCGTCGGATGGCTGCCCCGATGGGCCTGGTCGGAGGTGGTCTGCTCGGGGCCACCGGCACGGCCGGGCCCTTGATCGCCACCTACCTCCACAGCATCAGGCTGAGCCGATCCTCCTTCGTCCACATGATGAGTCTCACCTTCTCGGTGTTCGGGCTGATCCAGCTGATCACGCTTTTCGTCTTGGGGGCATTCACCCCGGAGCGAACACAGCAGGCGCTGTGGGCCATCGTCCCGGTGGCGGCGATGACCGTCGCCGGCATTCGAATCGGGAGACGTCTCGACCAGAGGGCGTTCGAGCTGGTGGTTCTCGCCTTGCTCGGGTTTGCGGCGGTCCGCCTGCTCTGGTCCGTTTTCGCTGAGGGGCGCTAGATCCGGCTTTGCCGGGAGGTGTGGAGCAGACATGCGGTGAGATGACCTCCGCCGATGTCCTCCAGCTCCACCGGGTCGACGGGGGAGAACCTGATGATCAGCTTGTTGCCGTCGGTCGACATGGTCTCGAGGGCGGCCTTCATCGCCGGCGGGACGTCACCTCCGTGAAAGGCGGCGTTCACGGAGGACGCTGCGGCCTCGCTGTGAAAGACGAGTGTTGCGTCGAAGTTCGATCGACGCTCGACGTCGGTGAGCCCTTCGAGCAGGGCCTCGTGATTCTGCAGCCAGGCGACGGCATCGTCCACCTCCCACCCGCATGCCGCCGTGGCCGCCGGGCAACGTGTGTGGAATCTGCATCCCTCGGGTGGGTTGGCCGGGTCTGGGACCGTCCCGTGCAGCCCCCTCATCTCGGATTCCTCCGAGCTTATGTCCGGGTTGGCGGCGAGAAGGGCCTCTGTGTAAGGGTGACGGGGCTCTTCGAACAGCTCCCGTGCGGTGCCCCTCTCGGCCACCTTGCCCAGATACATCACGGCGATGTTGTCGCTCATCAACCGAACCACCCCGAGGTCATGGCTGATGAACAGGTAGGTGAGCCCTCGCTCCTTCTGCAGCTCGTGAAGGAGGTTGAGGATCTGGGCCTGGACCGAGACGTCGAGGGCAGAGGTCGGCTCGTCGAGCACGATGAACTCCGGATCGAGAGCGAGAGCACGGGCGATCGAGATCCTCTGTCGTTGCCCGCCGGAGAACTGATGCGGATACCGATAGAGATGCTGGCGACCCATTCCCACGCTCTCGAGCAGGGCTACGACGCGCTCGGTCAGCTCTATGCCCGAAGCCTCGTTGTGCACCCGAAGGGGCCGACCCACGATGTCCTTGACCAGCTGCCTCGGGTTCAGTGAGCTGAACGAGTCCTGGAAGACCACCTGGCAATTGCGACGGTAGGTTCGCCAGCTCTTCCCCGAGAGCTGATCGATGCGATGCTCTTCGTCGATCCTCGCCATCTCTTTCAGCTGCTCCTGAGTGCGCTCGGACACGGGAGTGGCCTCTATCTCGTCGAGGCGAGCCGCGTCCGTGTCGGGCAGTCTGAAGTAGATCTTGCCCCCGGTTGCCGGCGTCAGCCCGCTGATACAGCGGCCCAGCGTCGTCTTCCCGCACCCCGACTCGCCCACCAGGCCCATGGTCTCCCCGGGGCGGATGTCGAAGGACACCCCGTCGACGGCCCTGACTTGACCAACCACACGCTGCAGCGTTCCCTCCTTGATCGGGAAGTGCTTCTCGACCCCGCGAAGCGAGATCACCGTTCGCTCGGCCGTCGAACGGTCGGTCGTGCCCTGCTTGGAGCGAAGGGACGTCACGACACCCATCTCTCGAGGGTGGGGAGTACGGCGCCCGTGTCACTCGATCCGTAGGCGAAACAGGCCACCGAGTGACTTGCTCCCACCTGGATGGTCTCGGGGTCGACGGTCCGACAGATCTCCACCGCGTAGGGGCATCGGGAATTGAAGTAGCACGACGGAGGGGGCTCCACCAGCTCCGGGACGTTTCCGACGATGGCGGCCAGCTCGCCCCGGCGGTGGGCAGCCGAGGGGACGGCGGCCATCAGCCCGCGGGTATACGGGTGCTTCGGGCTCCGGAAGACCTCCTCTGTCGTGCCCGTCTCGACGATGCGCCCCGCGTACATCACGGCCACCCGGTCACAAATCTCCTTGACCAGGGAGAGGTCGTGGCTGATGTAGAGGACAGAGGTCTCGAGACGCTCCTTGAGCTCGGCGATGAGCTCGAGGATCCGGGCCTGGATGGTGACGTCGAGGGCGGTGGTCGGCTCGTCGGCGATGAGCAAATCGGGGTTGCAGGCGAGTGCCTGAGCAATCAGGACTCGCTGTTTCATCCCTCCCGAGAGCTCATGGGGATAGCTTCTCATGATCTTGCGCGGGTTTGGAATCTGGACCTCGGTCAGCGCATTGGCGACGAGCTCGTCGATCCTCTTATCGAGCTTCGCCGCCTTGGACCGAAGCGGTGGGAACTTGAGCAGGAACCGCTCGACCCCGCCGATCTCCTGTCTAGCCGCTCGGCGGATGATCGGTGGTGGGATACCCGGCCCGAGAGCTTGCAGGATGTCATCGGACCTGTGCTGGTAGAAGACCTCGGCGATCTGGCTCCGGATCGAGAGGGCAGGATTGAGTGCCTTCCCCGGGTCCTGGAAGATCATCGCGATGCGATCGCCACGGATCCGCAGCATCTCCTTGTCTGGGACCTCGAGGAGATCGATCGGATCCTCGTGGTGGCGACGGGCTTCCGTGGACCAGAAGTCGATCTGGCCTCCGGCATAGATTCCTGGCGGGCTCGGGACGAGCCGGATGAAGGAGCGGGCCGTCACGCTCTTCCCGCAACCGGTTTCACCCACCAACCCGAGAGTCTCGCCATCGCGGATCTCGAAGGTGACACCGTCAACGGCGTGCACCACTCCGGCCTTGGCCTGGAAGTGAACCCGAAGGTCACGGACCGAGGCGACGAGCGGCCTCGTCCCCTGCCCGGTGGTGTCGAGCCTGGCCGTCACGTCCCCGCCGTCATGCTCACGATTGCGTCCCCACCGAACCGGTCCGTTGCGTCTTGGCCAAGATCACACCGACCAGTGAACCATGGGCCGGCGTGTTCAGTTCTCACGCATACTCCTCCCCGGGTCTAGCAATCGATTGCTGCGCCGCCCCGCACGATATAGCATCGGTCTACCGGGTGCAACGGACAGTCCGACCCGGATCACCTTCGAGGTTGTGACCCGGGGCGGCCCACAGTTTCCGTCACGCTGAGCCGGCACCCACGCGCAAACGCTTGTGCTGCTAGCGTCGCACCGGGACGAGACCGCAGTCCGCACACGGATCGCACCCGCAGGAGCCGAGACAGGAGCCACCCGCATGACCTCACTCAGCCCGGCCAAACAAGCCGCTTTCGAAAAGGTCAGAGGCCTCTGGATCGCCATCCCCACACCTTTCACCCACTCCGGTGAGATCGACGAAGGCGCCCTCCGCAAGGCCGTGGACTACTACATCGATGGGATCGGGGTAGACGGCATCTTCTGTGGCGGCGTCATGGGCGAGTTCTGGGCTATGACCGTCGAGGAGCGGGCGCGGGTCCACGAGTTGGTGGTGAGCGCCGCATCGGGGCGGGTGCCGATCATGGCCCACATCGGCCACCACGTGTACTCGGAGGTGGCCCAGTTGAGCCGGCACGCCGAGCAGATCGGAGCCGACTTCGTGATCGCGATCAATCCCTACTTCCCGATCAAGCCCTCCGATGACCTCATCCGCCAGTGGTACCGCGGCATCACCACCGAGTCCTCGGTTCCCTTCTTCCTCTTCAACACGTCCTACTCCGGGTACACGCTGAGCCCGGCCCTGATCGCTGAGTTGAGCGAACTCGAGACGATCTGTGGGATCAAGAACCCCAAACCGCGGGAGCACCTCCTCGAGGTCGAGGACCTGGTCGGTGACCGTATCGTGGTGTGTGATGCCAATGAGGCGGAGTGGCTCGGGCTCCACCTCGATCATGGCTTCCGGGCCTTGATGTCGACACCCGCCCTCGCCATGTACCAGACACCGGATCGTCGCCCGATACGTGACTACACCCGCATGGCGGACGAAGGGGATGTGGAAGGCGCATGGGAGTTGAACAGAACTCTCGCCGGTGAGCGAGCCGCCTTCGAGCGATGGATGCGTGAATCGTGGCTGGCGCGTGGGGAAGGTGCGATCCCGATCGCCGAGCTCAAGGCATGGCTCGGGCTGATGGGCCTCCCTCAGGGGCCCGTCCGGCCACCTCTGATCCCGCTGAGCGAATCCAGGTTGGAGGCGTTGCGCTCCGACCTCGATGGGCTCGGGCTCCTCGACTCCATCCCGGCATGAGCCGATGGGCCATTCTGCCTCCAACCACTCTCAGACCAGTGGGTCGGCACACCCCCGACCCGGAGGAGGACACTGATGACACCCGGTGACGTCGACTTCAAAGAGGCCAGGGGCAACCTCCACACCGAGGCCTTCGGTCGTATCGCCAACACTCCATGGTATTCCGATGCGATCTACGAGAGGTTCTCCGACGCCGAGTACCAGCGACGCTTCGACGCCACCAGGGAGAAGATGAAGCGGCTCGGTCTCGACGTGCTGATCGCTGCGGGCGGGCCCAATCACTGGAGTTGGGGCGGTGGGATGCGGTGGCTGAGCAACCATTGGGAATGGCACGGGATGTCGGCGTACGTCGTGGTGCCACCCGAGGGCGAGCCCGTCCTCGTCTGCGGTCCCGGCGGGGCACACCGCGAGGCAGTCCGCCGCGCTACTCCCCTCGAGGACGTCCGCCATTCGAGGTGGGGCCACTCCGGGGAGGTCATTGCGGAGCTCATCCGAGAGTGGGGCCTGGCTGACGCCACCGTAGGGCTGTCACAGGTCGATCCGGTGTACGGGCACTATCCCCCGGTCGACGAGTGGGAGCGACTCCGCGAAGGGCTGCCGGAGGCGACATTCGAGCGGGTCGGAGACTTCTTCCACGAACTGGTCCACGTCAAGAGCCCGGAGGAGATCGAATGCGTCCGCAGGGCGGGCCAGCTCATGGACCAGGCGGTCCACGCCATGATCGCAGCCGCCAGGCCTGGTGTCACCGAGTACCAACTGGCGGCCGCCGCGACCCACGCCGTGATGGACGGGGGAGGCCAGATGGACTTCAACATCATCGGGTCGACACCCATGAGCAGCCCGGCGATGGTCTTCGGCAATCCCTGGCCGTCGGGCCGCCCCTTGCAGAAGGGTGACATCATCATCAACGAGCTGGCCTGCGGCTACAACGGCTACTCGGTGCAGGTGGGGACCCCGATCTGCATCGGAGAGCCCCCGGCCTGGATCAGGGAGTTCTTCGACGAGGTCGTCCTCCCGGGCTACGACCTGATGGCCGAGCAACTGATCGGGGGGAACACCTGGGACGACGTGATGAAGGCCGGCGCCTTCTTCCGGGACAAGGGCTATGACTCTCGCCCGCTCCATCTCCACTGCATCGATTTCGTGAGTCACCCGCCACACGTGATGTGGGATCACGTCGTGGCCGGTGAGGATGAGCACGACCTCGTGCCCGGGATCGTGGCGATGCTCGAGCCGACCATCATCACCCCGGACGGCCTCCTCGGGATCTTCTTCGGTCGCACCTACGTGATCACCGATGGCGGGCATGAACGGGTGACGAAGTTCCCCCACGAGCTGGTCGTCATCTGACCCGGGGTGCTTTCGGGGCCGACTTACTGAGCCAGCTTCTCGGCCAACCAGCGAAACGAGCCCGGGGCCCAGTGGTCGAAATACTTGAAAGCACAATGGCCGGCGTCTGCGTAGACCCGGGCCTCCTTCCCGGTGACCGGGCCGGTCTCGAGCATGAAGTAGATGTTGCCGATCGGTGCCAGGTGATCCTGCTTTCCGTTGATCATCAGCACCGGCATCGTGATGTTCTCGAGGATGCCCTGCTCTGAGAGGGCCCAGCGGGAGAACTCGGCGCGCTCCTCCTCGACCGAGGTCGATGGAAACGAGGGCGGATCGTCGGGGGCGCCGAAGCGCCATGTGGCTCGCTCGTTGCGGACCCGAACGAACTCCTCGAGCTCCTCGTCGCCCATGACATATCCGAACGGGTGCCCGGCGTTGGCCACCACCGCCTTGAGCTTCTCCGGGGCGGTGCCGGCTAGCTGCATCACCGAGTACCCGCCCCGGCTGATGCCGAATGCCCCGATGCGGTCACCATCGACCTCCGTCCGCCCGGCGAGATAGTCGACGGCGGCCACCCAGGCGCCGACCGACTCCGGAGCCCAAGGGATCGGGTTCTCCCCGGTGCCGGGGCCGTCCATGACCAACGCCGCCATGCCGTTGTCGAGGCACAGGTCCTGAGCCCAGCCCCGATCCTCCTTGAAGACGTCGGCGCCGCACATGACCAGGACCGCCGGAACCGGGGACTCCGCCCCTGGTGCACGGAAGTGGGCTCTGATCGTCTGGCCCTGATGGTCGAACTCGACGATCTCCATGGGAGGATCGAGATGAGCGCACGCCTTGCGGTAGGCCCGGGCGCAATCGTCGCTTATGCCTCTCTTCACGTCGGACACCTCGCCGGGGAAGCGGCCGATGGCGTAGAAGGTCTTCGCCTGTAAATAGGCCCGTCTCGACCCCTCGAAGTCACCCGCCTCTTCCAAGCGATCTCCCTCGGCTTCGTACCGGCGCCCCACCTCTTCCCACACCGGCACCCATTTGTCCTGGGTGGTGCCCTCGAGCCGGGCCACGGCCGCCTCGAGCACCGTGATGTCGTCGATCATCGAGAACCAGCGCCGATAGAAGCCGCCGTGGACGATGGTGAAAGGGTCTTCGTTGGGGGCGAAAGCGAGCTCGAGTGTCAAGATGTCACCTCTTCGATGCTGGTTCCGAGGTCGTCGAGGATCACCATCGCCGCATTCCTCCCCGGCCCGCCGGTTATGGAGCCGCCGGGGTGGGTCGTCGCCCCGGTCTGATACAGGCCAGGGATGGGCAGGCGATGCTGCGCCCACCCGGGAACCGGGCGCTGGGCACCACCATAAGCCAGACCCCGGTCTCCGCCATGGATCGTCCCCCGCCACATATGCGGGTTCGAGGCCTCGATGTCCACCGGGCTCTTGGCCTTTCGGGCCAGGATGGTCTCGTCGGTCAGGTTCGGTGCACACTGCTGGAGGATCCTGAGATGCTCGTCCGCCAGGACGTCCTTGCCCGTTTCCCAGTCCCCTAGCTCCTCGGGGGCGTCGTATGGAGCCAGGCTCAGGATCTTCACGGTGTGATGACCCTCGGGAGCCCGCGACGGGTCGACGATGGTGGGCGTGGCGAACAGCAGGAAGGTGCCGGGCCGATGGAGACGTCGCTGGCGCAGCCCCCTCCCGAACTCGATCACGTCCTCGGCCCACGGAGCAGGGCCCGCCGACACAGCGTCCACGGCTCCGCCCTCGACCGGGAAACGGGGCGCCGCGGTGGTTGCGTAGTACGAGGCGAAAGAGGAGAGGCCCTCGTCGTAGGTGTCGACGCCGTACAGGAACTCCTCCCCCCAGGAATCAGATGGGGCCATCTCGACCAGCGTCTTGACGTGGATCGAGGACACGACCCCTTGCCGGGCCCGGTATTGGTCGCCCCCACTCGTCTCGACGCCGACGCATCGCCCGCCCTCGAGGATCAACGACGTGACCATGGTGTCGGTGATGACCGTGCCTCCGCTCTTCTCGAAGGCGGCCACGATCGCCCTGGGCAGGCTCGACGAGCCTTCCAGGGGTATCGACCAGCTGCGTCGCTGGCGACCACCGACCAGTGAATAGGCGAGATATCCCGAGCCCGGAGAGTCGAGAGGCTGTGCGGTCTGAAAGGCCATCCATGCCATGAAGGCGCGGACGTGCCGGCTCTCGAACTCGCGTCGGATCACCTCCCACGCCGACATGACGTTGCGTCTCATCCAAACCCGGCCCATGGGATGGTCGGCGAGACGCTCGTCGAGGGAAGGTCCGTAGCCGATCGGGGTGAAGCGATACTCGCCGTAGATCCCTTTCACCGCGTCGAACTCGTCCAACATTCGCCGGTAGGCGGTGGCATCACTCTTGGAGAATCGGGAGATCTCCCCCAATGTCCGGTCTAGATCCAGCCACATCGTGAGGTGGTCTCCGTCGGGGAACACCACGTGGGCCACCGGGTCGGGATCGACGTAGGTGAGCCCGAACTCGGAGATGAGCCCCAACTCGTCTCTGGTCAGCACAGGATTCACCTGGATCAGGGTGTGCCCGGTCGAGCAGATGTCGAAGCCGAACCCCGGCAGGAGGATCTCCTCGGTGGCGGCGCCGCCACCTGCCTCGGATCGGGCGTCCAGCACCACCACGTCATAGCCTGCCTTCGCCAGGTAGGACGCGGTGATGAGGCTGTTGTGCCCTCCCCCGGCAACTACGAAATCGGTCGTCGTGCTCAATGGCCCTCCTCGATCGTCTTGGGGGGAATGACGGGCAACAGAAGATGCGATGAGTGGTCCGGGCCGACATGCAGCGTCACCTTCCCGCCGAACACTTCGGCGGGCCGATCGTCGGGGTCCTGGTGTGTCATCCCTCCGGTGCCTCGGGTCGCGTAGTAGAAGGTCTGCCCGTAGTCATCCAGGGACCCGCGGTACTCGTAGTCCCGACCTCTGATCCACAGCGCCAACCTGTAGCCCGCCGGGATCACGATGCAGGTCGGGACGATCTCGACGTCGAGCTCGTAGACGACGCCCGGCTCCAAGGGCTCGATGCGGTTGTGGGGGTGGTAGGGCTGCCAGGGGCGGCTTCTCACCGGATCCAGAGCGCGATGGGACGCCCGCAGCCACCCGTTGGCAATCGGTGTGTTCGGATCGGTCGAGCCCTCGAAGGTGACCTCGTCACCGTCCGGGTCGAACAGCTGGATGATGAGGAAGAGGTCGGCGTCGCCGGTCGATGACGAGACGTGCAGCTTCGCTGCGATGGGGCCCGTGACCTCGATCTCTTCGGGGAACGTCTCGGTGAAGAAGTGGAGACCGTCTCCCAGCGCCTCGTATTCGAGTGCCGCGGTCGCCCCTGCCTCTTGGGTGGACAGAGACCCGTCGGAGTGGAGGTGCAGCTTGGTCCACACTGTGCGGGCGAGGGGCCACTCGTCTTCACCCCGCCACTCGAACCGCTCACCGGGCCGACGGATGTTCAGCTGAACGCGAGGCGTGCGGTCGAACCCATTGTCGATCCCCTTGAGAAAGTGGTCGAAGAAGCGCTTCTGCAGGTCACGACCGTATGCCGAGTAGAAGTGGGTCCAGTGGGTGTCGCCGTGGGCCTCCAGCCATTTCTGATCCGATCCCGCATCGACGAACCCGTTGAAGTTGCCGCGGGGATGGATCCCCTGACCCCCCCAGTTGGCCGCAGACAGGAAAGGGGCGCTCACCCGGCTCAGGTCGATGGCACGGTCACGATGCCATCGATCATCGAGCGGATGGGCCTTGATCTCGGGGAACGACTCGACCCGATTCACCGCGAGCTCCTCTTCCGAGAGGTCGACGGGCCCCGCCACCGATTGCCCCGTATTGGGATTGACCGGGGCTCTCGAGCCGCGTCCGTACTGGATCGGGTTTATCTGTCGCTCTTGCCACCGCTTGGTGAACTCACTGAGGATCCCTCCGTGGTAATAGGCGTCGCGGTAGGGGTCGTTGAACCCCTCCCAGGCGATGAAAGCGGCTAGGTGCTCCGGCTGACGTGCCGCCGCCGCCCAGGCCATCACCGCGTAATAGGAGATGCCCATGATCCCCACCTTGCCGTTCCCCCACGGCTGAGAGGCCGCCCACTCCACCGACTCGGCGATGTCTTCATACTCCTGGGGGTTCCGTGGCCAGAGGACACCCGGAGACCAACCCGCACCCCGGGAGTCGACACGGGCGACGACGTAATCGTCAGGCACCCACCGTTCCGGGTCGGTGACCTCCCAGGCCTGGTATTTCCCGGTCGAGCCTTCGAGGACGCTGGGGTCCTTGGCCAGGAGCTTGTCCCACTGCATCCGGTAGATCGGGCCGTCGAAGGGAAGTCCCTTGGCATACACCCCGTGGGAGAGGATCACCGGGTACTCGGAGTCCCTCTCGGGGCGAAACACGTCGGCGCGTAGCACGGCACCGTCACTCATGGGCACCGGGACCTGGTAGTCGATCACCATCGAATCGGCCGCCACGGTGAAGGTGTGCTCGTCGCGTGTAGGGGTCATTGGACGGTCCCGCCCAGCCTCTCGGCCATCCAATCGTCCACCAGAGGGGCGAATCTGTAGGCCAAATTGCTCACTCCGTGCGTAGCGTCGTCCACCGTGATCAGCGTGGCGTTGGGCGCCTCTTCGGCAATGCGCCGCGCATGGTCGACACCGATCAGAGGATCGAGCATCCCGTGGACGACGACCAGCGGCTGGGTGATCTGCTCGGCCACCCCGCCGAGGTCGAGCATCTTCGCCTTCTCACGCGCCTCATCTTCGCTCGCCGACCAGGAGTACTTGCGAAACGCCCCCCGGGTCACTTCGGGTAGTTCGTCCCAGCAATCGATCCAGCTGTACGGACCGCAGTTGGCCACGGCCGCGGTGACTCTGGGCTCGAACGCTGCCGCCCTGCATGCGTAGTACCCACCGAGGCTGGCGCCGATCAGACCGACCCGTGTCGTGTCCACCCCATCGTGACCTTGGAGAGCGTCGATGGCGGCGGACACCGCCGCTTCGTAATCGTGGCGGATGGGCAACCTCGTGCTCACCTCTCCCTGGCCCGGGCCGTCGAGGCTGAGCACGGCCATCCCGCGGCGTAGCAACGGGCCCCGGGCGCCGTGTCGTGTCTCCTTGGTCGAGTCGAGGCCGGGGAGGAGGATCACCAGCGGTGACGGACCGCCCTTTCCCGGAACGCTGAGGAGCCCGGTCAGATCGGCACCGGGGAAGGGGATGGCGACCTTCTCCACCGGCGGCTCCATGAGCGGGAGCACCCGATCGTGGCACTCGAGCATCTTGGCGAGACCGTGCGAATGAGCCTCTTCGTCGTCGACTGAGAGGAAGTAAGAGAGGTGGTAGCACCAAGCCGCGTTGAGAAAGGCACCAACGGCGGAGATCCGGCGACCCTCGTCCCAGGCCCGCTCCCCCATCTCTTCGTGCACCCGGGCGGTCACCATCCATTGCGGGCCCCAATCCGACCAATCGTCGATACGGTCGATGGTCGCGGTCAGGTCTCCGAGCGGGATGTGCGCCGCCAGGAATCGAGCAGCCCAGATGTCGAGGACCTCCTGGACCTGTGGGTCACGATGGGCCAGGGTGCGGGTCGTGGCCGGGTCAACCCTCACTGCAGGGCCCCAGCCCTCTCCACCATCGGCGCGACGGCGACGGCCTCGCCCCTGCGCTCCGAAGACTCCAATGCGGCATGTACCACCGCCAGGGCCCGGATCGCCTCCAGGGGCCCGACCTCGATCTCGGCCTCGCCCCTGATGGCGAGGGCGAACTCGTCGAGCTGTTCCCGGAACATGTCGGTGTGTGGCATCTCGACGGGCGGTCTGACCGACTCTCGATAGGCCTGACTGACCAGCGTGCTCTTCGAGTCGACCAGATGAGACTCATCCCAATTGTTGAAGTCGAGGTCGTAGAAGAGGTTCGCCTCGGTCCCCTGGAGACGGAGCTGGTAGACGCCGGGGGAGGCCCATCCCGTGCCCAGATATCCGAGGGGGCCCGATTCGAACTCGAGGATCGACATAATGGCGTCTGGCACCTCCGCCTTGGTGTAGAGCTTGCGGGCGTGACTGGAGACCATGGCCACCGGGCCGAGTAGGTACTGGAGGTTGTCGGCGTGATGCACGCCGAGCTGGATCATGGCTCCACCCGGGCTCTTGTCGGCGAACCAGCGCCAGGTGTCGGTGGTGAGCTCGAGCCCTCGTTCGTTGGAGAAGTTCGCCTCTGCCATCGAGACCTGGCCGATCTTGCCGGTCTCGACCCACTGCTTCATGGCCCGATGGCCACCGAGCCGACGGGCGCTGTGGCCCACGGCGAATGGGAGACCCGAGGCGGCCGCCGCCCGGGCGATCTCCCCGGCGTCCTCCATCGTGTGCGCAATCGGCTTGTCGGTGTAGACCGCCTTGCCTGCGTCGAGACACTCCAGGATCACGCTCTTGTGAGTGTCGTTCGGGGTGGTGACCAACACCCCTTCGATCTCGGGGTCGGCGAGCAGCTCATCGAGTGTCGACGCGGCCCTGGGGATTCCGAACTCCTCCTGGAATGCGGCGCGCCTGTCTGGAGAACGCGAGAAGCAGCTCGCCAACTCGATCACCGACCCGCGCTGCGCTCCTCGGGCCAGCACCCTGGCCCACCGGCCCAACCCGATCGATGCGAGTTTGACCCGCTCGGTCATCTCTCTCCTCCCTGATCGGCTGCGAGGAGCAGGTCGAGCTCCTCGATGTTGCTGGCAAAGTCGTCGTGAGGGAAGAAGCAGACGAGTGACATGCGCTCACCCCGGTCGGCCATGGTGGCATGAGGAGTTCCCGCCGGGATCCGATACCACGACCCCGGGCCCACCGGGTGAAAGACCCCGTCGAGCCAGACCCGACCTCTGCCTGCCACCACGTAGACGATCTCCTCGCTCTTCGGATGGAGGTGGGGGGATCTGGTGGCCAGGTGCTCGATGACCACTTGTCGAACCGTCGACGCGCCTTGCCCGGCGTGTCTGAACGGGTCGGAGGTCGCCCTGCCCGGGAAGTCGCGGAACTCGAGCTCTTCGGGGCCGACGACGGTCATGATCCGCGCCGTCTCATCTTCAAGATCGCCTCGACCGTGACGGCGATCTCGTTGGCCACCGCGGTGGCGAAATCGGCGGCCCGTTCCTCGTCGGCCCAGGCCGGATTCCCGTACCAGCCATCGTCGGCGATCTCAGTGACGTCTGTTATGTAGCCGTATACCTCGCGCGACCGGCGCATGGCATCGAGCTCCTCGGCTCCATCCGGCCGGCTCGGCTCACCGATCCGGTCGACTCGCGCCAGGGCCGGATCGTGGGCGAGGACGGCGAGCGTCTCGATCCCGCCGCCATGAGTGAGCTCCCCTCCCGACGGGGCGTACATGCGCTGTGCCGTGTAACAGGCGTGAGCGGTGACGACGAGGATCTCGTTGTTGGTTTGGAGGTCGGTGGCCACCGCATCCAGGGAGGCGATGTTCCCTTCGTGCCAGTTGACGAAGACGAATGTCCTGGCGCCCATCGCCACCATCTCCTCGCACAGGTTGGACAGATACGACTCGAACACCTCCCGCCGGAGCGAGATGGTGCCGGGGTGGCCGGCGTGGATCGGGGTGACACCGTATTGCCCGGCCGGCACCAGCAGCGCGTCGAGGTTCTCGGCGAGCTCGGCTGCGACCAGGTCTGCGGCCATGGTGTCGGTCCCGCAGGGCAGGTGGGGGCCGTGTTGCTCGACGCTGCCGAATGGCATCACGACCACGCCGCTGCGACCGACCATCTCGGCGACCTCGGGCGAGGTCAAGTCGTAGATCGATCTCCGGGTCGTGCTCACATGACCTCCGCCTCGGCCGGTGTGACCACCGGGTGGAGGAGCGGTTGGGAGTCGAGGACGCGGCGCGCCTCGGCGGCAGCCTGGCGGCGCAGGGCCAGTTCGCTCTCCTCGGTGTACCAGGACATGTGTGGCGTCAGGATCACACGGTCGAACACCGGCTCGAAAACGGTCACATCCGGCGGCTCCTGCTCGAACACGTCTAGAGCCGCCGTCGCCGGACGGTCCTCGCCGAGGGCGGACACCAGGGCGATGGTGTCGACGAGGGCCCCCCGCGACGTGTTCACCAATGCCGATCCGACCTTCATCGCCCGGAGCTGTTCGACCCCGAGCAGATGGCCGTCTGCCGGCGGTGGGGCGTGGAGAGTCACGACGTCGGCACCGCCGAGGAGTTCGGGAAGCTCGACCAGCCGGGCGTCAGCCTCTCCCAGGGCCTGCCTCACGTCCGTCGGCTCGATGAGAGGATCGGCGACCAGGAAGCGCTCGAACCCGACACCCAGGAGCATGAGGGCCACCTTGCGCCCGATCCGCCCGAGCCCGACCACACCGACAGTCAAGGAGGCCGGCAGGTGGAGGGGACGCAGATCGGCCACCCCCCAGGACCCATCCCGCAGGCGACGATCGGCAAGGGTCAATCGTCGAACGGACGCCAGCACCAGCGTGACGGTGTGCAGCGCCACGGCGTCGGTCCCGTAATCGGGGACATTGGCCACCCACATCCCGAGAGAGCGCGCCGTGTCGAGATCCACACCGTCCACGCCGACACCGAGCCGAACGATCGCCCGGCACTTGAGGGCCTCGAGTGTCCCGGTATCGAAGACAGGCGCTGCCCCGGCGAGGATGACGTCGGCGCCGGCGGCCACTTCGAGGATCCCGGCACGGGTCTGCCCGGGCCCTGAGGTGAGTTCGACATCGCCCAGCACCTCGCGCTCCACATCGAAATCGCGGAACCGGGTTCCGATAATCGCCACCTTGGGTCGCCTGTGGTGCACGGGTCGCCGAGTGTAGGGAGCAATCGTTTGCGTATCAACAGGGCCGGGCACCCCGGGATGGGAGCCGAGGGGCGTGATCAGGTTCATCCCCTCCCCGACTCGGCCACCGCGGATCGTCTGCCTGCGATCCGGGCTCTGCCATCATCGGCCCGCACGCGAGTGGTAGGAAAGGACCGGCGTGGAAGAAATCCCCTACTTCGAATCGCGTTCGGTGCTCCGTCGAGAGGACCGTCGCCTGGTCACCGGTGCGGGGCGTTATGTGGCCGACCTGGCCCCGCCTGACACGCTGCACCTCGCTTTCGTCCGCAGCACGGAGGCCCATGCCCGGCTCATCGCCATCGACACCGATGCGGCAACGCCTCCCGGCGTCGTGGGGGTGTTCACCGCCGCGGACTTCGATCTGGCCGACATCCCTGGAGACAGCGTCGCCATCCCCGCCCCCGACTTCCCGCGGCCCCACCTCGCCCGGGAGAAGGTGCGGTACGTCGGCGAGCCGGTGGCGGTAGTGGCAGCCACTTCGATGGTCACAGCGTTCGATGCGGCCGATCTGATATGGGTGGATTACGAGCCGCTGCCCGCGGTCACCGACCCACACTCGAGCCTCGCCGACGAGGTGCTCATCCACGAGGCAGCGGGGACGAACATCGTCGACCGGTCTGAATTGCAGGTCGGGGAGGTCAGAGACGCCTATGAGGTCGTTGCCGAAGTCGAGGTGACGAACCAACGATTGGCGCCCAACCCGATCGAGCCACTCGTGATTCTCGCCGTACCGGGCGACGACGGGCGGCTGACCGTCTACATCAGCCATCAGCGACCGCACGGGGCTCAGACCCGGCTGTCCCAACTCCTCGGCATCGATCCCGAAAAGCTCCATGTCATCGTCCCCGACGTGGGTGGCGCCTTCGGCATGAAGGGCATGACCTATCCGGAGCACACGTTGACGGCGGCACTCGCTCTCCGACTCGGGCGCCCTGTGATGTGGGCGGAGCGCCGTCGCGAGCACATGAGCGGGGGCACTCACGGTCGCGGTTCGGTCCACAGGGTGAGGCTCATGGGGACACGGGAAGGGAGGATCGAGCGGGCCGAGATCGACGTTCTGGCTGACGTCGGCGCCTACCCGCACAACGGGACGTCCATCCCCAGTTTCTCTCGTCTGGTGGCGCTCGGTCTCTACGACATCAACAGTGCTTCCCTGACCACGACCTCGGTGGTGACCAACGCGGCGCCCACAGGCTCTTATCGAGGGGCGGGCCGCCCGGAGGCCGCCTACGCCCTGGAGCGGGCGGTGGACGCATTCGCCCGCGCCGCCGACCTGGACCCGGTCGAGGTCCGGCTCACCAACTTCATACCCACCGAGACACTCCCGCGTCGTACCCCGACAGGCGCCCTCTACGACTCCGGTGACTACGCCGAGGCCATGCGCCGCGCCATCGACCTGGTCGGGTTGGGCCGGCTCCGAGTCGAGCAGAAGGAGCGTCTCGCCGCGGGGCGCAACCCGATCGGTGTCGGCTTCGGTGCTTTCGTGGAGCGGGCGGGCGGTGCCCTCAATGCCGGGGAGTACGGGCGTGTCGAGGTCGACCAGACCGGCTCGATCACAATCCGCACCGGTTCCGCCTCCTCCGGACAGGGTCACGAGACGGCCTGGGCGCAGGTGGCAGCGGCCGCCCTCGGCGTCGCCCCGGACGACGTCGTCTACGTGGCGGGCGACACCGACGAGGTGGCACAGGGCACGGGCACCTTCGCGAGCAGATCGACCCAGATCGGTGCGGCCGCCATCTGGCGCACGGCTCACGTGGTCAGGCAGAAGGCGATCGATCTGAGCGCCAACCTGATGGAGGCGGCGCCGGCGGACATCGTCCTCGGTGACGGGATGTTCTCGATAGTCGGGGTACCAGGCATCGGGGTGACCTGGTCGGAGGTGGCCGCGGCCGCCCACCAGCGCGACGTCGACCTGACAGCCGAGGAATGGTTCGTCCCCGGGGTGCAGACTTTTCCGTACGGAGTGCACGTGGCGGTGGTCGAGGTCGACCTCGAGACCGGTGAGGTGATGCTCGAGAAGATGGTGGCGGTGGACGACTGCGGAAACGTGCTCAACCCGATGATCGTCGAGGGCCAGCTCCACGGCTCGTTGATGCAGGGCATCGGCCAGGCGCTCTATGAGGGCGTCCAATACTCGGAGGAAGGACAGCTCCTGACGTCGACACTCATGGATTACGAGATGCCGCGCGCCAGCGATGCGCCGCCGATCATGTCGGAGCGCCTGGTCCATCCGGCACCGTCCAACCCGCTCGGGGCGAAGGGAACGGGGGAAGCGGGCTGCATCGGTGCCCCACCCGCCATCGTCAATGCAGTGCTCGACGCCCTGGCACCGTATGGGGTGGTCGACCTCCAGATGCCGCTACGTCCAGCAACGGTGTGGACCGCCCTGGCACGAGCCCGCTGATACAACCAAGCCGATCAGAGCAAGAAGGCCCTAACGTTTGTGCAGACCGAGATGGGAGGGAACATGGCATTGAACCCGGAACACGTCACCATCGTGGAGGAGGTAACCGGCTCCGACATTCCCGTGGAACTCCAGTATCTGGAGACGTGGGACGGCCTCTACACGCCCATCGGCCTCCGTCTCCCCCCAGGCGAAGGTCCCCACCCCCTCGTTCTGCTCGCATCGGGAAACGGCGGCGGGGGCATGGCCTGGATCAGGGACGCGGTGGCCAACCGGGGTTACATCATGGATCGTCTCCTGGAGCGCGGTTACGCCTGCGCCTGGATCCGTTACCGATCCGAGGTCGAGCTGGGATACGAGAACGGCGGTCGCCTGATTCGGGACACGAGACAGGGCCGTGACATGTTCAACCGCTCACCTCTCGAGTACGAAGACGAGATCGCCATCGTCGAACAGCTCAAAGCGGACCCGCGCATCGACGCCGACCGCATTGGACTGATCGGAATGAGCCACGGGGGCGAGATGGTCCTCAAGATCACATCGGAGTACCAGGGGATCAAGGCGGCGGTGGCCTCCGAGCCGGCGGCACATGAGTTCCTCGCCCTGTCCCCCGACGAAACCGCCTTCGTCGAGCCGGAGACGGGAATGCGCAACATCGAAGAGATGCAGATGGTGGAGACCGGGAAGGTGCGAGCCCGCATCGACATGGGCAAGGCGCGGGAGCGGATCTCGACCATCGAGACCCCGATGCTGGTCATGGGCAGGGACGACGATCACCTCCAGGGCATATTCCGGGTCACCTACGACCTGCTCGCCGAGGCCGACAAGCCGGTGGAGTGGGTCAGTTGGGACCACGAGCTACACGGCTATGTGTACCCATTGCGGGGCGCAGACGGCGAGTACGAGGTCAACGACGTGGCCGAGGCAGCCATCACCGGTGTTCTCGACTTTCTCGACGAGCATCTCTAGACACTCGGGCCCGGACGGTCAGGTCAGACCGTCGGAGACTTCCGTGTTCTCGGGGACGAGCTCAACACTGGTGCCTTCCGCCTGCCGGGCGAGCAGCGAGGAGAAGTCCTGATCCCCGAATCCCCGGCCGATGCCATCCATGACGATCTGATGCACGAGTGCTGCGGTCGGGAGCGGGACGTCGAGGAGCTTTCCGGTCTCGAGTCCCAGCTCGAAATCCTTGCGGAGGAGGTGCAAGGTGAAGGTAGGGGTGTAATCGAGATTGACGAATGCGGGAGTCTTGTACTTGGTGAACATCGAGCCCATCACGCTGTCGTTGAGGAACTCGAGGAAGTCAGATCGGGACACGCCGGCTGCCTCGGCGAGGATTGTGATCTCTGCCATGGATTGGGTCACCACGCCGAGCATCAGGTTGTGGCAGATCTTGACCAATCGGGCCTCGTCGCCCGACCCGACATAGGTGACCTTGCGCCCGAAGCACTCGAGATAAGGACGCACGGTCTCGTACGCGGCCATGGGACCTGACACGACCGCGGTGAGACGACCCGACTTCACCACCTTTGGATTGCCAGAGACCGGGGCGGCCAGCACCGCCGTCCCCAGCTGGCCCGCACGCTCGGTGAGGGTCTGAGAGGAGGCGGCGTCGATTGTCGTCGAGTCGACGACGATCTGGGGGCGCCTGTCGGGCTGGGATAGAACCCCTTCCGGCCCGAGCGTCACCTCGAGAACGTCCTCAGGACCGGCCACCATCGTGAAGACGATGTCGCGTCCGGCGAGGTCGGCGGGTGTGTCGACGATCTTGGCCCCCTTCTCGGCCAGAGGCTCCGCCTTCGAGCGGGTCCGGTTGTAGACCCACAGATCCACGTCGGAGGCGAGCAGTCGCTCCACGAGGGCAGCGCCCATGCGACCTGTCCCGATCCAGCCCACCCGATGCGGGTACTTGTTGTCGGCCATGTTCTGCTCCTCTCGCCTCTGACAGACGTGCGTGAACCCGCAATCGTTTGTATTATCGGGTGTCCGTCACCGCCGCGCAAACAGTTGCGGACGCGACCGATCGTGCTCGACACAACGGAGCGGGTCCACACCGACCGCCGGGGCAAGGTGTAGTTTCGGCGTACCGTGTCGACCAGAACCACTCTCAAGGACGTGGCCCGCGAGGCGGGTGTCCACATCTCCACCGCGTCGCGCGCCCTGAATCCGAGCACCGCCTCGATAGTGAACCCGGAGACGGTGGAGAGAGTCACCGATGCCGCCCGCAAGCTCGGCTATCGCCCGCATCCGCTTGCGCGCGGGCTGCGCACCAACCGCACCATGTCGGTCGGGGTGATCATCCCGGACGTCGAGAACCCTCTCTTCGGGCCGATCATCGCCGGGGTGGAGTCGGTCCTGGTCGAGGAGGACTACTCCGTGCTCATCGGCAACGCCGACCGAGGGCCCAGCCATGCCGACAGCCTCGTCGAGGACATGCTCGAGAAGCATGTCGACGGTTTGATCCTGGCGACACCAGGTCGAAATGTCTCCGAAGCCGCCCAGGCAGCCCAAGCTGAGGTCTCCGTGGTGCTGGTCAACAGGTCGGTCGACGACGATTCGATCCCGGCCATCGTCGGCGATGACCACCAAGGGATCGGGCTGGCCGTCAGGCATCTCAGGGAGTTGGGACACGAACGTATCGGCCACGTGGCCGGGCCTTCCTGGGTATCGACAGGCGACGGGCGCCGCAAAGCGTTTCTCGATTGGATGAAGACGGTGGGACTGAAGAGTGACGCTGATCTCGTCGAGGAAGCCGAGTGGTACCAGGTGGAGCCCGGCACCACAGCGGCGGTAACCCTGCTCAGCCGTCATCCCGACCTCACCGCAATCGTCGCCGCCAACGACCTGCTTGGGTTGGGCTGTTACCGGGCGGTCCACTCCCTGGGCAAGGACATCGGCGTGGACGTCTCCATAACCGGATACAACGACATGCCCCTCCTCGACCTGATGCAGCCGCCGATGACATCCGTCCGTGTCCCGTACCGAAGGATGGGGGCAGATGCGGCGAGCACACTCCTCGCCCTGATGGCCGGCGAGGTCGTCTCGCCCGGTCGGGTGCTCCTCTCGCCCACCCTTGCCATCCGGGCTTCGACGGGCCCGCCCCCGAACGATCGTCACTGACGCCTGCTGGCAGGAGACAGGATCCGGAGTACCCGGGAGGACGGTGGGTTGCGGGAGGTCAGGCGATCCGGACCAGGCCCCGGGGGACATTGTGCAAAGACCTGTGCCCGTCGCCGGTGACCACCACGAGATGGCCGGTCTGCACCCCGGCCCGCTGGTCGGTTGTGATCACATTGGGTTGGATGACCAGGGCCATGCCCTCTTCGAGAACCAGATCGGGAATCGGGAGGTTGGGCCGGCTGGCGCTCCCGAGGACCGGCGGCAGGTAACCGCCCCCGTAGCCGTGCACGAGGTCGTCGTAGATGGTGAAGCCCATCTCCTCGATCACGGCTGATGCCGACACCAGGTCGGCGGCATGGGCCCCGGGGCGCACCACCTCGGCGATGGCGTCGAAGGCAGCATCGGCGGCCCGGTGAAGTTCTTCGAACAGATGAGTCGGGTCGGCGGCGATGGTGAAACTTCGGAGCACCTGGCCTGCGTAACCCCAGAAGGCGGCACTGATCTCGCAGAAGAGGATGTCACCAACCTGCAATCGTCGGGTCGACTGGAACTGCGAGGGGACGCATTTGTCGGGCTCGTCCATCGAGGTGGCGGCGAAGTAGTGGATGTGGTTGGTCCCCCCATCGGCCAGGTATGCCGACTCGACAATTGCCGCCAACCGGCGCTCGTCCATACCAACCTCGACCTGGTCGACGATGGCTTTGACGGCCGAGTCCGAGAGTCGGGCGGCCACCTCCAGTCTCTCGATCTCCTCGGATGACTTGACCAATCGCAGTCGCTGGTACTCACCGTCGAGACCGACCAATTCACCAACCGAGCTCACCAGCTTCTGGTGATCGGCGTACCGAATCGGTCCGATCACGCCCACCCGCTGGCCCGGTGTGTGACGGGCTCTGAGCAACTCGTCGAGACGGATGATCGTGGACGGCCCGCCCCACCGGACCTCACAATCGGAGGCGATCACTCGTGCGTTGGGGAGGTGGTTGAAGTGCTGGACCATGAGGAGAGGTGTCTCCCCGGGGGTGAACAGGAGGGCGGCCTCAGTGGTGACCGGCCACTCGGTGAGCCAGGGTATGGCCGAGCCAACCTTCTCGGCTCCGTAGGCCACGAGGTGTGATACCCCGGCGGCCTCCATGATGTCGATGATCGATCGGCGGCGTCCCTCCAGCTCCTCGTCGCTGAAACGCGGGTAGAGAGCGACATCCATCGGAGCGACCCTAAACGGT
>DATBIX010000076.1:0-38195 GCA_036556665.1 Acidimicrobiia bacterium
CTGGTCATCGACACCGCAGGATTCACCATCTGGTTCTACGAGTTCGATGCGTTCATGATGCTGTTCGCTCTCTTCTTTGCCGTTTTCGTATGGCTGGTTGCCCCTAAGCAGCCAAACAACCCGGTCGTGTGGACCATGACCGCAACGGCGCTCTTCGGCGGGGTGATGCTTCTCGGCTACATCATCACGTGGATCGTCGTCGACGTCGACGTCGCGGTGGCGGTCGCGCCGATCGTGCCGGCCGAGTTGCCGCCGGGAGCGGCCGGGGCCATTGCCTGGTTCGGATGGATGTGGGTTCCCGCCATGCTGCCGGTGCTCACCTTCGGGCTGCTTCTCTTCCCCGATGGGAAGCTGCCCTCGCCACGGTGGCGGTGGGTGGCGGTCACCTCTCTTCTTGGGATCCTGCTGACCGGTGTCGGTACGGCCTGGAGCTACCGCCCCACGAGTACGGTCCAGGTCGAAGACGGGCCATTGGTCTATCTCGGCTTCGTCCTGGTCGTCTGCGCCTCGGTGGCGTCGATTGCCTCGCTGATCGGGCGCTTCAGGCGGAGCACCGGGGACACCCGCCAACAACTCAAGTGGGTGCTATTCGGAGTCTCGTTCTTCATACCCATCTTCATGGGTCTCGGCTTCGTCATCGGTGGCACCGACAATGAGCACCTCCTCCGAGCCCCGATCATGATCGCCGAGGCGATCTTCCTCACCTCGTACGGCATCGCCTTGGCCAAGTACCGGCTCTACGACGTCGATGTCGTGATCAATCGGACATTGGTTCTCGCCGTCCTCGCCGGTTTCATCACGCTCACCTACGCCCTGGTCGTGGTCGGTGTCGGTCAGCTCGTCGGTGGGGACGAAGATGGGCTGGCTCTGCCGATCGCTGCCACCGCGTTGGTTGCAGTCGCCTTCGAGCCGGTGCGATTGCGAGCACAGACCTGGGCCAACCGGCTCGTCTACGGAGAGCGAGCCACCCCCTACGAGGTCCTCTCCGACCTCACCGCGCGATTGGCCGGAGCCGAGGAAGGTCAAGGGATCCTCGGCCGGATGGCGACATTGATCCTGGAAGGCACCGGGGCGGAACGGGTGACCGTGTGGCTGGGAGGCACTCCGGGCGGGATTGAGCCCTCGGCAACGGCCGGTTCGGATTCTTCCGGGCTGAAAGAGCCCGAGCTCGATGCAGACGAAGTCTTTCCCGTCCATCACGACGGGGAGGTCGTCGGTGTGTTCGAGGTCGTCAAGCCGCGGGGAAGCTCGTTGTCGACCGCCGAGCGCTCACTGATCGCCGACCTGGCCGGCTCGGCAGGAGCCGTCCTTGGCTATCAGCGGCTCAACGACTCCCTGGCGGAGCGGGCCCGGGAGTTGGACGAGTCACGGCTCAGGCTCCTCGAGGCACAAGACGAGGAGAGACGCCGACTGGAACGTGACCTGCACGACGGCGCGCAGCAGATGCTTGTGGGCCTCAAGGTCAAGATCGGCGTGGCCGCACAACTGGCAGAGCGGCACGGCGCCGACCAGTTGGTCGCGCTTCTCAGGGGCCTGTCCGCAGAAGCGCAGGCGGCGCTGGACGAGGTTCGACTGCTTGCTCGGGGGATATATCCACCGGTGCTAGAGAGCGACGGTCTTGGCTCAGCGATATCGGCACTGGCTGCGAGCGCCCCGATCGAGGTCTCCGTGAGCGAGGACGGCTTGGGCCGCTACCCGATGGAGGTCGAAGCCGCCGTCTACTTCGATGTCTCCGAGGCGGTGACCAATGCGGTCAAGCATGCACGGACCCCGGTGCGGATAGACCTCCTGGATGACGGAGAGCGTCTGAGATTCACCGTCTCGGACACCGGCCCCGGCTTCGACACTCGATCGAGCACCGCCGGCTCGGGTCTGGTCAACATGGCGGATCGCCTCGACTCGGTCGGCGGAAGCCTGGTTATCGAGTCCGGTTCGGAGGGCACGAGGGTCCGAGGGGTGGTACCGCTCTCAGTGGCTCGATCGCCTCAGCCGGAATCCACCCAGGTCTCGGCCAGCCGGGTCGGCTCGAACTCGGACTTGGAGAGGAAGGCGACCGCTCCTGCCTCGAGAGCCCTCGACTCGTACTCCCCGGCCTCGTAGGTGGAGAGCACCACCACCTTTGTCTCGGGGTGCGCTCTCACGATCTCACGGGTTGCCTCGAGGCCGTCGATCCCGGGGAGGTTGATGTCCATGAGTACCAATCCGGGCTCGAGTTCGTCGACCATGGCCAGCCCCTGCTCGCCGGTCTCCGCCTCGCCCGCCAGCACGAAACCGTCGGTCATCTCGATCACGAGGCGCGCCGCGGAGCGGAACGACTCCTGATCGTCGACCACGAGAACCTGGACCTCGGTCGTGATCACGTCCACACCGTCATCGTCGTCGGCGGCCTCCGCATACTCAAGAAAGCTGGCACCGGGCCTCTGGTGGGGTAAACCACACCTCAATCACCCTGCTCGGCGAGGAAGAGCAACACTGCACTCACCCGCCGGTTCGTCTCCTTCTCGGGGAGCAGGTCGAGCTTGGTGAAGATGGAGTTGATGTGCTTCTCCACGGCTCGCTCGGAGAGGAACAGGCTGTCTGCGATCGCTCTGTTGCTCCGGCCCTGAGCCATTTCCGCCATGACCTCACGTTCTCTTTCGGTGAGCCGCTCTACCGGGGATCTAGGTCTGGTTCGAGCCTCTACCAGTGCATCCACCACCTTGGGGTCGATCACCGAGCCTCCCGTCTGGACCTCGGAGATGGCGTGCTCGAGTTGCTCCAAGTCCCCGAGCCGCTCCTTGAGCAGATAGGCCAGTCCGTTGGCGCCGGCCTCGAATAGCCGCAGCGCATACTCGGGCTCGACGTACTGGGAGAGGACCACTACGCCTATCTCCGGATGGGCGGAGCGAATAGCCCGGGCAGCACGGACACCCTCATCGGTTCGCGATGGCGGCATCCGGATGTCGGTGATCACCACATCGGGGCCTAGGTCCTCGACGGCAGCCATCAACTCGTCATAGGTCTCCACGGCCGAGAGGAGCACGTAGCCCGCCTCCTCGAGGAGCATCCGAACCCCCTCGCGCACAATGAAGGCGTCCTCGGCGAGGACCACGGAGGTGGCCATCCCTTGACCATACCCAACGGTCGCGTCCCCGCCCGTGTCGAATTGGAGCGTCCATGACTCACCTGGTCATCGCCTCGATCACCTCAGCGAAGGCCTCGATGCTGCCTTCCAGGTGCACATCCGGGAGGACGACGATGGAATGATCGGCGCCGGCTTCGGCGTAGGCGGCGAAATGGGCGACCTGGTCCTCGGGCGTGCCCGCCCGGTGTCTGGCCGCGTACTCGTCGCTGGTCGTGTTTCGGGGGCGAAGCCGCTCGATCCTATCCCGCAGCACCGAGCGGTCGGTCGCGGTCATGGCGTTGACGAGATGGGTCACCTCGACTCGAGCCGGGTCCCGTCCCTCCTCGACGCAGTGCCTTCGGAGGATCTCCACCTTTCGGGCGATCACATCCGGGCGCCCGAACAGGTTGCACGCCTGGGCATGTCTGGCGACCAGGCGAAGGGTGCGCTGCTCGCCGGACCCGCCGATGAGGATCGGAATCTGATCCTGGATGGGTCGGGGGTAACAGGCGAGCTCCTCGGCCGTGAACACCCGCCCGGCGAAGGAAGGGGATCCCTTGCCCCAGAGCAGCGGAAGCATCTCGACTGTGTCCTCGAGCATGGCGTAGCGCTGGGACGCAGCCGGGAACGGGATCCCATAGCTTCGATGCTCCTTCTCATCCCAGCCAATGCCGATGCCCAGGCCGGCCCGGCCTCCGGAGACGACGTCGAGGGTTGCCACCATGCGGCCCAGGACGGCAGGGTGACGATGGGTGACGGAGGAGACCAGCGTCCCCAACCTGATGCTCGTGGTGACACCGGCGAGATAGCCGAGAACGGTGTATGCCTCGGGTATGTCCTCCCACGCCCGGCCCACCTGGGGGATCTGGCGGAAGTGATCCATTACCCACAGATCGCGAAAACCGGCGCTCTCCGCCCGCTGCGCGATGGAAGCGAGACGCATGGCCAGCTCCTCCCTTCCCAGGCCCCAGTCGAATCGGTTGATCATCAGCCCGAAGCTGTGCTCCCTGTCGCGCCGGATCCGCCGGCTCTCTTCGCCGGGGTGGATCTCGGTGGTGACGAGGGCGGTCTGCTGACGAGCGTGGATCTGGTCGAATCCATCGTCCCCCAAGTCCTTCCGCACCGTCTTGAACCTGCTGAGCTGCCGGGTGAGGGCGGTCTTGGGGATCGGCCGCTTCCGCTCCTGGTTCCGGCGCTCGACCTCGGTGGCCGGGGCTTCGAACACGATGGCGAAAGCGGGCAGGCCTGCCTCATGAGCCAAGCCGACCCAGCGTCGACGGCCCTCCTGGTCGTAGCCCAGGGTGTCGATCACCGTGGTGAGGCGTCGCCCGAGCCGCGCCGTCACGATCTGCTCCAGGAGAGCGAACGCGGCGGGACTGGCGGTTTGGTCGTCCTCACCTGCGCCGACCATCGCCCGCAGCCGGTCGGACGAGACGATCTCGTCGGTGTGGAAGGTCTGCGCGGCCCAGGTGCTCTTCCCCGAGCCCGACGGCCCGACCAACACGACCAGACACGGGGCGGGCAGGCGGAGTTCCATGGGGAGGGTTTCTAGTGGACGGACCGGTAACCTGATCGGGTGAGCTCTTCACCATCGGCGCCATTCGGGCACGTCGCCACCGCCATGATCACCCCATTCGCTGCAACGGGTGAAGTGGATCACGAGAAGGCTTGGCGCCTCGCCCGGTACCTCTCCGACAACGGGAGCGATGCCCTGGTCGTGACCGGAACCACCGGGGAATCACCCACCCTGAGCACCCTCGAGAAGCTGGCGCTGTACAAGACCGTGGTCGACGCCGTCTCCGAGAAGGACACGTTCGTCATCGCCGGCACCGGCAACTACAACACCGCCGAGTCGGTGGAGCTGACCGAGAAGGCGGCAGAGCTGGGTTGTGACGGCGTTCTGGCGGTGACCCCCTACTACAACAAGCCGAGCCAGGCCGGTCTCGTCGCGCACTTCACCGCCATCGCAGACGTGGGGCTGCCGGTGTTGCTGTACAACATCCCGGGGAGGACCGGGCGGCTGATCGAGGTGGAGACTCTGGCCCGGCTAGCCGAGCACGAGAAGGTCGTCGGGGTGAAGGATGCGGTCGAGAGCATCGATTTCACCAGCCGCACGGTCAACCGCGTTCCCGGGTTCCCTGTCTATTCAGGCCAGGACTCGCACACCTGGCCGATGATCGCGGTCGGAGCTGTTGGGGTGGTCTCGGTGATCGCCCATCTCGCCGGCCGGGCCGTGGCCGCCATGGTCGAGGCGGGTCTCTCCGGTGACATCGATGAGGCCCGCCGGCTACATCATCTCCTCCTCCCGCTGTGCGAGGCGTGCTTCCTCGAGACCAACCCGGCACCGGTCAAGGGCGCCATGGACCGGCTCTGGGAGTCGGTCGGAGACGTGCGTCTCCCCCTCGTCGGCGCCTCCGAGGAGACTCTGATCGCGGTGGAGAAGGCCGTCGGCGCCGTCCAGGGCCTGTGAGCGTCTCCGTCACCTTTCTCGGCGGCCTCGGAGAGATCGGCCGCAACTGCGCCGCGATCGAGATCGACGGGAAGATCGCGCTGATCGACTGCGGTCTCATGTTCCCCGAGGAGGACATGCTCGGGGTCGATCTCGTCTTCCCCGACTGGTCCTGGCTCGTGGAGCGATCCGACGACGTCGAGTGCGTGATACTGACCCACGGGCACGAAGACCACATGGGGGCCTTGTCCTACTTCCTCAGGGACATCGACGTCCCCGTGTACGGCACCAGGTTCTCGGTGGAGCTGGCCCGGGCCCGAATCGAGGAGACCGGTGTCGACGCCGAGCTGAATGTCGTGAAATCCAAGCAGTGGATAGAGCACGGCCCCTTCCGTTTCCAGCTCATCCCGGTGTCTCACTCGGTGCCCGATGCCTCCGCCGTGGCCATCGAGACACCGGAGGGAGTCATCCTCCACTCCGGTGACTTCAAACTCGACCCGACCCCGATCGACGGCATCCCCACCGACCTTCCCGCCCTGGCCACCCTGGGCCGGCGCGGGGTCCGTCTCCTCCTCTCCGACTCGACCAACGCCGAGCGACCCGGGTTCGAGCCCTCGGAGAGCTCGGTGGGCGAGCCGATCGCCGACGTGATCCAGGACGCCCCGGGCCGGGTGATCGCCGCCTGCTTCTCCTCACACATCCACCGCGTGCAGCAAATCGCCGACGCCGGGATACGCGACGGGCGCAAGGTGGCCTTCTTTGGCCGGTCCATGCATCGCAACACATCCATCGCCTCCGATCTCGGGCTTCTCGACGTCCCCGAAGGGTCCCTGGTCGACATCAAGGAGATGGGTGACCTCCCCCCTGATCGCCAGCTGCTGATCACTACGGGGAGCCAGGGCGAGCCTTTCGCCGCCCTCTCCCTCATGTCCCAGGGGAGGCACAAATTCGTCGAGTTGGGCGACGGCGACACGGTGCTGATCTCGGCCAAGCCCATCCCGGGCAACGAGAGCGCCGTGTCGAAGGTGATCTCGAATCTGATCCGGCGCGGCGCCCACGTGGTGCATGGGGTCAACGCCCCGATCCACGTGTCAGGGCATGCCAACCGGGAGGAGTTGCTCACCTTCCTCAACTTGATTCGTCCCCAGGCCTTCGTGCCGGTGCATGGTGAGTACCGCCATCTTCACGCCCATGCCGAGTTGGCCCGGGTCATGGGGGTGCGCCATGTCGACGTGCTCGAGGATGGTGACCGGGTGATAGTGGAGGGGAAGCGCACGATGGTGGAGCGGAGAGCCGTCCCGGCCGGGTACGTCTACCTGGACGGATCGGCGATCGGCGACGTCCAGTCCGGTGTGCTCCGGGACCGGTCCCATCTCGCCGACGAAGGGGTGGTCGTGGTGACGGTGGGGATCGACCATGACACCGGGGAGATCGTCTACGGGCCCGACATGGACAGCCACGGGGTGATGGACGACCCGAGTGCAGTCCTGGCCAAGGCCGCGGACGCAGTCACCTCGGCCATCAACGAGCGAGCCTCTGGCCGGTCCGATCTCGGTGAGCTGCAGAAGACCATCCGGCAGGAGACCGGGCGGGTGATACGGGCCGAGACCGCCCGCCGTCCGGTGATAGTCCCGGTGGTGATGGAGCTCTAGATCCGGGCTACCGGGTCCGATTCCCTGCGTCGAAGGGCCGAAGGCCCCTGCCTGCCCCGAGCCCTGCACGGCAACATGAAAGAGCCGATGACTTTGGGCCCTGCCGTCGAAGACCTGGACCTGTTCCACATCGCTCGTCGCCAATTCGACCGGGCGGTCCCTTTCGTCCACCCTCTCGACGGGTGGCGGGGCATGGCCGAATGGCTGTTCGAGCCCCAGCGGATCATCAAGGTGATCCTGCCGGTGGTGATGGACGACGGTTTCGTCCACAACTTCCTCGGCTATCGGGTGCTACACGACAACGTCCGCGGCCCGGGCAAGGGCGGGATCCGCTTCCATCCCGTCGTGGACGAGGACGAGATCAAGGCGCTCGCCACCTGGATGACCTGGAAATGCTCCCTGACCGACATCCCCTTCGGCGGGGCCAAGGGCGGGGTGGCCTGCGATGTGAAGCTGCTCTCCGAGGACGAGAAGAGACGGATCACCCGTCGCTTCATCGTCTCACTCGGAGACGACATCGGCCCGCACACCGACATCCCCGCTCCCGACCTCTACACCGACGCCCAGACCATGGCCTGGGTCTACGACACCTACTCCATGATGCACCCCGGGCAGAACAACTTCCCGGTCGTGACCGGGAAGCCACTGGACCTCGGCGGCTCGGAGGGACGGGAGGCGGCTACCGCCCAGGGGCTCTTCTACGTGTTCGAGCATCTACTCGCCCTGGGGGCACTGGCTCCTCTCGACGATGTGGCGGGAACCAGGGTCGCCGTGCAGGGGTTTGGCAACGTCGGCCGCAACGCAGCCCGCATCCTCGATCGGGAGGGTGCCCGGATCGTCGCCATCAGCGACAGCCAGGGCGGGGTCTTCGACCCAGACGGGCTCGATCTGGCCGATGTGGAGAGGCACAAGGAGGAGACCGGGTCCGTGGCCGAGCTGGCCGGGGCCGAGACCCTGGAGCCGGAGCGGGTGCTCGAGGTCCCCTGTGACGTCCTGATCCCGGCAGCGATGGAAACGCAGATCACCGGCGGCAACGCCGGCCAGATCAAGGCCAGGGTGGTCGTGGAGGCGGCCAACGGTCCCACCACACCCGACGCCGACGACATCCTGCACGATCGCGGGGTGACCGTGGTGCCCGACATCCTCAGCGCCGCAGGCGGGGTGGTGGTCTCCTACCACGAGTGGGTCCAGAACCAGGCGAACGAGCACTGGACCGAAGCCGACGTCAACAAGGGCTTGCACGACAAGATGCTCCTGGCCACCGACGCAACGGTCACCACCCGCGCTGCTCTACTCGATCGGCTGGGCGAATATCGGGAGGCGTGGTCACGGCTCAAGCCCGACGATCCGCCGCTGCCCCCTCCGACTCTGCGCACCGCGGCTCACGTGGTGGCGGTGCAGCGGTGCCGGCGGGCGATGGAGCAACGAGGGGTCTGGCCCTAGACCTCGAGTCGGCCTCGCTCAATCCACGCCCATCGCGAACTCCCATGTAGTGTTTCCCGACACATGGGAAATCGGACGCCCACCCGGAAGGGGTCCTCCGGGCGGAGACGGGTGTCCACAGTCAAGAAGAAATCGTCGCACAGGAGCACGATCCGCCAGAAGCTGGTGGCGGCCCGCAGTTCGGTGCGAACCACCCTGGGACGTCAGACCGACGACGTCTGGGGTCTTGTCCTCGTGGTCCTCGCCATCCTGGTGACCCTGGCCTTCGTCGGGTTGGCCGGCCCGGTCGGGGAGGGCATGGCCGGTGGGAGCCGTCTCCTGTTCGGGATCTGGCGATTCGCTCTGCCGGCAGCGCTGGCCGGGATCGGAATCGCCATGATCGTGGGCAAGCCGCGCGAGGGCGCCAAGCGTCTGGTGATTGGCGGCATCGTGACCTTCATCGGCTCGCTCGCCCTCTTCCATCTCATGACCGGGGCGGTCTCGATCGCACCCAACATCGACATGGTCAAAGAACGGGGGGGCGCGGTGGGCTCACTCATCGCCTTCCCGCTACGGCGCATCCTCGGAGTGTGGGGAGCATTCGTCGTGCTTGCCTCGGCTATGGGGATGGGGGTCCTGGTGATGACCCAGACCAGCGTCCGGGACCTGGCCATTGGTGTGGTCGACATCTTCAAGACGATGAAGAGATTCGCCCGCACGACATTCATGGCCGGCGCCGAGCCCCGTCAGGCTCGCGCCGCCGACCGGGTGGTCCAACCCGCCCGCTCGCCCCGGGGCCGGCATGAGCGCCCCAAGCCCTCCCGACCCAAGCCGGAGAAGCCTAAGGAGGCGCCGAAGCCCGTCGTCTCGACCCCGGTGGTCAAGACAATCGACCTCACCAGTGCCGGTTACAGGCTGCCGCCGCTCAGCCTGCTCGACGAAGGGACCGGTGGCGAGATCAACAAGCGGGCGCTGGAGGACACCGCCCGACAACTCGAGGAGACCCTGGTTCAGCACGGGGTCGACGCAACACTGACCAAGATCGTGCCGGGCCCGACCGTGACCCGCTACGAGATCGAACTGGCGCCGGGGGTCAAGGTCAACCGGGTGTCCAGCCTGTCCCACGACATCGCCTACGCCCTGGCCACTCCGGACGTCAGGATCCTGGTCCCGATCCCGGGCAAATCGGCGATCGGCGTAGAGGTGCCCAATACGAAACGCAGGCTCGTATCCCTCGGCGACATCCTGTCCAGTGCCGAGGCGGCGGTGGACAACCACCCGTTGACGGTGGGTCTGGGGCTGGACATCACCGGGATGCCCAAGCTGCTCAACCTGGCCGAGCTTCCCCACGTGCTCATCGCCGGGGCCACCGGGGCCGGGAAGTCGTCTTGCATCAACTCGATCGTGACCTCGCTGCTGATGCGGACCCACCCCGACGACGTCCGGCTCATCATGGTCGACCCCAAGCGGGTCGAGCTGGGTCAGTACAACGGGGTGCCCCATCTGCTCACCAGGGTCATCACCAACCCGAAGAAGGCCAACGACGCTCTCAAGTGGGCCGTGGCCGAGATGGATCGCCGTTATGACCTGCTTGCCGACGCCAAGGTGCGCGATATCGAGGGATATCGGGAGAAATGGGATGCAGGCAACCTCGATCCGGATGGGTTCGACCGATTCCCCTACATCGTGATCCTGATCGACGAGCTCAACGACCTGATGATGGTGGCGGGGCGGGAGGTGGAGGAGTCGATCGTCCGCATCGCCCAGATGGCCCGGGCCGTCGGCATCCACCTCGTCATCGCGACCCAGCGACCGTCGGTCGACGTGATCACCGGCGTGATCAAGGCCAACATCCCGAGCCGTCTCGCCTTCTCCGTCGCCTCGCAGACCGACAGTCGGGTCATCATCGACGGGGCCGGAGCCGAGAAGCTGATCGGCATGGGGGACATGCTGGTGGTCACCGCCAAAGAGCCGCGACCACACCGGATCCAGGGTGCATGGGTGCGGGAGAGTGAGGTCCACGCCGTGGTCGACTGGGTGCGGCAGCAGCAGGAGGCCAAGTACGAGGACCAGGAGGTCCTCGTCGCCGCCGCCGTGGCCGCCTCGGCACGGGCCGATGACGTGGACGACGAGGAGGAGGCTCTGGTTCGTCAGGCCATGGAGTTGATCGTCCGCAGCGAGCTGGGCTCGACCTCGATGTTGCAGCGCAAGCTCCGCATCGGGTTCGCCCGTGCAGGAAGGGTGATGGACATCCTGGAGAGCCGCGGCGTGGTCGGGCCTTCGCAAGGGAGCAAGGCCCGCGACGTCCTGATGACCGTGGAGGAGATGGAGGACCTGCTGTCGGCGGAAAGCGCCGGGGTGTAGGACTCCCCTTCCGCGCCAAGACAGTTGGGTGTCGCCCAGGGATAAGCTCTCCAGCGGCATGTTCAGCCTGATCAACGCGGACGGGACCGTCCGTGACCGTCTGCCCATCACGATGGAGGAGATGCGCGGGCTCTACGCCGACATGGTCGAGGCACGCACCTACGACCACAAGTGCATGTCCATGCAGCGGCAGGGAAGGCTTGCCACCTATGCCCCATTCGAGGGCCAGGAGGCTGCCCAGATCGGAGCGGCAGCAGCTCTGATGCCCGATGATTGGGTGGCAGCGACCTACCGCGATGCCGCCCTGATGTGGCGGGCCGGATACCCGTGGCGGCTGCTCATCGCAGGTCGCACCGGGGACGAGCGAGGAGGCCAGGCTCCTGAGGGGGTGAACGTGCTCCCCCCTTCGATCACTGTCGGCGGGCACATGATCCACGCGGTGGGGTTGGGATGGGCCGAGATGCTGAAGGGGACCGATCGGGTCGCCCTCACCTCATTCGGCGATGGTGCCACCTCGGAAGGGGACTTCCACGAGGCTATGAACTTCGCCGCCGTGTTCCACACGCCCACTGTGTTCCTCTGTCAGAACAACGGTTTCGCCATCTCCCTCCCACGGTCGGAGCAGACCATCTCCGAGTCGATCGCGATCAAGGCGGATGGTTATGGCATGCCTGGAGTCCAGGTCGATGGCAACGACGTCGCCGCGGTGCTCACCGTCGTTCGTGAGGCGCTGGAGACTGCGAGAAGCGGGGGCGGCCCAAGCCTGATCGAGGCGATCACCTACCGGATCGGGCCCCACACCACCGCCGACGACCCGACCAGGTATCGAGACGAGGGAGAGGCAGGAGAGTGGCAGGAACGCGACCCCCTGACCCGGGTCCGGGCCCTTCTCGAGCGTGCCGGCGGATGGTCCCAGGAGTGGCAGGAAGAGATCGAGGCGGCGGCGACTCGTCGGGTTGAGGAAGCCGTGGCCGAGGCCGAGGCACTACCTCCGCCGACGGCCGAGGAGATGTTCACCCGGATGTACGACGAGCCGACGGCGCCGCTCCGGGCCCAGATGGGCGAGGCAGGTCGGTGAGCGAGGTGAATCTGGCGCAGGCGCTGAACGGAGCGCTGGACACGGCCTTGGAGGCCGATGACCGGGTCATCCTCCTGGGAGAGGACATCGGCCGAACCGGTGGGGTGTTCCGCATCACCGATGGGCTGAGGGACAAGCATGGCGAGGACCGGGTGGTCGACACCCCGGTGGCGGAATCCGGCATCGTCGGGGCCGCCTTCGGTATGGCGATCGCCGGGCTGCGCCCCGTCGCCGAGATCCAGTTCCTCGGGTTCTCCTATCCGGCCTACGACCAGATCATCAGCCATGTCGCGCGGATCAGGAACAGGTCCAACCACCGGTTCACCGCTCCGCTGGTGATACGGGTTCCCTTCGGCGGGGGGATCGGCGCCGCCGAGCACCACTCAGAATCCACAGAGTCGATCTATGCCCACATCCCCGGTCTCAAGGTGGTGGTGCCCTCCACCCCGTCTGACGCCAGAGGCCTCCTCCTCGCCGCCATCGAGGATCCCGACCCCGTCCTCTTCCTGGAGCCGATCCGGCTCTACCGGGCCGTCCGCGAGGAGGTCCCCGACCTGTACTTCACCGCCGAGATCGGGCCGGTGCGGGTGGAGAGGGAGGGGAACGACGTCACCCTGATCTCATGGGGGGCGATGATCAAGGAGACCCGGGCCGCGGCCAGCGCTCTCGAGGAGACGGGCCGGTCCGTCGAGGTGCTCGATGTGCGGACGTTGTCGCCCCTCGACCACGATGGGATCGTGGCCTCGGCCCGTAAGACTGGCCGGGTGGTCGTGGTGCACGAGGCGCCGCGTCATGCCGGGCTCGGGGCCGAGATCGCCGCCGTCATCCAAGAACACGCCCTCTACTCGCTGTTGGCGCCGGTGAAGAGGGTGGCCGGCTGGGACACGGTCTTCCCTTTGAAGCGATCTGAGGGCCACTACCTTCCGAGCGTGGATCGAATCGTGGCGGCCGCCGAAGAGACCCTGGAGGCTTGATGGAACGCGAATTCAGGCTGCCCGACATCGGCGAGGGCCTCACGGAGGCGGAGATCGTCCGCTGGCTCGTGCCTGAGGGCGGGCGGGTCGAGGCTGATCAGCCCGTGGTGGAGGTCGAGACGGACAAGGCCGTGGTCGAGATCCCTTCGCCTTACGGGGGAACCGTGCTCCGGCACGGCGGCGCCGAAGGCGAGACCATCACGGTCGGCTCGGTGTTGGTCGTGATCGGTGACGAGTCAGGCGAGCAGAAGGCACCGTCTCCGCACCCGGGCCCGGTCGGGGCGGCGGCGCCCATCGTCGGGACCCTCAGCGAGGAGGCCGAGGTGCTGGGCGCCCGTGACGAACGGGAGGCGGCGGTCGCCGACACGATCAAGGCCCTACCCATCGTGCGCAAGCTGGCCCGTGACCTGGGGGTGGATCTGACCACCATCGAGGGGACCGGGGCCGACGGTCGGGTCACCCGCGAGGACGTCCTGGCGGCGGTCCAACCCGAAACGCCGGAGATCGCCGCGGTCCCCGAAGTCGTCGTGGTCCCCGAGCCCGTCCCGGCGCCCGACACCGCTTCGACGGAAGCTCCGGCGGGCTCGCCCGCGCCCGCTGCCGGGGAAGGCGAGCGCCGTCCCATGACGCGGCTTCGGCGCACCATCGCGGCCAACATGGCACGAAGCTGGGCAGAGATCCCCCATGTGACGACGTTCGACGACGTGGACGCCACCCGCCTCCTCGAGATCCGGTCCGCTCTAGGGGAGAGGCACCAGGTCAAGCTCCCGATGGAAGCATTGGTGGTGAAGGCGGTGATCCCGGCGCTGCAGGCCTTCCCCGAGTTCAACGCCACCGTCGAAGGCGACGACCTCGTGGTGCATGGCCGCTTCCACGTGGGCATCGCCGTTGACGCCCCGGAGGGTCTTCTGGTGGCGGTGATGAGGGACGCCGACCGGCTCGGTGTGATCGAGCTGGCCGCAGAGGTGCGACGGTTGGGCGATGGGGCCAAGGCGAGGACGCTGGGCCCTGACGAGCTGACGGGGCAGACGTTCACGGTCTCCAACATCGGGGCGGTGGGAGGTGGTCATGGCACGCCGATCATCCCTTACGGGACGACCGCGATCCTCTCTGTGGGCCGGGCGCGGGAGAAGGTGGTGGCGGTCGACGGGGATCTTGACATCGTCCCGATGATGCCGCTCTCGTTGTCCTACGACCACCGTGTCATCGACGGCGCCCAGGGGCGGAGGTTCATGGCCCTCGTGATCGAGAACCTCGAGGAGCCGGCTCTCTTCCTGGCCGGCTGAGTCATGCCCCACGTCCACGTCACCCCATACGACGAGGCGACCGGTGTGGCCAGGGAGGAGTACGACGCGGCCCTCCGCAGGGCCGGCCGGATCTGGAACATCGTGTCCATCCAGAGCCAGCTTCCCGAGGTGATGCGCGACTCGATGCGCCTGTACGGGTCGATCATGTTCGGGCCTTCGCCCTTGAGCCGGGCACAACGGGAGATGATCGCCGTCGTCACTTCGACGGTGAACGACTGCCACTATTGAATAGCGGCGCATCTGCACGACCTCCGGGACGAGGTCGACGATCAGGAGATGGTGGACCGGCTGGCGATCGACTGGCGATCGGCCGGTCTCGACGAGGAGACCAACGCCCTGCTTGCGTTTGCCGAGAAGCTGACCGACGAATGCGCCGCGGTGGGCAGGGAGGACGTGGAACGGCTGCGGTCCCACGGCTTCGACGATCGGGCCATCTCGAGCTGTGTGGAGGTGGTCGCCTACTTCAACTACATCAACCGCATCGCAGAAGGCCTGGGTGTGGCGCTCGAGGACTGGATCGAGGCCAACGGCCGCGTCAAGCCGGTTTAGATTCTGAGCATGGCAGAAGAGCATCCGGGAGAGGAAGAGCCGAGACAGCCGCCTCTGATGGACATCGAGGAGAAATCGGTCTCCAAGGGCTATGGCGGTAAGTTCGGCCGGCGCAAGATCTCATACACGGCCACCGCCGCCACTCAGATCGTGAGTCAGGGCGACGCCCGGAAGGCTGTCTTCTTCCACGTCGCCTATACCGAGGACGAGGCCGATCCTTCCACCCGGCCCATCGTCTTCGCCTTCAACGGGGGGCCTGGCTCCTCGACGGTCTGGCTCCACCTCGGACTGCTCGGCCCCCGCCGGGTCGAGTTCGACGAATCCGGGTTCCGGGTGGGGACGCCGGGCCGGCTCATCCCCAACGAGCACTCCATCCTCGATGTGGCCGACGTGGTGCTGATCGATGCGGTAGGCACCGGGTTCTCCACCGCCTCCCCCAAGGACAAGGAGAAGGAGTTCCACCATTTCTCCAAGGACATCGAGTCGATAACCGACTTCATCGTGTCCTTCCTCAACCGGAACGACCGGTGGGCGTCACCGAAGTACCTGATCGGCGAGAGCTACGGGACCACCCGAGGCGCCGCCATCGCCCACAGGCTGTTCACCGACAAGGGAACCGAGCTGAATGGCCTGGTCCTCATCTCGGCGGCGCTGAATTTCCAGACCATCAGCCAGGACCGCGAGGCCCTGGTCTTCTGGCCCGGCAACGACCTTCCCTTCATGGTCCATCTGCCTACCTATGCCGCCACCGCCTGGTATCACGGCAGACTCGGGCGCAAGCAGCAGTCACGCAAGCTGCGGGACCTGCTCGACGATGTCGAGGAGTTCGCGGTCGGCCCCTATTGGTCCGCTCTCGCCCGTGGCGACGCGCTCGACGAGAGGGAGCGGGGCAAGGTCGCGGCCAAGCTGGCCGAGTACACCGGGTTGTCGGCCGAGTACATCGAGAGATACGACCTTCGCATCCACATCCATCGCTTCTGCAAAGAGCTTCTTCGAGAGCAGGGCCGGACCGTGGGCCGCCTCGACTCCCGGTTCGTCGGGATCGACCGGCTCGCCGGCGGCGACACCTTGGAGAACGACCCGACCTCCGATCAGATCGGCGGCCCGTTCGCGGCCACGCTCAACGACTACCTGCGACGTGAGCTCGGGTTCGAGGAGGAAGCCTTCTACGAGACCATGTCGATGAAGGTCAACGAGTCATGGGACTACGAGGAGTTCAAGGGCCGATACGTCGACACATCGGAATACCTGCGCGACGTGATGTCCCGCGCCCCTCGGCTCGAGGTCTTCGTCGCCAACGGGTACTTCGACCTGGCCACCCCGCATTTCGCCACTGAGTACACGATGAGGCATCTCGGGCTCGATGAGTCGCTGCGCAAGAACATCCGGATGGAGTACTACGAGGCCGGTCACATGATGTACATCCACGCGCCCTCACTGGTGGCGCTGGCCCGGGACCTGCGCGACTTCGTCAAGGAGACGAGCTAGGTGGCCGAATCGAGGCTCCCGGCGTGGGCCTCGACCACCTCCAGGACCTCCGGCATGTCGAGCTCGGGGTAGGGATCGGGTCTCAGCAGCCCGAGGATCCTGTCCTGCGATCGGGCCGAGACGATCACCTTGCCCGCCCACTCGTCGGCCAGATCGGGCGGCGGCACCCGACAGCAGGCAGGGTCGGGGCAGGTCGATGTCTCCCGGTTCTCCGTGTCGCGACCGCGCATCCATCTGGCTTCGGCGAAGGGGACGCCCAATGTCACGGCCAGCGCAGGGTCCCGGCCCGCCTCGATGTGAGTGGCGCAGAAGAAGGTGCCTTCCGGAGTGTCGGTGAACTGATGGTGCGTGGCATAGCGCTCGTGTGAGCCGAAGGTGATCCGGGCACCCCATCGCCGGCACAGCCGCTGGGTCTCCATCCCTCCCTCGGCGTCGCGGGGGATCGGCGCTCCGTCGTTGGCGTACGCCTTGACCACGCTGCCCATCCGATTGCTCACCAGCAGGTGGGTCCTGATCCCGAGATGGCGGGTGGCGAGATTGGCGGTGCGCCAGGCCGCCATCTCGTAGGAGAGGTAGAAGAGCTCCTTGACGTCCTCGACGTCGATGTCATGGGCCTCCTTGGCCGCACCGAGCCGGGCGACGACCGCATCCTCGGGCGCCAGGACCGCCGCGGCGAAATAGGCCGTCTCAACTCTCTGGCGGAGGAAGGTGTCGAGATCCGGGTCACTCTCGTGCCCGAGCAGGAATCCGGCGAGGGTCTGCAGAACGGCCTTGCGCGCCTGCCGGGTCCGCAACTCGTCTCGCTGGGCGATGTACACCCTTCCGTGGTCCAGATCGATGACCGAGCGGGCGAAGGCGGGGATGTCTTCGATGGGCACGATCTCGAACCCGGCGGTCGAGGCGAGGTCGAGCAGGTTGCGCGACGAGAAGGGCCCGACCCCGGTGTACCCGCAGGCGTTGAGGGCGGCATTCGCCTCATCCTCCACCTCCTCGATATAGCCGTCGCGCTCGGCGACCCAACGTGAGACGGCGGCGTTGGCGCGGCGAACGTCCTCCGATCCCGCCGAGCCAAGGCCTGACCGCTCGCGTAGGGCCTCGTGGAGCGCGACCAGATGGGCCAGGGTCTCGTTGTCGAGACGGGCGCTGGGTCTGATCCGGGGTAGGCCGAGGGAGTCGAACAGTGCGGAATCCTGGGAGCGGAGCAGGGCGATCTCGAGGGCGTCGCGACGATTGGGCGGCTCGACCTCGAGTAGGGATGCGACCTCGATGTCGAGGGCGCCGGCCAATTCGACGACGAGGCTGATCCGGGGCTCCTTCTTGCCGTTCTCCAGGAGGGAGAGATACGGCGCCGGCTTGCCGACCCGGGCCCCGAGATCCTCCAGGGTCAGCCCGCGCTCCCGCCGGTAGTGGCGAAGCCGTCGCCCCAGCACGAGGGGATCCAGTCGCTGAGCTTCGTTCATTTGTCCGTCCATCGAAAGATAGGTCAATCTTATCTCCTAATGAATTGCATTTCCACCAGGATGAGTAAGACACTCCCCTCTTATGAATCAGTTTCGCGGAAACGAACTGGAGCGGCAGATCCTGACCCCGGAGGCGGTGGCCTTCCTCACCGATCTCGAGTTCGAATTCGGTTGGAGACGGGGCCAGCTCCTCTCGGCGCGTCAAGGCCGCCAGCAGCAGCTGGACGATGGGATGCTGCCCGACTTCCTCGAGTCGACGTCGTCGATCAGGAAGGACGACTGGACGGTGGCCCCGGTCCCGGCCGATCTCCAGGACCGGCGGGTGGAGATCACCGGCCCGGTCGACGCCAAGATGATGATCAATGCCCTCAATTCGGGGGCGAAGGTGTTCATGGCCGACTTCGAGGACGCCACCTCACCGACCTGGCCCAACCTTCTCCAAGGGCAGGCGAATCTGGTCGACGCCTACCAGGGGAGTCTCCGCTTCCTTGGCGATGCCAAGACCTATGAGATGAGCGAGGAGGTGGCAACTCTGGTGGTGCGGCCGCGTGGCTGGCATCTGACCGAGAAGCACTTCCTCGTCGAAGGCCAACCGATGTCGGCGTCCCTGTTCGACTTCGGTCTCTACCTCCTGCACGGTGGTTCGGCGGCCGTGGAGAATGGCACCGGCCCCTATCTGTACCTGCCCAAGCTCGAATCGCATCTCGAAGCCCGCTTGTGGAACGACGTGTTCGTCTGGGCACAGGATCGTCTCGGGATTCCCCGGGGGACGATCAAGGCGACGGTGCTCATCGAGACGATCCTGGCCGCTTTCGAGATGGACGAGATCCTCTACGAGCTGCGGGATCATGCGGCCGGTCTCAATGCCGGCCGCTGGGACTACATCTTCTCGGTGATCAAGAAGTTCCGCAATCGACCCGAGTTCGTGCTGCCCGACCGCTCCCAAGTCACGATGACGGTCCCCTTCATGCACGCCTACACGGAGCTGATGATCAAGACCTGTCACCGGCGGCGTGCCCACGCCATCGGGGGAATGGCGGCATTCATCCCCAACCGGCGCGATCCCGAGGTGACGGAGAAGGCGATTGCAGCCGTGACGGCCGACAAGGCCCGTGAGGCGGGCGCCGGTTGCGACGGCACCTGGGTGGCTCACCCCGATCTGGTGCCGATCGCCAAGGCCCAGTTCGACGCTGTGCTCGGGTCGAGGCCCAATCAGATCGACCGGCTTCGTGACGAAGTGACGGTGACGGGCAACGATCTGCTGGATCTCGACTTCCCTGGGACCGTGACCGGCCAGGGATTGGAGGTCAACGTCTCGGTCGGCATCCAGTACATCGCCTCATGGCTGGCCGGGACCGGCGCCGCCGGCATCAACAACCTGATGGAGGACGTCGCCACCGCCGAGATATCACGGTCGCAGATCTGGCAATGGGTTCGCCACGGGGTTCGAACCGAGGATGGGTCCCAGGTGACCGAGTCGATGGTCCGGGCCCTCGCCGGGGACGTCGTGCACCGCCTCGAGACGGGCGGGCACCCGCACTCGGAACAGCTGCCGACAGCCCGGAAGATCTTCGAGGAGGTCGCCCTCGGCGAGCACTTCGTCGAGTTCCTCACCCTGCCCGCGTACGAATACCTCAACTGAACCGGAGAGAGACCATGGACCGTTGGACCCAGGAAGCCGGCCGTCTGGCCGAGGAGTGGAAGAACAACCCACGTTGGGAGGGTGTTGCCCGCGACTACACCGCCGAGGACGTCGTGCGTTTGCGGGGGAGTATCCGGGAACAGAACACACTGGCCAATCGAATGGCGATGAAGTTGTGGGACATGCTGACCACGGAGGACTACGTGAGCGCCCTGGGTGCCATGAGCGGCGGCCAGGCGACCCAGATGGCCAAGGCCGGCCTCAAGTCGATCTACCTCTCGGGATGGCAGGTGGCCGGTGATGCAAACCTCGCCGGCGAGGTCTATCCCGACCAGTCCCTATACCCGTCCAACTCGGCTCCGGCCCTGGTCGAGCGGATCAACAACGCGCTGCGCCGCGCCGACCAGATCCATTGGGCCGAAGGTGACACCGACACCGATTGGTTCGTTCCCATTGTCGCCGACGGAGAGGCCGGCTTCGGGGGGTCCCTCAACGTGTTCGAGCTGACCAAGCGCTTCATCGAGGCGGGCGCCGCCGGGGTGCATTTCGAGGACCAGCTGGCCGCCGAGAAGAAGTGCGGGCACATGGGAGGCAAGGTCCTCGTCCCCACCGGGCAGCACATCCGCGCCCTGCAGGCGGCTCGTCTCGCCGCCGACGTCCTCGACGTCCCCACCGTCATCGTGGCCAGGACCGATGCCAACGCCGCCACCCTGCTCACCTCGGACGTCGATGAGCGCGACCTGCCCTTCGTCACCGGGGAGCGGACTCCGGAGGGCTTCTACCGGGTGAGGGACGGGCTGGAATCGGCCATCGCCCGTGGTCTGTCCTATGCCCCCTACTGCGATCTCATCTGGTGCGAGACCGCACACCCCGACCTGGATGAGGCGAGAAGGTACGCCGAGGCGATCCACGCCGTCTATCCGGGGAAGATGCTGGCTTACAACTGCTCTCCCTCGTTCAACTGGTCGAAGAATCTCGACACGGCGACGATTGCCCGCTTCCAGAAGGAGTTGGGCACCCTGGGGTACCGCTACCAGTTCATCACCCTGGCCGGGTTCCATGCACTGAACGCGGCGATGTTCGAGCTGGCTCGGGGCTACCGCGAGGTTGGGATGCCCGCCTACGTCGAGCTGCAGAATCGGGAGTTCGAGCTGGAGGGCTCCGGCTACACCGCTACCAGACATCAGCGCGAGGTCGGCGCCGGGTACTTCGATCTGGTCAGCCAGGTGATCTCGGGTGGCTCCTCCTCGACTTTGGCCCTCGAGGGCTCGACCGAGGACGAGCAGTTCTAGGAGGTCACGGCGGCTCGGGGGCCTCCCAAGCGCCGAGGTCCGCCTCGACAAGTCCGTCTCCGTCGCCATCCACGCGTTGTCTCGCGTCTATGTCGACGGTGACCGGGTCGGAGACCAGGCCAGCGTCTATAGCGGGAGATCCTGCAGCGGGGGTGTAGTTCAAGGTCTGCGGGTCGGTGAAGAGCGGATCCGCAACCACGAGCTGCTCGGAACCGTCCAGACAGTTCCCATCGAATTCGGTGCCGGCGACGGAATGGACCAGGACGCGAGCCAGGGATGCAGGCTGGTCACAGGAGAACGCCACCTCCTCCGCCCAGACGATGGAGTCGCTCATGGTGAGGGGACCCGACGCCACGACCGCCCAGCCGAGGACCCGGAGGCTCGCGTGTGTCAGAGTTGCGCGAGCTCCATTCCTCAGCGAGAGCGTCGAGCCGATGAACAGGTTGGTTGCCTCGATCGTCGAGCCCGAGAGATTGGCTTCCAGGGTGGAGTCGCCGAACAACCTCCAATCGGTCCCGGTCACCAGTGCATCTATGCCGGACACGTGCATGCCGTCTGTGCCGGCGGCACCCCCGTTGATGATCCTGAGATGATTGAAGACCACCTCGATCGACGGAACCGGCAACGTCGGATTCGGGTTGCACGGATCGTGGATATGGCGGACATAGACGTTGTCCCCGTTGAGCACCGCACCGTCGATGAGGGGGGATCCGTTCAGGATCCCTATGCCGCTCCCGTAAGTCGCCTCATTGGTTTCCAGCACGACATTCCGAATCGTCGGAGAAGCCTCGACGATCGAGATCCCGCCACCGACGCCCGTGTTGCATACGTCTCCCTGCCAGAAGAGGTCGTGGTCACCGCCCCAAATGGTGAATCCGTCGAGCACGGCTTCCGGCGGCTCGTGGGCGTGAAAGGACACTGCAGGCCCCAATCCACCAGCGTTCAGATAGGTGCCGTTTGGACCGGCCACCGAGACGACTGTGATTTCCTTGCCTTTGAAGTCCAGACGCTCGTGATAGATGCCGGTATTGACGAGAACCGTCCATCCGTCTTCGGCCAGATCGATGCCGGCCTGGATCGTTGGAGCTTCGAACGGCACGAATATGACGTGGTCCTCGAGCGATGTGGTTGTCGTCGCCTGGGTGGTCGGAGTGGTCGAGGTGGTCGTTGTCGCCGAGGGGTGCTTCAGCTCGGGAATCGCTCTCACGAGAAACGTCGCCATCTCGGCCCGGGTCACGTGCCGGTCGGGGCAGAACCGGTCATTGGTGGGCGGATTGCAGCCGATTGTGATTCCGTAGGCGGCGATCGTCGCGATGTTCGTCGCGTGAGGCGAGGCCAGTGTGTCGACGAAGGAACCACGTCCCTTCACCCGAACGAGATCCAGGGCTCGGACCAGGAATGTGGCGATCTCGGCGCGGCTGACCGGTCGGTCCGGGCAGAACCGATCGTTGGCGGGAGGGTTACAGCCGGTGGTGATCCCGGCAAGAGCGATCGCCTCGATGTTGGTGGCGTGGGGCGAGCCCCCTGTGTCGATGAAGCTCCCTTCGGTCAAAGGTCGTTGCAGACCGAGCACCCGAACCAGGAAGGTGGCCATCTCGGCCCGTGTCACCGGGCGGTCGGGGCAGAATCGATCGTTGACCGGTGGGTTGCAGCCTCTGGTCACTCCCGCAGCGGCGATCAGCTCGATGTTGGCCTTGTGCACCGATTCGCCGATGTCGACGAACGCTGGGGCGGCACCGGCGAGGGTGGGCATCGATCCGGCAACCAATGCGGCAACGCAGAGAAACCCGAGGATTCGACGCCGAGGCGACTCCGAGTCGATGGGCACTGCTTCGGGGGTCGATGGACCTAGCGACACCGCAGCAGCAGTATCGCCTCTGGCGGTGGATCGTCAATCGGCGGCATGAACCAAGACATGACTGCGTAGGCTCGGAGACGTGACCAGCGAAGGCCCGACACCGCCGGAGGACGCTCCCGAGCCGATACCGCCATCGCCTGAGCCAACTCCGCCGCCGGTGACACCTCCGCCCCAGCCTGGGCTCACCCCACCCGATCTGGGACAGCCGGCGGCGCCGCCCGTCCTGCCGGGGGCAGCGCCGGCCCCCCAGCCCGGGGCGACCCCGCCCAACCTGGGAGGGCAGCCGCCCCGGGAGGGGATGAGCGGATGCGCCAAGGCCGCGATCATTGGTGGGGTCATCGTCCTGGTGATCGGCGTGGTCCTGGTCGGGTTGCTCATATTCGGGGTGATGCGGTTCGCCGGCGAGGTGGAAGGATCCTTCAGTGAGGAGCCGTGCCAGTTCATGAGCAACGACGAGGCGTCGGAGGTGATCGGGACATCGGTCGAGGCCACCTCGGGTGACAGCGCCGTAGGTGCGATTCTCGGGCTCGTCAGGGACAGCCGTCTCCTCGCCAACGCACCATCTTGTTACATAACCAGCGACGACTCGGAGATCCAGGTCTGGATCTCGGTATACGACGGCGCCGACGCCGCCGAGGTGTTCGCGGCGCAGGCCGACATCGCCGATGGGGAGGTGGTCACGGAAGAGACGACCGAATCGGGGACCATCACCGTGGAAACCGACGCCTTCCGGGGTGAGGACGTCCCCGGGCTGGGGGAGGAGGCGTTCTGCACCGAGGTCGGCATGACGGCTTCGGGAGGAGTGCTGGCCCGGTCGGATGACCGGGTGGTGTACGTGACTGCGCTGGCCCTCGAAGAGAACCAAGGGGCCGAGGTGTTCAGCGGGGAGTTGTGCCAGAGAGCGGTTCCGATCGCCGAGGCTTTGCTCGGCTGAGCAGAAACTGGTTGGTTCCGCGTCGCCGGGGGGTAAGTAATCTGATCTCCCGGAAGCAGGCGTGCATCCGCCGGAGGAGTACCCAATGAGCATCGTCCACGTGGTGGGCACCGGAACGATCGGAGAGCCCCTGATCGGCCTTCTCGCCGACAACAAGGAGCATTTCGGCATCGATGAGGTCACATTTCACAAGCGGACCCCGCTGCTGACCGAACGGGCCAAGGTGAACGACCTGGAGCGCAGGGGAGCGGTCCTCGCCGTCGACGACGACCGATTCTCGACTTTCGAGGAGCTCGGGCACGCCCCGAAATACGAGGCACGTGAAGCGATCGAGCGGGCCACCGTCGTCATCGACTGCACCCCGGTCGGCAACGAGATGAAGGAAGAGTTCTACAGCCTGGCCACCGGCCCGAGGGGGTTCATGGCCCAGGGGTCGGAGTTCGGCTTCGGCAAGATGTACGCCCGTGGCATCAACGACGATGCCCTCGACGCGGGGACCGATCGCTTCCTCCAAATCGTCTCCTGCAACACCCACAACATCGCCGCCCTGATCAAGTCGCTGGCGATCGACTCCGACGGCGTGTCGCATTTGGAAGACGGGCGTTTTCTGTGCATGAGACGGGCCAATGACATCAGCCAGGACGCCGGTTTCGTGGCCAGCCCGACCGTGGAGGCACACAAGGACGAGAGATTCGGGACCCATCATGCTCGGGACGCCCACATGCTGTTCGAGACCCTGGGATACGACCTCAACGTCTACTCGTCGGCGGTGAAGTTGAACACCCAGTACATGCACTCGATCCAGTTCTCCCTTCAGCTCGACGAAGAGATAACGGTGGAGGAGGCCAAGGAGCGTCTCATGGCCAACACCCGGGTCGCGGTGACCCACAAGAAGTCGGCCAACCAGGTGTTCTCCTTCGGACGAGACCACGGGTACTACGGGCGGATCATGAGCCAGACGGTGGTGGCCCTCGAGACGCTGGCCGTCCGCAACGGCAACGAGGTGGTCGGGTTCTCCTTCACGCCGCAGGACGGGAACCCGCTGTTGTCGACCGTGGCGGCGATGCTCTGGTACCTGGACCCCGACACGCTCGACCATCGCATCGACATCCTCCGGCGTTACCTCTTCCGCGAGATCTGATGAACGCGAAGGCGGACGCCTTCGCCGAGGAAGCGATCCTTGCGGTCGGACGTGGTGACGTGGCCGGGGCACGTATCGCCGTGGCCCAGGCGTATGACATCGACCACGCCCTCGCCGCCCTGGTCGACGCGGTCCATCTCGCCTGTGCCGAGATCGAGGAAGATGGCACGGTGAGCACCTCCACTTGGAACACGCTCGCCGATGCCGTGGCACCAGGCCATCTCCTCGTCGTAGTCGAGTCTTCACGGCAATGACTGCACCTCACCCCATCGTCTGAAGGCGTCGGACGGGTTCCTAAGCTCTTCTCATGCCCGGACCCACCGTCTGGTTGAGCACGCTCGGGTGTGCCAAGAACCAGGTCGACTCCGAGAAGGTGATGGCCATGCTCTCGGAGGCCGGCTACCTCTGGGCCGAGGGGCCCGAAGACGCCGATGTGGTCATGGTCAACACCTGCGCCTTCATCGAGGAGGCGAGGGCGGAGTCGGTGGAGACGATCCTCGAGCTCGAAGATCGCAAGCGACCCGGTGCCAGGTCGGTGGTCATCGGCTGCATGGCGCAGCGCTTCGGCTCCGAGGTCGCGAGCGCCCTTCCCGAGGTCGATGCGGTCCTCGGCATCGACCGTTATGGAGAGCTGGTCGGCCTGCTCGATGGCCTCACGGGATGGCAGGCGGTCGAGCTGCGGCGGCGGCCGGTGATGGACATCCTCCACGCCACGGGCCGCCCGGTGTCGGGTCTGCCCTACGCCTATCTCAAGGTCGCCGAGGGCTGCGACAAGCCGTGCACCTTCTGCGCCATACCCGCCATCCGGGGCAAGCAGCGCTCGCGACGACCGGTGGAGATCAGGGAGGAGCTGGTCGGGCTGGTCGAATCAGGCGTGAGCGAGGTGGTCCTGGTCGCCCAAGATCTTGCCGCCTATGGCCGTGACATCGGGGCACCGGGTGGTCTGCCCGATCTCCTCACCTTTCTCTCGGACGTGCCCCGGCTGGAGCGTCTCAGACTCCTCTATCTGCATCCGAGGGAGATTGGTGAACGTCTGCTCGAGGCGATGACCTCGGGCTCGCGGGTCGTGCCCTACTTCGATCTCTCCCTCCAGCATGTCTCCGGCGACCTGCTCCGTAGGATGAAGCGGCCCGGGAATGCCGAGAAGCACTCCCGACTGGTCGAGCGGATCAGAGAGCTCGACCCGGACTCTGCCCTCCGCTCGTCGTTCATAGTCGGCTTCCCCGGTGAGAGCGACGACCACGTCGACGAGCTGGCCGACTTCCTGGCCGAGCTGCAGCTCGACTGGGCTGGGTTCTTCCCATACTCGGCGGAGCCGGGCACTGCGGCGGCGGACATGGAGGGCCAGGTGCCCCGGGAGCTGGCGATGGAGAGGCTTCGTCATCTCGCCTCGATCCAGGAGGAGGTGACCCAGTGGCGTAACTCCGAGTGGCTGGGGCGGGGTGACCGGATCCTGGTAGATCAGGTCGAGGACGGAGTGCCGATCGGCCGCTCCCATCGCCAGGCGCCTGAAATCGACGGCGTGGTCAGGCTCGATCGGGGTGCGGTCGGCGAATGGGTCCAGGTGGAGTACACCTCGGTACTGGGCCCCGACATGGAGGCAATGGTGTCAAGCGGTGGGTGAGCGGGGAGCAGCCCGCCCGTGATCGTCGAGGTGATCGCGGTGGGCACGGAGCTCTTGCTCGGGCAAATCGTCAACTCCAACACGGCAACCATGGGCGCCGCCCTGGCCGAGCGCGGGTTAGACGCCCATTTCCAGCAGACCGTCGGTGACAACCTGGAGCGCATCGCCTCGGCGATCCGAGTTGCACTGAGCCGGTCGGACGCGGTGGTGATCACAGGCGGGATCGGTCCCACCCAGGACGACATCACCCGTGAGGCGGTCTGCCTCGCCACCGGCACCGAGATGGTGTTCGACGAGGCCTATGCCGACCACCTCCGTGACTGGTGGGCGCAGCGGGGACGGGCGATGCCTGAGAGCAATCTCCGCCAGGCGTGGCATCCGACCGGTGCCGAGCTGCTTCCCAACCCACGGGGAACCGCCCCCGGCCTCTCCGTCCGTCACGAGGGGAAGCTGATCTTCTGTCTCCCGGGGGTGCCAGCCGAGATGGAGTACCTGCTCTTCGCCGAGGTCCTCCCCAGGCTGGTGGGCGAGTCGGGGGAGTCTCAGGTGATATCGAGCCTGTTGCTGCGGACCTGGGGCCGTCCCGAGTCCGAGGTGGCCGAGATACTCGACGACCTCTACACCGGCTCGGTGAACCCCTCCCTCGCCTTCCTCGCCTCGGCCTCAGAGATCAAGCTCCGGATCACGGCCAAAGCCGACTCGGTCGGCGCGGCCCGTCGTCTGATCGAGCCGATGGAGATGGAGGTCCGGTCACGGCTGGGGGACTCCATCTTCGGCCAGGACGACGAGACCATCGAGCGGGTGTTGCTCCGGCTGTTGTCCGATCTCGACTATCGCATCGGGGCGGCAGAGTCGATGACAGGCGGCCTGGTCATGGCGAGGCTGACGGAGCTACCCGGGTCGTCCACGGTGGTCAGGGGTGGTCTGGTGGCCTACGACCCCGAGCTCAAGAAGGCGCTGCTGGGAGTCGGTGACGTCAGCCACGTGGTCGACGAGGCCACCGCCCTGGCCATGGCATCAGGGGCGCGTGAGCTCCTTGGGGTCGAGGTCGCGGTGGCGGTGACCGGGTCGGCCGGGCCCGAGCCCCTGGAGAAGCCGGTGGGGACCGTGTACATCGGCGTCGCCACCCCGGACGACGTGCGGGCGAGGGAGATCCGCTTCACAGGGGACAGGGAGCGGATACGCGCCTATGCCTCGACCGCCGCCCTCCACCTCACCCGTCTCGGGCTCATCGGCAGATGGTGGTGAGCGATGAACCGCGACGTCGTCTCTTCATCGCGGCGCCACTTCCCGCCGAGGTGCGGATGGCCCTGGCCGATCGACTGGCCTCGACGCCGGTCCCGGGCAGGGTGGTGCCGCCCGAGAACTGGCATCTCACCCTTCGCTTCCTGGGGTGGGCCGACACGACCGGGTACGAGCGGGTGCTGGCCGCTCTCGACGAATCCGATCTGGGGCCTTCCTTTCAGGTCAAACTGGGGCAGATGGGGGCTTTCCCGCGGCCGGGCAAGGCGACTGTCTTGTGGCTGGACATCGTGGAGGGCAAGACCCGTCTCGCGGAGTTGGCCGCGCTGAGCGACGAAGCCGCTCTCGCCGCCGGTTTCCCCGCGGAGGAGCGGCCATATCAGGCCCATCTCACCGTGAGCCGGGTGCGACCGCCCGAGGACGTGACGGCCATGATCGAGGGCGCACCAGACGTCGGGGTGGGCTGGCCCTGCACATCGGTCGTCGTGTACCAATCGCATCTCGGTCGGGGAGGGGCCAGGTATGAGCCCCTTGAAACCTTCCCGCTCACCCGGTAAATCCTCATGACGAACACATGTTCGGTTAGTATCCGGCGGAACCGGGACAGGATCTGTCCCAACCGGCAGATACGTTGACCGTCATGGAGCCCGAGGAAGGAGCCGAAGTGGAACGAGACAAAGCCCTGGACATGGCGGTCAGCCAGATCGAGCGTCAATTCGGTAAGGGCGCCATCATGAAGATGGGTGAGGCCGCCAACCGCAAGGTGGAAGTGATCTCCACCGGTGCCCTCTCCCTCGACCTCGCCCTGGGGATCGGTGGTGTCCCCCGTGGTCGGATAGTCGAGTTGTACGGGCCGGAGAGCTCCGGGAAGACCAGTCTCGCCCTCCACATCGTGGCCGAGGCGCAGCGCAACGGCGGCATCGCCGCCTTCATCGACGCCGAGCATGCCCTCGACCCGGTGTACGCCAAGGCGATCGGGGTCGACGTCGACGAGCTCCTCATCTCCCAACCCGACACCGGGGAGCAGGCACTGGAGATCGCCGACATGTTGATCCGCTCCGGCGCCCTCGATGTCCTGGTCATCGATTCGGTGGCCGCCCTCGTCCCCCGAGCCGAGATCGAGGGGGAGATGGGTGATGCCCACGTCGGGTTGCAGGCAAGACTCATGTCACAGGCACTGCGCAAGCTGGCCGGCACGCTGAACAAGTCCAAGACCACGGCGGTGTTCATCAACCAGCTCCGGGAGAAGATCGGTGTGATGTTCGGCTGCCTCTCATGGGACACTCGGGTCTTGCTCGCCGACGGCACCTCCAAGAGGATCGGCACCATCGTCGACCAACGACTCCCGGTCGAAGTCATGGCGGTGGATCCCGAGACCGGCAGGGTCGAGCCCAAGAAGATCGTCAACTGGTTCGACAATGGCGACGCCGACGAATTCCTCCAGTTCACCGTGTACAAACCGGAAGGCAACGGCCGCGCCCGATTCGCGGCGACGGCGAACCATCTGATCTCCACTCCAGGGGGATGGCGAGAAGCAGGCGAGCTTCTGGCAGGTGACCGGGTGCTCATGCCACTTCCTCACTATCTGTCAGATCAGCAGCGCCAATTGGTGCTCGGGTCCCTCATGGGGGATGGGTCGATTTCGTCGCAGCGGCCGCATGGCGGAGGCGACGGCATCAAGTCCCGCTTTTGCTTCGGGCACGGACCGAAGCAGAACGCATATGCCTCATGGAAGGCGGGTCTGCTCGAGGGCGTGCCTCACACCATCTCTCCACATCCCAAAGGTGGGCTGATGGTTGAGACCACACCGTTGGTCGAGCTCGACGAGTTGCGCTCATCGGTCTATCTGGCCGGGAAGAAGGTGTTCAGCTGGGACTATCTCAAAGACCTGACCCCGTTCGCCCTGGCCATTTGGTACATGGACGATGGCAGCTTCGCCGTCCGTCGCCGGGACGGGTCCGGAGGGCGTTCGGACATCTGTGTCCAAGCCATGGACAAGGGATCACAGCGTCGTCTGGTGGCCCTTCTACGTGAGTCATACGGGCTCAGCTGTAAGTTGATCGACAGGGCCGGGAGCGCTGTGATCGTCTTCGATCGTGATGGGACGGAGGCGCTTCATGACTTGATCGCCCCTTACGTGCCTGATGCGATGTCCTACAAACTGCTCGAGCACCATCGTGGCAAGGGATCTGTGGTGATCGAGCCGGCGAGGAAGAGGCTCGCACTCGAGGCAGTACCGATACTGGACATCCACGTCAAGCCGCCCACCAGGAGTATGAGGCGGTTCGACCTCGAGGTCGAGGGCCACCACAACTACCTGGCAGATGGCGTCATGGTGCACAACTCACCTGAGACAACCCCGGGCGGGAGGGCGCTCAAGTTCTACTCGTCGGTCCGTCTCGACATTCGTCGCATCGAGTCGATCAAGGATGGTGCCGACGCGGTGGGTAACCGGGTCAAGGTGAAGGTGGCCAAGAACAAGATGGCACCCCCTTTCCGGCTGGCCGAGTTCGACATCATGTTCGGTCACGGCATCTCACGTGAGGGGAGTCTCCTCGACGTGGCCGTGGACCACGGGGTGGTACACAAGAGCGGTGCCTGGTTCACTTTCGACGACGACCAGTTGGGTCAGGGCCGGGAGAACGCCAAGCGTTTCCTCAGGGAGAACCCCGAGGTTGCGATGCAGCTCCAGGCCAAGGTCTACGAGTTGGTCGGACTCGGTGAGACTTCATCGGACGAGCCTGGCGACGACCAGGAAGTCGCTGCAGTCGGCGAGGAGCAGGCACCGGACGAGGAGTAGACGTTTCTCTCTCCTGATCGGCGTGTAGCATCGGGTCTCCACACGAAAAACGACTTAGAACTGCAACCGGGAAGAACATGACCAGAGAAGGAGCCGACTGATCGACGGGTGACCGACCCGCCTAGCTAGTTCAGCTCTTTTCGTGTGCCGGGCCCCTCGTGGGCTCGGCACGTTCATTGTTAGGACCGGGAAAGGAGATCCACGATGGGCACCGTCGGTGTGATCGGAATGGCGGTCCTCGGGCTCGCCATCGGCCTGGGGTTCGGGTATCTGCTCGCCCGTCTCGCCATCGCCCGGAGACGGGAGAGAGACGGCGTCTCGGCCGAGGACATGGTCACCAACGCCCGGCTCGAAGCCCAGCGGATCTTGTCGAAGGCGGAGGAGGAGGGAAGGGCCAAGGCCGAGACCTATCGGGAGCGCGAGGAGGCGAGCCTCGAGCATCGCCGGTTGGAGGCATCCGCCCTCGAGTCCCGTCTGACCCAGCGCGAGGAGACCCTGGACCAGCGTGCCTCCAACCTGGCCCAGAGGGAGAAGATGCTCATCGACCGGGAAGAGGAGCTCAATGTCACCCGGGCCGATCTGGAGAGGCTGAGGGAGCAGGCCCGTTTCCGGCTGGAGCAGATCGCCGGGATCGACGTCACCGCGGCCAAGTCGGAGATGCTCGCCCAGGTCGAGGACGAGGCACGACGCGAGGCGATGATCGTGGTACGCGACCTGGAGATCAAGGCGCGCGAGGAGGCTGATCGCCGGGCCCGGCGGATCCTCGCCACCGCCATCCAGCGTCTCTCCTCCGAAGTCGTCACCGAGACCACTGTGTCAGTGATCCAGCTTCCGTCCGACGACATGAAAGGCCGGATCATCGGCCGTGAAGGCCGGAACATCCGTCATCTCGAGTCGGTCACCGGGACCAGCCTCATCGTGGACGACACTCCCGAGGCGGTCTCGGTCTCCTCGTTCGACCCGGTTCGACGCGAGGTGGCGCGCATAACCCTGGAAAAGCTGGTCGCCGACGGGCGGATCCACCCGGCCTCGATCGAGGAGGCCTATGCCAAGGCACGCGACGAGGTCGAGCAGAGCATCAGGGATGCGGGGGAGTGGGCGCTGGTCGAAGCCGGCGTCTCGCGGATGCACTCCGAGATCGTGACCCTGCTCGGGCGGCTCAAGTACCGCACCTCATACGGCCAGAACGTGCTCAATCACCTGGTTGAGACGGCACACATCGCCTCGATGCTCGCCTCGGAGCTTGGCATCGACCCGGTGCCGGTGAAACGCGCCGCTCTCCTCCACGACCTGGGCAAGGCGGTCACCCACGAGGTGGAGGGATCGCACGCCCTGATCGGAGCCGAGATCGCCCGCCGCTTCGATGAGGACGCCGCAGTGGTCCACGGGATTGAGGCCCATCACAACGAGGTGGAGCCACGCACGATCCTGGCCGTCATCGTCCAGGCTGCCGACGCGGTCTCGGCGGCGCGGCCCGGTGCACGCCGGGAGACGCTGGAGGGATACGTGAAGAGGCTGGAGCGTCTCGAGACGCTCGCCATGGAGTTCCCCGGGGTCGATCACGTATTCGCCCTCCAGGCGGGACGCGAGGTGAGGGTCGTGGTCGATCCTGGAGACGTGTCCGATCTCGAGGCCAGGGAGCTGTCACGGAAGATCGCCCGTAAACTGGAGGAAGACCTGCAGTACCCGGGCCAGATCCAAGTCACTGTGATCCGCGAGTTCCGGGCGACCGACTTCGCCCGCTGAGGCGAGCACATGACCCAATCAGTCCTGCTTCCCAACCCAGCATTGCGCGAGCCGGCCCGGCGCCGACCGAACCGGGTCGGTCAGCGTTATCTCATCCGCACCTTCGGGTGCCAGATGAACGAGCACGACTCCGAGCGGATCGCCGGGCTGTTCGAGATGGATGGGATGGTGGCGGCGCCAGACCTCGACACTGCCGACGTGGTCTTCGTCAATACCTGCACCATTCGGGAGAACGCCGACAACCGGATGTACGGGAACCTGGGCCAGCTCAAGGCGATGAAGGACGTGAACCCGGGCATGCTCCTCGTGGTGGGCGGGTGTGCGGCCCAGAAGGAGCGCGATCTGATCAGGGAGCGGGCTCCGTGGGTGGATGTGGTGATGGGCACGCACAACCTGGATCGGGTGCTCGACCTGATGGATCACGCCGAGAACTGGGGCCCGATCACCGAGGTGGTCGACGAGTTGCAGGCGATGCCCTCTTCCCTCCCGGTCAAGCGGGAGCTGCACCATTCGGCGTGGGTGACGGTCCAGGTCGGCTGCAACAACTCGTGCACCTTCTGCATCGTCCCGTCGGTTCGCGGGGTGGAGATCTCGCGCCGGCCCGGCGACATAGTCCGGGAAGTTGAGCGGCTCGCAGCCGACGGTGTGGTCGAGGTCACGCTCCTCGGCCAGAACGTCGACACCTACGGTCGGGACCTGGCCCTGGACGGGAGGCGAAGACCGATCTTCGGCGAGCTGTTGCGGCGGGTAGGAGCTGTCGGCGGGATCCGCCGGGTGCGGTTCACCAGCCCCCATCCCAACGACTTCCGCGAGGACGTTGCCCTGGCCATGGCCGAGACCGAGGCCGTCTGTGAGCACCTCCATTTCCCTCTCCAATCCGGGTCCGATCGTGTGCTGCGGGCCATGCACCGCGGCTACAACCGGAAGAAGTACTGCGAGCGGCTGGCCATGGCGCGCGATCTGGTCCCCGGCCTGGGCGTGTCCACCGACGTCATCGTGGGCTTCCCGGGCGAGACCGAGGAGGACTTCGCCCAGACCTTGGAAGTGGTGGAGGAGTCCCGATTCGATCAGGCCTTCATGTTCATCTTCTCGCCCCGTCCCGGCACCGCGGCGGCGCGGATGACCGACCTGTTCGTCGCCGAAGAGGTGACAAAGGAGCGGTTCTCCCGGCTCACCGAGCTTCAGAACCGAATCTCGGCAGAGCGCAACGCCGAGCTGACCGGGAAGACGCTGGAAGTGCTCAGCGAGGGGCCCTCGAAGAAGGACCCGCTTGTTGCGACGACACGGACCCGAACCGGGAAGGTGGTCCACGTCCCGGGTCGACATCCCGAAGGGAGCTTTCTCGATGTCGTGGTCGAGTCGGCCCATCAGCACCACCTGGTCGGGAGCCCGATCTGACCAAGGTCCTGGCTCTGGTGGGCCCGACGGCCGCGGGGAAGACCGAGATGTCGATCAGGCTGGCCGAGCGGCTCGGAGGTGAGGTCATCTCCGTCGATTCGATGCAGGTGTATCGGGGCATGGACATCGGCACCGCCAAACCGACGATGCTCGAGCGCCGCGGTATCCCTCATCACATGATCGACGTGGTCGATCCCTCGGAGGACTTCACCGTTGCCGAGTTTCGCCGGATGGGACGAGAGGTGCTGGCCGGCACGGCGTCTCCGGCGGTGATCATCACTGGGGGATCCGGGCTCCATTTCCGGGCTCTGGTCGACCCGATGACCTTCGCGCCGACCGATCCGACCCTCCGATCCGACCTGGAGGCAAGAGAGGACACGGATCTGGTCGACAAGCTGCTCGCAGTCGACCCCGAGGCTCCTTCCCATGTCGACATGTCCAATCCGAGACGGGTCGTCCGGGCAGTCGAGATCTACGAGCTGACCGGCGAGACTCCGACGAGACGAGCAGCCACCGCCTTGGCCGACGACGTCCGGCGGTATGTGCCCGAGATCGGGTTCACCGCGGTCGGGATCGACCCGGGGAGCGACCTCGACGGCCGCGTCGAGGCGCGGCTCGATCACATGCGCCGGGGAGGGCTGGTCGACGAGGTGCGTCGCATCGGCCCCCTCTTGGGCCGCACCGCACGCGGCGCGGTCGGGTATCGCGAGATCCTCGAGGCGTTGAGTGGGAGGATCGAGATGGACGACGCGTTTGCCACGATCTCCTCCCGGACCAAGCGCCTTGCCCGCAAGCAGCGCACCTGGTTTCAGCGGGATCCGCGGATACGCTGGATACCGTGGATCGCCGACCCGGAGCAGCGGGCGAGGAGGGTGTTGGAGGTCTTGTCATGAGCCGGATCGAGTTCACCAAGATGCAGGGCCTCGGTAACGACTTCGTGGTGGTCACCGGCCCCGTGAAGCCGACCACGGCGGAGGTGGTCCGGCTCTGCGACCGGCACTTCGGGGTGGGGGCGGACGGCGTCCTGATGGTCGTGCCGGGTCAGCCGATCGTCATGGACTACTGGAACGCCGACGGGAGCCCGGCGGAGATGTGCGGCAACGGTCTTCGCTGCGTGGCCCGATACGCCCGCGACCAGGGTTGGTCCGAGTCCGACGAGTTCAAAGTCGACACACCCGGTGGGATCCGGAAGGTGCGAATAGGAGAGGGTGTAGTCGAGGCCGAGATCGGTCCGGTCTTGATCGAGGGCCAGGAGACGATCGACGGATTCACTTACTGGCTGGTGGACACAGGCAATCCACATGCCGTCCGCATCGTCGATGACCCGGCGGGGATCGACCTGGCCGGTTTGGGACCGAGGGTGGCCAGCGAGGCCGGGTTCGATGCCGGGTGCAATGTCGAGTTCATCGCCATCGATGGCAACCGGGTCACGATGAGGGTGTGGGAGCGAGGTGTTGGCGAGACGCTGGCGTGCGGCACCGGGATGGTCGCCTCTGCGGCCGTTGCGCTCGATGGAGCCGACGGCACGGTGGATGTCGACGTCCCCGGCGGCTCAGGTCAGGTGATCATCGAGGACGGGGTCGCCTGGCTGATCGGGCCGGCCGAGTACGTCTTCACGGGTGTGCTCGATCAGGGATAGCGCCGAAGGACGCTCACCACCTTGCCTACCAACTCCACGCCATCGGTGAAGACCATCGGCTGGTAGGCCGGGTTGGCCGACTCGAGGATCACCTTGCCGTCGCGTCGGCGCAGCCGCTTCACGGTCGCCTCTTCCCCCTCGACGAGTGCGGCGACGATTTCCCCGTCGCGGGCGTCCTTCTGACTCCGCACGGCCACCAGGTCACCCTCGAGGATGCCGGCCTCGATCATCGAATCTCCTTTGACCTGGAGCAGGAACACGGGGTCGTTGCCGATCAGGTCGACCGGGAGCGGGATCACCTCCTCGACGTGCTCTGCGGCCAGGATCGGGGTCCCGGCGGCGATCCGGCCCAAGACCGGGACCTCGCGAAGGCGCTGGGGCAGTTCGACCGCTGGGGCCGGTGCCTCGTCGACGATCATGATGGCTCGGGGCTTGGTCGGGTCCCGTCGGATCACTCCCGCTTCCACCAGAGCAGAGAGATGGGAATGGACCGTCGAGGGAGAGGAGAGCCCGATGGCCTCGCCGATCTCCCGCACCGAAGGGGGATAGCCCCGGGCGGCCACGGTCTTCCTGATGTAGTCGAGAACCTGCTGTTGGCGTTCGCTGAGCATCCCTGACTCCTTCCAAACTGGTCCTGTCAGACTAATCGAACAAGAGTTCGAAACCAAACATCTGTTCGACTTGACACCGAACGTGCGTTCGGTAGAGTGACGAACGCACGTTCGATCACGGACCTGCATCCAGCAAACCCGCAAGGGTCCGATCAGGAGGAAGACCAGTGCAGATGGCAAAGCACCAGCTGTCCGTCCGGCTGATACTGCTTCTCGCCGCCGTTTGCGTGGTCTTTCTCATGATCGGCAACGCCGCCGACGCCGGCACGCCACTGCCGGCCCCATCCGAGTACGTGGTCGAGCCGGGGGACACGCTTTGGGAGATCGCATCGAGCATGGCCGGGCCGGAACGAGACGTGAGGAACCTGGTCGCCGACATCTCGAGTCTCAGCGGCGTCGAAGCCGGGGTCATCTACCCCGGCCAGGTCCTCCTCATCCCGGTCGGCTGAGCGAGCCCGATTCGATTGCCTTCTTCTTCGGCGTCCACTCCGCCACCCGTTTACCCTGCCGCCATGCTCTGCCCGATCTGTGGTGCGCCGAGCACCCGCGTCATCGACAGCCGCCCGGCGGAAACGGGTCAGGCGATAAGACGGCGGCGCCAGTGCGAGGACTGCTCTCAGCGGTTCACCACCTATGAGCGTGTCGAGCCTCAGCTGATCGTCCGCAAGCGGAACGGGCGGCTCGAGCCGTTCTCCGCCGCCAAGCTCGCCGCCGGGATCTCGGCGGCCCTTGCCGATCGCCCGATATCGGGATCCGCCATCGAGCGTCTGGTCGAGGAAGTGGAGGGCTCGCTCCGATCTCAGGGCGCCCAGGTCAGCTCCGAGGACATCGGTCTCGAGGTCCTCGAGCGGCTGCGCTCGCTGGACGAGGTCGGTTATCTCCGGTTTGCCTCGGTGTACAAGGAGTTCCAGGACGCAGCCGACTTCGAGAAGGAGGTCGCTGCCCTGGAGTCAGCCGAGTAACGGAGCGAGACGGGATCGGGCCTGCTCGATCAGACCGTCGACCGCTGTGGCCAGGTCGCCGAGGTCTGCGATCATGGCCGCCCTCACCTGGAGCAGGTCGGCCTTGAGCCCGCCGATCGCTTCCACGGCGACAGCCCTGTCCCCGAGACGCATTGCGTCCAGATAGGCGCTCTGCACCGTTTCCAACTTGCCTGAAACGTCCCCCAGAGCCGCGGACGTGAGTCCGGTCATCTCGGAGGGCAGGGCATCGAGGATGTTCTCGAATCCGCTACGCCACTCGGTGAAGGCGGCCGTGGCCGTGGTCAGGTCGGTGAGGGCCGGGTCGGTCTCGAACAACGGGAGTGTCAGGGCCGGCTCGAGGGCGGTCCGATAGGCGGTGGCGTCCATGAGACGGCGCGAGGCGTCGATGGCGAGCGATGCCGCTTCGGCCGCCGCGGTCCGATCGGAGGTGTCAGATTCCGGGAGGTCGGCGGATGCGGCAAACATCGCCCGGGCAGCCTCACCGATGTCGAAGAAGACAGTCGAGTCCTGGTTGGCCTCCGGCAGCCGTTCGGCGTCGAGGTCACGGATGAGGGGCTCGGAACGATCGAACATCTCGTCGAGGTGAAGGGCCTGCTCTGTGACCACCGACAATGCGATAGAAGTCTGGCTGTCTGCCCGGCCGTACAACCAGTAACCGAAGGCGGCCACGGAGAGCACCACCACCATGACCGAGATCACCACCGGCCATCTCCAACTGCGCCTCCCCAACTTGGTGGCGCTGAAGGACTCGGGGGCCCAGTCGAGCAGGGACGGCGCGTGGAGCTCGGTCGAATCCCATATGTCCTTGATCAGTTCGCCGGTTGGCTCCACCCGCTTGGTGTGCTTGCCCGTCGGAATCTCGTACAACTCCGTGGTCTGTGTCGTGGCGCTCGGGGGGGAGGTGGCCGGGGCCGGCAGCGAGGGCGAGACGGTCCAGCTCTGGTCGGGTGGGTCGATGAAACCGAGAGATTCCATCGTGAACAGCCGGAGGGTGCGCCGTCGGAGGCGGGATGTGGCGGTCATCGGGCACGCTCGCTTACAGTCGTCCGGTCATCCCGCCCGGAGCCCCGCGACAACGACATGCAGGCTAATTTCGTAAGACTCGATCCGGAAGTGGCAATTCCCACAACCGCTCATATCGGCGATGCTGCCGTCGATCTTCAGGCGAGAATCGAGGTGTCGCTGGCGCCGGGGGAGAGGGCGGCGGTGCCCACGGGTCTCGCCGTCGCCATCCCGGAGGGGTTTGCCGGGCTGGTCCTTCCCCGGAGCGGCCACGCCATGCGATCCGGGATCGGCGTCGTGAACGGGCCTGGCTTGATCGACTCCGGGTACCGGGGTGAGATATCCGTGCTGCTCATCAACCACGGATCGGAGCCGGTCACCTTCGGACGCGGGGAGAGGATCGCACAATTGGCGGTGGTCCCGGTGGCGGCGGTCGA
>DATBIX010000077.1:0-79889 GCA_036556665.1 Acidimicrobiia bacterium
GTGCCGGCGGAATCCACGTCCACATCGAGCCCGGCCTCCATCGCCGCGGCCCTGATCGCCGCCTCCGCAGCCGGCGATCGGCAGATGTTCCCGGCGCAGACGGCGAGGATCCTCACGCCGGCTCTCCGGCGATGCGGGCACGAGCCAGCGCGACGTATCCCTCGTCGGTGTCGAAACCGACGTAGTGCCTGCCGGCGCGCAGCGCGGCAACGCCGGTCGAGCCCGAGCCGATGAAGGGGTCGAGCACGAGGTCACCCCGATAGGTGTACAGCTCGATGAGACGCTGGGGGAGGGCCACCGGGAACGGGGCTGGATGGCCCACCCTTCGGGCGCTCTCCGACGGGATCTCCCACACGTCCAGGGTGGCCTCGAGGAACTCCTCGGTAGAGATCGTCGCCTCGTGAGGGCGCCCTTCTGACTCCCGCTTCGCACGGCTCAACGCACGATCGAACCTCCCCTTGGATGCGATGATCACTCGCTCGCTGACGTCACGAAGCACCGGGTTCTGAGGCGAGCGGTAAGACCCCCAGGCGCAACTTCCCCCTGCACCCCTCGCCTTCACCCAGATCACCTCACCGCGCATCAGCATCCCGAGGTCATCCTGGAGCATGGTGATGACGTCCGCCGACAGGGACCGGTAGGGCTTGCGTCCCAGATTGGCCACGTTGATCGCCATTCGCCCGCCGGGCTCCAACTTGCGGAGGCAGATGGAGAGCACGTCGTGGAGCATCTCGAGGTACTCGACGTAAGAGGCCGGCACGAGCCCGGAGGCGAGGTCGGTCTCGTACTCCTTCCCGGCGTAGTAGGGGGGCGAGGTGACCACCAGGGCCACCGAGCGGTCCGCCACCTGGTCGTCACCCATTGTCCTCGCGTCCCCGTGGATGACGACGTCGAGCAATGCCGGCTCCGTCACAGTCTCGTCGGGCGACAAGACGGGAGGGGCGAATCTCTCGTAGAACGCGGTCGAGTCGTGTGACTCGCGCTTCCCCGAGCCGAAGCGGGAGGTTGCGGTCGCGGTGCGTTGCCTCGCCATCGACGGAAAAGTTAACCCCCGGCATTGGAAGACACCGGGATAAGGTTTTGCACGCGTTATGCTTGCTAGAGCAAGCAGCGGAGAGATCGATCACTTCTACCGAACCCGGGCAGACCGGCGAGCGAGCCCTCATCGCCATCCAACTTCGTGACGGGACCATGGCCGAGCTCGGCCCCCTCCTCCCGGAGGATGGCGAATTGATGCGAGAGGGTCTCAGCCACATGTCCGAGCAGAGCCGCTTCGCCAGGTTCGGCTCGGGAAGGTCCACGTTGAACGAGGCCGAGATCCAGTATCTGACCGACGTCGACCAGGTGTCACACGTGGCTTGGGGGGCCACCATCGACGACCAGCCGGCCGGGGTCGGCCGTTACATCGTCGGCGACGACGGGCGTGCAGAGATCGCGGTCACCGTCGTCGACGAGTATCAGGGCAGGGGCCTGGGTCGGGCTCTGTTCGATGCTCTGGTCGCTTCGGCACGGGGCTCCGGGATCCATCGGCTCTGGTTCTCCATCCAGCCGTGGAACCGGGCCGTGTTGCGGATGATGGAGGGCTTCGCAGTCAGCTACGACGAGGAGGAGGGGATGCTGTCGGGCACCGTCGATGTCGCAGCCGTCCCTCGCGGGGATCGCGACGACGAGTATGTCGCCCTGCTGGACCGATACCGTCAGGGATGGACTTCGGACTGAGCGGCTAGCCCTCCGCTTCGAGGTCCAGGGCGGCCGAATTGATGCAGTAACGCATCCCGGTCGGGTTGGGTCCGTCCTCGAACAGATGCCCGAGATGTCCTCCGCAATTGGCGCAGGTCACCTCGGTGCGCACCATCCCGAACGACCGATCCTGTGACTCTGCGATCCGCTCCGGCTTGAGGGCCTCGTAGAAGCTGGGCCACCCGGTGCCCGAGTCGAACTTGGTGTCACTGGAGAACAACTCCTCGCCGCAACCGGCACATCGATAGGTGCCCGGGGTCTTGCTGTTCCAATACTTGCCGGTGAAGGCACGCTCGGTGCCTGCCTCGCGCAGGACCTGGTACTGGTCCGGCGACAATCTCTCTCTCCATTCGGCTTCGGTCTTGGGCATCTCTGTCATTCGCTTGCTCCAGTCTTCGTCATCAACAAAGCACCGATCATGGCGAATTGTTCCCGGTTCGAGAGAGGTAGGACATGAGCCGGTCGACAAACACGCCCATGGCCGGGTTCAGCTTGACCCGCGCCTGATCGGGCGTCATCCACTCGACCCGGTCGATCTCGGGGTAGCGGCGCCCTCCCATGCTGAACGTCCCGGGTACCATCGTTGCCGGGTCGAGGTCCGACTCGACGGCGTAGGCGACCACCACCTTGCGCGATTTGAGCGTCGTCTCGCCCAACTCGATCCATGGCCCTGGCGGCGTGGGCCAACCCGTTTCCTCGGTGAATTCCCTGGCTGCGGCCTCGAGATCACTCTCGTCGACCTCGACGATCCCTTTGACGATGGACCACCACCCATTGTCCCTCCGGGCGAAATACGGCCCGCCGGGGTGGCAGACCAATAGCTCCAACTCGGATGCGAATCGGAAGGGGAGAAGACCCGCTGATCTCACGCAACCCGACATTACGCTGGCATGGTGACTCTGATCCAGGCGACTGACCGTCTCGCGGATCACGTCGTACTCCCCCTTCCGGGGTTTCGTCTCCACCCCGGTGAGCCGATCGGGGCCGGTCTGCAGCGGCTCGGCATTCATGAGATCGATCATGCGATCAACGGCTTCTACGACGGGGAGGAGGCCTTCCGGGAAGCTGTGCACGAGGCGCGCAAGTCGATCAAGAAGATCCGCGCCCTGCTCCGTCTCATCCGTTTCGAGCTCGGGGAGCGGGTCTATGCGTTCGAGAACGCCTGGATGAGGGACACCGCCCGGCTCATCTCGGAGGTGCGCGACGTGGCCGTGACCGTCAACGCCGTCGACGACCTGTACGGCATCTACGGTGCCTTCCTCGCCGAGGGCACCTTCGATGAGATGCGGGAACGGCTCGTGGTGAGACGCGACCGGGTCGAGGAACGGGCCATGGAGGACCCCGAGCTGATCCACAGGGTTGTGACCAACCTGGAGCGGGCCCGAGCACGTTACGCGTCATGGCCCACCGATCCCGACGCCAGGTCCGCCTACGGGATGGGGATCCGCAACGACTACGCGGCGCTCGGCCCCGGTCTCGAGGCCACACACGCCAGGGGGCGCCGCGAGATGGTCACCGCCTACCGCAGCCCCAGCCCCCAGCATTTCCATTTGTGGCGGAAACGGGCCAAATACCTCCGCCACCAAATGGAGATCCTCACCCCGATGTGGCCTGAGGTGATGATCGGGATGGCGATCACACTCGATCGGATCGGCGAGCTCCTGGGCCAGGACCATGACCTGTCCCAACTGCTCGAGCACGTCGCCGACCGGCCCGATCTGTGCCCGAATCCCCTGGAGCGCTCGCTGCTCGCCGCCTTGGTCGAGCAGCGGAGATCGGATCTCCAGACCGCAGCCCGCATCCTCGGCCGGCGCATCTACACCGAGACCCCGGCGGCTCTCGACGACCGCTTCCGCGGTTATTGGGAGGCGATGGAATTGGCCGGGACGGTCCGCCTCACCTCGCTCACCGCCTGATCGCGACTTCCTCGCGGTCGGGAGCAAAGCCGAAGCCGGCTGAGGTCAGGGAGCCTGGGTTCCCGGTGACTTGCCGCCATGGAGCCGTCGCGCCTCCTCGAGTGAGTGCGACTTGGTCAGATCGTGGTCGCGCGCGGCCAATGCGGCGAGCTCCCGGAAATAGCCGCGGAGAGTGTCGAGGTCGTCCTCGGATAGCGCTTCGACGTCGATGAGGCGATTGCTGGCGCCCTGGGTGGCGGCGACCAACTCGTTCAACTTCAGCTCGACCGCCTTGCCGTCCTTGTTCTGGGTCTGCTGGATCAGGAAGACCATGAGGAAGGTGACGATGGTCGTGCCCGTGTTGATCACGAGTTGCCAGGTGTCGCCGAACCCGAACAGGGGCCCGGTCACGGCCCAGACGAGGATCACGATCAGGGCGAGGAGAAAGGCCCAGGGGCGCCCCACCGCTTGCGTCACGCGGTGGGAGAGCCCTTCGAACCAGGAGGAGAAGCCCTGGCCATTGTCTGTCATCTCAGCCTCCATGTCTGACGGTGTCGACAAAGTAAACACCCGGCCGTGGGGCCGGGTGCTCACCTCCTTCGCCGACCGCCGCTCAGCGGCGGGCGGCCCGCTTGTACTGCCTCACGGAGAGCGGGGCGAACACCGCGATCAGGATCACTACCCAGATCAGGGTGTAGAGAACCGGGTTTTGCAGCGGCCAGGCGGTCGGCTCCGGGTATCCGGGCGGGATGTTCCCGAACAGCTCACGGGTTGCCTGCGTGACCGCCGAGACCGGGTTCCACTCGGCGAACGTCTGCAAGGGAGCAGGAAGGGTCTCCAACGGAACGAAGGTGTTGGCCACGAAGGTGAGGGGGAAGATCACCATGAACGAGGCGTTGTTGATCACCTCCACGCTCGGTACCAGCAGCCCGATGTAGGCCATGATCCACGAGATGGCGTACGCAAACAGAAGGAGTAACGCGTAGCCGAGCGCTGCCTCTGCCACCGACGTCGATATCGACCAGCCCACGAGGAGCCCGGTGAGCGACATGATGGTGATCGAGATCATGTTGTAGGCGATGTCACTCCCGGTCCTACCCACCAGCACCGCAGATCGGCTCATCGGAAGCGATCGGAAGCGATCGATGATCCCTTTCTGCATGTCGTCGGCCAGCCCGACGCCGGTGAACGTCGATCCGAAGACCACGGTCTGGGCGAGGATCCCGGCGATCAGGAACTCCTTGTAGTCGCCTGGCACATTGATCGCACCTGCGAACACGAAGGCGAACAACAGGACGAACATGATCGGCGAGAGGAGGACGAAGACCAGGATCTCCGGCACTCGCTTGATCTTGATCAGGTTCCTCTTGGCGACGACGGCGCCGTCGCCCAGTGCGGTGACCAGGGTGCTCATCGATTCGCCTCCTCGAGCTCTGGGGTCTCCGTCTTCTCGCCGCCGTTCTCCTCGGCCGGCGCCTCGGCTCTGTGACCGGTCAGCGTCAGGAACACGTCATCGAGGGTTGGCCGGCGCAAGCCGACGTCCTGGACCACGACGCCCCGTGCATCTAGGTCTCGCAGGGCCTGAGTCAGGGTGGATGCACCGCCCGCCACCGGGGCGGTGATCCCACGACTGTGCTCGTCGACTCGTATCTCGCCGACCGCGATCCGGGAGAGGACCTCATGGGCGGCCGTCATCTGGGTCAACTCGGCGATGGTCACCTCGATCCGCTCTCCACCGACCTGGGTCTTCAGCTGGTCGGAGGTGCCATGAGCGATCTCACGGCCGTGGTCGATGACGACGATGTCGTCGGCTAGTTGATCTGCTTCCTCCAGATACTGGGTGGTGAGCAGGAGGGTGGTGCCTTTTCCGACCAGCTCCCGGATCACGTCCCACAGGTCGACCCGGCTGCGCGGGTCGAGGCCCGAAGTCGGCTCGTCCAGGAACAACACAGGCGGCGCAGCCACCAGGGCTCCGGCCAGGTCGAGTCGACGGCGCATCCCGCCCGAGTAGGTCTTGACCGGCCGATCGCCCGCTTCCACGAGGTCGAAGATCTCGAGTAGCTCGGTAGCCCGTTGGCGTGAACGCTGCTTTCCCATGTGGTAGAGGCGGCCGATCATGTCCAGGTTCTCGAACCCGGTCAGGTACTCATCGACGGCGGCATACTGGCCGGAGAGGCCGATGCGCCGCCTGACCGACTTGGGGTCCTTGAGGACGTCGGCGCCCGCCACCATCGCCTTGCCCTCATCCGGCTCGAGCAGCGTGGAGAGGATCGACACCGCCGTGGTCTTGCCGGCGCCGTTCGGGCCGAGCAGCCCGAGGACGACGCCTTCGGGCACGACCAGGTCGAGCCCGGCAAGCGCCGTTACCTCCTTGTATCTCTTGACCAGCCCGTAGGCCTCGATCATGTTGGTCATCAGGTCATTCCTCTTCCTTCATTCGGATCGGGTGGGAAGCCACACCTTCGCAAGTCATCCCGCAGGTTCTCTATTCCCGATTGCAGGAGTTGCTGTCACCGTATCGAAAATTGCGGACAGGACCTGTCCGCAATGAGGTCGAGTCGGGTCGAGCAGGTTAGGACAGCGGTCTGCCGTGGGGTCGGCGAATTAAGGACACGGCAGCTCTGGAAGTTCCCCGAACGAGGCTATTGACATGGCCGGTGGAACCCGGTAGTTCCGAACATATGTTCGAAGCGGAGAGTCCTCTACCAGGTGACCTCGAATCGATTTCTCCCGGCCACGAGATGGCATCCCTCCTTGCCACAGTTGATCGCAAACGACTGCCGGGTCACGACCGGGTGCGTTTGATGAAGGCGAGGGCCCGCCTGATCGCACACGAGCAGGCCGAGCTCTGCGCCGACATGATCGCCGTGTCCGAAGCCACCGAGGATGCACTCCACCGGCGACCCATCGAAGAAGTGGTCGACTCGGCCGTCTGGGAGATCAGGGCCGCGTTGAACCTCACCCGTCGCTCGGCCGAATGTCAGTTCCACCTAGCCGAGGACCTGGTGGAGCGGCTGCCCGGGGTGTGGCACCTGCTGCGCTCCGGCATGATCGATCTTCCCCGAGCCCGGGTCATGGTCGATGAGACCCGGCATCTCGACGAGGGATTGGCGAGAGACCTGGCAGAAAAGGTCTCGGCTGCGGCGCCCGGTGACACCACAGGTGAGCTGAGAGCGAGGCTCCAGAGGCTGATCGTCTCGGCAGATCCCCAGGCGGCCAAGGCGCGCTACCACCAGGGTCTCGAAGAGCGCAGTGTCGGATCGGATGCCAACATCGATGGCACGGCGAACGTCTACGGTCTCCATCTCCCCACGGCGCACTCGGCGAGGGCGATGAGGCGGATCAATCGGCTGGCCCGTGCAGCGAAAGGCAGGGGCGATGACCGCACCATGGACCAGATCCGCGCCGACGTCTTCCTCGACCTGCTGCTCGGATCGACCCGGGAGAGCCATACGGGGAGCGATCGGGGGGTCGTCGGTATCCATGTCGACCTCGTCACCCTCGTCGGGCTCGCCGAGAGCCCAGCGCGAATCCCGGGGTGGGGACCGGTCATCTCGGACATCGCACGCCAGGTGGTCGCCGAGCAGAGCGACTCGGAGCACCGTGTCACAGTGACAGGCGGAGACGGCGAGATTGTCTGGACCGGGACCACCCGGAGACGACCGACCGTCTCGCAGAGGCGGCAGTTGGAGGCGGAGACTGTGACCTGCGTCTTCCCGGGATGCCGGATGCCGGCGGGGCAATGCGATATCGACCACAACGTCCCCTGGTCACGTGGAGGGCCCACCGAGCAGTGGAACATGGGACCTCTATGCCGGCACGACCATGTCGGCAAGCATCGCGGCTGGGATCTCAAGCGGGTTCGACCGGGGGTCTATCGCTGGGTGAGCCCACTGGGACACACCTATGAGGTCATGGCTCGACCGCCCTGACCGATCGCCAATCGGGGCTCGGGCCTGCGCCTCCCTGAGGTATTTTTGCGGCATGTGCTACAGCGACGACTCCCATCCACCCATCGAGCCGATCGACGGCGGCGTGGCACGCCGCGAGAGCCTCACACTGACCGCTGCGGATGGAAACCAGTTCGCCGCATTCCGCGCCATCAGCGCCGAGGGGAAAGGCCCCGGGGTGGTGATCCTCCCCGACGTCAGGGGTCTTCATCGCTTCTACGAGGAGCTTGCGCTCCGCTTCGCCGAGAACGGCTACGACGCCGTCGCTATCGACTATTTCGGGCGGACCGCCGGGGTGGGAGCGCGCAACGACGAGTTCCCGTACAAGGAGCACGTGCCGTTGACCACCCTGGAGGGGGTCACCGCCGACACTGCCGCAGCCGTGGCCCAGCTGAGGGAGGGTGATCCGACCCGCGCAGTGTTCACCCTGGGCTTCTGCTTCGGCGGGAGCAACTCCTGGCATCAGGCGGCCGCAGGTCACGGCCTCGCCGGAGCGATCGGCTTCTACGGCAATCCCAAGCGGCCGCCCATCGGCCCGATCGAGACGGTCGCCGAGATGGAGTGCCCGATCCTCGCTCTCATGGCGGGCGACGATCCCGGGATTCCCCCCGACGTCGTGGACGAATTCCGTCGTGCCTTGGATCGGGCCGGCGTGGAGAGCGAGGTCGTCGAGTACCCGGGAGCGCCCCACTCGTTCTTCGACCGGAATCAGGATCTGTTCGTCACAGAGTCAGCCGACGCCTGGCGCCGCTCGCTGGAGTTCATCGCTCGGCATAGCTGAGGACTGTGGGATCGCACCACCTCCGTATCATCGCCGGGCATGACTCAGAACGGCCGTCCCCCGCTGCCCACCGGTACGGTCACGTTCGTCTTCCTCGACATCGAGCGCTCTACCGAACTGCTGCAGGAGGTCGGGCCTGCCTATCCGGAGTTGCTGACGCAATACCGGCGGCTGACCGAGGAGGCAATGGTGCCCGGCAGAGGGGTGATCTTCGGCACGGAGGGCGACGGTCTCTTCCTTGCCTTTCCCGAGGCAGGGGGGGCGGTGCGAAGCGCGGTCGAGGCGCAACGCTTCTTCTCCACGGCCACCTGGCCGGCCGGTGCGGAGGTGAGGGTGCGGATGGGGGTCCACACCGGGACGCCCACGGTCATCGGCGACGACTACACGGGTCTGGACGTTCATCGGGCCGCCAGGGTCATGTCGGCAGGCTGGGGCGGTCAGATCCTCCTCTCCGAGGTGACCCGATCGCTGATCAGCGATTCGGGGTGGATCTGTCGCGACCTCGGCCGGTTCGACATGAGGGGTTTGAAACGCCCTGAGCGCCTCTATCAGGTAGAGGCCGCAGGTCTGGCCGTCGATTTCCCGCCGGTGCGGGCACGTCGTCGAGAGGTGGAGCTACCGGTGATCCTGACCTCGTTCGTCGGTCGCGAGGAGGACGTCCAGTCGGTGGTCGCCGCATTCGAAGGCGGAGCCCGATTGGTGACGCTGACAGGGCCCGGTGGGATCGGGAAGAGTCGTCTCGCCGCGGCCGCTGCCGAGGTGCTGGATCCGCGTCATCCCGAGGGCGTCTCCTTCGTGGACGTCTCCAGTGAGAGCGACCCGGAACGGGTTCCGGCAGCCATTGCCGAGCGAATCGGGGTGCCCACTGATCCCAACAACCCTCCCCTCGAGGCGCTCATCGACCATCTCGGCCAGTTCGACATGGTGATCGTGCTCGACGGGTTCGAGCGCGTCGCCGACGGGGCCACGCACATCGCCACCATTCTGAGCCGATGCCCGAAGCTGGCATTCCTGGTGACCAGCCGGGTCGCCCTGCGACTGGGGGCGGAACGGGAGCTCCGGGTCGAGCCGCTCGGCTGGGCCCATAGAGGAGCCGGCTATGACGAGACCCTCGCCGCCCCGGCCGTCCGTCTCTTCGTCGATCGGGTCCGGACGGTGCGACCCGACTTCGAGCTGAACCCCGACAACGCAGCCGCGATCCGGGATCTGGTGGAGCGCCTCGAAGGATGCCCGCTGTCGATCGAGCTCGCTGCGGCACGGGCACGTCTGCTCCCGCCGATCGCCATCCTCGAGCGCCTCGGGGCCGTCCTCGACCTGTCGACCACCTCTGCCGAGCTGCCGGCACGACAGCGCTCCCTCCGGGCGACCATCGAATGGAGCCACGGCCTTCTCTCCGAATCCGAGCAGAGGCTGTTCCGACGACTCGGTGTGTTCGTCGACGGGTGGGCGATCGAGGCGGCCGAGGCAATCGCCGGGGAGGACGCCCCCGACGTCTTCCTCGGGCTGGAGACACTCGTGGCCCAGAGCATGATCACGGTCGAGCCCGACGGTCGCATGGGCATGGGCACCGCCATGCGTGAGTTCTCATTGGAGGAACTCGCCTCGGCCGGCGAGGAGGACCAGACCCGGCAGCTTCACGCCGAGCACTACGAGCGCGTCGTGGTCGAGAACGAGCCACTGCTGAGAGGCCCGAGACAGCGGGAGACGGTCGCAACGCTGTCGCGCGACTGGCGCAATCTCCGCGCCGCGGCTGCCTGGGCTCTCGCAGCCGGCAAGGCCCAGATGGCGGGGTCCTTGTATGTGCGCACGTGGATCGTGGCCTGGCAAGGTGACAACTGGTTCGACGCCGAGGCCTATACGGCTCAGATCATGAGGATCAGCGAGCAGCTCGATGTTCCTCTCAGGGCACGGGCCCTATTCGTTGCCGCGGGCACTCACATGGAGATGGGTGACCCCGAGACCGCAGTCGGCTTCGCCCGGCGTGCCATCGACCTCTCTGCGAGCATCGCGGACAGGGACACCGAAGCCTGGTCCCGGCTCATGTTGGCCGGATCGCTCACTTTTGCAGATCCGCTGGATCAGACGGCTCGCGCCGAGGTCGAGAAGGCCGTCGAGTTGGCTCGGTCCATTGACGACCCGTTTCTTCTCGGCTACAGCCTCAGCTTCCACGGCGCGGTGGCGACCATCCATGGCGAGCTGGCGATAGCCAAGGAGAACCAGGCCGAGGTGCTCGGCATCGCCCGAATCCTCGACAATGTCCCAATGATGAACCAGTGTCGTAGCCAGACCGCGATGACTCACCTGGTCGAAGGCGACCCGGTCGGTGCGCGCGCGGCATTGGAGGCAGCCGCCGAGAACCTGGATAGGTTGCGCAGCTTCGAGGGCCTGGCGCTCTTCCTCGATTCGGTCTCCTGGCTCTCTTTCGTCGAAGACGACAAGGTGAGGGCCATGACCGCCCTGGGCTGCGCCGACGCGATCCGGGGCAAGGTTGGCCTGGTTCGTTGGGCCATCGTCGCCGCGATGCTCCAGGCCGCAGGGGTGGCCGCCGAGGCCGAGAACCCCTCCCTCGCCGATGCCCGACACGCCGGCGCCGAGATGAGCCCGCAAGAGGCTATCACCTACGCCCTCGAGCCCCACCACGAGCTCGCCGGGGTGGCCTGACCGAGGGCGGCTTGTCTCGGTTGTCCCTTGGAAGGTGTTGACTGGGACGGCAACGACGAAGGAGGACCAATGGACACTGGCATCGCAGCGGATGCTCGCAAGGAGATCGCGGCGGGTCTGTCACGGTTGATGGCGGACACATTCACCCTCTACCTTGCGACCCACGGCTATCACTGGAACGTGACCGGACCGCTCTTCCACTCTCTTCACCAGATGTTCGAGGAGCAATACCTGGAGTTGTGGGCTGCCGTCGACGTGATCGCCGAGAGGATCCGCGCACTCGACGCCATGGCGCCCGGCAGTTCCACCGAGATCGCGGCGCTGGCATCGGTCGACGAAGGTGGAGGGGCGCCCGAGGCGCTGGACATGGTGAAGAGACTGGTCGAGGGTCACGAGACGACGATTCGGACCGCCCGGGAGCTGGTCGATACCGCCGAACAGGCGGGTGACGTCGCCACCGCGGACCTCGCCACGGGGCGGATCGAGATCCACGAGAAGACGGCCTGGATGCTGCGCTCGATGGCTGCCTGACACCCGATGGCGGCAGTGGACGTCGACACGTCCGACCTGTGGACATGCCCACTCTGTGGGAAGCGATTCGTGACGCGCAACATGTACCACTCCTGCGGGAAACACACGGTCGACGCATTCATGGAGGGCAAGGGGCCGGCAGCGTGGGCCTTTTGGGAGCGTCTCCAGGAGATGGTGGGGAGATGCGGCCCCTACTCGATCGTGGCCAACAAGACTGGTCTGGCCTTCATGGTGCGGGTCCGATTCGCCGGCATGAGCGCCGTCTCCGAGCGAGGCATGAGCCTCAATTTCTGGCTGAAGCGCCGCATCGAGAGCCCTCGCTTTCGCAAGGTGGAGAGATACGGACGTCGCGACTGGGTCTACTTCCTGCGCCTGCCGACGCTGGAGGATCTCGACGACGAGATCCAGGACTGGCTCTGCCAGTCGTACCTGGTCGGGTGCCAGCGCGGCTAGCCCGCCGGAGGGATGTTCTGATTCAGCCGGAAGAGGTTGGTCGGGTCGTAACGACGCTTGATCTCGCGTAGCCGGTCCCAGGTCGCCCCCGGGTAGGCGGCCCGGACCCGGTCCGGGCCTTCGTCGCCGAGGAAGTTGACGTATGCCTCGTCCCCGCCTCCCAAGGCGGCGGCCAGGTCGTCGGTCCAGGCCTGACGGGAAGGGGCCTCGGCAGGATCCTGATACATGCATGCCACGTTGAGCATGATCCGCCGCTGCCGGTGGGCGTACGCGGTTGCATCGTCCGGGATGCGCGCGATGGCACCGCCCAGCACTCTGATCTGGGTCACAGCCATCATGGCGTCCGATATTTCGAGTTGTGAGACGATGGACTTTGCCGCCGTCTCGTCGAACGAGTCCGAGTACAGGGAGCGCACCGCGAACTGGACTTCCTCCGGGCCCTCCTCCTCTCCCATCATCTGGTAGATGGACGGGTACTCCATGGGGCCCACCATGTCCGCGAGTGGCGTCGCCAACCCGCGGAAGGGAGCAACCGCTCGCTCCCCGGATGCGGAGTCGCCGGCGTGGACCAGGATGGCAAACACCACTATCTGACCGTGCTGATCCTCGGGGAGGAAGGGCATTGGGGGAGCGGGCATCACGTTGGCGATGGTGGAGAGCTCCTCAGGGGCAGCCTCAGCCGCCTGGACGAAGCCGTTGATCACATCGGGGGTCCCGGGGAGGATCAACATGCCGCCAAAGACCTCGCTGACGTCGTGAAGGCGGAGTTTGAACCGGGTGGCCACACCGAAGTTGCCGCCGCCACCCCGAATCGCCCAGAAGAGGTCGGGATGCGAGGTGGGGTGGACCTCGAGGATCTCACCGTCGGCCGTGACCATCTCTGCGGCGAGAAGCGAGTCGATGGTGAGTCCGTGCTTGCGGCTCAGGAACCCGACCCCGCCGCCGAGTGTGATGCCTCCGAGCCCAACGGTGCCTGCGTCGCCGAAGCCGGTGGCGAGGCCGTGGGCACCCACCCGGGTCGTGTACTCGGCTGCAGTGAGCCCGGCTCCTGCCCAGGCGCTCCGGTCGTCGACGTCGATGTCGAGTCCCACCAGACTGGAGAGGTCGAGGTTGACCCCACCCTCGGAGACGCCCAGCCCGGCCAAGCTGTGGCCGCCCCCGCGCACCCCCAACTCGGTGCCGGTCTCCCGGGCCATCGTCACCACCACCGAGACATCGGCGGAATCAGCCGGCCGCACCACTGCCGCCGGGCGCCTGTCCACCCCGTAGTAGGTGGCGCGGCTCTCGTCGTAGCCATCGTCACCGGGAGCGATCACCTCGCCCTTGACCCCGGTGCGCAGCTCTTCGATGGAAAAGGTCATGGTCTCTCCTGGCGTGATGACCACACCCAGGTTACCGGTGGCTCGTTTAATCAGAGCTGGCCCGAGGATGAGCCGGACGCGACCGAGCCCAGGTAGCCCGGCTCGTCGTAGCGAGAAGGCAGGAAGGCGGCCGCGTGCTCGGGGAGAGGTGCCCCGATGACGTGACGGGCGACGAGGTCTCCCGCCCCGGCGGCGACCATCACCCCGAAGCCCGAGTACCCGACGGCGACATGGAACCCGGTCGGCCCGATCGGCCCGATCAGGGGGCGGTTCTCCCTCGTCTTCGTGTAGTAGCCGCCGTCGACGGACGAGGCAGGGAGCCGGTCGAGGTAGACGGAGAGGCCCGGCACCATCGTGACCAGGCCTCTCATCACCACCTCGGGGAACAGCTCGTCCTCGGGAACGGGCCAGACCGGCTCTTCGACCTTTCCGTGGTATTCCCAGAGGGCGAGGAGGTAAGGGGAGTCTGCCCCGCCCTCGGGACGGCCGTGGCAGTAGATCGGCATCTCGTCGAGGAGATCCATGCGTCCCAGCCCGGCCAGCTCTCGGCGCTCCTCTTCGCTCCAGGGGATGGTCTGGGGATCACTCCATATGAACATCGGGGCGTCGCGGGGGACGATCCTCTGGTGCTCCCGGAAGGCGACCTTGTGGTGCAGCTCGGAAAAGAGAGGCAGTTCGACTCCGACCATCGCACCGATCTTCCCGGCGAGGGGGCCGCCGGCGTTCACTATGGCCGGAGCCTCGATCCGGCCGCCACTGGCCAGGATCCCAGCCTTGACCGACTCGCCGGCCACGTCGATGCCCACCACTTCGTCGGCAACCAGCTCGAGCCCGGCTTCCCTCGCCCGGCTGAGCATCCATGCTCCGAGCTGTTGGGCGCTGAACCAGCCGGCCCTCCTCACGTGGATTGCCCCCACCGCCCGTTCCGTGATGAAAGGGAAATGACTGCGCACCGTGTCGGGCCCCACCAGGATGTCGGCTCCCTCCGGGGACCCGTGGAACCCCTCCGAGGGGGAGTTTCGATAGGGGATCGGCCCGGGATGGAGCCGGACCGGTCCGGCTCCAAGTGTCGAGATGTGATGGGCGTCTTCGAACATGCGCTGGAAACGCTCCTTTTCCCCTGTCACGAACAGATAGCCGCGTCTGTTCAGCCCGAATGCGTTCCCCGACACCGTTGCCATGTGCTCGAGGAGGTCGATGGATCGGTTCATGAGTTGGACCATCGGCTTGCTCGGCCACCAGTTGCGATAGCACTCCGTGGACTTGTCGGAGGTGAGCGTCAGCGGCGGGCGGGAATCGACCAGGACGACCCGTCCCACGCCCTGTTCCACCGCCAGCTCGTAGGCCGCGGCCACCCCGGCTATCCCGGCGCCGATGACCAGAACCTCGGCGGAACGTCTCATCTCACGTCGAGAGATGGTTGCGGACCTTGGCCGCCACCTGTGGCCCGGTGAACCCGAGTTGCTCGGAGATCACGGCATCGGGGGCGGAAGCCCCGAAGTGGTCGATCCCGATGATGAGCCCACCGGTACCGACGACTCGCTCCCAGCCGAAGGTGGAGCCCGCCTCGATGGCGACGCGGGGGGCCTCGCCCAGCGTCTCTGTCCGATACTGGTCGCTCTGGGCGTGGAAGAGCTCCCAGCAGGGCAGGCTCACCACCCGGGCCGAGACCCCCTCCGACTCGAGGAGGTCGGCTGCGTCGAGGGCGACGTGGAGCTCGGATCCGGTTGCGAAGAGCGTCACGTCATCGCCGTCCCGGAAGACATACCCACCACGAGCCACGCCGTCCCGCTTCGACTCGAGAACGGGCACGTCCTGCCGGGTGAGCACCAGGGCCACCGGGCCGTCAAAGCGGTTGAGGGCCATCTCCCAGGCGGCGACGGTCTCGTTGGCATCGGCCGGCCTGATCACCCACAGGTTCGGCATCGCCCGCAGCGAGGCGAGATGCTCGATGGGCTGGTGTGTGGGGCCGTCCTCGCCGAGGAACACCGAATCATGGGTCCAGATCCAGATCGAGGGTGCCTGCATCAGTGCCGAGAGACGCACCGCCGGTCTCATGTAGTCACTGAAGACGAAGAACGTGGCTGCATAGGGGCGAAGGCCGCCGTGCACCGCCATCCCATTGGTGATGCAACCCATGGCGTGCTCTCTCACCCCGAATGCGATGTCCCGGGCCGCCGGTTGCGCCGCGGAGAACCGAACCGAGGGGTGGATCACCGTCTTGGTCGAAGCCACCAGATCGGCCGACCCGCCGATGAAGCCGGGGACCTTGGAGGCGATCTCGGCGAACATCTTCCCGGATGCGGACCTGGTGGCCAGCTTCCCGCCCACCTCGAACCCGGGTCCCTCGAGCTCCACACGGGAAGGGTTGTGCAGCTCGTCCCACAGGCGTCTCTCCTCATCCGAGGCGGCGTCGAACCGCTTCCGCCATCGGGAGTGCTCCTCCCGTCCCCAGGCCATGGCCGACTCGAAGTAGTCGTAGACCTCTGGCTCCACGTAGAAGGTGGGGTCGATCGGGTAGTCCATGAGCTTCTTGGTCAGCTCGATCTCCTCCTCCCCGAGCGGCGATCCATGCGCCTCGGCGGTGTCCTGGGCGTTGGGTGCACCGTGGGCGATGTGGGTGTGGCACACGATGAGCGACGGCCGGTCCTCGAGCCCGATGGCGGCCTCGGTCGCCTCCGCGATCGCCTCCCGGTCGTGGCCGTCGATCTCCTGGGTGTGCCATCCCTGGGCATCGAACCGCCCGACCACGTCCTCTGTGAAGGTGACGTCGGTGGACCCGTCGATCGAGATGTCGTTGTCGTCGTAGAAGTAGATCAGCCGCCCCAGGCCGAAATGACCGGCCAGCGAGCCTGCCTCGGCGCTGACCCCCTCCATGAGGTCGCCGTCGGAGACGAACCCGAAGGTGCGATGATCGACCAGGTCCTGGCCGAGCCTCGCCCGCAGGTGCATCTCTGCAATGGCCATCCCCACCCCGGTGGCGAAACCCTGCCCGAGCGGGCCGGTGGTCATCTCGATCCCGATGGCCTGATCGATCTCGGGATGGCCGGCAGTGTGACTTCCCCACTGCCGGAAGCTGCGCAGATCGTCGAGGGTTAGGGGAAAGCCGGCGAGGTGGAGCAGCGAGTAGAGCAGCATCGAGCCATGGCCGTTGGAGAGCACGAAACGATCCCGGTCCGGCCAGTCGGGGTGATCGGGATCCACCTTCAGGAACCGCCCCCACAGGGTCACCGCGATATCGGCCATCCCCATCGGCATTCCGGGATGCCCGCTCCTCGCCTTCTGGACCGCGTCCATGGCCAGGGCCTTCATCGTGTTGACGACCAGCTGCTCGGACCCGTTGCTATCCATCCAGGCGAGGGTACCGCCGGCGTAGCCTGTCGCCGGGCCGAATCGGCTCTACCCGCCCGGCCGGCACACCTGACAGGGTCGGAATCCCGAGGAACGGGCCGCATGGGTGCTGGTGAAGTCGACGACGTTGCCCGGCTTGGAGCGTCTGATCCGATGGCATGACGGATGGCAGTAGACGTGGGTGGAGGTGTTGCCCTGCACCCGCACGTGATGCTCGGCCAGCTCGACGAGGTGAGCCGGATCCACGCCCTCGTGTGTGAGCAGCTCCCACTTGTTGCCCGGCCCGCCCAGCGAGTACTCCCCGATGTGGCCGTCCGAGCGGACGACCCGATGGCACGGGATTATCAGAGGGATCGGGTTGCGGGCCATGGTCGACCCGACCGCTCGCGCCGCTTCCGGTCGGTTCGCCTCCTTGGCCAGCCATCCGTAGGGTCGCACCTCGCCGCGGGGGATCGAGGCCGCGATCTTGAGGATCTGAGCCTGGAACGGAGTCCGCGAGCTGAGATCGACCGGGAGCTTGCCCGGAGTCCCGGCCTCGAGGGCGATCGGGATGTGCCTTCCCCAGGCCGAGGGAGGCTCCGCCCGGAGCAGTCGGCGACCGTGACGCTCGGAGAAGCGGTTGGCGTAGCCCTCGGTGGCGAGGTCGACGGATGAGACACCCTCGACGTTGAATGTGACCACCACCTCGCCCACCGGCGACGGGTAGAGGTCGAATCCGTCGGCGAGCCGGGTGCCCAGGGCCACCCCCTCGCTGATTCCGTCCGGGAGGCCGCCGGCGAGCCCGGCCAGTTGCTGTTCGATGCTCATGATTCCTGCTCCATCAGTTGCTTGAGTCGTGCCAGTCCTCGATGGATGTCGGCCTTCACGGTCCCCTGCGGGCGACCGGTGGCCTCTGCGATCTCCGCTACCCCCATCCCCACCACATGGCGCAGGACGACGGCGGTGCGCTGCGGCTTGGTGAGCCCAGCCATTCTCCGGTCCCAGGCGGCGGAATCGGGCACCTCCGGGTCGGTCACCCCGTGCTCGCCGACTTCGACGAAGGTCGGCCGGCGCGATCGACTGCGGAGGTGGTTGCGACCCAGGTTCAGTGCGATGGTCCACAACCATGGGGAGAGCCTCAGTTCTGCGAACCTCTCACCGTCGAACCCACCCATCGCCCGATAGGCCCTGATGAAGGTCTCCTGGGTCAGGTCCTCGGCCTCCTGATGATCGCCACAGAGTCTCCTCAGACCCCAGTAGAGCCCGGGGCCCGCCTGCTCGACCAGCGCCGGGAAGGCGCGATCGAGGTCGGCGGCCAGTGACGCGGTCAGGTCATCCATCATCGGAGAGAACACCGGAGGCGAAGATCCGGTTGCACGATCCGCACCGTACTTAGATAACGACGATGGATCGCCACAAGATCGAGGCCGTTCTCGACGAGGCGGAGGCAACAGTGGCCTCCGGCGGGTCGGTTGCCCCGTCCGGGTTCTGGAGTGCGGTCACAGCGGTGAAGCGGGACCCGGCGCTGGTGGATGCCTATGCCGACCGTATGGGGCGCATCGACCGGGCCGCACTCAAGAACTGGGCCCTGCTCACACTCCCGTTGTGGCTGGGCACCGTGGTGGCGGTGGGAGCGACACTCATCGGCCTCGTGCTCGTGGCGTGGGCGTACTCGCTTCAGGGCAACACGGCAGCATTCGCCCTCCTCGCCGGGCTCGGCATCGTCCTGGTCAGCACCCACGGCCTTGCCCACCTGGTCACGGGCAGCCTCATGGGAATGAGATTCACCCACTGGTTCGTCGCCTCGGTTCGACGACCCAACCCCGGGGTGAAGGTGGACTATGCCACCTATCTGAGGGCTCCTGCTTCATCCCGGGCATGGATGCACGCCTCGGGGGCGATCGTGACCAAGATCCTCCCCTTCGCCTTCATCGGCGCTGCCCTGGCCGCCGATGTCCCGACCTGGGCCCTCGTCGTCCTGATCCTCACCGGCATCGTCGTCATGGTCACCGACGTGTTCTGGTCGACCAAGGCCTCCGATTGGAAGAAGTTCAGGCGTGAGATGAGGTTCGCCGAGCCCGTGAGCCGGACGCCCGGCTAACAGGCGAAGGCCACAGGGCGCTCAGCCGGCGTCGTGGTCGACCATGGTCGGGATCGACCCGTCGGTTTGGTGCATCCGCTCGTGGAGCAGCACCAGTTCGTCGAAATCGGGTGGGCTCTCGACGTCTACTGCGATCAGGTGGCGGGTGATCGGGCCACCCGCCTTGTCGAAGGCTCGCGCCCGGCGGATCTCGGCTGCCGACGCGTCGTCGATGCGGCGGTGTTGGGCGAGATGCTCCTCCCATGAGCCGACGGCGAACATCTCGGTGAGCCGTCTCGGATTGGCCACGTCACGGAGCAGTCGCCAGCGGTAAGCACCTGTGCGCAACCTCACCAGACGGACCTGGTTCATCACGCGGGTGAAGGCGTCGAAGTCGGCGTCGTCGATCTGCCAGGTGTTGAAGATGAGCACCGGCCCCCCTTCCAGTGTCTCGTCGTGGAGGGGTGGCTCGAGGTCGAGGGAGAACTCGGGTGTCTCGACCTCCTCGAGCGTGGGCAGGCGGAAGCGAGGAGAGAGGAGGCCGAGGATGGTGGAACCGGAGCACAGGACCACCATCGCCGTCCCGGTTCCCACGAAGTCGGCGATGACCCCGGCGATGATCGCCCCGATCGGGAGGATGCCGCCGAAGGACAAGCTGTACAGCGACATCGCCCTGCCCCGTATCCACCCCGGTGTCATCAACTGGGCGGTGGCATTGAGGTTGGTCAAGGTCAGAACCCAGAAGGCGCCCGAAGCGAACATGAAGGCGCCGGCCAGGGGGATGCTGGTGGCCAGTCCCACGCCGATTCCGGAGAGGCCGAAAAGAGTGATGGTGAACATCAGCGCCCGGCCTCGAAAGCGATCCAGCACGCGTTGGCGGACGAAGGCGCCGAGAAGGGCGCCCGCCCCCATCGCTCCGAGGAGGAGTCCGAGGGTGCCGGCATCCCCACCCAGCGACTCCGTGTGGCCAGGGAGGACTGCCTGCACCACCGAGGACGTGATGGCGAAGATCGATACCAGCAACAGAAGCCGGCGAAACACGGGAGTGAAACGGGCGTACCGGATGCCTAGGCCCATCGCCGTCCCCAAGGAGCTGATCTGCCTTTCCCGGGAAGTCAGTGTCTTCCCCACGATGAGCAACCCGACGATCACGAATCCGTAGGTGAGGGCGTTGATGCCGAATCCAATGGCCGGGCCGATGGCGACCACGAGCGCCCCTCCGATCGCCGGGCCAACCGCCCGGGCCACGTTGAACGCGGCCGACTGGAGGGCAACGGCCGAGGCGATCATGTCCCGGGGCACGAGGTCCGGGAGAAGGGCCTGCCAAGTGGGCAGATTCAAGGCGACTCCGACACCGAGGATCAGGCCGAGCCCGAGCAGGATGCCGGGGGTGATCAGGTCTGATGCCGTGAGGATCGCCATGGTCAGCGCCGACCCACCCATGATCAAGTGGGCGACGAGCATCAGCTTGGTGCGGTCGAACATGTCGGCCAGCGCCCCGGCGGCGAGTGCGAAGAAGAGCAGCGGCAGCGTGGTCGAGGCCACCATGAGGCCGACCCATGTATTCGACCGGGTCATCTCGAACATGAGCCAGGACGCGGCGACGCTCTGGATGAAAGAGCCCACCGCGGAGAGGACATTTGCCATCCAGAGCGTGCGAAACGAGCCGTATCGAAGTGGGGCGACCGCCGAGGTCATCGGATAACAGCGTAGGCCCGGTAGGTTCGTGTGGTGGTCCGCGACCTCGCCTACTTCATCTCCGGTGATCGGGGCCCGGGCCCCGGCGTCCTCGTGCTCCACTCGTTCTGGGGTCTGACGCCATCGGTGAAGAGCCTCTGTGACGACCTGGCCGACCACGGCTATACGGTCCTCGCTCCGGACATCAACTTCGGCGAGCTCCCCGCCTCTGAGCAGGAGGCCCTCGACCATCTCGGCCGCGCCGACCCCAACCGTCTGGCTTCTCTGGTCCTCTCATCGGCCCGGCTCCTCCACGAGAAGTCGACCGAAGGCCCAATCGGCATGGTCGGCTTCGGGATGGGGGGATCCCTCGCCCTCTGGGCCTCGGTGAGGCTGGCAGGCATGGTCCGGGCCGCCGTTTCCTTCTACGGGAGCCAGCAGATCGATTTCGCCGGATCCCAGTCGTCGTATCTGATCCACCTCGCCGAGGACGACGACTACGTGTCGAACGACGAGGCGGCTTTCATGGAGGCGACGATGCGCCTCGAGGAGCTCGACGTGGAGGTGGTGCGCCACCCGGGCACCAGACACGGCTTTGCCGAGCCCGACGGCGACACGTTCGACCCCACCGCCTTCGATCGTGCCTGGGTCGGCACCCTCGAGTTCCTCGAGAGCATTCTTGCCAGCTGACCCACGCCGGTCGATCGGTCCCGCACGCTAGGTTCCCGCGCCCGCGACAAGGAGGACCGCTTGACCAACAGCTACGCGTCTGGTTGGGGCATGCCGAAATGGGCGCTGATCACCTTCGGGATCCTCTCGATCATCGCCGGCATCCTTGCCTTCGCTTGGCCCGGTGTGACGATCCTGGTCCTCGTGATGCTGCTCGGGATCCAGCTGCTCATCTACGGCGTGGTGGCCGTCGTGACCGCCTTCCAGACCGGGCAGGGGCGGGTTCTCGCCGTCATCTTCGGGGTCCTCGCCTTCATCGCCGGCACGGCCCTTCTCCTTCGACCCTTGCGCAATCTGGCAGCGGTGGTGATCGTCCTCTCGGTCTTCTGGGTGGTCGGTGGGCTGGTGCAGACCATCGGCTCGGTGATCGACCGTGGGGAGCATTGGGTGCTCGAGCTGTTCGCCGGTCTGTTCTCGGTCGTCGCCGGCATCGTCGCCATCGTGTGGCCTGGGATCACCCTGTTCGTCGTCGCAGTCGTCGCGGGCGCTTGGATGATCATGATCGGCGTGATGCAGCTGGCAGCAGCCTTCGGCTCCTCGAGCCCGGCTCGACCGGCCGCCGCGGTGTGAGCCCCGGCCGTTGGTCCGGCGTGCGCTCCTGAGTCTCACCCCCACTCGGGTGGGGGATCCCGCCGCCCTTCGGCCCATTCCCAGTGCTCATGGAGGCTCTTGCAGCGGCCCTCGTCGTCGAATTCGAGGAGGAGGCAACCGGGCAGGGTGATCTCCTCACCCCCGTTCTCCATCGTGGTCCACCACTCGACCGCGACCCTGGCGCCGTCCACGATCGGCCGGCCCATGCGAACCCTGGCGTCACGTTGGGTCGAGGTGACCTCCCGCCAATAGGCGCCGATTCCCTCTTGGCCCCGGTGCGGCTCCTCGAAGATGCTCGATCGATACGTCGCGTCGTCGGTGAACAGGTCGACCACGGTTCGGTCGTCTGCTTCCTCCCACGCCTTTCGGTAGGTCTCGATCCATGCAGCCAGCTCGATCACGGGTTTGCCTCCATTCCTCGGGTCGCCGGCGAAGGGTAAGGATCCCGAATGGGAAGGGGCCGGCCAATGCCGTCTCCTCCGTGGCGTCACATCTCGTGTCGGATCAGGTGTCGGTCGGCCCTGGCTGGGTCCTCCCCCGCAGCCGGTGGTCACAGTCCACACCTCGTCGCTGTGCGGCGTCTTCTGGTCCCTCCCACCACTCTAGAGTGTCCAGCAAGCACTCTCCGCGTTCAGGGGCCGGACCAGGAGGCCCGCCAGATGGGCAAGCGAAGTACCGTTTCCCCATGACCCTGACCGAGCCCGCCCGGCTCGCCCCACACGTGACCAGCAGCATGCTGCGTCGGCTCGAGCAACGGGCCGCGACAGGAACGGGGCCCCGTGAGCTGATCGAGGTGATCGCCCCCTTCGACGAGAGGGTCCTCGGTTTTGTCCCCCAGACAGCAGCCGAAGACGTCGCCGCCGCAGCGGACAGAGCCCGGGAGGCGCAACCATCGTGGGAGTCGCGTGGGGCGAGGCGAAGATCAGAAGCCCTGCTTCGCTTCCACGACGTCCTCCTCGACCACGTGGACGAGGTGGTCGACCTGGTCCAGCTCGAAGGGGGCAAGGCGCGTATGGACGCCTGGAAAGAGGTCGTCGACACCGTTGGCGTCACGCGCTTCATCGCCAACACCGCTCCCGGCCTGACTCGTCGCCGGCGTCATCAGGGCGCCATGCCTCTGTTCACCAAGACCTATGAGTACCGGCACGCCAAAGGGCTGGTCGGTTTCATCAGCCCATGGAACTACCCGTTCATGCTGGCGATGAGCGATGCCGTCGCCGCCCTCGCCACGGGGAATGCGGTGCTGATCAAGCCCGACGAGAAGACTCCGTACTCCGCCCTCCTCGGAGCCGAGTTGCTCGAAGAGGCCGGCGTCCCGGCCGACGTGGTCCAGGTGTTGACAGGTCGCGGCGCCCCGATCGCCGAGGCAATCCTCGACGAGGTCGATTACATCATGTTCACCGGTTCGACCGAGGTGGGCAGGCAGGTTGCCGAGATGGCCGGTCGCCGCCTCATCGGCTGCTCGATGGAGCTGGGCGGCAAGAACGCCGCTCTCGTCCTGGCGGATGCGGATCTCGATCGCACCGTCCGCGAGCTCGCTGCCGGAAGCTATGCCAACGGAGGGCAGACCTGTGTCTCGATGGAACGGGTGTACGTCCATGAATCGGTTCGGGACGAGTTCACCAGCAGGTTCGTCGATCATTCCGAGTCGTTGCCCATCTCCGCCGGCTTCGACTTCTCCAGCGCGATCAGCTCACTGGTCGACCAGGCGCAACTAGACGCGGTCCACTCACACGTCGAGGACGCTGTGGCGAAGGGGGCGACCCTGCTCACAGGCGGAAAGCCCCGGCCCGACGTCGGTCCGTTCTTCTACTCGGCCACCGTGTTGACCGACGTCGCCGAGGAGATGGACATCTGTCGGAGTGAGACCTTCGGCCCGGTGGTCGCCATCTACGGCTTCGACGAGGTCGATGAGGCGGTGACGGCCGCCAACGACTCCGACTTCGGGCTCCACTTCAGCGTCTGGTCAGCGGACACCGCTGGGGCCCTGGAGATCGCAACCAGGCTGGAGGCAGGCTCGGTCACCATCAACGACGGTCTGGTGGCGAGTTGGGGATCACACGAGGCGCCGATGGGGGGGTTCAAGCAGTCGGGGATCGGGCGTCGCCACGGCGTCGAGGGGATCCTCAAGTTCACCGAGCCCCAGACGGTCGCCGTGCAGAGGTTGATCCCTGCCTACTCGCCGTTCGCCGGCATCAGCGCCCAGCGATACACCAGGATGATCGAGTTCCTGACCAAGGTGTTCAAACGGCTCCCGTTCTATCGGTGAGACCCGGCGGCAACCTGCCCTAGCGCTCCGACATCTCGGCGAGGTCCGCCTCGAGGGTGTCCCGCTCCTCGGGGTCCTCGATCTCGGCCAACATCTGCCTGGCGGCCTCCAGGTGGTCGGTGAAAGTCTCGATGTCGTCGACCTCGGCGGCGGCGCGAGCGATTGCCTCGTGGGCGAAACCCGTGACGAATGCGTCCAGGTCGTTGGCGCGACACTCGGCCAGCGACAACTCGCCGAAGCGTTTGGCCAGGTCGGCCATCCCGAGGACCACCGCCACCCGCGAAACCTGCCAGTCGGCAATTGCCCGCTGGCGGGGGTTACCGACCGCATACCAGTGATAACGCTGGGCGAATGTGGAGGCGAGCATGTCCTCTTCCTCTGCGCGGGTTGGCTCATCGAGATCGAGGAGGCTCCAAGCGTGATTGAACGCCCGGGGGGCGAAGGTGCGATGCCAGACGTCGATCTGCTCGCGCGACGGGTCTGAGATGGGCTCGGTCATCACTGCACCTCGGCGGGGTTGGGGAACCAGCGCAACTCTTCTGCCTCAGGCCCGAGGTCGGGCGCCTCGCCATCGCGCACGGGCTCGGCGGCGAGTATGCGCCTGGCCTCGACCAGATAGCCGTCGAGGTCGTCGAGCGGGGCCGTGAGCGGGGCTTCGATCACCCTGGACCCGGTGAAGTCGAGATCATCGAGGGAGGTAGGGGGTCGGGGAAGGCCGAGCCGGTGCTGCCAGAGAGCGGTCTCCGGCTCGTACCGGTAGAGCGGGAGCAGGCGCCATCCCTGATCGGCGATGAGGTGAACGGCCTCGAGGATGTAAGAGAACTCGGATTCGTCGATGAAGTAGTTGAAGTTGACCCGAACCCATCCCGGCTTGATCACCTCGCAGCCGGTTGCGATCGCCTTCTCGAAACGCGAACTCGTCTCGAGGTCGATGCCGAGGAGGCGGTGGCCGTACGGCCCGGCGCAGGAGCAGCCTCCTCTGGCCTGAATGCCGAACAAGTCGTTGAGCAGGGCCACGACGAAGTTGTGGTGAAGGGTTCGTGCCCCGTGCCGTATCACGAAGCTCACGATGGAGAGGCGGTCGGCGCTGGGATTCCCCAGGATCTCGATGTTCCGGTTGGTCGACCAAGATTCGATGGCACGTCGAATGAACCCGTGCTCCAGGCGACGGATCGTGTCCACCCCGACACTTTCCTTGAGGCGGAAGACCAGCCCGGCCCTGATCGATTCGATGATCGCCGGAGTGCCGCCCTCCTCGCGATGCTCGGCGTCATGGATGTAGCTGTGATGGTCGGGGGACACGTATTGGACCGTCCCGCCGCCAGGGACCACGGGGACCTCATTGCGAAGGAGGTCGCGCCGCACCACCAGGACCCCGGGGGTCCCCGGCCCCCCGATCAGCTTGTGAGGGGAGACGAAGACGGCGTCCTTGTAGTCGATGTTGCCCTCGCCCGAGGAGGCCATGTCGATCGCCACATACGGCGCCGAGGCGGCGAAGTCCCAGAACGAGAGGGCGCCGTGCTCGTGGAGCAGCCGGGAGATGGCGCTGGTGTCCGAGATGATCCCGGTCACGTTGGATGCGGCCGAGAACGAGCCGATCCGGAGCGGGCGGTTCCGATGCTCGATGAGCCGAGACTCCAGCTCGACCAAGTCGATGTGACCGTCGGCATCCTCTTTGATCTCGATCACGTCGGCAATCGTCTCGCGCCAGGGGAGCTCGTTGGAATGGTGCTCGTAGGGCCCGACGAACACCACCGGGCGCTCGTCCTCGGGGATGATGCCGGCCAAGCCGTAGATCTCGTCGAGGCTCGGTGGGATCCTGATGCCGAGGAGCCCGATGAGCCGGTCCACCGCGCCGGTGGACCCGCTGCCGGCGAAGATGACCGCATGCTCGTCCCGGTTGGCGCCCACCGAGCGTCTGATGGTCTCTCGGGCCTCCTCGCGGAACCTGGTGGTCTGCAGGCCAGTCCCAGACGTCTCGGTGTGGGTGTTGGCGTAGAGCGGCAGGACCTGGACCCGTATGAAGTCCTCGATGAAAGACAAGGATCGACCCGATGCCGTGTAATCGGCGTAGGTGACACGCCGCAGCCCGAACGGGGTCTGCACGGCGGTGTCCTTGCCGATCACCGACTCACGAACCTTCTCGACCAGATCCATCGGGGCGGTCCCTTTCGCCTACCTAAGGTGAGGTGGCCACATATGCCTGGCGCAACACTAGGAAACCGATGAGGGATGAGACCGTCGTCAGCGTCGGCGGGGAGGAGGTCAGGATCTCCAGCCCCGACCGGGTGATCTTCCCGAAGCAAGGGTGGACCAAGCTGGACGTGGCCAATCACTTCTCCACCGTCTCGGAGGGTGCCATCCGCGGGGTCTTCGGGCGTCCCACCATGCTCAAGCGATTCATGGGGACGGTGGAGGAGGACCCGATCTATCACAAGCGGGCGGCCAAGAACACCCCGTTCGAGACGGTGCCAATCAGGTTTCCCTCTCAGCGTCCCGGGATCATGAACGTCCCTCGGACCGAGGCGGACGTTATCCGGCTGGTCCAACTCGGCTGTCTCGACTTCCATCCATGGCCGGTGCGGGCCGAGGACATCGACCACCCCGACGAGCTGCGCTTCGACTTCGACCCGACTCCGGGCTTTGGGTTCGACAAGGTGAAGGAGGCGGCCGGGGCGGCCCGGGTCGTGCTCGAGGAGGTCGGTCTGGTCGGCTGGCCGAAGACCTCGGGAAGTCGGGGCGTCCATGTCTACGTTCGCATCGAGCCGTTGTGGGACTTCTTCCAGACCAGACGAGCCGTGCTCGCCGCCGCCCGGGAGCTGGAAAGGCGATTGGATGGCCTGGTCACCACGAGGTGGTGGAAGGAGGAGCGAACCGGCGTCTTCATCGACTACAACCAAAACGCTCGGGACAAGTCCGTATGCTCGGCCTACGGGGTCAGGCCCACCGGTTTCGTGTCCGCCCCGGTCACCTGGGACGAGTTGCCCGACGTTCTCATCGAGGACTTCCCGCTCGACACCTTCGCCGACCGCTATCGCGCAGTCGGAGACCTCACCGACGGCATCGACGAGTCGGCGGGCCGCATCGACACGCTCATGGAGTGGGTGGCGCGCGACCAGGAGAACGGCCTGGGTGACGCCCCCTGGCCCCCCCACTACCCGAAGATGCCCGACGAGCCCCCCCGAGTCCAGCCGTCGAAGCAACGCCGCCCAACCGAGGATTACTAGAGGGCATCCCGGTTGCGCAGGGCCCAGGTCAGGGCGGCCCACCCGACCACGACCACCGCGACGAGCTTGAGTATCCCGCCTCCGACGCCAGGTGTCACCGGCCCGAGCGTCGCAGTGGCCACCTCACCGAAGTCGGGCTCCAGCCCGGCATAGATGGAGAGCGAGATCCGCCAGATCGAGATCTGGGCGAGACCGGTCACCACGTTGGCGAGGATCGTCTCCACTACCAGGATGTAGCCGAGCCCCACCAGGAGTGACCTCGGGACCATGTAGCCGAGCGGCACGAAGACAGCCGCATACCCGATCCCGGCCCCCACGAAGAGGGCGAGGGCGGGGAGGGGCACGTCGAGACCGAGACCGACGGCCAATGCTGCGAGGACCGTCGCCAGCCAGCCCCCGAGCCCGATGGTGAGGGCGGCCGCCGCCCCGGCGCCGATCGACTGGCCGGCCATCATCGATCGGGCGATCGGCCTCATGTAGATGTAGGGGAGGGTGCCGCTGTCCCGCTCATCGCGCAGCGTGGCCGTGGTGAGGATCAGCGCAGCGATGGCATAGCTGTAGCCAACCGAGGCGATGATGTCGGTGAACAAGGCGGGCAACTCCTCCTCGGGCGCATCGAAGCCCGCCAGCCAAAAGACGAGGGCCGGCACCGAGGAAAGGGCGATGAGGCCGATGACCCGGCCCCGGCGCATGATCCGCATGTAGAGATGACGGGCCAGCGTCATCAACGACCTTCGACCAGGTAGCGGAAGACGGATTCGAGCGACTCGTCCACCGGCTCGACCTTGGCCAGCCCGATGTTGGACTCCCGGGCCAGCCGGGGGAGGGCTCGGGCGAGATCGCCGGCGTCAGACGTCTCGATGTGGAGTGTCTCGCGGTCGATCTGGACTCCGAGGACGCCGGACCGGGCGATCAGGGCTGCGGCCAGCCTCCGCGGGTCATCGGCGTCCACGTACACCCGGCGTGGCTTGTCGGTCATGGCTGCCCTGATCGTGGCCACGTCGCCGACCGCAGCAAGCCGGCCGTCGACCATCGCCACGACACGGTCGGACACCCTCTCCACCTCGGTGAGCACGTGGGAGGAGACCAGCAGTGTCCTGCCGTCGTCTCCCAGCCGGCGAAACAGGGAGATGAGCTGTGCCCGTTGCACCGGATCGGCGCCGTTCAACGGCTCGTCGAGGAGGAGGACCTCGGGATCGGAGACCAGCGCAGCCGCGACCTTGGCCCGCTGCTTCATCCCTTTGGAGAACCCACCGAGGGCTCTATCGGCGGCATCGACGAGGCCGACGGTCTCCAGGACCTGCTGCGCCCGCTCCTCGGGCCTGTCGACCTTGGCCAGTCTCGCCGCCAGTTGTACGAAGCGGCGTCCGCTCAGGCGGTCGTAGATGGACTCGTCCTCGGGCACCAGTGAGATCTTGCGGTAGATGTCGTTGTCACGCCTCGGATCGACCCCGAGCACGCGGACCTCGCCCTGGGAAGGCCGCTGCAGGCCGGCGATCACCCGAAGGAGGGTGGTCTTGCCGGCCCCGTTCGGCCCGAGGAGCCCTGTCACGCCGGGTTTGAACCCGATCGTCACCTCGCTGACCGCGACCTTGAGCCCGAACCACTTGGAGAGGTCGGTGACCGTGATCGTGTCCGTCACGCCAGCCTCCGGTAGATGCTGCGCACGAACCATGCCGCGGCTACGGCCAGGACGGCTATGAACACCGCGGATACCCAGACCTCGAATCCGGCAGCCTCCGGGGCGTACTCCACGGTGTCACCGAAGAAGTAGTCGCGGATGATGCGGGGGTGATGGTCGAGGGCGAGCAGTGAGATGTAGCGGGCGCCGCCGAAGTCGGCCTCGGCGACTCTGGCTGCGATGGCGCCACCGGCGAACAGGGTGCCGAGAAAGGCTGCCGCGGCGATGCCGGTCCGGTCGATCACGGCCGATAGGGCGAATACCACGGCGCCATGAAGGGCGATGAATGCGGCGGCGGTCACCGGCACCTTCCAGAGGATGTCCAGGTTCTCGCCCAGATACGGGAGGAAGCCATCGGAGGAGATGAGGGCGAGGCCGAGGTGGAGCACCACCTGGGGGACGATGTAGATGGCCCCGACCACCGTGGCGAAGGCCCCCACCTTCGAGGTCAGGTAGCCGTCGACGGTGAGCGGCCGTGAGAAGTAGACCGATAGCACCCCCTTGGTCCGGTCGGGGATGAGGAGCTGCGGCCCGGCGAGGGCGATGAACAGGAGCGAGATCCCCGAGTAGAAGTCGAATAGGCCGCCATAAGTCGGGATCTCCTGGCGCAGGCTCTCCTCGATGTTCCCTATCGCCCAGTGGATCCCGATGAAGATGGCGGCGGCGACGATCGAGATGGAGATCAGCGTCCACGGGAAGATCTTCTGCCTCGCCTTGCGACCCAGGCCGAGGACGCGACGGATGCCGTCCTTGAATACTGCCCTGCGGGCGCCGCGCGGGCCGAGGCGTGGTCCGTCGTAGGTCCGATACCCGCGGTCGTACAGGACCTGGTCGGTCATGCCGCTCCGTCCCGAACCAAGAACAGGTCCTCGAGCGAGGCGGAGCCACGGATCATCCGCACCAGACCGGAGCCGGTCTCCGCGGTCACCGCCACTACCTCTCTCTCGATGGTCTCGTCGCCGGGGCCGATCATGAGCCGCCGGCCCTCGACGGTCACCCCGAAGCCCTTGGCCTCCATCGCCGCCGCCACCTCATCGGCGTGGTCGAGGACCTCGACCAGGACGGTGCCAAGCTTCTCGAAGCCCTGGAGCGGCCCGGAGCGGAGCAGGTTGCCCGCGTCCAGCATGACCACCCAATCGCAGGTCTGCTCTATGTCGGTGAGGACGTGAGACGAGATGATCACGTTGATGTCGAAAGCGGAGAGCCGTTTGATCAGCTCCAGCATCTGGGCCCGTCCCTCCGGGTCCAGGCCCGACGCCGGCTCATCGAGCAGGAGGAGATCCGGATCGTGGACGATCGCCTGCGCCAGCTTCACCCTCTGCTGCATGCCGGTCGAGAAGTCGCCGAGATATCGGAATCTCTCCTCTTCCAGGCCCACCAGGAACAGCGTCTCCGAGGAGCGGCGCCGCGCCTCGCTGGCCGGGATCCCGGCGAGTTGCGCCGAATACGAGACGAAGTCGGCCGCAGTCTGATCTTTGGGGAGGCATTCGCCCTCGGGCATGTATCCGATGCGGGCCCGGACCACCAGAGGTTCGACCTGAGGGTCATGCCCGAGGACCTCCATCGTTCCGGAGGCAGGATGGAGGAGACCGAGCATGAGACGCAGCAGAGTCGTCTTGCCGGCGCCGTTGGCCCCGACCAGCCCGGTTACGCCGGGGGGCACCTCGAGGGTCAGGTCGCGGAGGGCAATCACACCCCCGTAGTCGTGAGTCAGGCCGGCCACCGACAGCACGGTCATGTGACCACGTCCCTGAAGTTGGGGCCCTCGGGGCGCTCCAGCTGCTCCATCGTGCATTGAGCAGGGTCCTTGTCAGGCCGCCAGCGATGGAAGCGGGTCGCATGCCGAAAGCGGTCGCCTTCCAGCTGGTCGTAGCTGACCTCGACCACGACCCCGGGCTGCACGGGTGTCCACGAGAGGTCCTTGTCGGCGGACCAGCGGCTCACCCCGCCCGGTGCTCGTGCCTCATCACCGAAGCTCCCCGTCGAGACCAGCTCCTGGAAGCGCTCGAATATCTCCACCCGATCGTGATCGGGGAAGCCGGAGCAGTGCCCGATGAAATGCAGCTCGCCGCGCTCGTCGTAGAGGCCGAGCAGAAGCGATCCGATCTTGCCACCGTCCTTGTGCTCGCGGAAGCCGCCGACGACGCAGTCGACCGTCCTCCGGTGCTTGATCTTGACCATCGCCCGCTTTCCGTGTTGATAGACGAGGTCGGGCACCTTGGCGATGATCCCGTCACAACCTGCCGATTCGAATTCGTCGAACCAGCGCTGGGCGATCTCCTTCGAGTCGGTCTGGGGCGTCAGGTGCCAGGGGTCGCTCAGGGTGCCGACGAGGTCCACAAGTCGTGACCTCCTCCGTGAGAAGGGCATTTGGCGCAGGTCCTCGCCCCGATCGGCGAGCAAATCGAAGGCGACCAGCTCGGCCGGGGTTTGCTCCGAGAGCAGGTTGATCCGGGAGGCGGCCGGATGAATCCTCTGTTGGAGGGCGTCGAAGTCCGTGACCCCGTCGACGACGACCACTATCTCGCCGTCCACCACGGTGCCCTCGGGGAGCTGGCCCAGCGCACCCATCAGCTCGGGGAAGTATCGGAGCAACGGGCGCTTGTTACGCGAGTCGATCATGGTGAGCGGAGCAGACCACGAGATGGAGCGGAAGCCGTCCCACTTCGGCTCATAGAGGAAATCCCCGTTGGGCCAACTCTCCGATGTCCTGGCCTCCATCGTCTCGATGGGTGGCTTGAAGGGGTGACTCACTCGGCGCGAGTGTATGCCCCGATACCCTGAACCCCGCTATCGACCGAATCATCGAACGTCTACCCGAGTGGGCCCGGCGCCCGGCGGAGATAATGGCCGAGGCGGCCCAGGAGTACGGCCGTGATCGCTCGTCTCGTATGGCGGCGGCGATCGCCTATCGCACCGTCTTCGCCCTCGCCCCTCTCCTCCTCCTCGTGGTGGCCGTATTCGGTTGGTTCCTGGGGAGCAGGGCCGAGGCGGTGGTGACGATCCTCGAAACCATCGAGTCGGTCGCCGGTCAGGAGGTGAGGGAGATAGTCGAGGGGGTGATCACCTCGGCTCTGACCTCGGCAGATACCGCGGCCATCATCGGCCTCGCCCTCCTGCTTTGGACCGCTTCGAGCCTTTTCCTCGAGATGCAGCGCGACCTCAACGACATCTTCGACGTGCCCAACGAGAAGGTGACCGGCATCATCGCCATGGTGCGGACACGAGGAATCGGGTTCCTGTGGGTGCTCGGCCTCGGGGTGCTCCTCATCGCCACCTGGCTGCTCAATGCGGTTTGGCGGTTCCTCGGGTCGCTCCTCCCGGATTCCATGGATGCAGCGCACGACCTCGTCACGGTGCTCGCCCCGTTGGTCTCCCTGCTCATGCTCCCCCTCGTCTTCGCCCTGATCTTCCAGACCATGACGGCGGCCACCGTCCCCTGGAAGGCGGTTCGAGTCGGGGCCGGATTCACCGCCAGTGTCTTCCTGGTCGCCTCGTACGGGATCGGGATCTGGTTCCAGATCGCCGAGCCGACCACCGCCCTCGGCTTCGCCGGATCATTCGTGGTGATCCTCTTCCTCGCCTACTTCCTCTCCATGGTCCTTCTCTATGGCGCCGAGGTGACCAAGGTCTACGCAGATCGCCTCGCCTCGGCCGAGTCACCCTCCAGATCCGAGCTCGAGCCCACCGATCCCCAGGTCCTGGTGGCGACGCCGGGCGAGGGGGTGCCCCGCGCCGCCTTTCTCGCCTTCGTCGCCGGGATCGTGGTCGGCTGGCGCGGGAGCCGCCGGTGAGCCCACTGTCAATTGGATCCGGACTCCAATAACCTCGCCTCGATGTCAATCGACATAGCCGGGTTTGTCACCGACTTCAAAGAGCACGCCACAGAGCACGGCTTTCACGTCCACGATGAGCGCCATTTCGTCGAGACCTACTCCTTGCGCCAGTCGTGGGAGGTGGATCTGCACCCCGAGGCCGGGTGCGGCGGGCCCATCGACCTCCACGTCGCCCTCGACGTCGACCCCAAGGTGATCCTGTCATTGCGGGAGAAGCTCGACGAGATGGACTCCGATTTCGAGGAGCCCGAGAACATCTACCACCTCGACCTCTTCTTCAACTGGGCGGTGCCGCCCCTGCACAGCCCTCCCGACCTGCTCGTGCTCGCCACCGACCTGGCCGGCATCGCCGGCGTCTCTCTCCCCGTCGAGGTCTCGGCCATCGACTCCTACGGGGCGGTCACCGACGCTCCCGAGCGCCGGCTCACCCTCACCGGCAAGGCCTCGGTCAGCCTGGTCGACGTGCTGATGGGTCGTGAGCAGCTCTGCGAGGTGCTCGATCGGTCACACGAGGTGTCCGAGTACCTGCTCGATCACGTCACCGGGTGGCTGGAGCTGCCCAGCTAGATCAGCGTGAGGAACGCCCAGATGCCCAGGGCGGCGGTGATCACGACCAGCGCGTAGAAGCCGACCAGCGTTGCCGGCTTGGGCGGAGGGCTCTCCCTGATCTCGATCGTGTCCGAGGGTGCCTCCGCCACCCTGGAGACGGTGGCCGCCGGGCTGCCACCCAGGCTACGGGCGAAGCCTCCCGGGTCATCGGGGTGGAACGACAGGGATTCGTCTTCGGCCTCGATGACGAAGGTCCCTTCCCCGAGGTCGATGACTAGGTACTCGCCGGCCGGCCATTCGCCGATGGGGACGTCGCCGGCCACCAGGCTTATCTTCTCGCCGTCGAGCCCCACGGTCACCGGCACCCGGTCGTCTTCGAGCGCCACTGTGCCCGGGAATCTCGTCACTTCTTGGCCCCCCACACGGAAACTCCTCACAAGCTAGGCGACAACGTCTGGCGCGCAATCCTAGAACGGAACGCCGACGGCTTGACAAAGGAAGGCGGCGAACGGGCCTGCGCTGGTGAACATGGACGCCAGCTCACTGTCGAATCCGCTGCTGGTCACCACCCTCTGGCTCACGGTGGCGCCCGCGATGAACGATCTCATCTTGAGGTCTTCGGCGTAGGGGTGGTTAGGGTCGAAGTCTCTGGGGACCCGCTTCAGAGTCTCGTCATCGTCCTGTTGCGTCGACCAGGTCGAGGTGAACTCGGCGCCCTTGGCCGCCCGCTCCCATCCCGGAGCGTCGTCGTAGATCGACTGGCGGATCTGACGGGCGATGTCCGTTGGCGGATGCCACAGCCCGACACCGGCGAAGCAGCCGCCGGGCTCCAGGTGGAGGTAGAAGCCAGGGGCATGGATGTCGCTTCCGGACTCGTGGCGGAACTGGATGCCGACGTTGGTCTTGTAGGGCGTCTTGTCGTGGCTGAATCTCGTGTCTCGATAGGGCCGCATCAGTGAGCCTCCGGTTGGTCTCGGGTCGGCGACGAAGTGGGTCGAGATCGACGCGAGCCGCGGGCCGAAGTCGGAGATGAAGGCGAGAGCAGGGTCGCGCACCGAGCGCAGGAACCGGTCCTTGTTCTGGTCCCACCAGGGCTTCTCGTTGTTGGCTTCCAGATCCTTGAGGAACTCGAACAGTGCCGGTGAGAGATGTCTGGTCACGGGTCTTTCCTTGTCGTCTACCGGCTCGAAGGTACGCCACCGGAGCCGGGATGGGGAAGGGGGTCGTTCCCGTCAGGCGGGCGTCTCGTCGTGGGCCAGCTCGTCCCATGAGGTGCGCAAGCCATCCCGCATGCTGGTCATGAGGCTCCGGAAGTCATGCCGCAACACCCACGCCGCGGCGAGCAGGAATACGACTCCGACGCCGATCCGGGCGTAGGCCGAGACCTCCTCCGAGATGTGGCCCAGCTCGGCCAGGCCGGACTCGGCTATTTGGGCGACGAAGAGGCCCAGCATCACCCAGGCCTCGGTCCGGCTCACCGATCGGCTGGCGACGATGGCGACGGCGAACACCGACTGTGCCGCCGTCACGAACAACTCGACCCTCTGCACAGTGTCGAGGGGAAGCCCATGGAGCATCCCGGCGAAGATGGAGAACACGATCGGGAGCGTTCCCACCAAGAGCGTCCACTGGTTCACCTTGGACGAGATCAAGGCACCGAGGCCGGTTCGGCTGGCCAGCCTCCAGGCGAACAGGATGGCCACCAGCAGCTCGGGCGCTTCGGAGGCTGTGGGAGCGATCCACTTGACCAGGAGGAACTCGCTGACACCGATTGCCTCACCGAGCTCGATGATCGACTCGGCGAAAGGCTCGGCACAGAGCAGGATCACTCCAGCGGCGATCACGAAGCCCGTGTAGTTGATGATCCGGCGCGGGCGCTTTGGAAGCGAGCCGATGTAGGCCGAAGGGCCGACCAGATGAGGTGCTCCTGGAGGCGCTCCCGAGAGGCGCCTCAGATACAGGATGTAGATGCCGACCAGCACCACCGCGTCGAACAGAGTCAACGTGTCCTTAAGGAAGAGAGTGAGACCGTAGAGCGAGGCGATGGTCAGATAGGCGATGTCAACCGATTGGCTCCTCGCCAGGTTGATCTCCTGTGCCGTGGTGCCCTCGGCCTCCTCGCGCGTGGCCCCCATCTTGCGAACCCTCCAGGTGCCGATCAGGATCACCAGGGGCCAGCCGAGCCCGATCAGCAACTGGTTGCCGCCGGTCATGTTGGCCAGGGCCAATGGCCCGTACTGGGCGGCCGAGCCCGTGTCGGCGAACTCCTGGCCCGCCTTGGCGGTGAACACGAAGTCGACCGCGTACTCGGGCAGGATGGCGATCAGGGCGAGGAGGGCAAGTGCCAAACCGGCTGCGATATCGAGCTGCACCACTTCGGCTGCCCAGGAAAGGATGAATGCCGACCCGACGATGGCCAGTCCGTAGAGGAAGGCCCCGAGGATCGGGTCGACGTGGATACCGCTGATCCGCAGGAAGACCCCCGGCAATGTTGCCCCCAGGGCGAGGAGCATGAATGAGATCTGGCGTCTGGCGTCGGGGTGCGGTGTGTCCATCGGGGGCGGGATTGTAAGGGGGAGTCTTGGTTGTTCCGACGCGTCAGCCGAGGACGCGCCGACACGACCATGGCGCCCAGTACCCCAAACCCAGCTCTTGGTACCGGTTGGCCATCCAGGCCGCGGTTCCGATGTTGGCCGACGGGTCGAACACGCTGGCACCGGGGAACCCGGCCTTGGGGGCGGTGCTGGCCCAGGTTGCGGGGAGGAATTGGAACAACCCCGATGCGCCGGAGTAGGGGTTGTATGCGTCAGGGTCGCCCAGGCTCTCGCATTGGATGATGCGCAGAGCCTGATCGACCCGGCTCGCCGGGAAATAAGCCTCAGCCGTCGATCGCCATCTCTCCACCGCCGGGGGAAAGTCCCAGGAGCCGCCCCCACCCCCGCCGTCGTCCCCGATGGTGGTGGAAGGAGCCGGTGGAGATGTCGTTGTGGGTGATCCGTCCTCGGGCTCGGGTGTCACGGTGGGCGCGTCTCGCTCCTCCTGGCGATTCCGCTCAGCTTCCCGAGCCTGGGCGGCCTCGACCGCACTCAGGGCGTCGCGATAGGCGGCGTCGGCTGCGTTGGCTTCGGTGATTGCCTCGGCCACTGCCCTATCGGCCTGCTGGTACAGCTCCGTCAAATGGTCGATCTCGGCGTCGACATCCGCCTTGATCGCCGCAACCTGCTCCTGTTGTGCCTTGAAAGCAGTCCTCAGATCCTCGAGGGCCCCTCGCTTGATCACGAGCTCGTCGACCCGTGCTTTCCCCGAGTTGACGACGTCCTCGACGACCTGCCCGGCCACCATCGCCTCCTCTACCGACTCCGAGTTGACGAAGGTCACACCAGGGGTGACCAGGGCCGTCATGTAGGCATCGACGGCATGCGTCTCGAGATCGGTCTCGATCCCGGAGAGCTCGGCATCGGCGAACCCGATCTGCGACCTCAGCGTGTCGAGGCTGGAGGAGACTCGTGACAGCTGAGCGGACAGGTCGCTGATCCGGGCAAGGCTCGTCGCCAACTCGGTCTCGATCTCGATCCTCTCCGCCACCGCGGCATCGACCAGGCCCGCCGCCACCTCGGCCCGGCCCTCGGCCTCCTCTGCGGCCTGCTCGGACTCCTCCACGGTCTGAGCGAGCGCGGATCCGCCGGCGCCGAGGCTGGCGACGGCCATCGTGAGGGCCAGGACGAGAGAGGGAGAGCGCAGCGCGCGCATGAGCGAATGAGGGTACAGAACGGCGTGGGGCACGAGAAGTGCGATCGGGCGGACGGTTAGGGTCGCCGGCGTGAAACGCACCAACATCTCCTCGGGAAGCCCATGGGAGCCAACTGTCGGGTTCAGTCGGGCCGTTCGGGTCGGAGACCGGGTCCTCGTTGCAGGCACGGCACCGATCTGGCCCGACGGCTCCGTCGACCCGGACCCCGCGGCGCAGACCCGTCGCTGCCTCGACATCATGCTCGACGCCCTGGCCCAGGCGGGAGGGGCGCCCGAGCACGTGGTCAGGACCAGGATGTACATCATCAGCGTCGCAGACTCCGAGGCGATCGGAGCGGCCCACGGCGAGGTCTTTTCGGGGATTAGACCGGCGGCGACCATGGTTGTCGTGGGTGGCCTGCTCGACTCCCGATGGAAGATCGAGATGGAGCTAGAGGCAGTCGTCTCTTGATGACCGCCTCCGGATCGGAGGATCACGATGTTTGGACGCAAGAAGACCGATATGCCCGAAGCCGACAGCGCTCTTCCCGGGCGGTCGGAGACGATCCAGGTGCCGCCGGCCCATTTCGTCAATGGCAACCCCCTGGTCGGCCCGTTCCCGTCCGACACCGAGACCGCGGTGTTCGGCATGGGTTGTTTCTGGGGAGCCGAGCGCCGGTTCTGGAAGATGGACGGGGTCCACACCACCGCAGTGGGCTACGCCGGAGGCTTCACCCCCAATCCGAGCTACGAGGAGGTGTGCACCGGCCGCACCGGGCACTCCGAGGTGGTGCTGGTCGTCTTCCGTCCCTCCGAGGTGTCCTATGAGCAACTGCTGAAGGTGTTCTGGGAGACCCACGACCCGACGCAGGGGATGAGGCAGGGCAACGACATCGGGTCCCAGTACCGCTCGGCGATCTACACCACCACCGACGACCAGTTGGAGGTCGCCAAGCGCTCGCTCGACAAGTACCAGGCGGAGTTGACGCCACAGGGCTTCGGCGATATCACCACCGAGATCGCCCCCCTCGGCGAGTTCTACTACGCCGAGGACTACCACCAGCAGTACCTGGCCAAGAACCCGCACGGGTACGACTGCCACGCCAACACCGGGATCGCCTACCCGGTCGGCTGAGGAAGCCCCGCTCGGTCGGTCAGCCGATGGTGAGTGAGGCGCTCAGGGCCTCGCGCACCACCGTCTCAGGCGCCAGGCCGACCTCGATCTCCTTGACCACGTCCGGGGTGACCCCGACCTCACCGAAGTCGAGACCGCCCGGAGTCAGCCAGCGGGCGATGGTCAGTTTCAGAGCACCGCCGTTGGAGAGGTTGAAGCGCTGTTGCACCGTGTTCTTGCCGAAGGTGTTCTCGCCCACGACGGTGGCTCGACCTCGCTCTTGGAGCACCGCAGACACCACCTCGGAGGCAGAGGCGCTGCCCCGATTCACCACGAAGACCACCTCGATCTCTGCCGGCACGATCACATTGCCGGTCACCGGGTAGGAGGTCGACGAGTCAGGGCTCTCGGTCGTCACCACGTCCCCGTCCGGCAGGAACGCCGATGCCACCTCGATTGCGGTGTCGAGCAGGCCTCCCGGGTTGTCCCTCAAATCGATGACCAGTGTGTCGACGCCGTCGTCGAGGACCTCGAGGAGGGCTTCCTCGAACTGCTCGTCGGCGTTCTCGGTGAAGAGGTTGAGGGCTATGTAACCCGCATCATCGATCGTCTCGCTGACGACGGCCGGGATGGTCACGGCTTCCCGGGTGAGGACGACGTCGAACCGTGATCCGTCCCTCTCGATGGTGAGGGTGATCTCGGTCCCCGCCGGGCCGCGCACCGTGGCGGTGACCTCGTCCACGGTTCGCCCACGCACGTCTTCGCCGTCCACCGCGACGATGACGTCGTCACGCACCAGGCCGGCCTCGTCGGCGGGCGTCCCGGCGATGGTCGAGATGACGAAGAGGCGGCAGGTGTCGGAGATGCGCGAGCACAACTCGGGCTCGCCGCCGGTCACGTCCTCCGCCGTCACCAGGGCACCGATCCCCTGGATCTCGCCATGTTGCTCCTCTTCGACCAGGGTCAGGGCCTCGGGGTCGAAGTAGACCGAGTTGGGATCGAGCCCGAACGTGGTGAGCCCTCGAACCATGGCCTCGGCCGCCTCGACACTGTTCTCGGCCTCGGTCGCAGCCAGCTCGCAGACCTCCTGGAAGGGGACGGCGGGAGCGGCGCAGATGATCTCGCTCTCCGAGCTGGTCCCATCCAGCTCCTCGAGACCCCGCGCCGCGGCATCGGCGAGTGCCTGGTCGCTCACCTCGTCGACATAGTGACGTTGGACCAGGTCCACCGCCTCGCAGACGATCTCGACGTCGGCATCGGCGGGCTCGCACCCCACGACACGGAGAGGCCGGCCGGCCTCCTCGGTGACGGTCGACGAGGGAGGCGGGTTGGTGGTGGTCGGGGCCGGCGTGGTGGTGTCACCGGCGAGGGACCCCGAGCACGAGGCGAGCATCAGCGACAGGGCGATGACCACGACGAGGTGGTGGGCCTGCCTGGTCACCGGTCGAAGGCCACTGCGGTCAAATCCGCCGTGCTCATATCAGCCGGTAACCGGGTCTCGCGGTCGGGAAGGACGCCTGTGCCGGCAACCGACGTGCCGTTCGGGCTCAACCAGCGAGCAACTGCCACGTTGAACTCTCCGCCGTTGTTCAGCTCGAAGGCTATCTGCACGGCATTCTTACCGAAGGTCTGCTCGCCGATCACCTCGGCGCCCCTGCGGTCGCGCAGCGCCTCGGCCAAGATCTCGGCGGCCGAGGCAGTCCCGGCGTTGACCAGCACCTTGATCTCCAGGTCGGTGGCAAGCCCTCCCTCACTGGCCTCGTACCGGAAATCCTGCTCCGGGCCCACGGTCTCGACCACGACACCGCCGGCGATGAACTCGGAGGCCACGTCGATGGCGGAGTCGATGTACCCACCCGGGTTGTCCCTCAGGTCGAGGACGAGCCGGTCGATGGGCTCGGCGCGGAGCTGGGCGAGGCCGTCGTAGACCAGGCCACCGATGTCCTCCTCGAAATCCGGGATGCGCATGTACCCGATGCCGGGGCTCGGGATGTCGATCTCGACGGTGGGAACGGTGAGACCCGAGCGCTCGATCGTGTAGGAGAGCGCCGCGCCGTCCCGTTCGACGTCGAGGGTCACCGTGCCGGTCTCGTCTCCGGCGATGCGGGTGGCGACGTCGGTGAAGCCCTGATCGTCGACCGGGGTGCCGTCCACCGCGGTGATCCTGTCCCCGGCGAGAAGCCCGGCCGCCGCCCCCGGGTTGTCGTCGAGGACGAAGACGATCTGAAGCGGGCAGGCGGCGGTGATCCTGACACACTTGGATCCTGCGGCATCGGTCGCGTCGAGAAGGATGCCGACACCTCCCACCACCCCGTTGCTCCGGTAGCTCCCCACCAGCTCGGGAGGCACGTAGTAGGTGAATTGCTCGAGCCCAGTGCTCGCCATCGTCTCCAGTGCCGCCTCGATGGCGTCAGCGACCGGTATGGCCGACTCGTCGACCCGATCGGCCAACAGTTCGCACATGCTGGTGAACGCAGGGTCGGGGATGGCACAGAACAGAGTGCGCGGGGCGAGCTCGGTGGCGGTGGTGGTGAACTCGGTCAGACCGGTGATGGCCGCCTCGGCGAGGGCGTCGGGGTCGATCGGGCGGTCCATGTGCCACTCCTGGGCGAGCTCATAGGCCTCGCACAGAGGCGAGAAACCGACCTGGGGCGCGGTGCAGTCCTGGATTTCGACCGGCAGCTCTGCGGGCTGAGTCGTGGTTATGACGGGAGGCCGGGTCGTGGTCGGCGCGGCCGTGCTCCCCGGGTCCACCTCGGGCCCGGCACAGGCAGTCAGCAGGAGGAGAAGAGCTACGACGGCGCGCATGCCCGGTCATTATCGGCAGCAGGGGGTCATTACCGTCGCGATTGATGCACCTCCGCTTCATGCTGCGCGCCCCCGATGGCGAGACCGTCACGAGGGACGTGCGTCGAGGGAAGTGGGCCGAGCCCGCAGGCGATGCCGACCGTGTCCTCGGGGACGGGCAATGGGCCATCCCCGGGCTGGTCGACGCGCACGCCCACCTCTCCCGGCCCGTGCTCGACTACGGCCCCGGGGATCCGCAGGGAGCGGCTCGTCGGTCGACCGAGGCCCTGGAGGCCGGCGTGACGCTCCTGCTCGACAAGGGATGGCGCGACCTGACAGTGGTGGATCTGATCGATCGAGTGGAGCCGGGTCTCAGGCCCGACATCGAAGCAGCGGGCAGGATCCTGGCCGTGGAGGGAGGGTACATCGAGGGATTCTGTCGCAGCGTCGAACCGGGATCGTTGGCTGCACTGGTTCGGGAGGCAGCGGGAGAGGGCCGGGGATGGGTCAAGCTGATCGGCGACTGGCCGAGGCGGGGGATCGGGCCCCTCCCCAATTTCACCGAGGACGAGATGGCCACCGCAGTTCGCATCGCCGCCGAGGCGGGGTCTCGGGTCGCCGTGCATACCCTCGCCCGCGATGTCCCGTCGATGGCCGTTCGGGCCGGCGTCCACTCCGTCGAGCACGGTCTCTTCTTGTCTAGAGCCGATCTGGCCGCACTCGGGGCCAGGGGCGGGATGTGGGTCCCGACCGTGGTCATGGTCGATGCCTTGATCGAGCAACTCGGCGCCGACTCGACCGGCGGGAGTCTGTTGCGAGAGGGCTTGGCCAATGTGGCGGCGAACGTCGCCAGCGCAGTCGAGTCAGGGGTCCATGTGCTCACGGGGACCGATCTGGCGGTAGGGAGCCACCAGGTCGCAATCGAGGCGATGAGGCTCGCCGAGATGGGTCTGACCGCGGCCATGGCGCTGGACGCCGTGGCCCACTCGGGGCTCGCCGCCACCGGTCGCTCCGTCGGGTTCGAAATCGACAGCCCGGCCAACGCCGTGCTCCTGCCCGAGAGCCCGCTGGAGAACTTGGGGGTGCTGCTTCACCCCTCTCACGTGATCAGGCACGGGAGAATGGTGCGATGAGACTGATCCTGGCATCGGCCTCGCCGAGACGTCGTCAGCTCCTCGACGCCTTGCAGCTCGAGTTCGAGATTCGCCCGAGCGAGGTGGACGAGGTGAGGCTGCCCGAGGAGCCTGCTCCCGCCTACGTGGAGCGGGTCGCCCGTGCCAAAGCCGCGGCGGTCGCCGCCCCGGGCCTTGTGGTTGTCGCCGCCGACACCACAGTCGTTCACGAGGGGAAGATCATGGGCAAGCCCGGTCACCCCGAGGAGGCTCGAGCCATGCTCCGCCGTCTTCAAGGCGATGTTCACGAGGTGTTCACCGGCGTGGCCGTCGCGGTCTGGGAGGAAGCGGCGACCGTCAGATCATTGGTCGACGTGTCCGAGGTGGTGTTCCTCCCCATGACCGACGAGGAGATCGCCGCTTACGTCGAGACCGGAGAGCCCATGGACAAGGCCGGGGCGTATGCGATGCAAGGGCTCGGCGGCATATATGTCGAGCGCGTCTCGGGGAGCCCGTTCACCGTGATCGGACTGCCCATTCACCTCTTGCCGCGTCTCATGGCGGCATCCGGGGCCTCTTTGACCTCGTTCAGAGCAGCCGGAGGCGGGTAAGTTGCCCGAATGAACCGAGCCGCCTGGATCCTGGCCGGGCTCTTCGTCGTCCTGGTCGTGGTGCTCATCTTCATGTTCGGCGACGGTGACGGCGAAGGGACGACGACTACCGGTGGCGTCGGCTCGACCTCGCTGCCCGGCGCGTCGACGACTCCGGCCGAGTCGAGCACCACGCAGGCCGAGGCCGCCACCACCACCTTCGCCGAGGCCACCACTACGACCGCAGGCACCACGACGACGGCCGGCCTCGAGGGCAACTGGGCCGGTGATCCAGTGGTGGTTGCCGCCTTTGGCGCACTGGGGTGGTGGGACGGGAGCTCGTGGTCCCAGGTCGAGCCGCAGACGAGTCTTCCCCTGAGCGGTGGCGAGAGCTTCCAGATCGCCATGCTCGGCCTCCAGGCGATCACGACGGGGAGCGAGCCGACCACTCTCTGCGAGCCGCTGGCCAACCCGGGAGTGGTGTTGGACAACGAGGAGGTGCTCGGCGACTTCCCCGGCCCGCTTGGTGTCGCCATCTCCGCCTCGTGGGAGCTCGTCCCTCATCTCGTGGAGGAGATCGAGGACGACGGGACCAACGCCGGCTTCGCCGGTGAGCTGTTGGCCGAACGGGGCTTGAACGTGGCCGACCCGGTGATCAAGCAGCTCCTCCGGGTCGACCTCGAGGGAGACGGGGTCAACGAGGTGATCGTGGTCGCAGAGGACGTCCCGGCGGACCTGTTCGGCGAGCCCGGGGACTACTCGATCGTCTTCCTGCGAAAGACGGTTGGGAGCGATATACGGACCAGCATCCTGGGGGAGGCGGTGGTGCTCGATGCCGAGGACGCTCCGCTCCTCTACTCCTTCTCGATCGGCTCGGTCGCCGACCTCAATGGGGACGGAAAGATGGAGATCGTGCTCTCGTCTGCCTATTACGAGGGTGTTGCCGTCGAAGTATGGGAGTACGTGAACGACGACCAGGGGCCGGTGCCCCAGCTGGGGCAAGGATGCGGGGCGTGACCAGCAGTCCATTCCTCGACCGGCCGACATTCGTGGGGCACACCGGCATCGAGCTGACCGAGGCCTCGTCGCAAGCCTGTGTCGGGACCATCACCATCAACGAGAACCATCTTCAGCCGTACGGAGTGGTCCACGGCGGCGTGTACTGCACCCTGATCGAGACTCTCGCCTCGACCGGTGGGGCGCTATGGGCCATGGAGAACGGGATGGCCGGATGCGTCGGTGTCTCCAATCAGACTGACTTCATCCGGTCGACGACCGATGGGGTCCTCGTCGGCTCGGCCACACCGATCCACCGCGGCCGCACCCAGCAACTGTGGCAGGTCACCGTGACGCGGGAGGGTGATGGCAAGCTGGTGGCGAGAGGCCAGGTGCGTCTTCAGAACGTCAACTCGACCGAATTCGGCGGTTGAGCCTTCGATGCTCAACATCGGCTCCTTGATCGTCGATCCCCCCGTGGTGCTGGCCCCGATGGCCGGGATCACCAATGCCCCTTTCCGTCGTCTCTGCCGGGAGTATGGGGCCGGTCTGTACGTCTCGGAGATGATCGGGGCGCGCGGATTGGTGGAAGGAGACGAGAAGACACGACAACTGGCGACTTTCGCACCCGATGAGAGCCCGCGCTCGATCCAGTTGTACGGAACCGACCCGGCATCGCTCGGTGCGGCGGTCTCGTATCTGATCGACGTCGAGGGGGTTGATCACATCGACATGAATTTCGGCTGTCCCATGGGCAAGGTGACCAGGCACGGGGGAGGTGCCGCCCTTCCCTGGAAGCGGGATCTGTTCAGATCGATAGTCAGGTCGGCCGTCTCCAACGCCGGCCCGGTCCCGGTGACGGTCAAGTTCCGCAAAGGAATCGACGACGAGCACCTGACCTACCTCGAGACCGGTCTGATCGCCGAGGAAGAAGGGGCGGCCGCTGTCGCCCTCCATGCGCGGACCGCCCGCCAGCTCTACTCGGGCCAGGCCGACTGGAGTGCGATCCGGGTGTTGAAGGAGTCGATCCGGTCGATCCCGGTCCTCGGCAACGGGGACGTCTGGACCGCCTCGGATGCCGTCGAGATGATGGAGAAGACCGGTTGTGACGGCGTGGTGGTCGGCCGGGGATGTCTGGGCCGACCCTGGCTGTTCCGCGACCTGTCCGATTCGATGGCCGGCAGACCGGCGCAGCCGGCGCCCGACTCGGGTGAGATCTCAAACATCATGGTCCGCCATGCCGAGCTGCTCGTCGACCATTTCGGGGAGAGGGTCGGGATCGGCCTGTTCCGCAAGCACCCGTCCTGGTATCTGAAAGGGTTCCCAGCCGGCCCGGCGATCCGTGACGCACTGGCCAGAGTCGAGTCGGTGGATCAGCTCGAGGAGATCCTCTCTGGGTGGCCGCGGGACATCCCGTTCCCGATCGAGGCCAACCGAATGGTGCGCGGCCACTCCCACGGCCCGCGCCCGGTCAGGCTCCCGCACGGTTTTCTCGACGACCGGTCCGGTGATCGGGTGGGCCGCGAGGCCGAGCAGCCGGTCAGCGGCGGCTGAGCCCCGACCCTCTGGTCAGGAGCGCTCGGCGTACCCGGCCACTGCGGCCAGGACGAGATGGGCCATGGCGTCGAGGGTCACCCCGTCCCGGTCGGTCTCAGCGTCGACCTCGACGAAGTCGATTGCCGTCACCATCTCGCTCCTGGCGCAGCGTCGCACTCCCTCGGCGAGCTGGCGCAAACCGAGGCCGCCCGGCCTCGCCCCGGGACATGCCGGTGCCTGGGAGCGATCGAGCACGTCGACGTCGGCGTCCACATACACCCGGTCGCAGCGACCTTCGAGACCGGCGATGGCAGCCTCCACCACCGAGCCCATGCCCTCGCGCTCGACGTCGGCAACCGTGACTGTCTGTATGCCCTGATCGTCGCAATAGGACCGGTAGTCGGCGGAGTTGGCGAAGGAGTGGATCCCGATCTGGACCACGTTGTCACCGGGCAACCCGTCCTCCTCGATCAGGCCCCTGACCGGTGTCCCGTTGGTCGGGCCGAGTGCCAGGGTGCGGACATCGTGATGGGCGTCGAAAGTGATCAGCCCCACCCGGTCGCGATCCGGCGACAGGGCCCGCACCAGGGGTCGGGTCACCGCGTTGTCACCCCCGAGGTACAGGGTGAGGGGCACCCGGGGAAGCGCTCTCGCCATGTCCTCGACCACCGCAGGCATCTCGTGCATGTCGAGCTCGGAGACCGGCCAGTTGCCCTCGTCGCGCACCGGCACGGCACCGAAGTCGATACCCCATTCCCCGTGGAAGGTCGAGAAGCGGCTGAGCCGGTCCCGCACCGACAGGGGGGTCAGGTCGGCCCGGGAGGGGGAGAGGGACGCCTTCGACGAGGGGACTCCAACGACGATGATCTCGGGGTCGGGGTTGTCCTGGGCCAGCCAGACGTCGGCGCGTGGCCAATGCGGGTCGGTCGTCACCATCGCTCGACAGGGTAAAGCTGCCCCTGATCTTCCCGGAAAACGCCCGGGCGAGTCGGTCACCGCAGAATGGGCCAACTGGCCCTAGCGGCCTACGGCGAACGGTCGGAGACTTCATGTTGGACGGTCATGTAAGACCGCCCCGAAAGGAGGTGATTTCCGTGACGACGCTGCTCGAGCGCCAGGAGACGGAGATCACCCGGATGCCGCATCGGTCCTATGTCACCGAGTGGGTGATTGGGATCATTGGCCTGCTGGCGGCCGGTGTCGGAGCGTGGATGTACTACGTGCCGACCGACTGGTTCCTCGGTGGATTGGCTGAGGGTTGGTACCTCGGCATGTTCATCGCCGCCGGCGTGCTGTTGGCGACTGCATTCGGGCTCTTCGCCCGAGGCATGCTGATAGAGGACCGGGTCTGGACGACCCGGGTGACGGTGATGACGGTCTTGTCCGTCCTCGCCCTAGCCGGAGCCGTTACCTTCGCCCTGATCCTGATCATCTGATAGGCATGCCAGCCAGAGTCGGGGCCCCGGTCGAGCCGGGGCCCTGACTCCGTGTGCGGGCCGGGATCACAACATCGGGATGTCGACCCCGCCTTGGCGAGCCGCCTCTCGGGCTGTCTCATAGCCCGCATCGGCATGACGCATCACGCCAGTGCCGGGGTCGTTGGTGAGGACCAGTTCCACTCTGATAGCACCCTGCGCGGTCCCGTCGGCTACCACCTGGGCGCCGGCGTGGATGGAGTTGCCGATCCCCACCCCACCTCCGTGGTGAACCGCCACCCAGGCAGCCCCCGAAGACACGTTGAGCATTGCGTTGAGAATCGGCCAGTCGGCCACCGCATCCGAGCCGTCGGCCATCGCCTCGGTCTCCCGATAGGGGGAGGCCACCGATCCCGAATCGAGATGGTCTCTTCCGATCACGATCGGGGCAGTGATCTCACCCGACCTGACCATGTCGTTGAATCGCAGGCCGGCCAGATGCCGCTCCCCGTAGGCCAGCCAGCAGATCCGCGCCGGCAGGCCCTGGAACTGGACCTTCTGCTCCGCCATCCGCAGCCAACGGTGGAGGGCCTCGTTGTCGGGGAACAGATCGGCCAGAGCACGGTCGGTGGCGGCGATGTCGGAAGCCTCTCCAGACAGGGCGACCCACCGGAACGGGCCCGAGCCCTCGCAGAAGAGGGGCCTGATGTATGCCGGCACGAACCCCGGGTAGGCGAAGGCGTCGCCATAGCCGGCTGTCAGAGCCTCTCCGCGCAGGTTGTTCCCGTAGTCGAACGTCTCTGCGCCGGCCCGGGAGAAGCCGACCATGGCCTCACATTGGGCAGCCATCGACTCGCGCGCCGCCTTGATGTAGGTGTCGGGGTCGTCGTCGCGCAGCTGCAGGGCTTCCTCCAGGGGGTAGCCGGCCGGGATGTAGCCGTAGAGCGGATCGTGGGCCGAGGTCTGGTCGGTGACGATGTCGGCGGCGAGACCCATCTCCAGTAGCTGCGGGAAAACCTCGGCGGCGTTGCCGAGGAGGCCGATCGACAGCGCCTCTCGATCCTTCTTGGCGGCGAGGGCGCGTCTCACTGCCTCGCCCATGTCGTCGAAGCTCACGTCGAGGTATCCGGTCGCCAGTCGACGCTCTATTCGATGGCGGTCGACCTCGACACACAGGGCGACACCACCGTTCATTGTCACCGCCAGGGGCTGGGCTCCGCCCATGCCACCAAGGCCGGCGGTCAGGGTCAAGGTCCCGGCCAGCGTTCCGCCGAATCTCTGATCGGCGATGGCGGCAAAGGTCTGGTAGGTGCCCTGGAGGATCCCCTGGGAGCCGATGTAGATCCACGATCCGGCCGTCATCTGGCCGTACATCATCAATCCCTGTGCCTCCAGCTCCCAGAAGTGCTCCAGGGTGGCCCAGCGCGGGACCAGGAGGCTGTTGGCGATCAGGACCCTTGGTGCCATCTCGTGCGTCCGGAAGACCCCGACCGGCTTGCCCGACTGGACGAGGAGGGTCTCGTCGTCCTTGAGACGCTCCAGCGTTCGCACGATGGCGTGGAGGCAGTCGAGGTTCCTCGCCGCCTTGCCCCGCCCTCCATAGACGATCAGGTTCTCAGGATCCTCGGCGACGTCGGGGTCGAGGTTGTTGAGCAGACACCGCAGCGCCGCCTCCTGGAGCCAACCGGGTGTGTTCAGGCCGGTCCCTCGCGGGGCGTGCAGCGGGAAAATGAGATCGATCACCGCGGCGAGACTACGTGTGTGGTGCCCGGGGACGAGCCCTACTTCCTCAGCAGCCCGTCGAGGCGGCGCGCCGCGATTCGGGCTCCGATCAGGCCCATGATCACCAGGTAGGCGATGTGCCCGGCAAGGCTCCAGTCGAAGACCCCCAGTGAGAAGGCCCGCAGCATCTCCGTCCCGTGGTACAGGGGTGACAGCCTGGCCACCTGTTGGATCAACGGTGGGTAGACCTCGAGCGGGTAGAAAGTGCCGGAGAACAGGAACAACGGCATGGTGACCAGGGAGACCAGGTCGAAGTCCTGCCACGACCGCATGTAGGTGCATGCGGCCAGGCCGACCGAACCGAAGGCGAACCCGATCAAAACCGCACCGGGGATCGTGAGCAACGCCCACAGGTTCTGGGTGAGGCCCATGGCGACCATGACCACGAGGAAGGCGATCGAATAGAGGGCGCCCCGCAGCAACGCCCATCCGATCTCGCCGATGGCGATGTCGCGCGGGTTCATCGGGGTGGTCAAAATCCCCTCGTAGACGTTGCCGAACTTGAGCTTGAAGAAGATGTTGAAGGTCGTCTCCAGGACCGCCCCGTTCATTGCCGAGGCGGCCATCAACGCCGGAGCCACGAATGCGGTGTAGTCGACCGGCACACCTCCGGGCCCGGTTACGTCACCGACCAGCGCTCCGATCCCGATCCCGATGGAGAAGAGGTAGAACACCGGCTCGAAGAAGCCGGTGAAAATGATCTTCCAGAGACGCCGGTAGACGAGGAGATTCCGCTCCCAGATCCGCTGGGCCCGGAAAGGTGTCATTCGGCCGGTCGGGGTGAGCCGGGCGGGGGCGGAGACGCTCATGGTTTCAGCCTCCGCTCGAGGAGCCGTGAGGAGAGCAGCAACCCCACCGCGGTCATTGTGGTGAGGTAGGCGAGATGAACCCAGATCGGGAGGTCGGTGACCACGGACGCGTCGACATCGGGCAAGGCGATCTTGCGAACCAGCTCCACCCCATGGAACAGGGGTGTCACATAGGCGAACCCCTGCAGATAGTCGGGCAACTGGCTGATCGGAAAGAATGTGCCGGAGAACAGGAACAACGGGATGATCCCGAACCGGAACATGGTGGACAGGCTGGTGTCGTCCTCCCTGGTCACGGTGAAGGCGGTGACCACGGTGAGGAAGGCCAGCCCGGTTAGCACACCGGGTGGCACTGCGAGCAGGGCGTGGCCGATCTCCAGGGCGCCGAACAGCACCGAGATGACGGCGAACACGACGAGGATGAAGGTGAGCCGGATCACTCCCCAGTAGAAGCGGCCGACGACTATGTCGGTCGGGCTGATCGGGGTGGTGATCGCGCCGAAGAACTCCTTCCTCCACTTGATCCCGGCCATCACCGGGAAGGCCCCGTCCCCGGCTCCGGCCTGCATTGCGGTGGCGGCCATCAGCCCCGAGGCGACGAAGGAGAGATAGGAGATGGCTAGCTCGCCGGCCCCGGTGTCGACCAGCTTTCCCAGGCTCACCCCCATGGCGGAGAGGAACAGGATCGGGTTGACGAAGCTGGAGATGACAGTGCCGCGCCAGGTGCGGCGATAGGAGACCAGTTCGCCCTCCATCACGCGAAATGGTCGGGTCAGGGCGGACATCAGTCGATCAGCCGCCTTCCGGTGAGCTTGAGGAAGACGTCTTCCAGCGTCGACCTCCTCACCAGGACCTGCTCGGGATGGATGTCACGCACCGTAAGCTCGTGTTGGGTCGCCTCGGCGTCCTCGGTGTAGAGGATTACGCGGTCGGCGAGGACCTCGGTGTCGAGGGCCACCTCGGTCATGCGCTCGGCCATCGTCTCGATCTGCCCGTCGGCGAACCGGATCTCGACCACCTCGCCCGGCGCGTGCTGGCGTATCAGCTGGCGTGGCGACCCCTCGGCCACGATCCTCCCCCCGTCCATGACCACGAGCCGGTCGCAGAGTTGCTCCGCCTCGTCCATGTAGTGGGTGGTGATGATGAGGGTGGCCCCCTGCTGCTTGAGGCGATAGAGGCGGTCCCACAACAGATGGCGAGCCTGAGGATCGAGCCCGGTCGTGGGCTCGTCGAGGATCACCAGATCCGGTTCGTTGATCAGGGCCCGCGCGATGGTGAGGCGACGCTTCATGCCCCCCGAGAGTGGCTCGACCTGTGACTTGGCCCGGTCGGAGAGCTGGGCGAACTCGAGCAACTCCTCGGTCCGGCTCCTGATCCGGGCGCGGGTCATGTCGTGGTAGCGCCCATAGACATACAGGTTCTCGGCCACCGTGAGCTCGAGATCGAGGTTGTCCTCCTGGGGAACCACACCGAGACGCTGCCGTATGGCACGGCCTTCGGTCCGGGGATCCAGCCCGAAGACGGTGAGCTCCCCGTCGGTGATCGGGCTCACCGTCGTGATCATTTTCATCGTCGAGGTCTTCCCCGCGCCGTTGGGCCCGAGGAAACCGAACGCCTCCCCTTTGGCTATCTCGAAGTCGATCGAGTCGACGGCGAGGAAATCACCGAACTTCTTGGTCAGGCCCTTGGCCCTTACCAGCGGCTCGCTCATGAGGTCGCGACGCTAGCTCCGATGCTCGGGTTGTTCGTCCGGGCCGGAGCGGAGTCAGTACCGGTCGTATCTGACCAGTTCGGTGCCGGGCTTGCGCCCTCCGCGGCGACCGGCCTTCGCTCCCGGGGCCGGGTAGCCGAGGGCAACCGCGTACCTCGTTTCCGCCCCGTCGGGGGCGCCGAGGAAGCGGCGCGCCTCGGCATGCCGGTGCAGTGTTATCGGGCAGGAGGCGACTCCGATCGCCTTCGCCGCCAGCATGATGTTCTGGGCGGCGCGCCCGATGTCGAACATGTTCCCACCCTCTTCCTTGACCAGGACGATCGTCGAGGCCGAGGAGCGAATCGGATCGGTGTAGTCGCCGTGGGTGGCGAGCTGCTGGAGACGATCGCCTGTGACCACGATGAACGACCAGTCCTGGCGGTTCTTGGATGAGCCGGTCCACCGGGCTGCCTCGAGGATGGACTGCAGGTCCGATTCGGAGAGGGGCCGGTCATCGAAGTCTCTGATCGCCCGCAGCTTGAGGATGGAGTCGTAGACGTCGGTCATGGGCGGCGAGACTAGGTCAAGGCCTCGGGTACAGGATCATCTGGGTGCAGCGGAAGAGAGCGATCTTCTTGCCGGTCTCCTCGGCGGTGATGACCACGTCCCAGACCTGCGTCGTCCTGCCACCGTGAGCCAGGGTCCCCTCCGAGAAGAGGGCTCCCTCGAGCAGGGTGCCGAGGTGGTTCGACTTCAACTCGATGGTGGTGAACCCGATCGAGCCCGCGGGGAGGTTGGCGACGCACCCATACCCGGCTGTGGTGTCGGCGAGGGCGACCACCGAGGCGGCGTGAAGGTAGCCGTTCGAGGCGAGGTGCTTCTCCTCGACCACGCAGCGCATCCGGGAGCTCCCATCGCCCAGCTCGACCAGCTCCAGCCCGAGGAGGCCGGGAAGACGGGTGCTCCCCAGTCCCTCGAGGATGTCTGCGAGCTCAACTCGGTCGCGGGGGAAGTGGGGCATCTCGGGCATGAAGGCGGCGACCCTACCGGTATCGTCCCCGGGTGAGCGTGTCGGTGACTCTGGCGGGAAACCGCTGGCGGATCGGCCAGAGGCGCTTCGCCCGGCCGGCGCGGGTGATCGTCGCCCGGGCCGTGGACGAGGTGCTGCTCGCCATCCGCGCCGCAGAGGAGGCGGCGGAGCGGGGGAGCTGGGTCGCCGGCTTCGTCTCGTATCAGGCCTCGCCCGGGCTGGACGCCCGTCTCCGGGTCCCCGGCGCGATCAGCGGTGGCCTCCCGTTGGTGTGGTTCGGCGTTTTCGACTGGGGGGAGACCGTCGCCGAGTCTCCAGGGACGGCGCGACTCGAGGACTGGACGCCGGGGATGAGCGAGGCGGGGCACGCCGAGCGGGTGACCGCGATCCGAGAGGCGATCGTCGCCGGCGACAGCTATCAGGTCAACTTGACCTTTCCGCTGACCGCGACTCTGACCGGCAGCCCTGATGCACTCTTCGCCGCCATGGTCAGGGCGCAACCGACTTGCTTCGGCGCCATGATCGATCTCGGGGCGAGGCAGGTCGTCTCGGTCTCGCCGGAGCTCTTTCTCCGCAAGGACGCGAGCAGGGTCATCACCAAGCCCATGAAGGGAACCGCTCCCCGGGGGAGGTCGACCAGCGAGGATCTGGGGAGACGCGACGCCCTGGTCAGATCCGAGAAGGAGCGAGCAGGGAATCTGATGATCGTCGACATGCTGAGAAACGATCTGGGCCGGGTGGCCCGAGTCGGGACAGTCTCCGTCCCCCGGCTCTTCGAGCCGGAGCGTCACCCAACGGTGTGGCAGCTCACCTCGACGGTGGAGGCCGAGCTGGAGGAGGGGGTGGGGCTGGCCGGGCTGCTCGGGGCGACGTTTCCGTCCGGATCGGTGACCGGCGCTCCCAAGGTGTCGACCATGGGCATCATCTCCGAGTTGGAGCCGGTCGGCCGGGGGGTGTATTGCGGGGCGATCGGATACCTGGCCCCGGGCGGTGAATCCGCCGAATTCTCGGTTGCGATCCGCACCGGCGTGGTCGAGGGCGACCGATTCACCTATCACGTCGGCGGTGGGATCACTTTCGACTCGCTGGCCGGCGCCGAGTACGACGAATGCTTGTGGAAGGCACTGGTAGTGACCGACCGGCGGGAGGTACCCGATCTCATCGAGACGATGCGATACGTCCCGGGTGAGGGGATCCCGCTTCTCCACCACCACGTCGGCCGTCTCGCCGGCTCGGCCGACTACTGGGGGATCCCGTTCGATCCCGTGCGCCTCGGTGAGGCGTTGTCATCGGTCGAGGGCCCTGGTCCGCTCAGGGTGAGGCTGATCCTGCGCCGGGACGGTGGGGTCGAGGTCGCCTCGGCCCCGATGCCGACCTGGGACGAGCCGGTGGACTTGTTCGTCTCCGACACACGCGTCGATCAGGCCGACCCTCTCTGGTTTCACAAGATCGCCGACCGATCCCGCTACCCGGTCAGCGACGAAGACGGCGAGGCTTTGATGGTCAACCTCGACGGCGAGGTCACCGAGACCAATCGCTCCAACCTGATGGCCCATCTCGATGGCAGATGGGTCACCCCTCCTGTCGACTCCGGCCTTCTTCCCGGGGTGGCCCGGGCCATCGCAATCGCAGAGCGCGGGGTGATCGAGCACCGCCTCACCCTCGGCGACCTGCGTCGGGCTGATGAGCTCGCCGTCACCAACGCGGTGCGCGGATGGAGGAAGGCTGCGCTGATCGAATAGGTTGCAGCGCCGTACTCACCGAGAGGAGCCGAGACCACATGCCGACCCCGCACATCTCAGCAGAGAAGGGCGACTTCGCCCCTTCGATCCTGCTCCCCGGTGACCCGCTGCGGGCCAGACACATCGCCGAGCACTTCCTCGATGGGGCGCAAATGGTCAACGAGGTGCGGAACATGCTCGGCTACACCGGGTCATACCAGGGAGTGCCGGTCTCGGTGATGGGCACGGGCATGGGCATCCCTTCTGCCTCGATCTACGCCACCGAATTGATCACCGAGTATGGGGTTGAGCGGCTGATCCGGGTCGGCTCATGCGGCGGGGTCCTGCCCTCGGTGCAGATCCGTGACGTGATCCTGGCCATCGGTGCCTGCACCGACTCGGGCGTGAACCGCGTCAGGTACGGAGGCGAGGACTTCGCCGCCACCGCCGACTTCCTGCTGCTACGCGCCGCCTACGAGGCGGCGAGGGCTCAGGGCGTCGAGGTCAAGGTGGGCAACGTCCATTCGGCCGACCTCTTCTACAACCCGGACCCGCAGGCCTTCGACCGGATGGAGGCGATGGGGGTGCTCGCGGTCGAGATGGAGGCGGCCGGCCTCTACGGGGTCGCTGCCGAGAAGGGGGGCCGCGCCCTCACCATCGCCACGGTCTCCGACCATGTTCGGACCGGCGAGTCGACTTCCTCCGAGGAACGTCAACAGACCTTCGACGAGATGGTTGCGATCGCGCTGGAGACGGTGCGGATCGACGTCGGCTGATCCCGTGTCGTGTGAAACCACCCACCGTGAGCGTGGATAGATGCACACAGGATTGGTGGAGCGGGTCGTGTGTGCAGCAGGCCACCGTGATGGTGGGTGATTGCACGCGACTCGAGACGGCATCGGTGTAACCAGCGCGCCATCATTCGAGTCTCAACCGGTGATGCCGGGCGACGGCATCTGGAAATTGGGAGGAGATATGACCGACACTGCTGATCGGACCAGATCGAGCGGGCTCGATTCCTATTTCAAGCTCCAGGAGCGGAGCACGTCGGTCGGCACCGAGATTCGGGCCGGGGTCACGACGTTCCTGGTGATGGCCTACATCATCTTCGTCAACCCGTCGATTCTCTCTGCCGCCGGGCTCGACGCTCCCGCGGTGGCGGCAGGCACCGCACTGGTGGCCGGCCTTCTTTGCGTCCTGATGGGGGTGGTGGCCAACTATCCCATTGCGATGGCAGCCGGGCTCGGGATCAACGGCGCGGTGGCCTTCGGTCTGGTCCTAGGGAACGGTCTGACACCGGAAGGCGCCATGGGCGTCATAGTGCTGGAGGGCCTCATCGTCCTCGCCCTGGTCGTGGTCGGCCTGCGCGAGGCGATCATGAATGCGGTGCCGCTCGCCCTGAAGCGCGCCATCGGAGTCGGCATCGGGCTCTTCATATTGTTCATCGGATTCGTCGACGCCGGGCTGATACGTCAGCCGGAAGGCGATGGCCCGGTGCCGGTCGAGTTCGTGTTCCCCAACTCGACCGGAGCCTGGCTGGCCCTGATCGGGTTGCTCATCACCGTCGTCCTCTACGGGCGCAAGGTGCCCGGGGCGCTGGTCATCAGCATCCTGGTCACGGCGGCCATCGGGCTCATCATCGGGTTCACCGAGTTCCCCGACCCGTTCGTGGTCACCCCGAGCTTCGCCACTCTGGGCGACTTCGACCTGGGCAACGTGTTCACCCAGCTCGGGTTCGTGGCGGCAGCGCTGACCATATTCAGCTTCATGCTGACCGACTTCTTCGACACCATCGGCACTGCCACCGCCATCGCCGAGCAAGCCGAGTTGACGGATGAGGACGGCTCGATTCCTGGAGTCGGGAAGCTCTTGTTCGTCGATTCGCTCGGGGCCGCCGCCGGCGGCGCCGCCGGTGTCAGCTCGAACACCAGCTACATCGAGAGCGCGGCCGGGGTGGCCGAGGGCGGCCGCACCGGTCTGACGTCGGTGGTGGTCGGGGTCCTGTTCTTGGTGGCGATCTTCGTGACTCCCCTGGCCCAGGTGATCCCCCTCCAGGCGACCGCCCCGGTCCTCATCCTGGTCGGCTTCCTCATGGCCCACCTGATCAAGGGCATCGAATTCGACGACTTCGAGGAGGGATTCCCGGCCTTGCTCACCATCGTCTTGATGCCACTCACCTTCAGCATCACCGTCGGCATCGGCGCCGGGTTCGTGATGTATGTCTTGATCAAGGTCGTGAAGGGAAAGTTGGGCGACATCCATCCGCTGATGTGGGTGGTCGCCATCGCCTTTCTCATCTACTTCGGGCAGGCTGTGCTCAATCAGGCGATCTCCGCTTGAGATGACAGTCCACCAAGGAGAGAGGGCCCGGAGTCGAGCCGGGCCCTCTCTCTAGCCGCTGGGATCCGACGGTTTCGATCCGGCCGGCGGGGGACGGAAGTAGAGGGTCGCGTTGAGGGCGATCGCCGCCACCAGGATCCTGGCGACGATGTAGAGCCAGGCGAGGAACACGGCTGCCATCCCGAGACCCCCGTATAGGTCGCCGGCGGTTTCGAGCCTCGGGGCGAAGTACACGATGGTGATCAGTCTGGTGACGAGGACACCGGCCGTGACGAGCAGGGCACCCGGGATCATGACCTGCCATGGAGTCCCGGGGGGATGGGGGAGTCGATCGAAGACGAAGGTCAACAGGGCGGCCAGGGCGAGGGCGAAGAGCAGGATCACGACCACGTCGGTGGCGAACGACCCGGCGAGCAACAGGTTCATCACCCGATTCATGGCGAGGACGGCGGCGAGCACCCCGCTGACAGCCAGAGAGGCGAGCAGAGGGTTCATCCGTCCCGCCGAGGGCATCCGCCATGCCAACCTGCTGACCAGGCGGAGCGCCCTCACCACCCCGTAACCGGCCCAGAGCAGCAGAAAGAGCCCGATGATTACGAGATAGAAGGAGGCCCGGGCGGAGGTCTCCACCGCCTTGGCGACCATCGCCGCCAGCGCAGCCGTCAGACCGGAGTCATGGGCCAGTTCCTCTGGCGGGCGGTCCAAGGTCTCGGCCAGGGATCCGAACAGGCCGACCAGGGTCAGTGCGAAGGGGAGGAACCAGAGGAACAGCTTGACGGTCAATCCACCTGCGAGGAGGCTCCCGGCGAAGTCACGGTCGCGCTCGTAGAAGTCGTAGGCGATCCGGACGCTGGCCCGGCGCTCACGCTCGACCTCGAGACGATGCAGCCCCTCCTCCTTCAAGGCGGTCGCCCGGGTCTTGAGACGCTCGACACGACCGGGAGAAGGTGGCGTGGGTTCGCTCTCTGAGGTCTCTTCCACCGGGAGAAGATACTGGCGTGCTCAGGTGCTCGGTTGGGCCACCACGAACGCGGAGACGGGCGGGCGGCCCGGCCCGGAGACCACCACATCGGGATCGGTGAACTGGCGGCTGGCTCTCCCGTTGAACGAGATGCGGACGTCGGCGGCCACCTCGACCCTGCCACCCATGTCCTCGGCGATGAGTTGGGCGGTCTGTCGGATCATCACCGGGTCGGTAGCCATCACCATGCGCTGCCGCTCGGTCAGATACTGGGGAGGGGGAATGGCCCAGCTGTCGCCAGTGGCCCGATCCGTGACGATGAATGTGGCGGATGACGACTTCTCGGTGAGCATCACCTGCCATGACCCCAGATAGCCCTCACCGGTCCACTTCACGTCGCCGGGAATGAGATGATGGCGGAGCGGGATAACGGTCATCACCAGCACGTAGCCCAGCGCTATCACCACCCACCCGGGAGAGAGGCGTGTCCGGGCCGAAGGTGATCCGGCCGGTGCGACACGCCGGAATCGTTCCGGCCATCCAGGTTCGAAGTACACCTGTGCAGACAGGCTCATCAGGAGCGGGAACAGGCCGATCGAGGGGAAGAGCATCCAGGTCACGACATGGAAGCCGACGAGGACGGCGTAGGCATAGGGCCGCGTCCGCCGCCAGCTGAGCCACCCGACGATGGTCAGGTCGAACACGACTCCTGCCCACGAGAGGAGATAGGCGGTCACCGGCAAGGTGAGGATTGGGCCGATCAGCCACAGCTCGGAACGAGCCGGCAGCCAGGTCGAGAGTGGCTCCGCCCGAAGCAGCCAATCGCTGTTGACCTTCGCCAGCCCGGCGAAGAAGTAGACCATGCCGACCTGGAACCGGAGGAGCCATGCCACCCACAGCGGGATGAAGGAGGCGTCGACCCGGCCGCTTCGCGCGTCCAGCGAGAAGGCGGCATGAAGGGGGAGGAACACCATCACAACCGCGGTGAGCACCATCCAGTAGTAATGGTTCAGGTAGAGGGCCCGGTCGATGGCCTCCACGTAGGCAATGGACAGGGCGAACACCGCCACCGACAACCGGTATCGATAGCCAAGCGTCACGCCTACCGCGGCGAGGGCGATGACGCCGAAGTGCAGGTGCATCCAAGGCCGGGGCAAGGGTTTCACCCAATCGAGCCATGGGTAGGTGAAGTGGTAGGGGGGATCGACGAGCTGGGTATCGATCCACCCGTTCTCGAAGAACCTGACGACGAGGATCAGTCCCACCAGTCCAAAGCCGATGCGGAACAGAGCGGCCGAGGCGGCGCTCACCCGCGTCGTCGCCCGGTGCGGGACCCTGACCAGGACGGCGCTCATCCGGTGTCGCCATCGGTGTCGGAGAAACCGAGAGTGATGTCGAGGAGGGACACGACGTCGGCCTCGAAGATCATCCGCAGCTCGGCGATGTCCTCATAGATCGGCACGAGCCTCTCCGGGTCGTCCCGGGCGATGTCACGCATCGGTCGGTCCAGGGCGGCGATCGCCTCGATCGATTGCTCCAGCAGCAAGTCGATGGTGTCGGCGACCTCCGCCGATCTGGCCCTGATCAGCCCCCCCAGCGAGTCGGGGTTGCCGCCCGCGAGAGCATCGCGAATGCCCACCAGCTGGGACCGGTACATGGCCGCCGCCGCGCCGGCAGCCCCTTCCGGGATGGCCTCGATCTCCGGCTGTGGGGCGGAGATCCCGAGTGCCTTGCCCAGCTCGAACAGGCTCTGTCGCTTCGTGGTCTCGACGAATGCCGAGACCAGGTCGCCGAGCGCCTGGTTGGAGGGAATGGTCACCGTGAAGGTGTCCGCCCATGGCTCGCCACCGTCGAACGACTCGACCCATGCTTCCTGAAGCGCTCGCGTCGCGTCGGCGATGACTTCGGCTGCCGCCGTGGTCAGCTCACAGTTCCTCGCCTCGCCCGCCTCGGCCTCATCACGGAACAGGACGTACTCCACCGCCCCGAGGCCGCGCTGGACGGATGAGGCCCGGTCGCCGACGTAGGCGGCATCGATGACGGCGTCGGAGCCGAGGAGGGCATCGATCTCGTCTTGGCTGATCGGGTTGTAGTCGACCTTCGACACGGTGCGCAGCATCTCTGCCGGACCGAAGAAGGTGGTCAGCTCAGACGCCTCCCATGCCTCCTTGGCCCTGTTCCAGGCGTCCATGGCGGCCTCGTGGGCTTTCGGGTGGGCCGAGGCGCAGAAGCCGAACGCGGCCGTCGACAGCGCTCCGGCTGCCTCTGCCGCCCCGGTCATGGCCGGGATCAGGGCCTGGTCAGTTGCATTGGAGACGACCTCGGCTTCGCCGGGGCCGGAGGCACAGGCCCCCACCAGGAGCAGACCCGCCAGCAGCGACATCCACCTCATAGCGACTCGAGGAATGCGAGTAGTTGGGCCCGCTGCGCGGAGTCCAAGGCTGCGAAGGTGTCTCTGGCGGCGGCCGCCTCGCCCCCGTGCCACAGGATCGCTTCCTCCAACGAGCGGGCGCGGCCGTCGTGGAGGAAGTTGAGGTGGCCGTTGACCGTCTCCGTGAGCCCGATCCCCCAGAGAGGCGGTGTGCGCCACTCTGAAGCGGTGGCCAGGCCGTCAGGCCGGCCATCGGCGAGCCCGGGCCCCATGTCGTGGAGCAGGAGATCGGTGAATGGGTAGATCACCTGGTTGGACAGAGCCTCGATCTCGGACGCGCCGGTCTCGTGGCGGGCCACGTGACAGGAGGTGCAGCCGGTCGCGGCGAAGAGGGAGGCTCCGGCGATGACATCGGGATCGTCGAGGCCCCTTCGTGCCGGCACGGCCAGCGTCTTGTTGTAGAAGACGACGTCTTCGAACCGGTCTCGTGTGATCTCGGGTGATCCGCCATCGATGGCGGCAGCGCACTCGGTCTGGGTGGGGGTGCAGTTCTCGTCAGGGAGCAAGGGCGATGTGATGCCGATGTCGCCGTTGAAGGCAGATGCCACCTGCTGGGCGACACCGGGAACATTCGCCTTCCATCCGAAGCGGCCCAGGGCGCTCCCGCCCGTGGCCAGCTCGGCGACGTGGTTGGGGCGGCCCGAGATCCCGTCGCCATCTTCGTCGTCTGGATCGGCGAGCGAGGTGATCGAGGCCTCGGGGATAGCCTCGAGGAGCCCGGCCCCGAACACGGCTGGGGCCAGGCGAGGGGAGACGACGACGTCGACCGAGATCTCGCCGTAGGCCAGGTCCTCGAGCTGGTACACCGGCCGGCGCAGGCTGTAGACGGAGCCATCTGGATACGAGCCCTCCTCGTCGACGTAGATGACTCGAATCGACCCCTCCGGCTCGATGCCGAGGATGGAGCGGTCCTGCAGCTGGTCTCCGTAACTCGGGTCGGGGGCTTGTTCATCGCCCGAGAGCACTCCGAGCCTGAAGAGCAGGCCCGGCTCGCCGGAGTCGGGGCTTCCCCGCCCGTCGAGGAGATGACACGAAGAGCAGGATTGTGCGTTGTGAAGTGGGCCGAGACCGTCCCGGGCATCGGTGGATGAGGGGGCGGTCACCCAGTTCTGGGTGAAGAAGCTGTCGCCGATCTCGAACCGTCTCCGTTCGTCGTTCGTCAGGTTGCGAGCGGAGTTCCCGAAGGCGTTGCGGTCGGAGGCGTTGGTGGTGCCCTCCCCACCGGAGTCCACGACCAGCAGATCGGCGGTCGGAGAGGAGCATGCAGCCAGGACGAGCACGAGCCCGGCCAGCAGCCGGGCTCGCATCGATGCCGACCGCTCCCGACTCACTGGCTCAGCTCAGGTTGAGGTCGACTCCGAGGGCGACCGCGGCCTCGACGATGGTGTCGGTCTGGCCCTCGAGGCTAACGATCGTGTCGAAGATGGCCACCCGCCCCGGCTCTTCGTCGCTGACTCCTTCGGCTAGGTGCTGGTCGAACGGAGGTGGGATCGACTCGGCGACGGCCACGCTGGCCCCGATCTCATCCCGCAGCCGGTCGGCGAGCGCCTCGTCCTCAGCAGCCACGAGGTCGTAGATCCCGGGGCCATCGACGCTTCCCACCCTGCCCAGGTAGACCCGTTCGATACCGCTTGCATTCCCGACGATGTCGCTGGTGGTGTTGTCCGAGAAGCAGGAGTGCTCGTCTTCCTGAGATCTCGTCTCGTAGGCGACGGTCATGCGCTCGCCGGCGAGCTCACCTCGGCTGAGCTCCCCCATCCCGGTCATGATCTTGCCCAATGCCTCATCGGCGGGGAGGGCGACGAAATCGGCCCGGTAGTTGCCGGCGTCCGGCGCCCAGGCATCGACCATTCGACCCAGGTGGACGAGTAGCAGGTCGGAGGTCACCGCCAGGTACTGCGCCCGACGGTCGGCGTTGCCCGCGGTGGTGTAGTCCTCGACCGGGCGGTTGCCCGCCCCGTCTCCCGACAGGTCCTGGCCCCAGAGCAGGAACTCGATGGCGTGCCAGCCCGTGGAGATGTTCGCCTCCCCCCCGGCCTCGTTCAGCGAGACCAGCAGTTCGGCGTCGATGGTCGGGTACTCCTCGGGCATGTTGATCACACCTGCGTCCGGCGCCCCCTCCACGTAGTCGATGTATGCCTCGTCGAGGGGCCAGGCGTTGAGCAGCCCTTCCACTCCATCCTCCTCGTCGTCGATCGGCCCCCCGTAGAAGCGAAACGCCTCGGTCGGCCCATAGTCGTCTCTCGCCTTCAGCCAGGCTTCCTTGGCCGCCGCCATCGTGTCGGCGGTCGGGTCGGCGAGGAAGGTGTCGATCATCTGGTCCATCTTGCTGGCCGACGTGAGGCTGATCCGATATGACTCGTGGACCAGGTCGGCGTAGTTGGCGACTACCTCTGTCTCGAGCTCCTCCGCTGCCCCGCTGTCACCACAGGCGGCCACCACCAGGGTGATGGCGGCCACGGTCATGCTGCTCCTCCACCTCATGTGAACGCTGGCTCCTCGTCGATCCCCGAGTGTCGTTAGGTACCGAACGATAATTAGCACTACCCCCATAGTGCAAATATCGCCGATGCGGACTCGCCTAGTCTCAGGCGACCCTTCGAGAGGATCGGATGAGACTGCCCGATGAGATGGAGAAGGCACTCAACGAACAGGTGACTATGGAGCTGGCCTCCGCCATCTCCTATCTCCAGATGGCCGCCTACTTCTCACATCAGAACCTCGACGGCATGTCGCGGTGGATGCGCGCCCAGTCCGAGGAGGAGAGGGCACACGCCGACCGGTTCCTCGACTTCATCCTGGACAGGGGCGGCAAGGCCGTGATCGGCGAAGTGCCGAGACCGAGATCGGACTTCTCCGCCCCCGAGGAGGTGTTCGCCGCCGCCCTGGCCCAGGAGGAGGCCGTGACCGCTGCGATCCACGACCTCTATCGTCTCGCCGACAAGCTGGGCGATCTGGCCAGCTTCCCCTTCCTCCAGGACTTCATCAGCGAGCAGAACGAGGAAGAGGCGATGGTGGCCTCGATCGTGGACCGGCTCAGGCTCGCCGACGGCCAGTCCGGTGCCTTGTTCCTACTCGATCACGAGTTGGGCGGGCGACAGGGGGATCCCGGCGCCGGCTGACCCAGACCGGAGCCGCGCCTACCGTTCTCCCATGGCACGGATCGACGCCAGGGAGCGGGCAAAGCTGCCCAACAGCGCCTTCGCCTACATCGACTCCAAGGGCAATCGCCGACTTCCGATCAACGACGAGGCCCACGTGCGCAACGCCTTGTCACGGTTCAATCAAGTGAAGTTCGAGAGCGCCGAGGCACGCGAGCGGACCTTCCGTCGTTTGCTCAAGGCCGCCACCGAGTACGGGATCGCGCCGGTCGGCTTCGTCACCAGACAGCTGCGCGAGGCGCGGGCCGAGACCGCGGCGGACCTTCCCTCGGGGTCGGTGACTCTGATGCTCACCGACATCGAGGGCTCGACCGGGTTGGTCCAGGCCCTCGGCGAGGGGTATCCCGGAGTTCTCGAGGAGGTGCGCAGTCTCATCCGGGAGGCCGTGGCGGGCGCCGACGGCTACGAGGTCGACGCCAGGGCCGACGAGTTCTTCGCCGCGTTCGGCCGCGCCCGCGATGCGATCGGCGCTGCGGTCCAGGTCCAGCGCGATCTGGCGAGCCGCACCTGGCCTGGAGGGCGCACGGTCAGGGTGAGGATCGGCATCCATTCAGGCAGCCCCGCACTCACCGACACCGGGTACGTCGGGCTCCCCGTGCATGTCATGGCCAGGGTCTGCGCCGCCGGCCACGGTGGACAGATTCTGCTCACCGCCGAGACCCGGCTCGAGCTCGCCGATGAAACCGTCGACATGACCAGCCTGGGCTCATACCGGCTTCAAGGCCTCCCCGGGACGGCCGAACTGTTCCAGGTGGGCGCCGAGGGCATGGAGAGCGAGTTCCCCCCGCTCCGCATCTCCGATCAGAGGTGACCGTCGACCGACAGCCGCGCCTTGCCGGTCCGACCGGCGCGGACCAATGCCCCTACCTCGTCGGTGGGCGACGAATCACACTCGAGACATGACCGATCTCGCCACTCACCCCACCGGAGCCTCGCGGTGATCATGCTCATCCCCTTGTTCTCGCCCCGGCAGGGTCGAGTCGCCCGGTAGGGGCGAGTGCGGCGCGGCGCCCTTCTCGTCCTCGTCCTCCTCGCCGGTTGCGCCGGAGAGGCCGTTCTCGACGCCGGCTCGGCCCTGACGACCTCGTCCCCCAACTCGCCCTCATCGTCGATCCCGTCCAGCGGGGAGGCGACGACCTCCGAGTACCTCCCCGGGGTCGAGGCCACCGTTCTCCTCCCAGCCGACGTTCGAGCGGCGCCGCTGGTCGTTCTCGTCCCCGGCGGGGCATGGCTCACCGCCGACCCGACCGGCTTCCAGGGTCTCGCCCGATATTTGGCCGACGCAGGAGTTGCAGCCGCCCCGGTGGAGGTTCGGGCCGCCGAGGACGGCGTCCTCTATCCGACGCCGATCGAGGACGTCATCTGTGCCGCGGCGTTCGCGGCAGACACTGCCCGAGCCGATGGGATCGAGCCTGACCCGGTGGTGGTGCTGGGCCATTCCTCCGGAGCCCATCTCGCCGCTCTGGCGGTCCTCACCTGGGGCGAGCACACCCCCGCCTGCGCCCAGCCCCTGGTCACACCCGATGCACTCATCGGCATGGCAGGCACCTATGACGTCAGCATCCTCCCGGACCTAGCTCTTCCATTGTTCGGTGTGAGTCCCGAGCAAGACAGCGAGTTGTGGGAATCGGGCAACCCGGTGAGCCAGGCTTCGCTGAGACCGGAGGTCCCCGCGCTCCTCATCCACGGCGATGCAGATGATCTGGTCCCCGTCTCGTTCACCACCTCGATGGCCGATGCCCTGGAATCGGCTGGGCACCCGGTGACGGTGGAGCTGGTGAGTGGGGCGGATCATCATCAGGTCTACTCGGCGGAATCATCGGGCCATCTGATCACGACGTGGGTCCGCCAATTGGCTCGACCGGCCGGTTGAGTCAGACGGTTCGCATCAGTCCCTTCCCGGTCGCGGTCAGATCGCCCTCATCCGGTTGTTGCGTGCGTTGTGCTCCACCTCCGCCAGCCCGAGCGCTTCGAGCACGGGTGGGATGTAGTTGCCGACTCGGCCGCGCAGGCCCTTCTTCAGCCCGTACCAGCCGCCGATCGGGTTGTCCGCCGACCGTGCCCATGCCTCGACCGTGCCTTCCGCCGCCGGCTTCTGCTCGTCGGCGTTGCCCAATGGGACCCAATCGCCCCTTTCCTTGAGCATCTCATGGAGATCGTCGATGATCCGCAGGTCGTAGTGGAGCACGGTCGACCCGACCGTGCACACCAGGACCGGTGGGTCGTGGTCCTCGTCACGATGCATCAGGATCTCCGAGCCCAGACTCGGCGTCTTCAACACCCAGGGGTCGTCGGCAGTCCCGGAACCGGTGAACGGTGCTGCGGTCATCGACTGTCTCCTTGCTCGCTCGGTAACCGTAGCCCGTCTGCCCATCGGCCCCCGACCGGGTCGGGGAGGGGCGGGGGTGGTCCCTGATTGCCTGCAGGCGTCGTGTGAGCGAGCATCGCCCTGTGAAAGAGGGCATTGGAGCCAGGACTTCTGCCCGCCCAACCGATCGGCGACATCCGGGCTGGCTGGTCTTCTTCGTGGTCGCCCTCGGCGCCGTCTGGCTCGCCGTCGTCTTCGGTGACCAGATCGCCTCGTGGTGGGAGAGACTGTCCACCCTCTTCACCTCGCCAGAGGAGTTCAGGGCCTGGGTCGAGAGCTTCGGGGCCTGGGGCCCGCTGGTTTACGTGGCCGCCCAGGCGCTTCAGGTGATCCTGGCCCCGGTCCCCGGCACACTCTTCCCACCGGTCGGCGCTCTCGCCTTTGGCCCGTGGCAGGCCATGGCGCTCAGCCTGGTCGGGCTCGCCCTCGGGTCGGCGGCGGTGTTCCTCGCCGCGCGACGTTGGGGGCGGCCATGGGCCGAGCGGTTGGTAGGGCACGACGTGATCATTCGCTATCAGAACCTGATGACCGCGCGCGGGGGCCTGCTGCTTTGGGTCATCTTTCTCTTCCCCCTGCTCCCGGACGATGCCGTCTGCGCTCTCGCCGGGTTGTCCGGGCTCTCCTTTCCCCGTTTCATGATCATCGCCACCCTGGGCCGGGTCCCTGCCGTCGCCGCCGGCGTCTTCGCCATGGCCGGGTTGGAGGAGGCTCCAACCTGGGTATGGGCCGCGGCCGGCGGGCTCTTCGTCGTCCTCGTCTGGCTGGGGCTTGCTTACGGTCCGAGGGCGGAATCCTGGTTCCTGCGTCACTTGCGGCGAGAGGGGGCAACCGGGCGAGATCGCACCCTTTCGGTCGTCCCGGCCGTTGCTCGAGAGCAGTCCACGGCGGTGTCTGACATGGCCGAGGCCGAGGCGGCCCCGGAGCGTCTGGGCCAGGTGGTGGGCATCGTGGTGACGGCCACGCTGGTCACAGCTGCAATCGCTCTCTCCACCGGGATCTCCGGCCTGGCCGAAGGGATCGTCCTGGTGTGGGGGGCGGCGCTTGCGGTGCTGGTCGCCTGGGTCAGGGAAGACGACTGAAGTCCACCCATCGGCCACACGCGGCGGCGTACGGTTCCGCATCCGAGAGAGCCAGGAGTGTCATGCCCATCATCTCGCGCGGATTCCGGGGCCGAAGGCCTGAGGTCGATCCCTCCCGAGTCCCCCCTGGGCAATACGTCACGTTCGACTTCCCGGTGCTGTCGGCGGGGCCGACGCCAAGGACGCCTCTCGACCAGTGGACCTTCCAGATCGTCGGCGCGATCGATGAGCCACGCACCTGGACCTGGGCCGAGCTCGATACGCTGCCCCAGGAAACCGTGACGGTGGACATCCACTGTGTCACCAAGTGGTCGAAGCTCGACACGACATGGAGCGGAGTGTCGCTGGACACCCTGCTCGAGGGTGTGGAGACGCAGGCGACCCACGTGATGGCGTTCAGCGACGGTGGCTACACCACCAACCTTCCCTATCCTGATCTGGTCGGGGGAAAGGCATGGGTGGCCACCTCCTATGACGGAGAGCCCCTTCACCCCGAGCATGGTGGGCCGGCGCGGCTGCTGGTGCCGCATCTGTACTTCTGGAAGAGCGCCAAATGGGTTCGAGGCCTCGAGCTCCTCGCCCAGGATCAACCGGGTTTCTGGGAGCGGTACGGGTACCACAACTACGGAGACCCATGGAAGGAACAGCGATACTGGGGCGACTGAACTGGCTCGAGGCGAAGGTCGTCGACAAGAGGCTGGAGACCCCCCGGGTCTGCAGCATCGTTTTCGAGTGTCCCATGTGGGAGGGTCACATGGCCGGCCAGCACGTCGACATCAGGCTCACTGCCGAGGACGGCTATCAGGCCCAGCGCAGCTACTCGATCGCCTCGGCCCCGGAGGACGAGCATCTCGTGCTCACCGTGGAGCGTCTGCAAGACGGGGAGGTCTCGCCCTATCTGTTCGACGTGCTCGAACCGGGTGATCTGCTCGAGATGAGGGGGCCGATCGGGCGCTACTTCGTGTGGGACCGGATCGACGACCTTCCCGTGCTCATGATCGCGGGGGGCTCCGGCGTCGTGCCGTTCCGTTCAATGATCCGTCACCGAGCCGCGACAGGCAGCCGGGCCCCGTTCCGGCTCCTCTTCTCGGTGCGTAGCTACGACGAGCTCATCTACAAGGAAGAGTTTGATGGGTCATCCGACCAGGTGGACGTCAGGCTCACCCTCACCCGGGAGCATCCCCCGGGTTGGACGGGCTATTCCCGCCGCATCGACACCGCCATGCTGTCCGAGGTCGCCTGGCCGCCCGATCGAGAGTCGGCGATCTACATATGCGGGCCAACCTCGTTCGTCGAGGTCGCGGCCAACAGCCTGATGGATCTGGGTCACGAGATGACGTGGATCAAGACCGAACGGTTCGGCCCCACCGGCTGAGTCTCAGAAGTCGAACCTCCCGGCGAAATGGCCGGAGACATCGGGCCGCGTCGCCTGATAGATGGCCACCCTCTGGCCACCGGGCGCCCGGAAAGAGGAGCAGGGGCCCTGCGGGATCTCGAAGACCGACTCGCGGTCCCAACCCGCCTCCTCGAGACTGCTCAGGGTTGTATCGAGATCGACCACCCGGAAGATCATGATCGGGGCCTCGCCTTCCACGTGGTCGGTGAAGAGGAGATGGGGCGGGCCGGGTGTCATCTCGATCATCGCAACCCGGGTGCTCCACTCTTCGATTGCGAAGACGACCCGGCCACCCATGACCTTCGAGAAGTAGGTGGCATCCCGTGCCACGTCGGTCGAGGGGATGTAGAGGAAGTCGAGCGATTCGAAAGGGAGCGGGTCGGTCATCGGCCCCGGGTCACAGGGCCGGCCTGCTCAGAGGTCGAGGCCTCGCACCAGGAAGGCGGCCATCTGCCCTCTGGTGACGCGGTCGGCCGGGCAGAAGCGATCGTTGGCCGGCGGGTTGCAGCCCTCGGTGATGCCGGCGGCGGCCAGCTTCTCGATGGAGTCCTCGAAGATCGAGTTGTCGTCGTCGACGAAATCGGTGCCACCGCCTGCGGTGAGGGGGAGGCCGCGGACCAGGAAGGCGGCCATCATCTCACGGGTCACGTACTGATCGGGGCAGAACCTCGTGTTGGCGGGCGGGTTGCAGCCGTGGGTGATCCCGGCAGCGGCCAGCCTCTCGATGGCGTCCTCGAACACCGAGCCGTCATCGTCGCTGAAATCGATCCCACCGGAACTGCCGAGGCCGAGCCCTCGCACGAGGAAGGCCGCCATCATCCCCCTGGTGACGTACTCGTCAGGGCAGAACCGGTCGTTGGCGGGCGGGTTGCACCCCAGGGTGATGCCGGATGCAGCCAGCTTCTCGATGGCCCCCTCGAAGATGGAGTCGTCGTCGTCCCAGAAGCGCCCATTCGACTCTGGCGTGTAACTGTTGGCGCTGAAGAAGAGTTGGGTCACCCATTCGCCCGAGCCGTCGATGTGGGCGCCGAGGGCCACCCACTCGAAGTTCGGGTTGAGGATGTTGGCCCTGTGCCCCGGCGAGTTCATCAGCATGTCATGCACCCGGGAGCACGGGGCGTCGGGGTCGCCCCACATGGCGATGTTCTCACCCCAGGTCCACCATGTGTTGGGGAGTATCTGCTGACGCCTCGAATCCGACATGTGCTGGAAGGTGTTCTCCCGCATCCACTTCGAGTACTCGCGTACCGCGGGCACCAGATCGATGGCCATCGCTACCGGTGGGGCGCCGGCGGAATGTCGGGCGTCGTTGATCGACTGGAGCAGGCAGTTCTCGTAGGCTCCGGCGGCTTGGGCAGCCTCGGCCCGCGGAGTAGCGATGAGCAGGGCGGACGCGACGATGAGGACGACCAGCGTCAGTCGCCCGTACCTGACGTTGCCTGCGGTTGACTCCATGTGCCCTTGTCGAGAAGGAGGCTGTTACCCCAACCATCGGCGGCCGAAACAAAGCGCTTTAGCGTTTCGATGAAAGGGGGCCGACCGAACCTAGTCGTCGTCTCCTGCGGCGTGCCGGGCGGTCGGTTGTGAGGACTTGGCTGTCACCCCGCGGGCCACCACGACCACCCCGACCACGATCACGGCCAGGGACACCCAGGCATTGCGGCTGAGACCGACGAAGCGGAACGTCGTGTCGGTTCGAATCAGCTCGAGCAGGAAGCGCATGACGGCGTAACCGATCATGTACACGCCGATCAGCCGGCCCCGCAGGACCGGGTAGCGCTTGTCCAGCCAGATGATCAGCCCGCATAAGGCGAAGTTCCAGAGAGATTCGTAGAGGAAGGTCGGGTGGAACGTCTCCGCGTCGGGGAAGGCCTCGGGCCGGTATTGGGGGGCGATCTCGAGCCCCCACGGCAGGTTGGTCGGTGTCCCGAAGAGCTCCTGGTTGAAATAGTTGCCCCATCGCCCGAACGCCTGGGCCAGCGGGATGGCAGGGGCGAGCGAGTCGAGGAACATCGGTAGGTCGCCTCCCCAACGCCTCATCAGGACGACGACGACGACGGCGCCCGCGGCCAGACCCCCGAACAGGGCGATCCCGCCCTCCCAGATGGCGATCACCTTCCACCATTCCCCGTCGAACCTGGACAGGTGGGTCGAGACGTAGGCGACTCGTGCACCGACGAACCCGAAGACGACCATCCAGAGGAGAACCTTGTCGGCGAGGGCGGGGTCGCCGCCTCTATCCCGATACCTCCGGACCGTGAGTCTCCATCCGAGGAGGACTCCAATGGCGATCAGAATCCCGTAGAAGTTGACCCGCAGCGGCCCCAGGTCGAATCCGTTCATCGGCGGCGATGGGATAGATGCAAGGACCACCGGGAGACGGTATCGGCGGTTTTCGTCCTATCCACAGCCCCGTAAGACCCTGGATAGGGTTTCCCGGTCAATCGAAGGAGAAGAGGATTGGGCTCAGCGACTGGGGCAAGCGCTCACGGTTGTTGTTCCCCGTCGGCGGCTCGGCCAAGCACCGCGGCAGAACTGAGAGGTGATCCAACCGGCAGCACCGATGGCATGGTGAGGCTCGAGGGCGGGATGTTCCTCATGGGCCATAACGGCTCCTACGGCTATCCCGACGACGGGGAGGGCCCGATGCACCCGGTCGAGGTCAGCCCGTTCTGGATCGACCCGGTGACTGTCAGCAATGCGCGCTTCCTCGAGTTCACCGAGGCAACAGGACACGTGACCGATGCCGAGGCGTTTGGCTGGTCCTTCGTGTTCGCCGGCTTCCTGCCAGACGACTTCCCGCCGACCCGGGCGTCGGCCCAGGCGCCGTGGTGGCGGGTCGTCGAGGGCGCCGACTGGCGACATCCCGAGGGCCCGCAGTCGGAGATCGGGGACCGGTCGGGCCACCCGGTGGTTCATGTCAGCTGGAACGACGCCGTGGCCTACTGCAATTGGTCCGGCCTGAGCCTTCCCAGCGAGGCGGGATGGGAGTACGCAGCGCGGGGCGGAATGGTTCAGAAGCGGTTCCCGTGGGGCAACCAGAGGGAGCCGGACGGGGAGCACCGCATGAACGTATGGCAGGGCGAATTCCCCGCGAACAACACGGTCGAGGACGGTTATGCCGGCACCGCCCCGGTCGACTCGTTCCAGCCCAACGGCTACGGGTTGTACAACACCACCGGGAACGTGTGGGAGTGGTGCTCGGACTGGTTCGACCCGGAGGCCTATCGAATCGACACGGGGCCGGACCCGACCGGCCCCGACCAGGGAACCCACCGGGTCATGCGTGGGGGGTCCTACCTTTGTCACGAGTCCTACTGCTATCGCTACCGGGTCGACGCTCGAAGCGCCAACACCCCTGACTCGTCGGCAGGGAACATCGGGTTTCGAGTGGCACGCGGGGAGTAGGTTCCCGGGCCGACGAAGGAGGATCGATGACGGATAACGACCGCCCACCCACCGGGATATCAGGATCCGAGATGGCAGCGGGCATCGGAGTGATGTTCGCTGCGACGATGATGATCGTCGTCGGCATATTCCAGATCTTCCAGGGTCTGGCCGCGATCATGAACGACGAGTTCTTCGTCCCGGTGGCCGACTACGTGCTCGACGCCTCCTCATGGGGATGGGTGCATCTGATCCTGGGAGTGGTGGTGACGATCGCCGGCTTCTACCTCTTCTCGGGAAGCCGGGCGGCGGCGATCCTGGCGATGACCTTTGCCTCGCTCAGCGCCGTCGCCAACTTCGCCTTCATCCCCTTCTTCCCGTTCTGGTCGGTCCTGATAATCGCGGTTGATGTGTTCGTGATCTGGGCGATCACCAAGTCCAGCATCTGGGAAGAGTGAGGGCGGCGGCCGGGCTCAGTCCAGGCAGAAGGTCTGCACCACCCCGACGGCGCCTTCGACGCCTCGGGCCCGGAACGCCTCCAGCGCAGAGTCGGCGTCGTCCTCTGTGTTGAAGTAGACGCTGACCGTGTAGAAGTGCCCGTCTTCTTCGGGGCGGCCCAGGATGGTCGCCGCACCGAAGTCGCAGTCGGTTGCCCCGGTCACGTAGCCCGCATCTTGGGCTGCCGACTCGGCTGTCAGCAGCTCGGTCGAATCGATGTCCTCGGAGGCGGCGAGGACTACGGCCCATGTGTCACCGCCATGCTCGAGCTCGGTCCGCCCCGGAGGGAACGGTGGCAGCGTGATCGTGGTGCTGGAGACGAGAAGCGTGGTGGTGGCCGTCGCACCGGTGGTGGTCGTGGCCTCCGTGGTAGTGGTGGGCTCCGGCGTGATCACGGTGGTCTCGACCACGGTGGTCGACTCGGTCGGTGCGGGGGTCGTGGGGGCGGATTCCTCGCCTGCACAGGAGATGAGCACCAATGCCAATGCGGTCGCCCCCGCGGTTCGGGATCTCATAACCAGGTCAGGCCTCCCGTTGCTCGAGTCAGTATGCCCGCGTCGCAGTCGAGCAGTGGCCTCCCGTCCTGCCGTGGTGATGATCAGGCAGGGGAGGGCGAGGCAAGTCCGGCGTCGCTGGTCGCCATGTACTCGCGATGGCCCAGGTTCATGGTCTTGATCCACCTCTGTTGACCGAGGGTCAGACCGATGAAGAACCCCAACTCGACCAGCTCCGGCTCGGTGAAATGCCGGTGGAGGTCCTCCCACAATCGGTCGTCCGCCAACCCGGCGTCCCATGCGATCGCCTGGGCGTAACGCAAGGCGGTTCGCTCCCTGTCGTCGTACTTATCCGATCTCTCGAAGTCGACCAACTCGTCGACCTTGATCTCGTTGACCACCGATCGGGCCAACTCGGAGCGTTGTGCCCCGCAGTACTCGCAGTCGACCGTCTTGGAGACATAAAGCCGGCAGAGCTCCTTGATCGCGTTGTCGAGAACCCCGTCCTCGAACGTCGCCAGCCAGGCCTCTGAGAATGCACGAAGCACGGCAGGCACATGTGCCCTGACCGCCTGGCTCTCGGGACGCGGGGTCCCGTGGTCGCGGGCATGGTCCAGATAGCGCCGCGACGACTCGTCGAGGTGCTCATAGGGGCGGTAGCTGATTCTCGGCATCGATTTGTGTCCTTTCTCGAGCCGTCACTCCTCGGGGGGAAACCGCCTCCTCGAAGTCAGAGCTCCTCGGTGGCCCGGACCAACTCCCGGCGCCGAGCTCGACCGAGGGTGAAGGCCCGCTGCAGCGGAGGAGTCTACAAAGACGTGCAGACGATCTCAGGGGCTGCGTCACACCAGGGGCACCGAGAAGCGAACTCTCCCTCCCGGCCCCTCTTCGATGGTGATGGTCCCACCGTGAGCTTCCACGATGCCCTTGGCAATGGCCAGGCCCAGTCCGGCGCCACCCGACTCCCGGCTACGGGAATCGTCGACGCGGGTGAAGTGGTCGAAGGCCCGGTCCCTGACCTCGGCCGCAAATCCGGGCCCCTGGTCGACGACTGTGATCTCGGCGAGCTCACCGTTCCTGTCGACGATGACGCCCACCTCGCCAGACTCCGGTGAATGACGGACGGCGTTGGCGAGCAGGTTCCGAAAGACCCGGCTCAGCGCGGCCGGGTCGCCCTTCACCCCGACGTGCCCTGGGGTGACCACCTTGAGACCGACCCGGCGGCGTGCCGCCACCGGCGTGACGGCCTCGACCGCTTCGTCGGCCAGTTCGGCGAGGTCTACGGTGACCGGAGAGATCTCCAGCCTTCCTGCATCGATCCGGGAGAGCAGGAATAGGTCCTCGACGAGGAGCCGGAGGTGCTCGAGGTCGTTGGACAGGCCGCGCAGGTAAGCGGGTGGGTCCGGCGCCACCCCGTCCTGGAGCGCTTCGACTGCTGCCTGCATCGAGCCCAGAGGGGTGCGAAGGTCGTGGCCGATGGCGGATAGGAGATTGCGCCTCTCCTCCTCCGATGCCTGCAGCTTTTCGATCATCTGGTCGAGTGCGGCGGCCGCCTTGCCCAGCTCGTCGGCGCGCACCACCCCGGTGCGAGCGGTCAGGTCGCCTGCCCCCACCATCTCGGCTGTCCTCGAGATCGACTCCAGGTCATCGGTGAGCGGTCGAGCCACGGCGCCGGCGACGACTCCGCCGAGCCCGACGCCGAAGACGATGGCCACCAAGACCAGGGTGAGGTCGTGAGGCTCGATGAACATGGTGAGAGCGGCCACTGCCACTGCGGCGCCGGTCACCGCGACCGCGGCGAAGGCCACCACGATCAGGCTGGTCCGCAACGAGCTCAGCCTGCCCGCCAGTCGAAGTGAGATCAGTGCCGCCAGAAAAGTGGTCAGCGCCATCACCCCGAAGATGAGGTAGAGCTGGCGGCGGTCGGCGCTGGTGACGTCCATGGTCAGCTCGGCCACGAGCAGCACTGTGGCCACGACCAGGACCAGCGCCCAGAGGGTTCTTCTCATGACCCGAGGCGGTAACCCACTCCCCACACCGTCTGGACCCATCGCGGGCTCTGCGGATCGGTCTCCAACTTCTGGCGGAGACGACGGACGTGGACGGTGACCGTGGCCGGGTCCTGCCATTCCGCCGACGAGTCCCATACCTTCTCCAGGAGCTGGCCGCGGGTGAAGACTTGATGCGGGTGGCCGACCAAGAAGGCGAGCAGGTCGAACTCCCTGGCGGTCAGCTCCACCGCCCGCTGCTCCACTGTGGCGACCCTCCTCGAGGTGTCGATCTCGATTCCGTCGAAGCTGACCGAACCGGTCAGCGGGCTCGGCCCCGCCCTTCGCAGCACGGTGCGCACCCGCGCCACCAGCTCGCGGGGGGAGAAGGGCTTCACCACATAGTCGTCGGCGCCGAGCTCGAGCCCGGCTACCCGATCGGCCTCCTCGGCTCTAGCGGTGAGCAGGATCACGGGCAAGTCCCCTTCGCGTCGGATCTCGGACAGGACATCGAATCCGGAGACTGCCGGCAACATGAGGTCGAGGACCACGAGGTCGGGCTTGAAACGGGCGAGATGTCGGCGGGCGGTCTCACCGTCGACGGCGGTCTCGACCGAGTAGCCGTCCCTCCGCAAGTAACCGGCCACGACCTCGCGAATCCGCGGCTCGTCGTCGACGAGGAGGATGCGCTGACCGGTGCTGGCTGCGGTCTCCACCACCCGGAGATGCTAAGGCTCTTCCCCCAGGAGGGGCAGGGGATGGATGGCGGTTTCGGGAAGTTTCAGATTCGCGGCTATTTCGAGATCCGTAACAAACCCTAAAGAGCCCATGAACAACGGGACTCTCGCGAAGACGACCTCGTACGTTGGCCGGAGTCGACTGACAAGGAGAAGTCATGAGGGTGTTGCGTTCGACAGTGGTCCTGGTGGTCCTCGGTCTGTCCCTGGTCGCCTGCGGTGAGAACGGAGCCACGTCGACCACGGCGGCTGCTGCCGATGAGACGACGACCAGCGAGGAGATGATGGACGATGAGGAGATGATGGACGACGACGTCCTTGCCGTGGCCGAGGCCGAGGGCGATCTGGGCACCTTCCTCGCCGCCACCGAGGCGGCCGGGATGATGGAGGACTTCCACGGGGACGGTCCGTTCACCATATTCGCGCCCACCGACGATGCCTTCGCCGCCTACCTCGACACGGCCGGCATGAGCCAGGAGGAGGCCTTCGCCGGGGCGGAGATGCTCCAGTCGGTCGTCGGCTATCACGTGGTCGCCATGATGGAGGACTCGGAGATGGTCATGGGCATGGATGGCCAGACCTTCACCACCCTCAACGGGGCACCCCTGGAGGTATCAGTGGACGGAGAGACGGTCAAGGTGGGGGATGCCACTGTCCTTCGCTACGACATCGAGGCGTCCAACGGTGTGATCCACGTGATCGACGCAGTGCTCAGCCCACCTGAGGGGTGATGAGCTGGAACCGGTGGTTGTTGGCCGGCACCGACCTCCGGGTCGAGGTCGCCGGGCAGGATGTGGTTCGCCAGCCGGTTCGCAGTTTCTTTCGCCGTGGGCCGCTCGGCTCCGCCTAGCGATAGGCGAACAGGTCCACCGCGTTGCCGTCGGGATCGTGGACGGTGGCGTAACGCTGCCCCCAGGGCGCATCGAACGGAGCGAGATGGCCGTGGCCTCCCGCTTCCACCAGTGCGGCGAATAGCCGGTCGACCTCGGCCGGATCTGCGCAGAGGAAGGCAAGTGCAACCCGGGGACTCCCTCCGATGGGCGGCGTCCAGTTCGAGAAGGACTTGACACTGGCCTCCGTGTCGAGCATGACCCTGAGCCCGCCCGGGCCGATTGCTTCGGCGTGCACGTCGTCGGTCTCCTCGCCGCCGAACTCGAGCCCGAGGCCTCGATAGAACTCGATGGCACGTCTCATGTCCGAGACGATCACTCCGACTGCGTCGAGACGCGGCATGGCGTGATTCTATGGGAGGTGATGTTGGAGTCGGCCGGGTGGTATCCTTCGGTCACCGCAACCGCCCCTCCATCTACTTGCGCGCGGCGGAAGCGACCTCCGGGCAACCGCCCGGTCTCTCGGTCCTCGTCCGGTCTTGGCGAACGCTCGAGCGACACCCATCGACTGGAGCCAACCATGACCAGCTTCTCCGACCTCGGCGTGCCCGCCGACCTCGTCTCCGTGCTCGACAAGCGCGGGATCCACGAGCCGTTCCCGATCCAGACCGCAGTCATCCCCGACGGTCTCGCCGGTCGCGACGTGTGTGGTCGCGCCCCCACCGGGTCGGGGAAGACCTTCGCCTTCGGGATCCCGCTCATTGCCCGGGTCGGCAAGGCGACCCCCAGACGCCCACGCGGCCTCGTGCTCGCCCCTACCCGAGAGTTGGCCGAGCAGATCAAGAAAGAGCTGGTTCCGTTGGCGCTCCCCCGGAAGCGCTGGGTTTCCTCGATTTACGGAGGCGTCGGGTACGAGCCGCAGCGCAAGGCACTCCGTCGCGGGGTCGATATCGTCGTCGCCTGCCCCGGTCGGCTCCTCGATCTGGTTGGCGAGGGTTCCATCGATCTGTCTGAGGTGGACATGGTCGTCGTCGACGAGGCAGATCGCATGGCCGACATGGGGTTCCTGCCTGATGTCCGTCGCCTCCTCGACATGACTTCGTCGCAACGGCAGACCTGGCTGTTCTCGGCGACGCTCGACGGTGACGTGGCGGTCCTCACCCGTGACTATCAGTCGTCCCCGGCCCGTCATGAGGTAGGAGCCGGCGAGAACACCCAATCCGAGGCCAGGCACGTGTTCTGGGGCGTGAACCATCACGACCGGATCGGCCACACCGCCGACGTGGTGGGGGCCGCCGGGCAGAGCATCGTCTTCACCCGGACCCGACATGGCGCCGACCGTGTGGCGAGACAACTGGTGAAGCTCGGCATCAGCGCCGAGGCGATCCATGGCGGTCGCAGCCAGGGCCAGCGTCAACGGGCGCTCACTGCTTTCGGCAAAGGGAACGTGCGGGCGTTGGTGGCGACTGATGTGGCCGCCCGGGGCATTCACGTCGACCGTGTGGCCGCCGTGATCCACTTCGACCCCACCGACGACGCCAAGACATATCTGCACCGGTCGGGCCGCACTGCCCGAGCAGGCTCCGACGGCCTGGTCGTGTCGCTGGTCACCTCCGAGCAGAGAAACCAGGTCGGGGCGATTCAACTCAGCGTCGGCCTCTCCACGACGATCACCAACCCGTCTCTCGAGACCCTGGCGACATCAGGTGACCGGGTCGGCACGATCGCCCCCCAGCCGACCCGGGTCCGTCCCGGCGAAGGCCGGAACCGGCGGAGCCGAAGCCAGGGCAACCGTCGCTCCCGGTCACGGTGAGAGGGAGTCTGCCGGGGGCGACTCAGCTGCACCCGGTGGTGTCACCGCAGGTGAGACAGACGTAGCAACTCCCATTGCGGATGGTCATGTGCCCGCAGTTGGAGCACACCGGGGCATCTCCCATGTTCTCCCTGAGAGCGGAGTCGACCATCGCAGAGCTGCCCGCAACCACAGTCACCTTCTCCTTGACTGTGACCTCCACTTCGTCTGTGATCATCACGGCCTGGCCGTTGCCGTTGGGCCCATGACCGTCAGGTGTGTCGACGAATGCCGCTGCCGTCTGCAGGGCATCGACGTCGGACTCGGCCGCGGCGTCGGTCAGATCCAGTTGGATCCCGACTTCGGTGGCAAGGCCCTTGGCCGGCCCAGGGAGCTCCATCTCCCGGTTCGGGGGCACCTGGGCCAGCTCGTCACGCTGCAGGTACTCGACCCCGAGGGCCCGGAACACGTAGTCAACTATCGAGTTGGCCATCTTGATGTTGGGATGACCCTCGACCAGCCCCCTCGGCTCGAAGGTCTGGAAGGTGAAGGTGTCGACGAACTCTTCGAGGGGCACTCCGTATTGCAGCCCCTTGGAGACGGCGATGGCGAAGCAGGACAGGATCCCCTTCAAGGTCGCCCCTTCCTTGGCCAGATCGATGAAGATCTCGCCGAGGGTCCCGTCCTCGTACTCACCGGTGCGCAGGTAGACCTTGTGCCCTCCGATCCTGGCTTCCTGGTTGAACCCGCTGCGTCGAGCCGGAAGGAGGAAGCGGGGCGGTTTCATCCCTTGGGCGTAGGCCTCTGTCGGCGAGATCCCCGCCGGGAGATTCCCCCAGTGGAGCAACTTCTCCGCCTCGACCGCGGCCGTGATCGCGGGAGCCTCGTCTTCGAGCTCCTCACCCTCGTCCGAGGTGGAGTTGAGTGGCTGGGCCGCCTTCGATCCGTCGCGGTAGAGGGCCATCGCCTTGAGACCCCACTCCCAGGACATCCGGTAGGCGTCCTCGATCTCCTCCACCGTGATCTCGTTTGGCATGTTGATCGTCTTCGAGATGGCGCCCGAGATGAACGGCTGGGCAGCCGCCATCATCTTGATGTGCCCGTTGTGGTGGATGAACCGCTCGCCGTACTTGCCGTTCTTGTTGGCTGTGTCGAACACGGCGAGATGCCCCTCCTCGATGTGAGGCGCCCCTTCGATCGTCTGCCGGCCGCAGATGTGGTCGTTGGCCTCGCCGATCTCCTGGGCGCTGAACCCGAGCGCCTTGAGCAGGTTGAAGTCCCAACCGGTGTACTCGTCGACCTCGAATCCGAGACGTTGCAGCGTCTGCTCGCCAAAGGTGAACACGTTGAAGGCGTGACGCAGCTCGAACACCGCAGGAAGGGTCTTATCCAGCTTGGCGAGGTCCTCGTCGTCGAAGCCCTTGGTGGTGAGTGACTCACGATTGATGTGAGGGGCTCCATCTATCGAGCTGGTGCCGACGATGTACTCGACCACTTCCTTGATCTGGTCCTCGTCGTAGCCCAGATGCCGCAGTGCCGGGGCCACCGACTGGTTGGCGATCTTGAAGTACCCGCCGCCGGCCAGCTTCTTGAACTTGACCAAGGCGAAGTCGGGCTCCACCCCGGTGGTGTCACAGTCCATGAGCAGCCCGATGGTCCCTGTAGGCGCGATGACCGTGGCCTGAGCGTTGCGATATCCGTTGCTCTCGCCCAGTTCCAGGGCCAGGTCCCACGATTGCCGTGCCGCGCCGAGCAGATCCTCGGGGCACAGGGCGGGGTCGATGGTCATGACCTTGTGACTGACTCCCTCGTAGTCGGGTTCCCCGTAGGCCGCTCGCCGATGGTTGCGCATCACCCGCAGCATCGAATCACGATTCTCGGCGAAGCGGGGGAACGGCCCGACCACACCGGCGATCTCGGCCGAGGTGGCATATGAGTAGCCGGTGAGGATGGCGGTGAGGGCACCGGCGATGGCACGGCCCTGATCCGAGTCGTAGGCGATTCCCTGTCGCATCAACAGCGATCCGAGGTTGGCGTAGCCCAACCCGAGGGTCCGATAGTCATAGGAGCCCTGAGCGATCTCGCGCGAGGGGAAGTGGGCCATGGCCACCGAGATCTCCAGGACGATGGTCCACAGCCTGATGGCGTGCTGGTAGGCCTCGACGTCGAAGGCGCCCGTCTCGTCCTCGAATCTGACCAGGTTGATCGAGGCCAGGTTGCAGGCGGTGTCGTCGAGGAACATGTACTCGCTACAATTGCTGGTGAGGATTCCCTGGGTTAGATACGAGTGGTTCCTGGGCTCGGTCAGGTTGTAGGTGGTCTCCCACCCGTCCTCCACCCGCTCTTTGATCCTCACCCAGTGCCGAGTGGCATACCTGGTGGTCTCGACCAGGACATCGTGGAGTATGTCGTCCTTGTGCGAGAGACCGAACCCGATCGAGTCGAAGAACCGCTCTAGGTCCGACCCCATCACCCGCAGGTCATTCATCATCGAACGACCCTGGTAGCTCCGGTGCTCGCCTGCCTTTGTGACGTACTGGAAGGTCTCGGCCTCTTTCCTCCTGGCCGAGTAGATCGATCCATGGACACCAAACGAATCCAGCAACTGCTGCACGTCACGCAGGAGTTCCTTGGAGGCGCTAGCCAAGCCGACATAGCGACTGGTGTCCCCGTATCTGACGCAGCCGTCGGCGTCATAGAGACCGCGCAGGAAGGCGGCAACGATCGGCTTGGGGGCTTCGAAGATCGACCAGGGCACCCTCTTGTCGCCTGCCT
>DATBIX010000078.1:0-32540 GCA_036556665.1 Acidimicrobiia bacterium
TCTTGACCTGCTCTACCGCCTGCCGGAGCTGAGTCACCCCCACGAAGGCGACCGCGTCCGCCCAGCGGCCCAGGGCCGCATCCACCGCCTTCTCCAGGCCGGAGGGGACGTCGAGGAGGGAGACCAGACTTCCCCGGGACCCATCTGCTCGCTCCACCCGGTCACGGGCGGCAAGATCGAAACGGCCGGCCAGGGCCGCCTCGATCGCCTCCACTCTCGCCCGGGTGGCCGCCACCTCGAGTTGGGCGGCCTTCAGGGACTCCTCGGCCTCCTCCCATCCGGCCTGATCGCCCGCTCGCCGATCGGTCGCCTTCCGGTATGCCTCGTGCCGGGCCGACACCGACTCGTCCACCTCCCGCACCTCGGCATTGATCCTGGCGATCTCCGCCGACTCGTCGCGCAGTTGGGAGTCCACCACCTCGATGCGACGGCCAATCGACTCGATTTCCTGCCCGTCCCGAACTCGGGCCGCCTGGAGCACCGACAACTCGCCGCGCACAGCGGCCAGAGCCCCCTCCGGGGAGAGGGCTGCCTGCGTTGCGGTCGCAGTCTCCTCATCCTCCAGCGCCCGGAACAGGTTCTCCCTGCTTGCGGCAATCGATGCTGCCTCGGTCTCGGCATCATCCAGCGTGTCGAGCTCGGAGACGATCTCCGCCAACTCGGCGTCGAGGTCCGACCGCCGCTCCATGCTGGCCCGGCGACGACCCGACACCGCCCGGCTCCGCTCATGGGCGACCGAGCCGAGCCGACGGAATCGCTCGATGATCGTCTCCAGCCTCGCCGCCGCGTCGGTGTCCCGGTCGAGATCGGCGCCGATTGCGGCGGCGCGCATGGTCAGTTCGTCCAGTGAGGCGGAGAGGCGCTCCAGGGCCGACTCGTCCGATTCGATCCTGGCCGTCAGCTCCTCGTGCTCGGATCGTGAGGCCAGGGTCTCCTCGTCATGAGAGCGGAGGGCGGTACCTGACAGGTAGAGATGGAGGTCCGTCACCTCGGTCTTGAGACCGTGGTACCGCTCGGCCGCCCTGGCCTGACGGCGCAGAGGGCGAAGCTGACGCTCTATCTCCCCGAGGAGGTCCTGGAGCCGGAGGACGTCCTCGTCGGTCCGCTGCAGCCGTCGCTCTGCCTTCTCCTTGCGACGGCGGTGCTTGAGGATGCCGGCCGCCTCCTCGACAACGGCGCGGTGGTCTTCGGGCGAGGCGCTGAGCACCGAATCGACATGGCCCTGGCCGACGATGACATGCTGATGCCTCCCCACCCCGGAATCGCTCAACAACTCCTGGACGTCGAGGAGCCGGCAGCCCACTCCGTTGATCTCGTAGTCGCTCGACCCGTCGCGATAGAGGCGTCTGGTGAGTGAGACCTCGTCCAGGTCGAGGGGAAGGACCCGCTCGGCGTTGTCGATGATCAGCGTCGCCTCCGCCCGGTTCAAGGAAGGGCGGGTCGCGGTGCCGGCGAAGACGACATCCTCCATCTTCCGGGTGCGGAGTGAGCGAGTGGATTGCGTCCCCATCACCCAGGACAGGGCGTCGACCAGGTTGGACTTGCCCGAGCCGTTGGGGCCGACGATGACGGTGACCCCGGGTCGGAACTCGAGCCGGGTCCGATCTGCGAACGACTTGAACCCGACCAACTTCAATGACTTCAAATACACAGCAATTCCCTGGCAAATGACACGACTGTGATTAGGGCCAGGCTAACAGCGGCCGTCGCCTCAACCGCTCTTCATGAGGTTGGGGTAGATGAAGAAGTCGCGCAGCGTGTTGTCCGGGGCAACGACGTCGGACTCGACTCCCATGACGGCCGCCAGGGAAGGCCCGGCCCACAGCCAGCCGACCAATTCGTCCACCCGATCGGCCTCGCCCTGGGCGAACACCTCGACCCTCCCGTCGGCCAGGTTCCTGACCCACCCGACCAGGCCCCGCGAGCGGGCGACCTGGCGACAACTCTGCCGGTATCCCACCTGTTGCACCCGTCCGGTGACGACCGCCCTCACCGCCTTGGTGGTCATCCGCTCTCGGCCTGGCAGTGGGGGCAGAAGTGGCTGGAGCGGGAGCGGATCACGATGCGCTCGATGGGAGTCCCGCACTGGAAGCAGGGAAGGTCGGTCCGGCCGTACACCAGGAGCCGGTCGAGGTTCTCCCCGGCCCGGCCGTCCGGGAGCAGGTAGGCCAGGTCGTCGAGGCTGGTCCCGCCGTTGTCGATGGCGACTCCCAGCACCTGATCGATCGCCTGGCTCAGACGCTCCAGTTCCCCGGTCGACAGCTCCCCGCCGGGGCGCAGCGGGTGGATTCGTGCGATGTGGAGAGCCTCGTCGGCATAGATGTTGCCCAACCCGGACACCACGACCTGGTCGAGGAGCAGGGCCTTGATCGGAGCGGTGCGCCCGTTCAACCGAACTTGCAGCGCCTCGGCTGATGACGGCTCGGCCCAGGCATCGGGCCCGAGGCGGGCGAGCCCGGAGCGGCGAAGCTCCTCTTCGTCGAACACCGCGACGAAGCCGAATGTCCTCGGGTCGATGAAGCGGACCTCGGTGCCGTCGTCGAGCAGGGCTCGAAAGTGGGTGTGTCCCACCTCAGGCTCGGACGGGTCGCCAACCGTGAACCTGCCCGACATCCCGAGATGCGCAACCAGGGTCTGACCGTCGTCGAGAGGAGCGGCCAGGAACTTGCCCTTCCGCCCGACGTGGCCGACCTTCCTCCCCTCCAACCGCTGATCGAGTTGGCCGGGGTCGCCGTTGTGACGTGCGGTGCGCAGATGGGTCGTGGTCACCCGGGTCAGGGTGCGGCCGGCCATGGCGGCATCGAGATGACGCCTGGTGATCTCGACTTCGGGCAGTTCAGGCACGGTGCGTCTCCGGGGGCTGCGTTACCGTACCCCGGCCCATGGAGATACAGCCCCGGCCCTTCGGCGAGGTCCTGAGCGAGGGCATGGCTCTTCTCGCCCGGGTCTGGAGGCGACTGCTCGCTCCCGCCTTCTGGTCGTTCACCGTTCTCGGAGGGCTGACCATCGTCACCCTGATGACGACCGGGGCCAACGACGTGGTGCAGCTGATCATGACCGATCCCCTTGCACTGGAGGCCTTCAGCGACGAGGAGCTGTGGGATATCGCCGTGCAACTCGGGCAGACGGCGCTGGTGGCCGGGGTGCTCCAACTCCTCGCCGTGGGATTCCTCAGCCTGGTCGCCCACACGCTGGTCGCTGCCGAGATGGGAGGGTCTCCGATCCGAACCGGGACGGCGGTGTCGGTAGCGCTGCGGCGTTTCCCCACCCTTGTCCTGGCCGGGATCCTGGCCGGGATCCTGGTAATCCTGGGTCTGGTGGCCCTGGTGGTGCCCGGGCTCTGGCTGGCCGGGGCTTTCACCATGACCTGGCCTGCCATCGCCGTCGAGGGCACCGGCCCGATCGAAAGCCTGAGAAGGAGTTTCCGGCTGGTGAGAGGCAGATGGTGGCCGACGGTGGGCTTCGTCCTGCTGGTCGGCTTGATGGGCTCGGCCGCCGCCCAGCTGGTGCAACTCGTCGCCTTGCCTGCACTCGCCGCCGGCGATGGGGTGGGCTTCGGCGCCGGGCTCGGCTTCGTGTTCCTCATGGTGTTGCAGGGATTCGTCGTCGCAGCCATCGCGGTCATGACCACCAGGTGGTATGTCGACTTGAGAGCCCGCCAGGAGCGTTTGCTCAGCTCTGATCTGACCTGAGTGTCTCGATCGCCATCTCGGCCGCCCCCTGTTCCGCCTCCTTCTTCGACCGCCCCGATCCCTCGCCCACTTGGACCCCTTCTACCGAGACGGTGGAGATGAAGACCCGGGCGTGATCGGGCCCGGAACCCTCGGTGGCGTACTCGGGCTTCCGGCCGTCCTTGGCCAGCACCTCCTGGAGCCTGGTCTTGTAGTCGCGCAGACCGGGGCGTCGGGCGCGCTCATCGACCCGGCCGCCCCAGAGGCGGAGGACGAGCTGACCTGCAGCGTCCAGACCGCCGTCGAGGTAGACGGCTCCGATCAAGGCCTCGACTGCGTCGGCGATGATCGAGTCCTTCTCACGGCCTCCGGTCCTCTCCTCGGCAGGAGTCAGCTCTATGTGGTCGCCGAGACCGATGCTTCGGGCCACGTCGGCCAGCGCGGGTCGACTCACCACCGCCGCCCGGATCTTGGCCAGCTTCCCCTCGGCCAGGTGCGGGTAGTTGGCGAACAGGTAGTCGGTGACCACGAGCTGGAGGACGGCATCTCCCAGGAACTCGAGACGCTCGTTGTCGGGTCGTCCCGGGTCTTCGCTGCTCACCGAGCGATGGGTGAGCGCTTGCCCGAGGAGACCCCTCCGCTCGAACGAATAGCCGAGCTCCTCCTCCAGGGTCATGAGGCGAGACGGGCGGCGAGCCGGCCGGGCAGGTCGCGTTCGGCGGCGTCACGGGCCATGGCGAGAGCGTTGGCGATGGCGACCCGGCTGGATGCGCCGTGCGAGATGACAACGACACCGTTCACCCCCAGCAGTTGGGCGCCGCCGTAGGTCTCGTAGTCGAGACGATGTCGCACGCTCATCAGGGCAGGGAGGGCGGCCTCCTGGACCTCAGGGTCGAGCTTGCTCAGCTCCTCCATGGCATAGCGGGCCACCACCAGGGCCGCCCCCTCCATCGTCTTGAGAAAGATGTTCCCGGTGAACCCGTCCGTGACGATCACGTCGGACTTGTCGTTGGCCACGTCCCGGCCCTCGACGTTTCCGACGAAGCGGATCGGCGCCTTCTCGAGCAGCTCGTAGGCCAGCCTCTCCAGGTCGCGCCCCTTGCCCTTCTCCTCCCCGATCGAGAGAAGACCGACCCGGGGGTCCTCGGCACCGAGCAGGACCTCGGCAGCGACCGCCCCCATGACGGCGAACTGGACGATCTGGTCCGGCCGTACCTCGGGGTTGGCGCCAGAGTCGAGGACCAGGGTCGGGGTGCCCGGGGTGGGGAAGATCGATGCGATCGAAGGACGGGACACGCCCTTGATCCTCCCGATGATTATCGCCGCCGCCGCCATCGCCGCCCCGGTGGATCCGGCGGAGACCATCCCGTCGGCAGATCCCTCCGAGACGAGCTTGGCTGCGACGGTTATCGAAGCCCCTGGCTTCTCGCGCAGGGCACGGGCGGGGTCGGCCGCCATCTCGATCACTTCTGGTGCGTCGACGATCGGCAGCCTCAGATCGTGCTTGGCCAACTCGTCCGCGAGGATGTCAGGATGTCCTACCAGGACGACGTCGACGCCGCGTCGGGAGGCATCCACCGCCCCGGCCACGGTCTCGGCGGGGGCGTTGTCGCCCCCCATTGCGTCGAGGGCGATCCGGACCAAGGCTCAGCTTGCCTCGATGACCTCGCGGCCGCCGTAGGTGCCGCACTCACGACAGGCGCGATGAGGCAGCTTGGGCTTGCCGCACTGCTCGCAGGCAACGGCGCTCGGGCGTGACACCTTCCAGGCGGCCTTGCGCTGCCGGGTTCGCGAGCGCGACATCTTCTTCTTGGGCACCGCCATTGGTGCTCTCCTCGGTCAGGAATCGAACAGGTCTTTCAGGACGGCGAAGGGGGAGTCGCTCTCGTCTCCATGGCCGCCACAGGGGTCACTATTCAAGTCGGTTCCACAGATTGGGCAAAGTCCCAGGCATTCTGGTCGACACAGCGGCGCCGAGGGAAGGGCCAGGGCCAGCTCGTCCTGGGCGGGGCCGGAGACGTCGATGTCGTCGTCGACGATGGCGTAGCCGTCGTCGTCGGGAGTGCGCCGGAAGTACTGCTCGACGTCGACCGAGACCGGGGCCGTCCACTCGGTGAGGCACCGAGTGCACACCAGGTGGGCTGTCGACGAGACGTTGAACTCGGCACGTACCGCATCGAAGAGGCCGACTGCGCGGCCCGAGACCTCCATCTCGTCGTCCACAATCGTGTCTCCGAGCCGGAGCATCACCGGTTTGGCCCCGGCAAAAGGGCGTTCCTTGCCCGGGGACCCGATCAGGTCGCCCACCGGGATCTTCAACGAGGTCATCTCAAATCGGGACTTCGGGAGGCTTGGGCCTCGCTTGATAGAGCTCCTCGCGCGCCAGCTGGATCTGGGCCATCATGTCGTTGAGGATCACTTCCACCCTCTGCAGGCTCTTCTCGATGTCGTCCTCGGTCTCGAGACGAAGCCGGCGGGCCTCGCCCTCGGCCCTTCTCACCAGGATGTTGGCCTCCTCGACGGCTTCGGCCACGATACTCGACTCGGCCACCAGCTCCTCGGCCTCCTTGCGGGCACGATCGATCAGGTCCCGCGCCTTCTCGTTGGTACGGGCGATGAACGCCTCCCTTTCGCGCACCATCCACCTCGCCGCACGCAGCTCATCCGGGAGATCGGCGCGAATCTTCTCCAACGTCCCGAGGAACTGCTCGCGGTCGACCATCGCGTTCCCGGAGAGGGGCACACTCTTCGCCTCGTGCAGGTGGACGATCAGGTCGTCGACCATGTCCTGGAGATCGCCCAACTCGGCACGGTGATCGGGCTCGTCCGACTCGATGACTATCGGGTCCGGCGCCTGGTTCTCTTCGCTCATGACAATCGCTCCTCGAGAGCCCTCTCCACCGCCTCCGGCACCAGCCCATGCACCGAGCCCCCCAACTTGGCGACCTCCTTCACCAGCGACGACGAGATGAAGCTCCACTCCGACTTGGTGGCCATGAACACCGTCTCCATGCCGGAGAGATGGCGGTTCATCTGCGCCATCTGCATCTCGTACTCGTAGTCGTCGACGGTACGGAGCCCCTTCACCACCACGTCGGCTCCGACCTCGGCGGCGTACTCCACCATCAGACCGGTGAAGGCCCCCACCTGGGCCCTGTCGCCAAACAGCTCCTTGAGCAGGGAAACCCGCTCCTCGGTGGAGAAGAGCGAAGCCTTCGACGGGTTGTCAACCACTGCGACGACGACCCGATCGAACACCGAGAGGGCCCGCTCGATCACGTCGACGTGCCCGTTGGTGGGGGGATCGAAGCTCCCGGGGCAGAGTGCGATGGTCATGAATGGTCCGAGTCCTCGTCGTACATGACAATTCTTGTATCCCCGTAACGCCTATCGGCGGCAACTCGCCAATCTTTCGGTGGCGTCGGCACCGGGTCGCTGTGCCGTCGGGAGAGGATGACTTCCGCCCCCGGCCGGAGGAGGGGAGCAAGCGACTCCAGCTGGGTGGCGAGGGTCTCCGAGGCCAAGTCCCAAGGTGGGTCGATGAAGACCAGGTCGAATCCCCCTCGAGACCGGGCCAGGAACTCATCGACGTCGGAGGTGACCACGGTGCCCCCGAGATCTACCGCCGAGATGTTGCGACGGAGCGCCTCGAGGGCACGACGGCCCTTCTCGACGAAGGTGACCGCCGCCGCCCCCCTGGAGAGAGCCTCCAGCCCGAACGACCCGGATCCGGCGTAGAGGTCGAGGACCACCGCCCCGACGACACGATCCGCGAGCATCGAGAACACCGCCTCGCGCACCCGGTCGGTCGCCGGCCTGGTGTCCCTGGTGTCGGGCCCGACGAGACGGCGGCCCTTGGCGAGGCCGGTGATGATCCTCATGCTCAGCTCTTGAACAGCCAGTCCACCGAGTCGCCGAGCATCGCCCGCACCTCTTCGGCGACGTCGGAGTGCTCGGTCAGGCCGGGATCGTGCTCGACCATCCGGAAAGCCTCCTTGCGCGCCGCCATCAACAGGTCGACGTCCCTCACCAGGTCCGCCACCCGAAAGTCGGCCATCCCGGATTGCCGCGACCCGAACACCGTGCCTTGCCCCCGGATCCTCATGTCCTCCTCGGCGAGGCGGAATCCGTCGTTGCTGGCCGCCATCGCCAATAGCCGCTCCTCTCCTTCGTCCGTGGTGGGGTCGGCGATGAGCAGGCAGACGCCCCGGTGACTACCCCGTCCGACCCGACCCCGAAGTTGGTGCAGCTGGCTGAGGCCAAAACGATCGGCGTCCTCGATCACCATGACCGTGGCGTTCGGCACGTCGATCCCGACCTCGATGACGGTGGTAGACACCAGCACGTCGATCTCGCCCTCCCGGAACGACGACATCACGGCCTCCTTTTCCGGCGGCCGGAGCTGCCCGTGGATCAGGCCCACCCGCAGCTCCGGGAGGACCGCCGCGAGCCGCTGGTGCTCCGCGGTCGCAGACGCTGCCTCCACCTTCGGGCTGTCGTCGACCAACGGACAGACCACGAAGGCCTGCCGTCCCTGGGCCACCTCCTCCACGATCCGCTTCCAGGCCCTCGCCTCGTCGGACCGGGAGAGCACCTTCGTCTCGACAGGCGACCTCCCGGGCGGCATCTCATCGATCATCGACATGTCGAGATCGCCGTAGATGGTCATCGACAGCGTCCTCGGAATCGGTGTCGCGGTCATGATCAAGAGGTCGGGATCAACGGACTCCGCCTTCTCCTTGAGCAACACGCGTTGACCGACGCCGAAACGGTGCTGCTCGTCGACCACTGCTACGCCGAGCCTGGCAAAACGGACCCCCTCCTGGATCAGGGCGTGGGTCCCCACCACGATGTCCACATGGCCCGAGGCGATGTCGCCGAGCAGCTCCTGGCGGGTGATGTCGGGCTTGTAGTTGGCCGAGGCCGTCGAGCCGGTCAGGATCCCGATATGGACCGCCGGCTCCTCCGATCCGAACAGACTCTCCATGCCGAGCGTGCTGGCGGCGGCGAACGGCTCCGGTGAGAGCCCGGCGGCGGCGAGAAGCCCGGTCACTCCGAGAAAGTGCTGGTCTGCCAGCACCTCGGTCGGCGCCATGATCGCCCCTTGCCACCCTCCTTCCACCCCGTGGAGCAGCGTGGCCACGGCCACGACCGTCTTGCCCGAGCCGACCTCCCCTTGGAGCAGGCGATGCATCGGGTGCGGGGCTTCCAGGTCGGATCTCGTCTCGTCGAGTACCCGGCGCTGAGCTGAGGTGAGCTGGTAGGGAAGCCCTGAGATGAAGCGCTGGGCGAGCTCCCCGGTCGGCCGATGGGCGATCCCGGTCGACTCATCGCGCTGATGCCGCTTTCGCAGAGCCAATGCGACAGACAAACGGAACAGCTCGTCGAAGGCCAGCCGGTTCCGGGCCGGGACGGACTCATCCCCCGACTCCGGGAAATGGACGTCGGCATAGGCCTCGTCCCGCGCCATCAGGCCGTGCTCGGCGAGCAGGACGTCGGGCAGCGGGTCGGGTATCGGCCGCGCTCGCTTCAGGGCGTTCCCGATTGCGTCGATCAGCTCGTAGGGCTTGATCTTCCCGATCTGTGGGTAGATGGGGACGATCCGGCCGGTGTGGAGGGCCTGCCGCTCGCTGTCGAGCACGCCGACGACCGGGTTGGCCATCTGGAGGTGGCCGCGAAATGACTCGATGGTGCCGGAGAAGGCTGCTTCGGTCCCTGGCGGCAGCTGCCTCTCCCGGAACGGCTGGTTGAACCAGACGACCTTGAGTGTCGCCGTGTCGTCCGAGATCCGGGCCTCCGTGATCGAGAACTTGGCTCTGGGCCGTCTCGTCGTGATCGACTCGACCTCACCGATCACGGTGATCTCGGTCCCCAACGGCACCCGGGCCAGGGGACGGCGCTCGGAGCGGTCCACATAGGTTCGGGGAAGATGATGGAGCAGGTCGGCCACGGTCTCGATCCCAACCTTGGCCAGGGCCGCCGACTTCTCCCGCCCGATGCCGCGAACCTCGGTCACCGGGACCGCGGCCAGCTTGCTCAGAGTGGCCAAGACTCCCCCGTGACGCGCGCGCTGCCCATGTCACCACGGTAATGGGCCGTCCTACTCCCAGCGGAAGAACATCACTGCCGCGGTGGCCGAGGCGAGCGTGATGCCGGCGACGACGGGCCAGGACAGCCCGGGGTCGAGGCTCAGCCAGCCGTCCTGGAGCGCCCGGACCGCGTGGAACAGGGGGGTGAGATCGCCGACCGTGCCCATCGCCCCGGTGAGAACCTCGGGTGGTGGCCCGGCGCCCCCGACCATGAGCATCACGAACCAAAGCATGACCCCGAGTGCCTGGGCCGCCCGCGAGGAGGGAAGCACGGCCCCGAGCAGGACACCTAGCGCCGAGAAGGCAAGTGCGACCAGGGCGAAGCCTGCGACGACCAGGGGAATCGAGTCGGGGCCCGGCACGTCGTACACGGGGAGGGCGACGGAGATCAGGATCAGAGCGCTCACCATCGAGATCACGAAGGTCACCGCGATCTGCCCCCCGACCACCACCCAAGCCGGGATCGAGGAGGCCCGGTAGCGCTTGAGAACCCCCAGCTCACGATTGCTGGCCATGTGGGTGGGCAGACTGATCAGCCCGACCGACGCCGCCACCAATGCCACATAGGCGGGGACGTAGTAGTTCATGGCTCCCACGCCGCGGTAGATGTCGGCCTGGGCCTCGTTGCCGAACACGCCGCCCATCACGAACAGGATGATCAACGGGAGCACCAGGGCGAACAGGACAGTGAGCGGCTCCCGTAGGAAGAGCTTCAACTCGAGCCATGTCATCTTGAGCAGGAGAGTCATGGCGAGCCCCCGTCCTCGGAGGTCAGGGCGAGGAAGACGTCCTCCAATGTGGCCCGCTCCTGGCGGAGATCGCTGGGGGCCATGCCGTGGTCGAGGAGGGCCGAGGCGACATAGGTCAGGACCGGGCCCTCGCCCCGCACCTCGTAGCGATTCCGCTCCCGATCCCAGCCGGTGACGTGGGGCACCGTGGACAGCCAGGCCGTGTCCTCGCCGTCGAGGGTGAACTTGACCTTGACTCCCCCGCCGTGCCGGTCGATCAGCGCCGAGGGCGTCCCCTCCGCCACGACTGTCCCACCACTGACCACGATGAGACGGTCGCATAGGGTCTCCGCCTCCTCCATGAAATGAGTCACCAGGACGACGGTGGTCCCCCGCTCCCGGATCCTGCGGATCAACTCCCACGCCACACGACGCGAGGCCGGGTCGAGACCCGTGGTCATCTCGTCGAGGAAGACCACTTCGGGATCGTTGACCAGGGCGAGGGCCACGAAGAGCCGCTGCTGTTGACCTCCCGAGAGGCTGCCGAATCGGGCGTCCTTCTTCTCTCCCAGGCCCCACTCGTCGAGCAACCGCTGCCAGGAGGGGCCCGCCTCAGAGATCGAGCCGAACAGGTCGAGCGCCTCCCACACCTTGACCCGGTCTGGAAGGGCCGACTCCTGCAACTGCGAGCCGATGTGACGTCTGAGCTCCGCCGCCTGGGTCGAGGGGTCGAAGCCGAGCACCCGCACCTCGCCGCCGTCGATCCCGCGCAGGCCCTGGAGACTCTCGACCGTTGTCGTCTTCCCCGACCCATTGGGGCCGAGGATTCCGAAGATCTCGCCCTCCTCGACCTGGAACGAGATGTCCCGGACCGCGGTGAAGTCGCCGTATCGCTTGACCAGATGGCTCACCTCGACCGGACTAACGGCCATGCCCGATGCTCTTTCCACGCCTTCCCCCAGGATAGGGCCCAATTGCCCAACCTCGCCCCGACGTTGAATAGGAGTTGACCCCGAACGGGGCTATCCTTCCGGGCGGCCCGGGCCGTCGGCCCGTCCACCCTTCCAGACCGTCCCAGGAGTCTTTCCAGATGTCTTATCGCTGTGAGATCTGCGGCAAGGAGCCGAGCTACGGCAAGACCGTCAGCTTCTCCCACAAGCGGAACAACCGTCGCTGGCTGCCCAACATCCAGAGAGTGCGGGTCCGGCACGGGTCGAACACCCGGCGCGCCCGCGTCTGCACCTCTTGCATCCGTGCCGGGAAGGTGGAGAAGGCCTGACCATGCTGCAGGGCGTGGTCAAGACCTATGACCCGGTGACCGGCGCCGGCATCATCGTCCGCGACGACGACCGGTCGGAGGTGTTCCTCCGCCCCGGATCGCTGCAGGGCTCCGTCTTTCGCACCCTGCGTCAGGGTCAGCGGCTCGTCTTCGAGACGGTGGAAGAGGACGGAAGCGTCTTTGCCACCACGGTTCGCCTCGGGCAAGAGGGCTACTGACCCACTCCTGAGCGCAACGGTCCATCGTTACGGTGGGTGTCCCCACACACGTCGCCGCCCACCCACCGCCTGTGTGAGTGACCACCGCTGCGTTGGGCGTCTGCGCACGGCAGGCGCCGGCTCAACTAGGGTCCGGCCGACCCGAGACCCCAAGGAGGCTCAGTGGTCCAGGCTTATGTCCTGATCCAGACCGAGGTCGGCAAGGCGGCCCTGGTCGCAGAGGAAGTGCGCGACATACCCGGCGTCGACTCGGCAGACGACGTGACCGGGCCCTACGACGTGATCGTCAAGGCGACGAGCGACGACGTCGACTCCCTCGGCAAACTGGTCGTAGCCAAGATCCAGGCGATCGACGGCATCACCCGCACCCTCACCTGCCCGGTGGTGCACCTCTGATCCGGAACTGAACCGACTGAGAAAGGACCGGCCCGGCCGGTCCTTTCTGGTTACCCCAGTTTGGACGCGATCGTCCCCGCGCTCCGAAGCGCCGTGCCATCACTGCCTGCCACCGAGAACACCCTGACCGGCCCCAGGCGAGCTTCGGCGATCATGTCCCGGAAGAGCTCCTCACGGCTCCGGGCTGGATCGATCCAGAGGTATGCCGCCATCGATCCCGGGATGGTGTTCACCTCGTTCACCCAGGTCTCGCCGTCACGCTCCAGGTAGTCGATGCGGGCGATCCCTCTCAGCCCGGCGGCGGCCCCGACCCGGGCGGAGAGTGCGCGGATCTCCTCCTCCAACTCCGGCTTCAGCTCGGCGGGTAGCTCCCGGCCGCCGCTCACCTCGCCGCCCCACGCCAGGTACTTCTGGTCGTAGGAGTAGATCCCGGCCTCGGCCCGCGCCGGGGCCTCGATGGCAGAGGTCTCCCACTCCGGGTAGGTGCGAACCGCCACCTGGAGATCGCGGCTGCCGGTAAGGAAGGGCTCGACCACCGCCCCCTGGCCCAGGAAAGGCGAAGTCTTTCTCAATGCGAGCACGGTCGCCCAATCGTCGGCGATCTCGATGCCGATGGAAGAGCCCCCGAACCTGGGCTTCACGATATATGGGCCGCCGAAGGCCGGTGCCGGCTCTCCACCGGTCGCCACCAGGGCTCGGGGCAGGGTGGGCAGACCGGCGGCTGCCATCGCCGCTCCGAAGGCGAGCTTGTCCATTCCCAATGCAGACGCGGCCTGACCGGGGCCGGTATAGCGGAGCCCGGCCAGGTCGAGCAGCCCCTGCAGAGTCCCGTCCTCCCCTGGGCCGCCGTGACAGGCGATGAAGGCGACGTCGATCTCGAGGGGGCGCTTCCCTGACAGGAGCCCCCGGCCCGGCGAAGCCACGAAGTCGAGCTCCTTCGCTCTCCTGGGCACACCGTCGGCGAAGTCGGCCGCCTCCAACCCAGCGTCGACCTGGAACCAGTCACCGAGCTTCGACCAGTAGATCGCGTGGACCTCCCCCAGGGCGCGCGTCACCTGGAGGCCGGTCAGAATCGAGATGTCGTGCTCGTCGGAGGGTCCGCCGAAGACCACGGCTGGCTTGGCCATTCCAACTCCTACGGATAGTGGTCGGGGAGGTCATTCTCGTAGAGGACCGCGTCGCCCGGGCCCAGGGTGGCCCGGACCCAATTCACCGCCTCGGCTCGGGAAGCCACGACGGTAACCGAGGCAGGCCCATTGGCGGAACCTTCGAGCAAGGCCCGTCGATTGGTCACGCCGACCACCACGAGGTCGTCGGCGACGCCGGCCGCCTCGGAGGCGAACTCCCGATTCGAGTCGAATTGGACCGGGCCCAGTTCGATCATGCCCGGCGTCACCACCACCTTGCGCCCGGCGCCACCGAGCCCGCCCAGCCTTCGCAGGGCGGAGCGGGCACCGGCCGGGTTGGAGTTGAAGGTGTCGTCGATGATCGAGAACCCGCGCTCGGACTCGGACACCGTCTGCCGGTGCTCGGTTCGGGGAAGGTCACCGATCCGGTTGGCAAGGTCGCCCGCCTCCAGGCCGAGGGCCAGCGCCACCCCGAAGGCGACGGCCAGATTGACCGCGAACACGTCCGACGGCACTTCGGCGACCCGCTCGCCACGCACCATGAGGATGCCACCGGCCACAGTGACCGATGCATCTGCGCCCTCGCCGGAGACGGTGATGATGTCCATCGAGCCGGCCCGGTCTTCGGCGAGGTTGGCGAGGAGGGGATGATCGACCGCGATCACCCCGACCCGGGCCGAATCGAGAATCTCGGCCTTGGCCGTGACGATTCGCTCCTCGGTCCCGAACCTCTCCAGATGGACCGGCCCGATCGACACCAGGGCCGACACCTCGGGTTGCATCCAGCTGCACAGGTCGGCGATCTCGCCCGGGCCATATGTGCCCATCTCGGCCACGAAGACCTCGGTGCCGGGGATCAGGTTCTCGTTGACGGCGCGAGCCAGACCCATGCGGTTGTTGAACGAGGCCGGGCTGGCCACGGTTCGATAGGACCCTGAGATCAGGTGTGCCACGTAGCGCTTGGTGGTTGTCTTCCCGTAGGAGCCGGTGATGGCGACCACTCTCGCCCCGGATGATCTCAGCCGGGCCGAGGCCTGATCGACCCATCGGATCCCCATCCTCCTCTCGATGGGGGCGAGAAGGGCGAGACCCAGGTCGACGAGGGCAGGGATGAGGAACAAGCCCAGGGCCACGATGAACGCCCGGCCCAGGACGCCGCCGATCACGAAGAACCCGAGCGCCAAGACCCCGGTCAGGGCCGCCAGCCGGCGCAGACGGTCCGTCCAGGCAAGAGGTGAGGTCCGTCCCCTCACGGTGAGCCCGACGGGGCCGATTTGAGCGAGAGGCACGAGGAACCCCAACGGTGCCAGCCAGATCGACCCGATCACTCCTGCCACCGAGATCGCCAGCAGGGCGAGGTTCATCGGCCCGGCCGACCACCATCTCACCGCAAACCGGGAGACGGACCCAGGCAGGTAGTGCTCCCGCTGCGCCACCCGGAGCCAGCGCAGTGCCGAAGGCACCACGACCACGGCACAGGCGACGACCAGGGCCCAGATCATCCGGCCAACGCCTCCGCCACCACCCGTCGCATGGCCTCCGGGGCCTCGACGGGAACGAGATGCCCCACGCCGGGGAGGACCTCCAGCTCGGCATTCCCCCCATTCGACCGAATGAGACGGAGGGACGCCTCGGCGATTGGAACAGGGACCTCTCGATCCTGATCTCCCCAGAGCAGGAAGACGCGATCCCGGAGGTGGGCCAGCTCGTCCTCGTAGCTCTCGTTGACCGCGGTGACCAGCACGTCGCGCATCACACCGGTGACGGCCCGGTAGTCGGAGGATCCCCGCGTGCGCCGCATCCGCTCCATCCGCTCATCAGAGATCAGATGGAGCCGGTTGAGCCGCCGAGCCGCCCGATAGCCCCAGGCCGGCCTGCGCCCAGTCTCGAGCCGCAGCAACGGTGCCGCGCTGAGGACCAGAGGGCCCACTCGATCCGGATGACCGGCGGCGAGGCAGACTGCGATCCGGCCGCCGAACGAATGGCCGACCACCACCGGAGGTGAGGGGAACTCGTCGAGGATGGACTGAATGGCCTCGGCGTATCCGTGGGCGCCCATAGCCCGTTCAGGCGGTGGCGAGGCGCCGAATCCGGGCAGATCGAGCGCAATGGCATCCATTCCGGCCAGCGCATGCCGATAATCAGAGCCACGGCGACCCCAGCCGTGAAGTGCGAGGACCCGAGGCGGGCCGTTGCCGATGGCCTCTGCGAACAGAGCGCCGTCAGCGAATGCGCGCAAAGCCACCTTCAATCCTCGATAGGTCAGCGAGAAATGCCGAGAATACTGTCGAAACAACGCGATCCAGCGCCATGGACGAGCTGACCCCGACCACGCAGCAGGCGATGGCCCGATTCCGGGCTTCCCTCCTGCGACGCGCCTCCGCCGTCGCCTGGGTGGTCCTCATCATCATCGCGGCCCAGGCGGTGCGGAACGAGGTCTTCGTCGACGTCGGGTTCTGGATACCGATGACCGCACTCGCCGCCCTGCTCGTCGTGTCGGCTGCAACCAGATGGGACAAGCTGATGGCGACCAGATACGCCCCATGGATCGCCTCCTCGTGGTTGGCGGGCCTGACCATCGGGCTGACCGCCTTTGCCCTCGTCCCCGAGCTGACTGCCACCGCCACCCCCATCCTGTACGGGATCGCAGCCGTGTCCGGGCTGCTCCTGGTCTGGTGGGCGCATGCCTTCATGACGGTGTTCATCGCGGCGGCGGCGTCCTTCATCGCCCTCAGCACCGGCACCGCAGACACCGGCCAGGACGTCGTCGCCCTGGCGCTGACCGTCATGGTGGTCTCGGCCGCAACCGCGCTCATCGGGATGGAGTTCGAGCGCGAGGCCGTGCGCTCCGCCGACCGCGAGAACCAGATCGACCAGCAGCGGCTCGACTTCGAGAGGCTGTATGCGGTGAGCGCCACCCTGGCCCGGGCCGAGTCGCTCTCCGAGATCGTGCCTCACCTGGTCGGCACCATCTGCAAGTACCTCGACGCCCAGGTGGGCGTGGTCCTCCTCTACAACCCCGAGCGCCACCGGCTCGAGGTGATGAGCCCGATCTGGGTCAACGGTCACCCTCTCGACACCGACCCGATCGTGCTCGACGTCACCGTGCCCGGGGTGGTCTCACAGACATACCGATCGGGCAAGCCCTTCTTCGTGCGCGAGGTCGATCAGGAAACCGACGCCCACGTCCTCCTCAAGGAGCTCGGTCTGAAACAGGCCCTGGTGGCGCCGCTGAAGGTGGAGAACCTCCGGGTGGGAGCCATCATCGTGGGCGACCCCTATGTCGGGAGCTTCAACGAGGACCAACTGGAGCAGCTCGGCTCCCTGGCGGCGCCGGCCGGCCTCGTGCTCTCGCAGATCGGCCGTTACGAGGCCCAGGCCGAGATGACGAAGCGGCTCGAGGAGGTCGCCAAGATGAAGACCGACTTCGTCTCGACGGTCAGCCACGAGCTGCGCACCCCCTTGACCTCGATCATCGGGTCGCTCGACACGGTGAACCGTCCCGAGCTGGCTCCGACCCAGGCCACCGCCCAACAGCTCCTCGGCACGGCTCGCCGCCAGGCGGGGCGGCTGCAGCGCCTCATCGACGACCTGCTGGTCGTGTCCAGGATCGACCGGGGAGCGATCCCGGTCCACCTGGAGCCGGTCCCTCTCAAACTGGCCTTCGAGGAGGTCAACCGTGTGGTGTCGATCGAGCCCACATTCACCATCGAGCCGGACGACCTGACGGTCGAGGCCGACCGGGACCACCTGACCCGCATCCTGATCAACCTTGTCGAGAACGCGGCCAAGTACGCCGTCAACAGCCCCGTGGAGCTATACGCCTGGGAGCGCCCCAACAAGGCGGTCATCGCCGTGGTCGATCACGGCCCGGGCATCCCCGACCACGAGAAGGAGCGCGTCTTCGAGCGGTTCACCCAGATCGACCAGTCGGACACCAGATCCAAGGGCGGCACCGGTCTCGGCCTGTCGATCGTGAGGAGCCTGGCCGAGGTCATGCACGGTGCGGTGAGAGTGGAGTCGACGGAGGGCGGAGGTGCGACCTTCGTCGTCGAGTTGCCACTGGCCCGGGCCCTCCAGGCCCGGCACGTGGGTTAGCCGCCGTCACCTTTCCCGGCGGCGATGGCGTGAAAGCCGCCGTCGACGTGAACCACCTCGCCGGAGGTCATCGGAGCCCAGTCGCTGAGCAGGACGCAGACCATGCGGGCCACCGGCTCGGGGTTGGCCCCATCCCAGGCGAGGGGGGCCCGCTCCTGCCAGACCTGGTCGAAGGCACCGAAGCCAGGAATCGACTTGGCCGCCACCGTGCTCAAGGGCCCGGCCGAGACGGCGTTGACCCTCACCCCGTCGGCGCCGAGATCCCGGGCCAGGTAGCGGGTCACGCTCTGCAGGGCAGACTTGGCCACACCCATCCAGTCGTAGGCCGGCCAGGCCTGGGAATTGTCGAAGTCGAGGGTGACGAGCGCCCCCCCGCCGGCCTTCCTCAGCAACGGCAGCAGCGCCACCGCCAGTGTCTTGTACGAGAAGGCGGATGTCATGAACGCCGTCTGCGCCGACTCGGGCGGGGTGTTGAGGAAGTTGCCGCCCAAGGCGTCCTCGGGTGCGAAGGCGATGGCATGCAACGCCCCGTCGACCGCTCCCCACCGGCGGTCGAGCTCGGATGTGACCGTCTCGACCTGAGCCGGGTCGTTGATGTCCAACTCGAGCACCGGGCAGGGCTCAGGGAGACGCTGCACCGATCGCTCGGTGAGCCTGAGGCCGCGGCCGAACCCCGTGACGACGATTTCGGCCCCCTCTTCCTGGGCGATCCTGGCCGCGTGCCACGCAATGGAGTCGTCGGTCAGGATCCCGGTGATGAGGAGCTTCTTGTTCTCGAGCAGCATCGCAACCTCCTATCGGCGATCCATCAGAAGTTCCCCCCGAAGGTGAGGATGCCCCGTATCGCCAGTCCCATGGTGAACAGGAGGAGGAGGCCGTAATACAGGGCGGGCCGCTTGCGGAACTGGGCCCGGTAGATGTAGGCGAAGCTGAATGTCACCGCGATTACGACACCGTAGAACACATGCTGGTTACCGGGGTCGACACCGCCGGTGGCCACGATCACCCCGATCAGGATCTGAACCAGCAGAGCGACGATGGCGACCCCTACCCCGTAGTAGAAGACCCTCGGGGGTCGTTCTCGTTTGGCCATGAGCACTCCCCAGAGCCCGACCACACCGCTGATTCCGGCCGCGACGTATCCAAAAGTGGTGTGGAAGGTCCTCAACGAAAAATGAGCTTAGGGACCTATCGAGCCCCTACGACCCATGCCCATTAGAATGCGGGGAAGGAGGCTGGAAAATGTTCGAGGCGGTGGAGTTCACGGAAGTCCGTGGCCGCGACGAGCCGAACCAGAGGATTCTGGGCGTGTTCCCCGACGAGGTCGCTGCGGTAGCCGCTGCCCGGGATGCCAAGGCCGAGTTCGTGGAGTCGGGGGTCGAGGATTTCGCGTGGTGGGTGGTGCGTCAGCCCGGTGCGCCCCTGGCCCAGTTCATCTCGGATTCGAGGAGCGAGAAGGAGTTCGTCCTCGATCTCACCACCGGTCAGTTGATCGAGGTCTAGGCGGGGCTCCCGCGCTCACCCCGGCTCGGAGACCTCGCTCAGTTCGATGATGTTCCCGTCGGCGTCCTTGAACCACGCCGCCTTGTAGGGCCCCATTGCGAGAAGACCATCCACGGTCTTGAAGTCGGGCATGTCGTATTCCTCGAAGACGAGCCCCCGCTCCCGAAGCTTCGACATGAGGTCCTCGATGCCCACCACTTGGAAGGTCGCAGCAGTGTTCTGCGCCGTCCCCGCGTAGGCGCTCCCGGCCACGAAGAACCACGTCCCGCCGGCACACTCGTACCAGAGGCCCCCCGGGTCCACCTTGGTGGGGGTCATCCCGGTCTTCTCCTCGTACCAGGCCTTGGCCCTTTCCAGGTCCTTGGAGGGCACGACCGGGAATGCCTTGAACTGAGAAAGCATCTCAAGCCTCCTTCACCGTCAGTCAGACTCCATCAGCAGGTCGGCGTACTCGTTCCTGACCACCTTCTTGTCGAACTTGCCTGTCCCCGTCTTCGGGATCTGGTCGACGAACAGGATCCGATCCGGCAGCCACCACTTGGCCACCCGGGTCTCGAGAAACCCGAGCAGGTCCTGATCCGAGACCTCGGCGCCTTCCCGGACCACCACGAATGCGACCGGGCGTTCCTGCCACTTGACGTGCTTCAACCCGACCACGGTGGCCTCGGCCACGTCGGGGTGGGCCATCAGGGCGTTCTCCAGCTCGATCGACGAGATCCACTCCCCGCCCGACTTGATCACGTCCTTGGCCCGGTCGGTGATCTTGATATAGCCCTCGGGGGTGATCTTGCACACGTCACCGGTCCGGAGCCACCCATCCTCGAACGACTGGGCCGACCGGGGGTCCTTGTAGTACTCGGCGGCGATCCATGGGCCGCGGATCAGCAGCTCGCCGAATGCCGCCCCGTCGTGGGGCAGCTCCTCTCCGATCTCGTCGACGATCTTCACCTGCAGCCCGGAGATGGGTATCCCGGCCGTCTCGAGGAAATCGAGCTGACGCTGCAGGTCCCAGCTCTCCATCTCGGGCTTCAACAGGCTGACCGAGGCGACCGGGTTGGTCTCGGTCATCCCCCAGCCCTGGACCACTCTGATGCCTCGCTCGGTCCAGTACCACTCGATCATGGCCCTCGGCACCGCCGACCCACCGCAGAGGAAAGCCCGGATCGAGGACAGGTCGGCCTCGGGATGTGCCTCCAGATAGCTCTTGATCCCCAGCCACACCGTGGGCACGCCGGCACTGAACGTCACCCTCTCCTGCTCCAAGAGGGGCACGAGACCCTGTGGGCTCAGGTCGGGCCCCGGATAGGTCAGCTTCGCTCCCTGGGTCACCGCCATGAAGGGATACCCCCAGGCCGCGGCGTGGAACATGGGGACCACGGGCAGCACGTTGTCACTGGGTAGCACCGAGTAGTTGGCCAGGTTGGAGATGGTGTGGAGGTAGGTGGACCTCTGCGTGTACGCCACCCCCTTTGGGTTGCCCGTCGTCCCCGACGAGTAACAGAACATCATCGGCGACCGCTCGTCGAGGAGGGGCCAGGCGCCATGCTCCTCGGCGTCCCCGATCAGGTCCTCATAGGCGATCGAGCCGGGAATCGCGTCCGAAGCCGACTCCCCCATCACGACGAAGGTCCGCACCGACTCGAGCCTGTCGACGATCGGGGCCAGCAGGGGCACGAGATCTGGGTCGACGAAGATCACCTTGTCGCCGGCGTGGTTGGCGATATAGGCGATTTGATCGGCAAAGAGCCTGATGTTGATGGTGTGGCAGACGAGACCGGTGTTGGCCGTCGCCCAATAGAGCTCATGATGCCTTCGGTTGTTCCAGGCAAAGGTGCCGGCCGGGTCGCCCTGCTCCAGACCCAGCCCGCGCAGAGCCGTGGCGAGCCGGCGCACCCGGGAATCGGTCTCGCCATACGTGGTCCGGGCCAGCGTCCGGTCAGACTCGACCGAGACGATCTCCTGATCCGGGTAGAGCCAGACCGCCCGGTCGTACAAGGTGGACAGGTTGAGCGGGAAGTCATCCTGCATGTGAGGCATCAGGCGCCCAGCAGCTTTCTCTTCTCCGCCTCGAACTCCTCGTCCGTCAGCTTGCCCTCGTCGTGGAGCCGGGAGAGGGTGGACAGCTGCGACGCCGAGGACTCCGTTGCCATTCCCGAGCCACCCTCCAATTGGATCTTACGGTTCTCGCGCGCCTGGTAGATGACCGACTGGATGTGCTCCGGCTTGGGTATGTCGGTGTATCGGGTCTGCCCGTGGGTCCCCGCCGACTCGATGAGGACGTCGCCGGTGCCGAAGATCCGCTCGAATGCCGTCTGGTTGAACGCCACGTCGTTGACGACCTCGAGCGGGATCTCCTTCCCGGTCTTCGAGACCAGGCCGACCCGATGGATGACCCGCTCGTTGGTGATGACGTGCTGGGTTGTCCACCAACGAATCAGCCCTCGTGCCACCAACAGCAACCAGGCGATGGCAAGACCCAGGACCAGCCACCACCTCCAACTGAAGTCCATGAGGGCGATGAGGACGATCAGGACCAGCACCAGGATCGAAAGGGCCCCCTCCCTCAGGATGGCCGACCAATGTGGCCGGAACTCGGCGACTATCTCCTCGCCCGGGCTGAGGAGCTTGCTCGGATATCCCATCGGCTCAGACTACCGATGGGGTTGGTCACGACGCCGGGGAAACGATCCCCATCAGCCGTCGACCGAGAACACCTGCCACGAGTCCGGGACCCCTTTCAGGACGTGGGTTCCCGCATCAGTGAAACTGAAGCCGGAGCCCGCCGCCAGGTCCTTCACCGTGCGTGACACCATGACTGCCCCTGACGGCGCCAAAGCCATGACCCGGGCAGCGATGTGCACGCCGAGCCCTCCAATGTCCGACCCCAGCCTCTCCACCTCACCCGTATGCAAACCAGCCCGAATCTCGATACCCAGCCCTCGCAGGGCGTCCCTGATGGCGAGGGCGGCGCGTATCGCCCGCGCCGGACCGTCGAATGTCGCTACCAGCCCATCACCCGTGGTGTTGACCAAGCGCCCCTGATATCGCGACAGCTGTCTGCCGCTAACGGCATTGTGGGTCTGCAGAAGCTGCTTCCATCGGCTGTCACCCATGGATGCGGCCCTCTCGGTGGACCCAACGATGTCTGTGAACAGGACGGTCGCAAGCATCCTGTCCGGATCCGCACCGCCGCGAGCTCCCGTGAGGAACTCCTCGACCTCGTCGATCAGCCCGTCCACGTCACCGAGCCCGAGCCCGTAATCGGCCCCCGGGAGCACCACGAACCGCGCCCCCCGTATGTGGTCGGCGAGATAGCGACCGCCCTCCATAGTGACCAAAGAGTTGTCACGTCGGTGTAACACCAAGGTCGGGGCCTGGATCGAGGACAGCGCAGCACGGACATCGATCTGGAACAGCGTGCGAAGCACGTCGCCGGCGGTTGCCGGGCTGGCGGCTAGACGCAAGAAGCGCGCCCATGCCTCCTGGCCATCAGGATCGTCCGCCAAGCTGGGATTGGTCGCCAGCAAGAGCGCCGGCCCACCCCACCCCTGCTCGGTCATGGCAATCAACGCTTCCTGGGTGACTTCGGGTATGCCGAGCGGATAGTCCTGGGCCGCCGACAGCCGCGCACAACTGTTGGCGAGGACTAGCGCCGACACCCGCTCCGGATATGTCGCGGCGAACAGGGCGGCCATCATCCCGCCGTCGGCTGCTCCGATCAGAGCGGCCTGCTCGATGCCCACTGCATCCATGACTGCGCTCACGTCGTCCATCCAGTCCTCGAGTGGGGGTGGCGCGCCAGGAGGCGCCGGATCGGAAAGCCCGATGCCGTACTTGTCGAACGAAACCACCCGGCTGAACGACCCGAGCCGATCCAGCATGTGGGCAAACCCAGGTATCTCCCACCGGGCTTCCAGATGGCTGAACCAGACCGAGACGAGCACCAGATCCAGGGGGCCGTGACCAGTCACCTGATATGCGACGTGAATGTCCCCCCGGGTCGCGTAGCGGGTTTCCGTCAACACCGAATGGAGGATATGCGGAATGGCCTCTCCGCACTCGAGCGCATGGTCTCGTCCAGAAACGAGAAAGTCCCGAGGGAGCCCTGGCCGAAGCCACAACCCTCTCGGGACTCTCGCCCATTCGGTGCCGGGCCGGGGACCCGACTCCGAGTGGAGTCTTGCCACCGACCGAAGCCGGCGGCGAGGTGCGATCCTGAGATCGCTGACGGTCCGAAGACCGTCCTCCTCGTCTCCGAGGAGTCTTTGCAGGTCGTGAGACCCGCCAACCGGCGATCGCTCGACGATCCCGAAGGATCCCCGTCCGGCCCACCGGCCGTCCCCGATGCCCTCGGTTTCCCGATGGCTTCGGGTCCCCGTACCGTGGTGACCGGAGTGGCTTTCACCCCTCCGGACCGTCGGTCCGGGCCCGCCGCCGGGTTTCCCCTGCGACGTGCCGGGCAAGGTAGACCGGGACCCCGACCGTGGCAAACCACCTACCTGTTTGTTTTTCGCGATCTGTGCTTCCATTTTCGCGAGGGGGGACGGGCCGGTCTTCTGAAACCCGTGACGCGAGAAACCCCGAGAAAGCTCTGGCCGAAGCCGAAGCCCTCTCGGGGCTCTCAGTGCCACTTGGCCAGGAAAGCGGGCCCCCAGCCAGGCGGCGATCCGGAGTGACCGAAGCCTCTCCTTCCCCAACTCCGGGTCTCCCCGGGTCGGTGAAGGGAAGGTACGAAACCGATAGGAGTGCGTCAAGCAGGACTCGGGGCTAGTTTTCGCGGCCTACGCGTTCTTTTCGCGCTCAGCCCACGCCGGGGAAAGAGGGAGCCTCGAAGGTGCTGCGTCTCAACCAACTCGGTCATCGGAGCGGGGTGGAGGTCACCGAGGTCGGCCTCGGGCTGTGGGCGGTGCCGGGGAGCGAGTGGGGGCCGTCCGACACCCAGGCGGTCCTCGACGCGATCGAAGCAGCCCACGACCGGGGAGTCACTTTCTTCGACACCGCCGACATCTACGGCGACGGGTTCTCCGAGGAGTTGCTCGGGATGGCCATGAAGGGCCGCAGAGAGCGCTTCGTGGTAGCCACCAAGATCGGCTGGAGGGACTTCGACGCCGACCTCGGGCGAACACGCTACGACACGGTGGAGAAGCTGACCGCGGACGTCGAGGCGTCTCTGCGGCGCCTCGGCACCGACTACGTCGACCTGCTGCAATGCCACGTCCCATTCGTCGAGCCAAACACCGATGTCGTCATCGAGGGATTCCGACGACTGCGCGACCAAGGGACGATCCGGGCCTGGGGGGTCAGCACCGGAGACCTGCCCGTGCTGCAACGGTTCAACGCGGATGGAGACTGTGACGCCCTTCAGGTCGACTACTCGATCCTGAACCGCACGGCAGAGTCGGAGATCCTCCCCTATTGCCTCGGTCATGGCATTGGGGTGGTGGCACGCGGGCCGCTGGCAATGGGACTGCTCACCGGGAAGCTGTCTACCTCGGCCATGTTCCCCGAGGACGACTTCAGGGGGGCCTGGATCGAGGACCAGGGACAGAACGCTCAGTTTCGCCAGGACCTGAAGATCGTCGACCTCCTCCGGCACGAGGTTCCCGACCAGGAGCCCATGGCCAGCTTCGCCATCAGGTTCGCTGCCTCGCACCCGGCCGTGACCTCGGTGATTCCCGGTGCCCGGAACCGCGACCAGGCCGTGGCCAACTCGGAGGCGGGGCTGCTGCCGCCTCTCAGCGATTCAGAGCGGCGAGCCGTGGACCGGATCGTCCCCCCGGGTGGTGGGCGCAAGATCTGGCCGGCCTGATCGGACGCCTCTCCGTTCCCCGAATCTGTCCCTGCGCCTCCTTACACTCGGCTGCGTGACGATCCAACTGGACCTGCCTCCCCTCGAGACGCTGTCCCCGAGCCGGGCCGGGGACTTCAAGGCGTGCCCCCAGCTGTTCAAGTTCAGGGCGATCGATCGTCTCGCCGAGCCGCCCTCCGTCTACCAGGCAAGGGGCACCACCGCCCATCTCGCCTTGCAGCGGCTCTTCGACCACCCGTCCCCGGAGCGGTCCCGGGAGTTGCTCCACGACCTGTTCCGCCAAGCCTGGACCGAGCTCAGGGGAGGAGAGGAGTTCGTCGGGCTGTTCGACGACCTGGAGGAGGAGCGGCAATGGGGGGTGGAGTCGCTCGAGCTCCTCTCCAACTACTTCCAGGTGGAGGATCCGACCGGCTTCGATCCCGTCGATCGCGAGCTCGACATGCAGGAAGACCTCGACGGGATCACCGTCAGGGGCATCCTCGACCGCATCGACCGGGACAAGGACGGGAAGCTGGTGATCACCGACTACAAGACGGGGAAGGCGCCACCGGAGAGATTCGCCCTGCCCGCCTTCTTCGCCCTGAAGATCTACGCCCTGCTCATCCGCCGGCGCACCGGAGAGACCCCGAGGGAGCTGCGGCTGCTCTACCTGAATGGCCCCACCCTCTACCGGCTCGACGTCGACGATCGTCAGCTGGACGCGATGGACAGCCAGCTGCGCGCCTTGTGGAACGCCATCGACCGAGCGCTGGCGACGAGGACCTTCCCCACCCGTCCCGGCTCGTTGTGCAACTGGTGCTCGTTCCAGGAGATCTGCCCGGCCTTCTCCACCCCCTCCTAGGGGAAGATCCCGCGCACCAGCTTGGCGTCGGCCACCTTGCGCACCCCTTTGATGAGGGCTGCCGATCGCATGTCGACGCCCTCGTTGATTGCGATGTTGTGCACGTCGCTGAAGGCGCGAGTCATGATCTCCCTGAGTCGGGCAACCACCTCGTTCTCGGTCCAGAAGTACTTCTGGACGTCTTGAACCCATTCGAAGTACGAGACCGTGACGCCGCCGGCGTTGGCCAGGATGTCGGGGACGATGAACACACCTCTCTCGCGGAGGATGTCGTCCGCCTCGATCGTGGTCGGCCCATTGGCGCCCTCGATGATGATCTTGGCCTGGATATCGCCTGCGTTGTCGGCGCGGATCACGTTCTGGACCGCCGCAGGGACCAGGACCTCGACAGGAAGGGAGAACACCTTGTCCCCATCGATGAAGTCTGCGTCGGGATAGCCCTCGAGGAACCTGTTCTCGTCGACCCATTTCCCGACAGCGTCGACGTCGAGGCCGTCCGGGTTGTAGATGGCTCCAGAGATGTCGGACACGGCCACGATCCTGGCTCCCATCTGGTGACCGGCCACTGCGGCGTACCTGCCCACGTTTCCGAACCCATGGATGGCGACGCTGATGTCCTTCGGGTCGAGCTCGCGCACGCCCGCCGCCTGGGGGAGCAGGAACATCAGGCCCCGGCCCGTGGCCTCACGTCGGGCGACGCTGCCCCCGAGGGCCGGGGGCTTCCCCGTCACGACCGCCGGCACCGAATGGCCGACGTGCTGTGAGTAGGTGTCCATGAGCCAGGCCATTACCTGCTCGTTGGTGCCCAGATCGGGGGCGGGGATGTCGGTCTCAGGTCCGATCACATTGATGATCTCCATGGTGAACCGACGGGTGACCCGCTGTAGCTCGGCTCGGGACAGGCCCATTGGGTCGACCCTGACCCCTCCCTTGGCCCCACCGAAGGGGACGCCGACGATGGAGCACTTCCAGGTCATCAGCATCGACAGGGCGGTGACCTCACCCAGGTCCACGTCTGGGGCATAGCGGATGCCGCCCTTGGTCGGGCCCATCGTGGTCAGGTGCTGGACCCGATAGCCGAACAGGGTCTCGACCTCCGAGTAGTTGTCGTGGCGAAACGGGAAGCTGACCACGGTCGCCTTCTGCGGCACCCGCAGACGATCGGCCACGTTGTCGTCGAGACCCATCAGACGGGCAACCCGGTCGAACTGGCCGGCCGCCTCCTTGTACATGGGAGAGTCGAACTCGTTACCGGTGAATGTGGTCACCGGCGGCCTCCATTCCTCGAAACCACGCCCGCTCATCCTATGCGGTTCGGGGTGCCAAGGGCTTTTTGTCACACCCGGCTCGTAGGTTGACCACCATGAGCATCACAGACGAGACATCCGTCCGGAACGAGACCGTCGACCCCTTCCTCGACCCGGTGGCCTACCTCGGGCTGTACGGAATCGAGGCGGAGGTGGTAGCCACCCTGCCCGCCGTTCCCGCCGCCGCCTGAGCCCTACGATCAGCCTGTGTCAGTGAGGGAGACCCGTGTCGACCCCGCCGACTGGGACAGGGCGCTGGCCGATTCCGACGGTCCTCAGATCGTGGTGGCCGGGCCCGGTACCGGGAAGACGGAGTTCCTGGTCCGCCGGGTCGCTCGAATCATCGAAGAAGGCAAGGCTCGCCGGGATGAGGCGGCGCTGCTCACCTTCTCCCGTCGGGCCGCCGGCGAACTGCGCGATCGGGTCGACCGGGCGCTGGGAGGAGGGGGGGTGCCCATCGACGCCTCGACCTTCCATTCCATCGCGCTCCGTCTCCTCGAGTTCGGCACCGAGGAGAGGCCGATCCCGCTCACCACTCCTGAGCAGGTGGGGCTGGTCGGCGAATTGCTCGCCGCCGAGGATCCGGCGGCATGGCCGGTCATGTATCGAGGGATACTGGCCACACCTGCCTTCGCGGCAGAGGTGGCGGACTTCCTGATCAGGTGCTCCGAGCGCCTCCTGTCGCCCGACGACCTGGAGGAGAGAGCCGCGTCGCGCCAGGATTGGCGCGGCCTGCCCGGCCTGTTTCGACGCTATCGGGAAACGCTGGAGGCTGTGAGGCGCACCGACTACGGGACGATGCTCGTGTCCGCGGTTGGCCTGCTCGAGACCGAGCAGGGACAGGAGCTGGCTGCCGGTTATCGATACATCGTCGTCGACGAGTACCAGGACACGTCCCCGGCGCAGGCCGAGCTGGCGCGCCTGCTCGCTCTCCGGACCGGGAACCTGACCGTCGCCGGAGACCCCTACCAGTCCATCTACTCCTTTCGCGGGGCCGAGGTGAGGAACATCGATCGCTTCACCGTCGACCATCCCGACGCCACTCGCATCGTCCTCGGTCAGAGCCTGCGCGTCCCCAGCGAGATCCTCGACGCAGCGGTTCGCATCGTCTCGTCCGGTGAGCTGCCTGGCGCCGCCGGCCCGGTGGCGCCGGCCGATCACTCGGGGCGGGTGGAGACCTACGTGTTCGACCAGGAGACTGCAGAGGCGGAGTGGATAGCCAAGGACATAGAGCACTCCATACGGATGGAAGGCATCGACCCGTCGGACATCGCCGTCCTGGTCAGGTCGAAGCGCCAGATGCTCAACGAGCTGAGCCGGGCCCTGACCAGGAGGGGCATACCCCACGATCCACCCGATTCGCGGCTGGTGGAACGGCCCGCCATCCGCTTGCTCCACGACTTGGTTCGGGTGGCTGCTCTCGGCGGCCCTCTCCCGCTGGTCGCCCCGATGGATGCCGCCGAGGCCGACCGCGCCATGAGAAGGGTGCTGCTCGGGCCCCTGGTTGGGTTGAGTCTGGGCAAGGAACGGGAGATCCTGCGCGAGCGTCGCCGAACCTGGGACTCGTGGCCGTCGGTGCTCGCCAGTGAGCTGCCCTCCCATCCTGAGCTGGCGGCGCTTCTCGACGAGCCGGGTTGGTGGTCGTCCTCGCCGGCGATCGAGGGCTTCTGGACGATGTGGGAGCGCCTCGAAGGCCTCGAGCAGGTCGTACTCGACCCCGACCGAACCGAATGGCGACTCGCCTTCACCTCGTTCTCCCAGGTGCTGGAGCGACAGGCTGAGAGGGACCCGAAGGTGACCCTGGCCCGGCTGTTCGAGCTCATCGAGGACGAGAACTTCGAGTCCACGCCACTGCTCCCCTATCGGCGCTCCGAGCGCCAGGTCACTCTCACCACGCTTCATCAGGCCAAAGGGCTCGAATTCGACATCGTCTACATCGCGAATGCGGTCGAAGGGGTGTTCCCCGACCTGCGCCGCGGGAGGAGGATGCTGCGCCCTGAGCTGCTCTCCCCCGAGCGCATCACAGATCCTCAGGCACAGCACCTGTTCCAGATCCAGGAGGAGATGCGTCTGGCCTACACCGCGATGACCAGGGCACGGCGACGGGTGACCTGGACGGCGACCTCCGCCGGCGTCGATCAAGGTGAGTACCGGCCCTCGCGATTCCTGCTGGCCGCCCGACCGCACGGTGAGGAGCCGGGCCGGCCGGGAGAGACGGCAGGGCCGCCGGTCACGCTGGCAGAGGCCGAGGTCCGTCTCCGCCGAGTCATGCTCGACCCCGTGGCCCCCGCCGCCGATCGCCTCGCCGCGGTGGAGGTGCTGGCCCATCCGCCCGAGTCGTGGTGGGAGCCGCTGACATTCGCCGGCGCCGCCGCCCCGGGGCCGGACAGCCCGATCCTCGGTGACGGGCTGAGGCTCTCCCCCAGCCAGGCCGACTCCTACGCCTCCTGCCCGAGACGCTATGCCCTCGAGCGACGACTCAGGCTCAGCGAGTCGTCCTCGCCGCATGCACAGCTTGGGACGCTGGTCCACTCCGCCCTGGAGGCCGCCGAGCAGGAGGTGATCGGCTCGGGGAAGGCTCACTCCGAGCTGGCCGACGCCCTCGACCAGCTGGAGAGGGTGTGGGCCACGGCCGACTTCGGGACTCCCCAGCTCAACGAGGCCTGGCTTCGTCACGCTCGCGAAGCAGTGACCCGGCTCTACACCGAATGGCCTGGCGACGGGAGACCGCTGGAGTTGGAGAGGAAGGTGACGACGACCGTCGCAGGCGTCGAGTGGATCGGCTACCTCGACAGGCTGGAGCGAACGCCCCAAGGGCTCAAGGTGATCGACTACAAGACCTCGAAGAGCCCGCCCACCATCGACGAGGCGAAGCGATCGATCCAGCTCGGGTTCTACGCGAGCGCCATCGCCGAGGAAACAGGCGAGGCGGTGGTCGGGGCCGAGATGTGGTTCCCCCGCAAGGAGGCGCGCTCGGTGACGAAGAGGGCTCTCGACATGGCCCTCCTCCCCGAGGTCCACCTTGCCATGGAGGAGGTCACCGGGTCGATTCAGGCCGAGGACTGGCGGCCGAGGGTGAGTGATCGGTGCAAGAGATGCGATTTCCGCCTCTCCTGCCCGGCCTGGCCCGAAGGAAGGGGCGCCTACCTCCCATGACCGTGCCGACGCCTTCCCCCGAGCAGCTGGAGATCCTCACGCTCGGTCGCGACACGATCCGGATCAGGGCGGGTGCCGGCACCGGGAAGACGACTACCGTGGCCATGGTCATCGCCAACCTGGTCGAGCGACACGGCATCGAGCCAGAGCGTGTCCTCGGGATCACCTTCACCAACAAGGCGGCGGCCGAGTTGGTGGGTCGGATCGAGTCATATCTCGGCTCTCACGTGGAGGAGGGGCGTCAGGCCGAGGTCCACACCTATCACGGCTTCGCCGCCCAGATCCTCGCCGAGTTCGGCGCACTCGCAGGCGTCGACAGCCGGGTGCGGGTCATCACCCCCACCTTCTCCCGACAGATCCTCACCGAGACCTTTCACCACACCACGTACGGTCACATCGACATCACCTACCCCCGCTGGCTGGACAAGATCCGGACACTGGGCGACCGGCTTGGTGACCACCTCCTGACGCCAGGCGAGTTCCTCGCCATGGCGGATCCCTCCGACGAGGTCTGGGCGGCACGGGTCGAGATGCTCGAGACCCTGCAGCGCTATGGCACCGACAAGCGGCGGCTTGGGGTGGTCGACTACGCCGATCTGGTGACGCTGTCGACCAAGCTGCTCGGTGATCATCCGGAGTTGGCCGGGGAGATCCGTGCCAGGTACGACGTCGTGGTCCTCGACGAGTACCAGGACACCAATCCAGCCCAGCGGGCGCTCCTCGAGTCCTTGTTCACCGACGGGTTCCCGGTGATCGCGGTGGGTGACGAGGACCAGACGATCTATGAATGGCGCGGAGCCTCGCCGGAGAACTTCGAGCTCTTCTCACAGCACTTCCGGACAGCGGTCGGCGCTCCGGCCTTGGAGAGGTCCCTCACCCTCAACCGTCGATCGGCTCCGTTGATCCTCGAGGTGGCCAATCTGGTCCGGGTCAAGGCCAATCCGGGGGCCGAGCCATTGGTGTCCTCCGATCCATCACTCGAGGGCCAGGTGATCACCCACTGGGCGGGAGACGTCATCGCCGAATCCGACTGGATCGCGCGCAGATTCGAGTCATTGCACGAGTCGGGAGTGCCCTGGTCGGAGATGGCCGTCCTCTTCCGCAAGAACAAGGACTTCGCCAGCGTGGTCGACTCGATGGCGCGTCATGACATACCGGTCGAAGTCGCCAACCTCGGCGGTCTGCTCTCGGTTCCGGAGGTTGCCGACCTGAGGGCATGGCTGACCGTCATCGATCGACCCGATGACTCCCCCTCGCTCGTGCAGGTCCTCTTCGGGAGCCGCTACCGGCTCGGATTCGCCGACATCGCCCCCTTGACTCGATGGCTTGCCGGCGCCGACACCGACCTCGACGCTGACGAGGTTCCGGGTGTGACCCTCATCGAGGCCATGGAGCACCTCGAAGAGATCGACGGGCTCCGTCCCGATGCCCGGGCGGCCTACGCCCATTTCCTGTCCGTGTACCGGGAGGTGCTGACCGAGAGCCAGGGCATGAGCCTGGTCGAGGTGTGCCGTCTCATCCTCGATCGGACCAAGGCATGGCAGGACGTCGAGGCACTGCCACCCAACCAGCGGATGACGGCGAGGCTCAACTTGTACCGGCTCCTCGATCTCGCCGAGGAGTGGAGCCCGCTCAAGGGCCGGCCCTCGCTGTTCGCCTTCCTCGAGTACCTCGACGCCATGGCGGAGGAGCCGGCTGAGGAGCTCGACTCGGCCCACCTCTCTGGTGAGGATGCGGTGACGCTGGTCACCGTCCATCGGGCCAAGGGGCTGGAATGGGACGTGGTCGCCATACCGGCGGTGGTCGACAAGAACTTCCCGGCCGGGGCCCAGCAGTTCCCGGACCCGGCGCGATTCCCCGAATACCTCCCCGCCGCCGCCCGCATCGACCACACCCTGGACGACATGCCCGACGACGAGAGGGAGCGGAGCGACTATTTCCGGAGCCGCAACGAGCTCCAGGAGTGGAGAGTGGCCTACGTGGCGGCGACGCGGGCGCGCCGGATCCTGATGGTCACGGGTGCCTATTGGTATGGGCTTCCCGAGCCCAACGTCAACGCCAAGAAGCCATCGGCATTCTTCGACCTCGTCGAGCAGCACCCTGCGACGACGAAGGAGGGCCATGCGGCGGAACCGCCTCGTCCCGACTCACTGCGCCGGGTCGACCCGGCCGGGGCACCGGACCCTTTGTTCGAGCAAGGGTGGGATGCCGCGTTGAGGGACACCGTGGCCGGGAGCCGATTCTTGCCCGATCTGGCCGAGAGCCTCCACCTCTCCGAAGAGATGACCGAGAGGGTGGCGACTCTCCATCAGACACTT
>DATBIX010000079.1:0-21461 GCA_036556665.1 Acidimicrobiia bacterium
GGGCACATCTTCGAAGCCGCCATCGAGAAGATCGCCGCGATGGGGGTCACCGTGGGCTGCAACCCGCCCACCAACAACCGGTTCTGCCCCGACCAGCCGGTGAAAAGAGACCAGATGGCCACCTTCCTCACCCGAGCCCTCCACCTCACCCCCAACAAGCCACCGGCGCGGTGCCCCACCCTTCCGGCCGACGACATCTGGAACACCCCGGTCGACGACCTGCCTGTCCACGCCAGGTCGGCGCAGTATGTCGCATCGATCGGGGCTTCGGCCCACATGCACCCTGACTTCGGCTCGGGAGTGTGGCCCCCGGGATCGAACAGCCCGATCGGGATCCCATTCGTCGAGGTGCCTGCGGGAACTCCCGCGGTGAGCATCATCTACACCGCCTACGGAGGCGAGTCCGATCCGGGGCCGTTCCCGATCCCGGGCGATGCCCCGATCGAGGGAGGGCCGGACTCTGACGGTGACCGCCATGTCATCGTGGTGGACCGATTCCGTTGCGAGCTCTTCGAGTTGTTCTACGCCCAGCCCGGCCCGGGTTCGTCGTGGCGGGCGGCCTCGGGCGCCCGCTACGAGTTGGACTCCTCCGATCTGCGGCCCGATGGGTGGACCTCGGCGGACGCCGCCGGGCTGCCGATCTTCCCGGGTCTGGTTCGCTACGACGAGGTGGCCTCCGGTCGCATCGCCCATGCCATCAGATTCACCGCACCAGCGACACAGGCCGCTCACGTCTGGCCGGCCCGGCACGATGCATCCGACGACGCAAGCCTCTCCCTCCCCCCGATGGGTCAGCGGTTCCGTATGAAGGCCGGTTTCGACATCTCGGGCTTCTCGCCCCAGGTGCAGGTGATCCTCCGCGCCTTCAAGGAGTACGGGATCATCCTCGCCGACAACGGATCCGCCTGGTACGTCTCCGGCGCCCCCGACTCTCGCTGGGACAACGAAGTCCTCCACGAGTTGAAGCAGATCCCGGGTTCGGCCTTCGAGGCCGTCGACGTCTCCTCGCTGATGATCGACCCCGATTCGGGGCGGGCAACCCAGCCCTGATCAGCGACGGAGTGCGCTCCAGACGCCGACGAGGCCAAGGAGAATGGTCACCCCGATCTTGGTGAAGTCGATCACGGGGGTGACCTCGACTCCGCCGGCGGTGAGGCGAATCACGGCCACCGGGCGGCCCTGCGACCCCCCGCCGCCCCCACCACCAGCGCCGCTGCCCATGTCGCCGGCGCCGCCCTGGCCCTGGCCTGCTCCGAAGCCGAACCCACCGAATCGCTCCCACGCCACCGCCGTGATGATCTGAGCTTCCCCCACCTGAGCCGGGCTGGAGAAGAGGGTCTCCGGCGCCGCCTCGCCGAACAGCCCGGTGAGGGCCTCGGCCATGCTCGAGGCCATTTCTTTCACATCGACTTCGTCGAAATCAGCCACGTGACAACCTCCATGCCGTCGCGAGGAGCACCAATGCCACCGCCACCAGGCGGGCGATCATCAGGTAGTCGACTATCGGCACTGCAACACCCCGAGCCACCACCCGGGTCGGCCGGGAGTAGGAGGCACCTCCGGCGAGAAGCCTACTTTCGAACCGAAGCCCGGTTTCGGCGCCCACAAGTGTCGCGTCGATCCCCGGCCCGGGGCTCATCGACATCTCCTCGTTGATCAATCGAAACACGATCCAACCCTACCTCTCGCCCGGCCCAGCGATCACAACCCCGCGATCAGCTGGTCGACCGGGGCGAAGTCGTCGAACAGCGGCCGGGCGTCGCCGATGAATCGGGTCAGGGCGACGCCTGCCACTCCGACCTCCACTCCACCGCGTCCCCGGACCGACTCTTCGATCGATCCCAGGTCGATGGGTTGGTCGGAGCCGACCAGGACGAAATTCCCCCCACCGGCGCCGATCAGATAGTCGGGCGGGGCGAGCACCGCCACGTGCTCGAACGCCTCGAGCAGGGTCGCTGCCTCCGCCCGGGCAAAACCCAGGTCGCCGGTGTCGATGACGTTGAGGGTGTAGATGCCGTCAGGCGCCAGCTTGCTCGATACGGTCTCCACGAACTCGACAGTGGTCAAGTGCCAGGGCACGGTCAGGCCGCTGAAGGCGTCGCCGACAACCAGATCAGCCGATTCCGACGGGACCGTCTCGATGGATCGCCTGGCGTCGCCCACCCGAACCACTGCCTCGTCACCGAAGCCGAGATCACGGCGACCGATCTCGATGAGAGACTCATCGATCTCGAGCACGACGTGTGTGGTCCCGGGTCGCACCGCATCCAGGTAACCCGGCAGGGTGAACCCGCCTCCACCAATGGAAACCACGTCGAGAGGCCCATCGACGGTCTCGACGTCGATTACATCGACCATCAGCCGCAGATAGCGGAATTCGAGGTGGGTGGGGTCGGTGAGATCGACGTAGCTGTTGCTGGCCGTGTCGAGCACCAACAAGCGTCCCGACGGTCGCTCCGGATCGGCGAGGACGACGGCACAGTGATAGGTGGTCTCGTACCCGCAGGGACCGTCCAGAGTGAGAATCAAGGCGGCGAGGAGCAGGAAGAGGCCGGTCGTGGCGCCCACCGCCCATCGGGAGCGGCCCGCCCAGAGGACGAGCCCGGAGATGACGAGGATGGCGCCGACCCCGGCCACGATGGGTCGTGTCGGGAAGGCGGCGATGAGCACGAACCCGGTGACGAAGGTGCCGAATAGGGCGCCGGCGGTGCCGATCGCCGAGTAGGTGCCGACCACCGAGCCGGTCCGCTCCAGGGAGAAGAGCTGGATCTTGACCACGACCGGAGGGACGGCCGAGAGCACCGCGGCGGGGGCGAGAAACCCGAGAGCGGTGATCATGACGATCGACAACGCACCTGAGCCGGTGAGCGGCCCTACCAGGTCGACGATCAGCGGTGCGGCGCCCGCGGTGAGGCCTCCCGCCACCAGGAGTGGGCCGATGAGCCGGCGAGGATCGCCTCGATCGGCGGCACGGCCCCCGGCCCAAGCTCCCAAGGCGATACCGGCGAGGATCACGCCGATGACGCCGGTGAACACCTGCAAGCTGACCCCGAGATATGGGGCTAGGAGACGCCCGGCCAGTATCTCCAGCACGAGCACCGCGGCGGAGGTGACGAAGACCAGTGAGCGGGCGAGGAACTTGGGCAGGACGGCTCTTCTTGGCGCGGAGTTGTGACCCTATAGGGTCCCAACTCCGCGCCAAAACGGGTGGCAACCCCTACGATCCGGCGATGCGCCGATGGAGGCGAGTGCTCATCCCAGTGTTCGTCGCCGCGTGCACTACATCCGGTGGCGCCGATACGACTGAGGCGCCGAGCACGAGCGCTCCCACCACGACGACCTTGGCGACCACATCGACCACGGCCCAGCGACCGTCGATTGCCGAGACTCTCGAGGAGCTGGGTGGCGAGCAGTGCCCCGATTCGGACTTCACCTGTGTCACCATCGAGATGCCCCTCGACCACAACGACCCGTCCAATGACGACACCGTGGGTGTCACCTTCGCCGTGTTGCCCGCGACCGGCCAGAGCCGAGGGGCCTTCGTCACGGCGACCGGTGGCCCGGGCAGCTCCGGGATCGCCGTCGCCGACTCCTACACGTCGGCACTGGACCCGGCAATCCCGGATTCCTATGACATCGTGTTCTTCGACCAGCGCGGCCTCGCCATGTCCGGGGGGCTGACCTGCCCCGCGGCCGCCGCCAGCTACTACCGGGTGGACGCGCTGACCGGGCTCGGCATCGACGAGGAGGCACTCAGCGCGGCGAGTGCGCAGTTCGTCGAAGACTGCATAGCGGAGATCGGGGACGGCTCGGACCTCCTCCCCTTTCTCGGCACCGATCAGGTGGCGGCCGACCTGGAGGCTTTCCGTTCCACCTTCGACTTCGACGAGCTCGTGCTCTATGGGGAGAGCTATGGAACCCAGGTGGCCCAGACCTACGCCGCCTCGTACGGCGACCGGCTGACCCGAATGATCCTCGACGGGACGGTGGACCTGACCCTCGACGGTTTCACCTTCTTCCACGAGCAGGCATCGGCGTTCGGGGCGACCCTGCAGTCGACTCTCGACTACTGCCGAGACGACGACGCCTGCGACGACGACATGCTGGCCGACCCCGATGAAGCCTATGACCGCTTGCTCTCGCTTCTGGTCGAAGAGCCTCTCGTCGCCCGCTACCCCCTTCCAGGCGGCGGGTTCGAGGAGCGGCAGTTCGGCCTCGGGGACCTCGAGGTGGTCGCCAGCGGGCAGATGTACTCCGAAGACGACCGAATGATGTTTCTCCGTGCCCTGGCCGCTTACAGCGGTCGCGGCGATCTGGTCCCGCTGCTCCGCCTGCTCTATGTGGATCTCGGAGTCGACCCGGTCGATGAGACTGTGATCGACGATCCCACGTGGTCCGACGCGATCTACTACGCGGTGGAATGCCTCGACTACTCATATCCGGGCACCACGCCCGAGGAGCGGGCCGCCGCCTTCTTCTCGGCCGCCGGCGATCTCGACCTGAGTCGGCTGGGCTCCCTGTTCTTCGGGGACCTCCCTTGCGCCTATTGGCCGTCCGCCGTGCTCGACCAACCTCGTCCCGAACCGCTGGCCGCCCCCGGTGTGCCCACCCTCGTCCTCGGGGCGACCGCCGACCCGGCCACGCCATACCTGCAGGGGGTAGCGGTGTCGGAGCGACTGGAACAGGGCAATCTCATAACGAAGGACGGTGGACCGCACGTGATCTTCGGGAGGGGGAATCCTTGCCCGGATGACGCCACCACCGCTTTCATCCTGGGGGGCACCGCACCCGAGGAAACGGCGTGCGACGGCGACGTGGTCGGTTACTACATACCCTTGCTGCCGGAGACCGTCGAGGTGTTCGAAGACGCCGAGGCGATGCTCGACGCAGTCGAGTACGAGATCTTCTATCTGCCCGAGTACTACTGGTGGGATACGGTGACCGATGTGTCGTTCGGCTGCAATCTCGGGGGCACCATGACGGTCACGGCAGGCGACGAGGGCGACGTCTTCACTTTCGAGGACTGCGTCTTCATGGATGGGCTGTCCCTGACCGGGGACGGTGGCTACAACTGGGACGAGGACATCTTCACCCTCGAAGTGCAGAACGCCTCGGCGGAGTGCTCCTACAGCTACCGGCGAGAGGGCGAGAGCTACCGGGTCGAGGACAACTGCGCGACCGACGGCTTCTCATAGGGAGGCCCCGGCTCCTCACTCATCGGTGACCAGGCCCAACTCGCCGAAGATCCGCTCCCTCTCGCTGGCGTATTCACTGCCGCTTATCTGCTTGGCCGAATACCGCTCGCTCAACCGGGCAAACTCCTCCATGAGAGCATCTTCGTGGTTGACCGGGAGCGACGTCTTCTCCTCGGAGCGGGCGTCACGCTTCTCCCGCTTGGTCACCTGCTTCTCCTGACGGGAGAGCTCACGCGCCCGTTTCGCCATCGCTTCCCTACCGCGCCGGGCCATTCAGGCGCCTACGCAATCGCTCGGGGCGGGGGTGCCGGTCCAGGCACAATGTCTCGACTTCATGGGCGTCCTCTTGGGTAGGTCCGCTCCAGGGTATCCCGGCTGCGGATCACACCCCAAGCCCCCGGCCGCCGATAGACACAGCCTCGAGACACTCAGACGCCATCCATCACCCGCCACACCGCTGCGAAATGGGCGATGCTGGCGAGGATCACCAGCACGTGGAAGACCTCGTGATGTGAGAAGACCCCGGGCCAGAGCCGGGGCCAGTCGTTGACGAGCATGACGACACCGACGAGATACGTCATTCCCCCGACCAACACGAGAAGACCGGTCACGAGATCGAGAGAGCTCAACGTCAACAACATGGGGACGAGGCAGAGCGAGCCGACCGACACCTGGACTGCGATGAGGCCCCGGCCTCGTTTCAGCCAGTACTCCTTGGCCAGACCGAGAAACGCAAGCCCCCACACTCCGATGAGCCCCACCGCCACCCACACACCGTCGACGGCGGCGACCAACAAGGGGGTGAATGTCGCCGCGACCAGAACGTAGATCATCGTGTGATCGAGCCGCTGCAACCTCGTCTTCCACGTCTCTCGCCATGGGACCGAGTGATAGAGCGAGCTGGTCGCGTAGAGGGCGACCAGGGCGAGACCGTAGATGAGAGCAGCGAGAGCAGGGACGGCGCTCGACCCTGCCCCGGCCAGGAGGACGAGGCCGGCGGCCGAGACCAGGGCCGCGCTGCCGTGAAGGATGCCCCGAACCGGGTTTTGCATCGCACCCAGTCGAATTTGTGTCATTGCGGAGGAGACTAAGGAATCGGATCCGGTTATGCCCGATTCCGGGTATCCTGTCGTCACAGCGCACGCCTGATGCGTGCTGCGCCATTGCTTCGCTTCTTCGGTTCCGTCGGGTGAAGTCGCCGCAGGGAATCCTGCGGGGCGTCAAGGCAAGTCGACGGTCCAGCTCGAAGGAGCAAACAATGTCCACCAACCTCTACGTGGGGAATCTCACGTTCAACACCAGCTCGGAAGAGTTGGAAGCGCTGTTCTCACAGCACGGGCCCGTGACCAGGGCTCAGGTGATCACCGATCGCGACACCGGCCGCTCGCGCGGGTTCGGATTCGTGGAGATGGGCTCGGCCGAAGCCGCTCAGCAGGCGATCTCATCCCTGAATGGCAAGGACCTCGGCGGCCGCCAGCTCACTGTGAACATCGCCAAGGAGCGCTCCCGCTGAACCCGGACGCCCAGAGCACCTAGTCGTGCAACCAATGACCCCCGCCTGGTGCGGGGGTCATTTCGTCTCATCACGCAATGGAGACTGCAAGCGGGTTGCTCCAGGCGGCGAGATCAGCGAGGGTCTCTTCGTACGCCTCGGCCACGGCCGGCCAATGCAGCTTGGACCCGATCGCCGCGGCCATCGCGGCCATACGGCTCGCCAATCCCGGATCGACGAGCAGGCGACGCAGCGCACCGGCGAGTGCGCCCGAGTCCGAATGGGGGACAACGACACCCGCCCCACTCGAGAGCATCTCGACGGCATGAGGGAACGCCGTCGCCACAACGGGCTTTCCAGCCGCCACAGCCTCGACCAGGACACCCGATGTGACCTGCTCGGTCGACTCGTAGGGAAGAAGGACGACGTCAGCCTGCCGGATCGCCGAGCCCAGTGAGTCGACGTCCAGATACCTCCCATCGAACTCGACGATGCCTTCCAGCCCGAGGGCGCGGGCTTGCGAGACGAGGCTCTCCCGATAGGTGTTTCCCTGAGCAGCCTGCACTTTCGGATGGGTTTGCCCCAAGATTCGGTAACGAGGTCTGGGGCTGAGATCGGCGAGGTCGGCGAACGCCTCGAGTGCCGACTCCAGGCCCTTTCCGGGCCCGATCAATCCCCATGTCAAGACGACGGGCCGCGCCCCGCGGGTGTGACGAGGCCCGGACATGCCGGGCCTGGCGCCGTGCGGGATCACCCTGCTCTTGCCGGGATCGACGTCATACCGTTTGTGCAACCGGTCGAGACCGGTGTCGCTCATCACTATCGCCTGCTCTGCCATCTCGACGATTGTCTCCAGGATCCTCCGCTGCCGGCGCGTCGGGTTGCCGAGGACGGTGTGCAGGGTGACCACGGCAGGGACCTCGAGTCGGGAGAGAAGCTGGAGGACCTCATCGCCATCTGGCCCGCCGTATATCCCGTACTCGTGCTGAACGAGGACGACTTCATGGGAGTTCAGCGCGGCGACCGCCCTCCTCATCGAAGTGCCGTCACCCTGGACCAGCTGACGAACGACCTCGCGCCTCGGCCGATAGTGGCGCCCATCGACCAGGCTGACCACGCCCAGACCCTCTTCCGACCCTCGCAACTGACCGATGGAGCCGCGGAGGGCGTTTGTGAAGGTGGCCAACCCACATGATGTCGGCGGATACGTGCTGACAAACCCAACGGATCGGGGGGTGGCGTGTTTCGGTCTCAATCGGGCTCTCCATCTTCGGGATTACATGCGCCGTGTGCGTCAGCCGTGACAATCGCCGTATGACGGAGAGCTGCTCATGGCCGCTCTGCCAGAAAAAAAAACGAAAAGCCGGCGGAAGGCCGCTTCGAGAACCCAACCTAACCTCGCGCTGGGGCTAAGTCACATCGAGCGGGTTGTCGAAGACGACCACGAGGTCGCCCTCCACCACCTTCACCCTGATCGTCGCACCGTCCATCACGTCGCCCGAGATCAAGGCTCGGGCGATCCGTGTCTCCATCTCATGTGAGATGAACCGGCGCAGAGGTCTGGCGCCGTAGACAGGGTCGAACCCCTGCTCGGCGATGAACTTCCTGGCATCCTCGCTCAGCTCGAGACCTATGTTGCGCTCGGCGAGCCGGGCTCGAACGTCGTTCAGCATGAGATCCACGATCTGCTCGATCTCCTCGAGGCTGAGCGGCTTGAACAACACGATGTCGTCGACGCGGTTGAGGAACTCCGGGCGAAAGAGCCTTCTCAGCTCACCGAGGACCATCTCCCTCGCCTCCGGCTTGATCTCACCCGAGCCTGTGATCCCCTCGAGCAGATACTGCGAGCCGATGTTCGAGGTCATGATTATCACGGTGTTACGGAAGTCGACCGTCCGCCCCTGTGAGTCGGTGAGCCTCCCGTCGTCCAGGACCTGGAGCAGCGTGTTGAACACGTCGGCGTGGGCCTTCTCGATCTCGTCGAACAGCACCACCGAGTAGGGCTTCCTCCTCACCGCCTCGGTGAGCTGCCCGCCTTCCTCGTAGCCGACGTAGCCGGGGGGAGCGCCGATGAGCCGGCTAACCGTGTGCCTCTCCTGGTACTCGCTCATGTCCAACCGGACCATGTTCTCTTCGGTGTCGAACAGGGCCTCCGCCAATGACCTGGCCAGCTCGGTCTTGCCCACTCCGGTCGGGCCCAGGAAGACGAAGGACCCGATGGGTCGGCGCGGGTCCTTGATCCCGGAGCGGGCCCTGATGATCGAGTCGGCCACCAGCTGAACCGCCTCGTCTTGTCCGACCACGCGCTCGTGCAGCACCGAGTCGAGCCTCAAGAGCTTCTCTCTCTCGCCCTCCTGGAGCCGGGTCACCGGTATCCCCGTCCAGCGCGACACGATGTCGGCGATCTCCACCTCGGTCACAACCTCGCGCAGGAGTCGGTGCTGGCCCTGCTCTGCGGCCAGCTCGTCCTCCACCTCCTTCAACTGCCGCTCCAGCTCGGGCAGCTCCCCGTGACGCAGCCGAGCCGCACGATCGAGGTCGTACTGGCGCTCGGCCTCTTCCGCCTCCCGGTGCTTTCGCTCGATCTCGGCCCGAAGCTCCTGGACGCTCTTGAGGATCTCGCGCTCCCTGTCCCACTGCGCCCGCATCGCCGCTGCCTCGCTCTTGAGGTCGGCGAGCTCCCGCCGCAGCTCTTCGAGGCGCTTCTTGCTCGCCGCGTCCTTCTCCTTGGCCAGGGCGGCCTCCTCGATCTCGAGCCGGGTAACCCGTCGGCTCAGCTCGTCGAGCTCGGCGGGCATGGAGTCGATCTCGGTGCGCAGCATGGCGCATGCCTCGTCGACCAGGTCGATCGCCTTGTCGGGCAGGAAACGGTCAGTGATGTACCGATGGCTGAGCACGACAGCCGCCACCAGGGAGGCGTCCTGGATCTTGACGCCGTGGAAGACCTCGAAGCGCTCTCGCAGCCCGCGCAGAATCGAGATGGCGTCCTCCACCGATGGCTCATCGACCAGCACCGTCTGGAAGCGGCGCTCCAGGGCGGCGTCCTTCTCGATGTGCTTGCGGTACTCGACCAGGGTCGTGGCGCCAATCATGTGCAACTCGCCACGGGCCAGCATCGGCTTGAGCATGTTCCCGGCGTCCATCGCGCCCTCCGCCGCCCCGGCCCCGACCACGGTGTGCAACTCGTCGACGAAGAGGAGGATCCTGCCCTCTGCCCCCTTGACTTCACCGAGCACGGCCTTGAGACGCTCCTCGAACTCGCCCCGGTACTTGGCCCCGGCGATGAGGGCGCCCATGTCAAGGGCGAACACCGTCTTGTCGCGCAGCCCCTCGGGCACGTCACCGCGCATGATTCGTTGCGCCAGGCCTTCGACGATGGCGGTCTTGCCCACCCCCGGGTCGCCGATCAACACCGGGTTGTTCTTGGTCTTCCTCGACAGGATCTGGATCACCCGCCGGATCTCCGAATCGCGGCCAACGACCGGGTCGAGCTTGCCGCTCCGGGCGTCGACGACGAGGTCCCGCCCATACTTCTCCAGCGCCTCATAAGAGGCTTCCGGGTTGGACGACGTCACCCGCTGGTTACCCCTGATGGCAGTCAGGGCCTCGAGGAACCCGTCCCGGTTGATCCCATGGCGGGTGAGGAGCTTTCGGGTCGAGACGCCCTCGCCTTCGCCCAGGAACGCGATCAACAGGTGCTCGACCGAGACGTACTCGTCCTTGAGACGCTTGGCCTCCTGGTCCGCCGTCTCCAGCAAGCGCGAGAGACGCTGGGTGATCCGAATCTCACCGGGCGAGACGCCTGGCCCGGTGACCGTGGGGTGCTTGGCCAGCTCTGCCTCGAGCTCGGCCGTCAACGAAGCCGGGTCGCCCCCGGCCTGGGCGATGAGGCGCGGGACCAGGCCATCGGGTTGGCTGAGCAGGGCAAGGAGCAGGTGCTCGCCGTCTACCTCGGTGTGGCCGAGGCGGGTGGCGAGAGCCTGTGCCTCAGACAGAGCTTGCTGTGACTTCTCAGTGAGCCGATTCAGGTCCATCTCGCAACTATCCCTCGATACGTCTGATCATCCTGCCGGCGGGCGGCCGATCCTATTCAATGGACTTCTGCCCAAGATCGGGTAGACCCATCGGCTCCCTGCTGCGTGTCTCAAGGGTGAGCATCATCGCTCCGACGTCCCCACCACCGGATCGGCCGAGGACTTGGCTCAGGAGTCGTTCCTCGCCGCTCACCGCCATTGGGATCGGATCTCCGGGTATGACGAGCCCGGTGTTGGCGGATCGGGATCACCGAAGACGGGGACTGGCGCTTCTTCGTCGCCGGTGACTGAGAACGAGCTTTCGGCTCGGCGCCACGTCCTTCGCCGACTCTCCCTAGAGTCGCCCCGTCAAGGGAGGTCATGATGAACTGGGGTCGGCTTTTCTTCGGGGTCCTGATCGTGGCAGTCGGTGCCGTGCTGCTCCTCGACAACGCCGAGGTCCTCGACGCGGGAGAGGTGTTCAGCACCTGGTGGCCGGTCGTGGTGATCCTGGCCGGTCTGCTCATGCTCATCGCCAATCCCCGCCACTGGCCGGTGGCAGTCATCATCATGGGCGTTGGCGTCGCCTGGCTCCTGTCCAGTCTCGACATCGTCGACATCAGCGACGTCATCTGGCCGGCAGCCATCATCCTGGTCGGGCTCCTGGTCATCTTCGGCCGCGGGCTGACCAGCAGGACCGAGACCGGTGACCAGGTCAACAGCTTCAACATCTTCTCGGGGAGCGAGATCGCCTCTCATTCCAAGGAGTTCCGCGGGGGAAGCGTCACTGCGGTGTTCGGGGGAGCAGAGATCGACGTGCGCGATGCAGTGCCGACGGCTGATGCCCGGCTCGACGTCTTCACAGCCTTCGGCGGGATCGAGATCCGGGTCCCCGAGGGGTGGCATGTCCCGGTCAGGGGCCTTCCGTTGTTCGGCGGGATCGAGAACATCACGGCCAAGGAGCAGCTGCCGGCCGATGCCCCGATCCTCCCGGTCCACGCAACCGCGCTGTTCGGCGGCATCGAGATCAAGCACTGAGGCGAACCCGGGGCACCCCCCCGGCCCTCTGGAGTGGGACGATGGACCCGATCACCCGGGCAGAGCTCAACCGCACGACGTTGCACCGCCAGTGGCTTCTGGAGAGAGCGACAGCCCCGGCGGCCAGAACGGTCGAGCACTTGGTCGGGATGCAGGGCCAGAACCCCCACGACCCCTACTGGGGCCTCTGGTCGCGCCTCGACGGCTTCCAGCCCGACGAGCTCTCGACGCTGATCTCCAACCGTCAGGCCGTCCGGGGACAGCTGCTCCGGGCCACCATCCACCTCGCCACCACCAGCGACTTCCTCGGCCTCCGTCCCCAGCTGCAGCCGGTGGTGTCACGGACCCTGGGCTCGACCTCATTCGCCCGGGACACGAGCGAGATCGACCGCCCTGCCCTACTGGCGGCGGGACGATCGTTGCTGGAGAAGGAGCCTTTGACGAGAGCCGAGCTGGGACGGCGCCTCGGCTCGCGATGGCCGGAAGTCGCTTCCGCATCATTGGCCCAGGTCGTTACCTACCTGCTCCCGGTGGTCCAGGTGCCGCCGCGGGGACTGTGGGGCCAATCCGGGACAGCCCGCTGGACCACCATCCAGAGCTGGGTGGGATCGGACCTCTTCCCGGGTTGGAGCGTGGAAGAGACCGTGTTGCGCTATCTGGCGGTCTTCGGGCCGGCCTCCACCTCCGATATCAGGATCTGGTCCGGGCTCCCCGGGCTGAAGGCGGTGATCGATCGGCTCCGACGGGATCTCAGGACCTACCGGAGCGAATCGGGGACCGAGTTGCTCGACCTCCCCGACCTCGAAGTGATCGACGGCGGCACCCCGGCACCTCCACGGTTTCTCCCCGAGTACGACAATCTCCTGCTGGGGCATGCCGATCGGTCACGGTTCTTCGTCGACGGTGTCATCCCGCTCGGGTTCACCGGAAACCTGATGGTCGACGGGCTGTTCAGCGGCGCCTGGAAGATCGTCGAGGAGAGAAAGGCCACGCGGCTGGAGATCACGATGTTGCGCAAGGTCACCTCGGCACAGCGCCGTGAGGTCACTGCGGAGGGAGAGCGGCTCCTCGGTCTCGTCGCTCCGGATCAAGGGAGGCCGGTGATGGTCTGGCGCGAGATGTGAGCCGCAACGTGACTTCTGAGTTTCGGGCCTTTAGGTGCTGATTGGAGGGACCTCCGGCAGTTGGATCGTCCTGTCCGGGGACCGATCATCGAGCTGAAAGGAGAGACGTGATGACTGTCGTCGTAGGCGTCGACGCCTCACCGCATGCCGGGGTCGTCCTCGAAAAGGCAATCGAGGAGGCCGAGCTCCATGAGGCCGAGCTTCATGTGGTCCACGTGTTCAACCCGCCCGTCGTCTATCTCGAGGTCCCGATCGATCTGGTCATGGTCAAGGACGCCGAGTTGGCCGCCGTGTGGGGCGCGATCGAGGAGAAGCTCGCCCGGGCTCCGATCGACATCATCAGGACCGATCTCGACGGCTATCCGCCCGACACGCTCGTCGCATATGCCGAGGACGTCGGTGCGACTCTGCTCGTCGTCGGGACCAGGGGCCGCGGTGAGCTCGCCTCCCTGATCTTGGGGAGCACCAGCTCACGCGCCATCCACCTGGCGAAGTGTGATGTGCTGGTCGTGAAGCCCCCGGCCGGCTGAGCCTGCCGGGTTCTCCGGTTGGACCTCCCGTCGGCAAGAATATGGGCTGCCCCTTCGTCCTCGAGCAAGGAGAGACCATGACCTCATCGAGTGAGCCGCCGGTATTGACCGGTGAGGGCCGGGCGCGCCTCGAAGAGCGCGTGCGGCGTCTCGAGGAGGAGACCATCCCGGCCGTGCTCTCGGCCATGGACGAGGACTCCGACGAGCTCGGCCTTCAACTCGAGCACGACATGGCCAGCAACGAGTTGGAGCGGCTCCGGTACGTGCTGCAGACCGCTCGGAGTCTCGACGAGATCCCCGAGGATCCCGACGTGGTGCAGATCGGCGACTGGGTGAGTCTGCGCACAGACGACGGCGAGGTCACCCGGCATCTGATTGTTCATCCCGCCGAAGCAGGCATCGACATGAACCGGATATCGGCGGAGTCACCGCTCGCCCAGGCGGTGCTTGGCAGGCGGGTCGGGGAGGTGGCAGTGGTACAGGCCCCCAGCGGCGCCTACTCGGCCAGGATCGTGGAGACTCTCAGGGAGCACTGAGCCCGGTCAGGCGCAGAACCAGCGGGCTTCGTCGAGCCGGGCCTGTGTCACCGATCGGGGCTCAGAGACTGCATCCGTCAGCGGGACCAGCACCATCTCGGTGCCCCGGTTCGCCACCATCATCCCGTGTTCGCCGGCCAGGGCGGCTTCCGCCGCGCGAATGCCAAACCTCGTCGCCAGGACCCGGTCGAAGGCGGTGGGGCTGCCTCCGCGTTGGAGATGGCCCAGGATCGTCACCCGGGTCTCGTAGCCGGTGAGGCGCTCCAACTCGGGCCCGATCACGTTGCCCACCCCGCCGAGCCTGAGGAACCCGGTGGTGTCCTTGCCGACCAGCACCTTCTCGCCACTGGGAGCAGGCACACCCTCGGCGACGACGACAACCGAGTAGGTCCTACCGGCGGCATGGCGGGCGATGAGCCGCTCGGCAAGCTCCTCGAGGTCGTAGTCCTCCTCTGGCACCAGTATCGCCTCGGCGCCGCCGGCCAGCCCGGAATGGGTGGCGATCCAACCCGACTGCCGGCCCATGACCTCCACCACCATGATCCGGTTGTGCGCCTCCGCGGTGGTGGTGATCCGGTCGATGGCGTCGGTGACGATCTGCACTGCGGTCTCGAACCCGAAGCTGATGTCGGTCTGGCCGATGTCGTTGTCGATCGTCTTGGGCACCCCGACCACAGCGAGGCCATCGTTGGCGAGACGAGCCGCCGTGCGCAATGAACCGTCACCGCCTATCACCACCAGGGTGTCGATCCCGGTGCTCTCCAAGGCAGGCATGATCGAGGCGAGGCCCTGGCCGTGCACGTATGGATCGGTGCGCGACGTGCCGAGGATGGTGCCTCCCCTGGTGAGGATCCCCCGCACTGCGTCCCGGTCGAGAGGCCTCATCTCCCCGCCCATCAACCCCTGCCAGCCGTCCTCGATCCCGGTCACGGTGGCTCCACCTGCCGTCGCCCTCACCACCACACCCCGAATGGCCGCATTGAGCCCGGGGCAGTCGCCTCCGGCGGTCAAGACACCGATGTGTGTCATCAGAACATCACCTCGCTAGAGCAGATGAGATCCAACCAGAGATCTCCTCGACGGTCGGCACCCCCCGAGTCCACGTGGACCACCCGTTGCTGAGGACAACGACGACGTAACCCTCGCTCCCGTCCGGACGGCGGACGAAGCCCACGGAGTTTGTGATGTGCCCGGCGAACCCGTTCTTCTGGGCGACATCCCAGTCGGAGGGGACTCCCCGGGTCACTCCCCAGGTCTGCTCGGTGACCACCGAAGTCATCAGATCCCATGCTCGTGCACGGTAGGCCTCCTCCAGGGGCCCCCAGTCCCCGAGGAGCACCTGGCGGATCAAATCGCCCTGGTCTTTGGCCGAGGTGGTGGTGCGTCCCCAACCGCTCTCGGAGTCTCCGACGGTCTTGGTCTGCTCGAGCTCGAAGCGCTGGGCCTGGCGCCGGAACCACGGCGATCCCCCGAAGTGGCGCCACAACGCCCTCACCGGGTCGTTGGCGGACTCGGTGATCATCGGCACCAGTTGGGCCCGCTCCCACGAGGAAACCGCACGGCCGTCCGACTGTGCTTCGAGCAGGGTCCCGCCCATCACCATCACCTTGAAGACCGAGGCGGTGCGAAGCCTCTCCTCAGGGTTCATCCAATAGGCGCAGCCGGTGCGGGTGTCGTAGGCATAGGCGGTGAAACTCTGGGCAGGGAAGCGCCGCTCCAGCGAGGCGAGCCTCGCCGTGGTGAACGGCGTGGGCGGGCACGGGTCGTCTCCGGCTGCGATGACCGCGGCCTGGGCGAACTCGGCCCTGGTGACCCGGGCATCTCCGTCGAACCTGCCGGTCCCGTGATCCCACATCCCGTGATAGGCGGCTACCCGGGCCGCCTCCTCGTAGAACTCGCCGTCGGTATCCGTCCATGGAGATCGGTATCCGGCCGGTGCCGTCAGGTGGAGTGCGCCGACCAGGATCTTCGCCACCTGGCCCCTCTCCAAGGGTCGTAGCGGGCAGAAATGCCGGTTCGCCGGGGGATCACAGCCGTGGATGACCCCGACGTGAGCAAGGTAGTTGGCCAATCGTGAGGCGGCCCCTTCCCATACGTCGTCGTCATCGACGAACCGATCGGGGAGCGAGGGCGGGATCGGAGGCAAGGTTCCCAGCGAATGACCCAGGCCGATCAGGATCTTCGCCGCCTCGACCCGGTTGAGAATTCGATCAGGGCAGATCCGGGTATTGGCCGGGGGGTTGCAACCCGAGACTATGGCCCGATCGGCCAGCCACTCCAGGTAAGGCTCCCCGGGGTGGCCGTCGTCGTCGGTGAACGGCCCCGACTCGGTCGCGGCACCGGCCACGAGCCCGGGGAGGAGCACCACCCAGGACAAAGTCAGAATGAGTGTCGCGAGCATTCTCCTGGCGCCGGTCACGTGCGACGGATTGTGACAGAAGGCGTCGTTGGCAGCCGCCACGCCTGCCATCCTTTGCCGCCAGGTTGTGGGTCAAATAGTGTTCACCTCCTGCCGGATCGGCGGGAGCAGTCGACAGGGCTACCGGGCGGCCGCGACAGTGATTCACCGAACCGTCCGAGGAGGGACGAGGATGTCAGATCAGTTCTTCACAGATGTCGAGGGCCGGATCGGTTTCGACACCGGGGCCACTGGCGAGGACCTCGCCTTTGGCGTCTACCAGCCCGACCGGATGGTGCTCGGTAAGCGGATGGAAGACCAGCTTCGAATCGCCGTCTGCTATTGGCACTCGTTCAACTGGCCGGGCAACGACGTGTTCGGGTCTGGCACCTTCGATCGGCCCTGGCTGGGTCCCCAGAGCGACCCGATGGCGGCGGCGCGGATGAAGGCGGATGCCGCCTTCGAGTTCATCGCCAAGCTCGGCGTGCCCTTCTTCTGCTTCCACGACTTCGACATCGCACCGGAGGGAGCCACCTTCGCCGAGTCGGCGAGCAACCTCGACGCGATGGTCGAGTACGCCGAGAAGAAGATGGCCGACACGGGGGTCCGCCTCCTCTGGGGCACCGCCAATCTGTTCGCTCATCCCCGCTATGCCGCCGGGGCGTCGACCAATCCCGATCCTGAGGTCTTCGCCTATGCCGCAGCCCAGGTCAAGCACGCTCTGGAGGCGACCCATCGCCTCGGCGGGGCCAACTACGTCCTATGGGGAGGCCGTGAGGGTTATGAGACCCTTCTCAACACCGACCTGAGGCGAGAGAGCGAGCAATTCGCCCGGTTTCTCCACCTGGTCGCCGAGCACAAGCACAGGATCGGGTTCGAGGGCACCCTCCTCATCGAGCCGAAGCCGGCCGAGCCGACCAAGCACCAGTACGACTACGACTGTCAGTCTGTGCACGGTTTCCTGCAGCGCTACGACCTGGTCGACGAGTACAAAGTCAACATCGAGGGGAACCATGCCACGCTTGCCGGTCACAGTTTCCATCATGAGGTCGCCTACTCCGTGGCCAACGGGATCTTCGGGTCCATAGACGCCAATCGTGGCGACTACCAGAACGGGTGGGACACCGACCAGTTCCCCAATTCGGTCGACGAGTTGAGCCTCGCCCTCTACGAGATCATGAGAGGGGGAGGATTCACCACAGGCGGGTTCAACTTCGACACCAAGCTGCGACGCCAGTCGATGGGCCGCACCGACCTGTTCCACGGTCACATCGGGGGCATCGACACCCTGGCCAAGGCGCTGCTGGTGGCTGCCGACCTCGTCGAGCGGGAGACCCTGTCGCGACCCAGGGAGGAGCGATACGCCGGATGGAACGGCGCCCTGGGCACCGCCATCATGGATGGGAGCGAAAGCCTGGAGACGCTGGAAGCGAAGGTCACCGCAGGCGACATCGACCCGAAGCCCACTTCGGGCCGGCAGGAGTTGCTCGAGAACCGGCTCAACCGGGTCATTTGGGCGTCCGGGGACTGATAAGGGTGCCCGAGGGTGCTGAGGGCCCGGGCGATTGCCTCGAGATAGACCTGGGGGACTACCACCTCACTGTCGCCACGTCGTTCGGGCCGCGCGTGCTCGGCATACGTCGGGGCGACGGTCACGAGCAGTTCGCCGCCTTGCCGGATCACGTGGTCATCGACCGCCCCGACTCTGGTGTCTACCGATTCCGGGGCGGGCACCGGCTATGGGCCGCCCCGGAGATCCCGTGGATCAGCTATGCCCCCGACGACGAGCCATGTGAGGTCGTCACCCGCGACGGTGGGGTCGAGATCCAGGGGCCAGTCGACCGGGCCGGACTGGCCAAGAGGGTCGCCCTCACCCTCGAACTGGACACCGTCGTGGTCGACCACACCCTGGACAACCTCAGCGAAGCACCGCTCGCCGGGGCCCCCTGGGCGATCACGCAACTGCCCCTCGGCGGTACGGCCCTGGTGCCGATCCGTGGGAAGCCGGACCAAGACGGGCTCCAGGCCAACCGCGTCGTCGTCCTCTGGCCTTACACCGACCCGGCCGACCCACGACTGACCTGGAAGGGAGACGTCGCCGTCATCGATGCCTCACCGGGGCCGACATTCAAGATCGGCACAGGGCCTGCTCCCGAGCAGATCGGCTATCTCCACCAAGGCCAGCTCTTCAGCAAGCGCGTGACTGCCTCGAGCGAGGGCTCATACCCGGACCTCGGGGCGGTGGGGCAGTTCTTCATGAACGACCAGTTCTGTGAGCTGGAGTCGATCGGGCCGCTCACGCGGCTCGAGCCGGGCTCGACCGTGAGCCATCGGGAGCGTTGGACGATCCATGATTGCCCCGACCTCGGGCAGGCACTGGCCTTGGTCGCCGGGGAGGGCCCGGTATGAGCCTGGTCCTCGGCATCGACTCGTCGACCACTGCTACCAAGGCGATCCTGGTCGACCACCACGGCGCGGTTCGTGGCGTCGCCTCCGCCGAGTACGGATACGAGACGCCGCGCCCGCTCTGGACCGAGCAGGATCCCCGTCTCTGGTGGGGTGGCGCCGCAGAGGCCATCCGCACAGTCCTGAGGGAGAACGGGATCGAGCCGTCCGAGATCGATGCCGTCGGCCTTGCCGGCCAGATGCACGGATCGGTCCTGCTCGACGGCGATGGCAACGTCGTGCGGCCTGCCATTCTCTGGAACGACCAACGCACCGAGGCGGAATGCGATGAGATCCGTCGCCGGTTGGGCCGTGATCGGCTGATCGCAATAACCGGCAACGATGCTCTCACCGGGTTCACCGCACCGAAGCTGGTCTGGGTGCAGAGACATGAGCCGGAGAACTGGAACCGGACGCGCCACGTCCTCCTCCCCAAGGACTACGTGCGCTACCGGCTCACCGGCGGTCTCTCCGTCGACGTAGCCGATGGCTCCGGCACCATCCTCTTCGACCTGGCCCGGCGCAACTGGTCCGACGAGGTCCTCCAGGCGCTCGACATCGACCGTTCTCTCATGCCGGACACGTATGAGGGGCCGGAGGTCACCGGAACCGTGAACCAGGAGGGTGCGGAGGCAACAGGGCTCCTGGCCGGGACCCCCGTAGTCGCCGGAGGTGGGGACCAATCGGCCAATGCGGTCGGGGTCGGCGCGGTCGTTCCCGGTGTTGTCGCGCTCTCCCTCGGCACGTCAGGCGTGGTCTTCGCCACCACCGACGAGCCGGCTGTCGAGGCGGAAGGACGAGTGCACGCCTTCTGTCACGCGGTGCCGGAGAAGTGGCACATGATGGGTGTGATGCTCTCTGCGGCGGGCAGTCTCCGCTGGCTTCGAGACGCCATCGCCCCTGATGCCTCCTTCGACGACCTTGTGACGGGAGCGGCCGAGGTCCCGGCCGGGAGCGATGGGCTCTTGTTCCTCCCCTACCTGACCGGCGAACGCACTCCCCATCCCGATCCACTCGCCCGCGGCGCCTTCGTTGGCCTCACGGTGCGTCATGATCTCCGACATCTCACCCGTGCGGTCCTCGAGGGGGTGGCGTTCGGGTTGCGAGACGGCCTCGACCTCATGGTCTCCGCCGGGATGGCAGCTCCGGCCCAGGCCCGAGCCTCCGGTGGCGGCACGCGCAGCGGGCTCTGGCGGCAAATCCTCGCCGACGTTCTGCAGGCGGAGATCGCCACGGTCGGGACCGAGGAAGGGGCGGCCTACGGCGCCGCCCTCCTCGCCGCGGTCGGGGCGGATTGGTTCGCCTCCGTCGAGGAGGCGACCGAGCAGGTGGTCACTGCCCAACCGACGGAGCGGCCCTCAACGGACGTCCACCTCTACCGGGAGCGGCACGCCGCCTATCGGGAGCTATACCCTGCGCTCAGCCCGATCTTCCACACCGTCCACTTGCCGACCACCGCCTAACCCCACGAGGTTTCGGTGACGGGTCGGAAGGCGACCTCGAGGATTCGGTGGTTGCGGGGGCGGGTGAGGACGAACACGACGGCGTCCGCCACATCCTGGGCCGTCATCATCCCCTTCAGCTCTGGCATGTCCGGAGTCCGGCCATGGCCCATGGCGAAGTCGGTGGCGACACCTCCCGGGGCCACGTTGGTGCAGCGCACCCCCTTCTCCCTCAGCTCGTGGTCGAGGGCCCGGGTCAGCCCGATCTGGGCGAACTTGGACGAGCAGTAAACCGCCTCGTAGGGCAGCCCCCTTCGTCCTGCCTCGCTGGCGACCGTCACGATGTCGGCTTCACCACTTTCGATCAGATGGGGGAGGGCGGCGCGAATCGAGTACATCGCCCCCTTCACGTTGACGTCGACCATCTCCTCGAGATCCTCCGGGGGGAGATCCAGGAACGGCCCGTAGCCGCCGACCCCGGCGTTGACCACCAGGATGTCGAGACCACCGTGACGGCCCACGGTCTCGGCCACGATGCGCTCCATCGCCGCCGCGTCGCGCACGTCGCTGGGCAGGGCCACCGCGCCATCGATGCCGAGATCATCACCGCTACGCGAGGCAAGCCCCAGCTTCACCCCTTCCTCGGCCAGAGAGCGTGCCACTGCCGCTCCGATCCCCCTGCTGGCACCAGTGACCAGCGCGACCTTTCCATCGAGATTGCCCATTGCGCCTTCCTACGGTCAACCGTGGAGCTGCTCCAGCTCCTTGGTGGTGACTTCCTCGGGCAGTTTGCCGATGATGATCATGGCCAGGACCTCGTCCATGGTCACGTCGTCCTTGTTGACGGTCCCGACCAGCTTGCCCTGGAGCATCACACTGATCCGGTCGGCCAGGTCGAACACGTCGTGGATGTCGTGACTGATCAGGATGATCCCGAGACCTTCCGCTTTCAGCTGCCGCATCAACTGGCGCACCTGCTCCGTCTCGGCCGGGCCCAACGCTGCGGTGGGCTCGTCCATGATCAGGATCCGGGCGTTGAACTGCACCGCCTTGGCGATGGCGACGGACTGACGCTGGCCGCCGGAGAGGGATGCGACCGGCACCTTGAAATTCTGGAATTTCGGGTTGAGACGGCCCATCACGGTGCGTGCGGCGGTCTCCATCGAACTGTCGTCGAGTGTGCCCCACCTGGTGGTCATCTCTCGACCCAAGAACATGTTGCCTGGAGCATCGATGTTCTCGGCCAGT
>DATBIX010000080.1:0-41747 GCA_036556665.1 Acidimicrobiia bacterium
GTGACCGTGCCAGTGACCTGTGACAGATTGAGGTAGCCGCAAGAGCGCCAGTGAGGTCTCACGTGATCTGCTTGGTCTTCGTCAGCGGAAACGATCGATGGGACCACTTGGTGCGGGGAATTCCTTTCAGGTCTCGATCAAGGGCGGCTCTCCAGACCATTCCGCGGCGCCCTTAGACGCCGCGAGCGTCAGCACCCACACGTTTCGAGAGTCCGCGAAAAGTCTGCGGGAGAATGAAAAACGCCGGAAAACGCTGTGAGCCAACGCGAGACAAAATGCCTGCTCAGAGGCCAGATTTCTAGGTTCTCCCAGGTGGTCGATAGCCGCTGATCCTGTCTGGCAGTCAAGGGGTCAGGGGTTCAAATCCCCTCAGCTCCACTCTCAGAAACCCTGGCGGTGGCGATCGCGGTACGAGCCGAAATCCGTGCCCTCCGGCACTCTCGCCTTGCGTCCACCGGCTAGCGCTGTGGCCTCGGTAACGGGTCACCTCTCTTCGTCGAAGGGTGCACGGGTATTAGCTTGGCCTCCGTGAAGCGCCTGCTTGAGCGTCTCATCCGAAGGATCGCACGGGTCTTCGCCGAGGAGGTTCGCCGGGAGCTCGAGAGCTCCGAGGGCATCAAGACGAGGGGTCGAGCGCAGATCGACGTGGTCGATGCCCTCAGAGAGCTCGCCTCAGGGCCGGCCAACCAGGAACTGCAACGGGTTTTCTTCTGGAACCATCGGTGGATTGCCATGCTCTCTGAGCGCAATCAAAGGGCGGCGACCGAGACCTGGGACTTCATCGACCAACTGGACAGCCCCCTCTTCGTGCTCGAGCAATTTCGGGTCATTGAGTCGAGAAAGGACGAGATCCTCGAGTTCAACGGACATGTCCTCGACCTGGGCGTCTACAAGGGGGCATCGACCCGGGCATTGGCAAGGATGTTTCCCGATCACACGATTCACGGATTCGACTCGTTCGAGGGCCTTCCCGAGGACTGGGCTCACGTGGTCAGAGGATCGTTCGGGGAGATCGAGGGCGCGCTCCCCGACGTGCCGTCGAACGTGATACTGCACAAGGGTTGGTTTGACGAGACTCTCGGCCCATGGGCCAAGGAGCACGATGACCAGCCGATCATGCTGATGAGAGTCGATTGCGACATCTACTCTTCGGCCAAGACGATCTTCACCGAGTTCGGCGGTCTGATTCGGCCCGGGACCTGGATCCTCTTCGATGAGCTGATCGGATATCGGGGCTGGCGCCAGCACGAGTTCAAAGCATTCCAGGAGTTCCTCGAAGACACCGGCTTCCAGGTCGATTGGGTCGCTCACGGTCTCACCTACTTCTTGGTCAGACTCCGCGCTGGCAATCCGAGCTAGCGACTCCGTCGGACGACTGACAACTGATCGACCAGGACATCATGCGAGCCGACTGATTCTGCGCGTTTCTGTCACAGCCGCCCTGTACAAATGAGGGCATGGTTGGGGGAGACCGAATGCCGATCACCATCCCGCTCCTCGAGGACAAGGACGGGGCGCCGATCGACGAGCTGGACGACCACATCCTGTTGCTGGAGGCAGCAAGGCATCGGCTCGAGGTCGAATGGAGCGAGTCGATCAGCGTCTTCGAGGGACGGGGAGGCCATGAGGTTCACGGCTACCCCAGCATGGTGGCGTACCTGAGGGACCGAGCTCGGATGGCCGCATCTCGTGCCAACCGGTACGTCTCGATCGCACGCGCCGCCCGCCGGTTCCGTGCGACCTTCGCCGCATGGAAGCTCCGCCACATCTCCACCGACCAGGCCGAGTTGCTCTTCCAGGCGTCGAGGCACTTGCCCGACAGGTACCCGGAGGCCGAGCTGGTCTTGCTGGAGATCGTCGGCGACACGGTCGAAGAGACGCAGAAGACGCTCGATTATTGGAGCATGACCGTGGACCGGTCCGGTGGGGTCGACGTCGAGACGCAGATGGAGCGGAGACGGTTCGACTTCACACGCCGACCGAGCGGGATGATCGAAGGTGACTTCGCTCTCACCGAGACCGCTGGTGAGGCCTTCATCGCAGCTTTGGATGCGGTGATGCCACCGCCCGAAGCCGGCGATATCCGCGATGCGAGCCAGAGACGCCACGACGCCTTCGAAGACATGACCCGGGCCTTCCTCGACGGCACCGCGGCGCCCGAACTCGGTGGGGAGAGACCCCATGTCAACGTGTTCGTGGACGTCGAGGCGCTGCGCGGGATACCCGGTGGCCTCCACGAGACGGAGGCCGGCCGGGTCCTCGATGTGGAGACGATCCGGACACTCTCTTGCGACTCATCCGTCTCTCGCATCGTCTGGAGTGGTGGCTCGGAGATCCTCGATGTCGGGCGTCGAACCCGGGTGATCCCGGCCGCCCTGCGTCGGGCGGTCATCGCCCGGGATCGCTCCTGCATCTGGAGGGGTTGCAACCGCTCCGCCCGGTGGTGCGACGTGCACCACATCCAACCGTGGGCGGAAGGCGGCGAGACCGTCCTCGGCAATCTGTGCCTGCTCTGTCGCTACCACCACACCCTGATACACCGACACGAGGGTGATCTCGTCGAGGTCCTCGATCTGGCGGCCATCGGGCCCACCGTTGGTGTCCGACCTAGATAGGGGTGGTCCTTCCCCGCCACCCCGCCGCCGAAAAGAGAGAGGGGCCGACGGGCGCTGCGCGAAGGTCGACCTGGCACACTGCGGGCATGCCGGAACGAGAAATCACACCAGAAACCGCACCAGAAATCGGCACCGAGTCGGAACGGCCATCTCTCGACTGGGTGGACATCGTGGCCACGGTGGTCATGGCTGTCGCCGCCCTCGCCACCGCTTGGTCGGCGCTTCAAAGTGACCAGTGGAGCGACACTATGTCGTTCTCGCTCAACGCCGCAGGCGCGGCGCGGACCGAGTCGTCTCGTTACTTCACCCGTGCCGGCCAGCTCACCGACGTCGATGTAGCCACCTTCATTGCCTGGGTGGAGGCGGTGCAACGAGAGGTGATCGCCGAGGGTGGGGACACGAGCGGCGGTTATGAGCCCGATCCGACCACCGTGTCCGGCTTTCTCTTCACTCGGTTTCGACCCGAGTTCCGCGTCGCCATGGACGCCTGGTTGGCGACGAGGCCGCTGACCAATCCCGACGCACCTGCGACGCCGTTCGCAATGGAGGAGTACCAGGTGGCGGAGGCGATCGAGGCGGAGCGGCTGCAACAGGAGGCCGAGGACAAGGTGGCCGAGGCGCAGGCGGCCGACCGCAACGACGACCGTTACGTACTCAGCACGCTGATATTCGCCGCCATCTTCTTGTTCGCAGGTCTCAGCACCAAGATGAGGAGCCGGTCGGGCCAGATCGGGATGCTGGTCGTGGCCATCCTGTTCCTCGTGGGCGGGGTGATCTACCTGCTGGCGGTGCCTATCCAGGTCTAGCTCGCGCTTCGGTCATCACCGGGGAGTCGGAATGGCGAAGGAGTCGAGGATCGATCCTTCCGGTGTGAGTGCGGTGACTCTGACCTCCTCCGGGCTGACTTCCAGCACGAGGAAGTGGTGATGCTCGTTGTCGGATTCGATCCGTGCCGGCGTGGATGAAGAGCAGGAACCGCTCGGTCGAATGGCTTGGCCACCCCCGCCGGTGACCACATAGGTCACGCCGTCCTCCTCGAATCGCTGATAGTCGTGGTCGTGACCGCTCAGAACCAGCGGCACGTCGTGGTCCTCGATCAGGGGGACCCACTGTTCGACGATCGCGGCGGTGTTCCCGTGCAGCCCACAGCTGAAGGCGGGGTGATGGGAGACGACGATGACGGGTGAGGCGGCGTCTTGCAAGGCCTGCGATAGCCAGGTCGTTTGCTCGGCGTTGCCGAGGTCGTTCGAATCGAGGACGAGAAGCGTCCCAGGATGCAACTGCCGGGCATACCAGCGGCCCGGCGGTTTCAGGTGCTGCTGGACCAGCGCTTGCCGGCGGGCTGAGACGAGGTCGTGGTTGCCCCAGGCCGCGTAGATCGGGATCCCTGTCTTGCCGAGCCAACCGTAGGGGATGGTCCAGATCCGCTCGATGTCGTCGGTGTAGAAGTTGTCTCCTGTGGTGATCAGCCCGTCGATCGGCTCCTCCGACGCCAGGGACTCGATCGCCGCCGCCACCTCGTACTCTGCCTCGCTCCCACCACCGAAGTCGCCGATCACGACGAACCTGGAAGCTCGGTCGGTGCCGGTGGTGGAGACCGGCGGAACGGTGGTCGACGTCATCGTCGTCTCCGCGATTGGCATCGATGTGGTCGCCGGAGATGCCGTGGTCGTCCCGAGCGGATCGGCCGAGCAGGAGACGATCACTGCAAGAAGTGTCATCAGGGCCCAGATGCGAGGGATCGGGCTCATGCGCGCGGGAGCGTCGGAGAGGCGGGCTCATGAGCTCTGGAGTCGCCGATGGGGAGAGTGATGGTGAAGACGGCCCCACCTGTGGGCCGGTTGTGGGCAGTGAGAGTTCCCCCGTGCGCCTCGACCAGGTCCCGGGCGATCGAGAGCCCGAGCCCGGTGCCGGCCGAGTCGCCGGATCGGACGAAGCGCTCGAAGATCCGATCGATCTGAGTCTCCGGGATGCCCGGGCCGTTGTCGGACACATCGATCGTCAACTGTTGGCGGTCGGCCGACAGGGTGACTTCCAGCAGGCCGCCTTCAGGCATCTGATGGATGGCGTTGGCGATCAGGTTGGCCAGCACCTGGTGCATCCGATGGGGGTCCAGTTCCAACTCCTCCAAAGAGGAGGTGACCTTCACCGAGGGGACAATCCCGAGCTCGGACAGCGTGGTGGCGAACGAGTCGAGCACGTCGCCGACGAGGCCCTCGAGGTTGGTCGGTTCTGTATGCAGCTGAAGACGGCCCGCCTCGGTTAGGGCGAGAACGCGCAGATCCTCGAGGAGGCGCTCCATCAGGTCGACTTCGTCGATCACGTGCGAGAGGCTGCCGGGATCGTGCAACCCGTCGAGCACGGCCTCGATCTCGCCGCGGATCACGGTCAGCGGTGTGCGAAGCTCGTGACCGAGGTCGGCGAGGAGCCGTCGCCGTCGCTCGTCCTCCTCTTCTAGACGAGCCGCCATCCGATTGAAGGAGGCGGTCACTGCTCCGAACGGACCCGGTCCTCGGTTGGCGATGCGGACCCCGGTCTCACCGGCCCCGAGTCGCTGGGTGGCGTCGATCAGCTCCCCGATCGGTCCCCAGGAGCGGCCGAACATCCTCCTCGCGAAGAGCCAGAGCCCGACCAGGACGAGAACGGCGATGCCAAGGACGAGCCAGCGACGCGGTCCGTCGACGTAGCCCAGGGCCATGGCGCCTACCACCCCGAGCAGCGGAAACAGCACCACGAGCAAGAAGATGAACACGATGGCCCGACCCACCATGTGGCGGCCTGGGCCTCGGGCGGGCCCGTCGCCGGCCGTGGGCGGGCCGTGATGCCAGGGCTCAGGCATCGGCGAGCTTGTAACCCACCCCGTACACCGTCATCACGTAGCGGGGATGGCGGGGATCCGGCTCGAGCTTCTTGCGCAGGTTCTTCACATGGGCGTCGATGGCTCGTTCGTACGACTCGAACGACACCCCTCGCAGTGCATCCAGGAGCTGACCCCTGGTGAAGACCCGCCCCGGGCTGACGGCCAGGGCCCGAAGCAGCTCGAATTCGGAAGCGGTCAGCTCGACTCTGGTCCCGCCGCGGATCACCCGGCGGTGGGGGACGTCGATCTCGAGATCATCCACCCGTATCGTCTCGACGCCGATGTCGCCGCCGGCGCGGCGGAGCACGGCCTTGACACGGGCTACCAGCTCGCGTGGGCTGAACGGCTTGACCACGTAGTCGTCTGCCCCCAGTTCGAGCCCGATGATGCGATCGGTCTCCTCGCTGCGGGCGGTGAGCATGATGATCGGGACGCTCGAACGACTGCGAATCGATTTGGTGACGTCCCATCCATCAATCCCGGGTAGCCCGAGGTCGAGCACGATCAGGTCGGGTCGGTCGGCACGGGCCGATGAGACCGCGGCTGGGCCGGTTCGCGCCACCACCACGTCGAAGCCCGCCTCGGTCAGGTAGTCCCTGACCAGGCGGGCGATCTTGAGTTCGTCATCGACGACCAGGATCTTCGACATAAGGCCATTGTCGTCGGCTAATCAGGTTTCCCGCTCTGTCGGTGGCGCCGGAGGCTCTCTGCCGTGAGCCCTTTCGTGCCATTCCTGCATCCGCTGCTCGGCGGGTGATTGGCCTTCATGCCAGTCGTTGCCCCAGGCCGGCCCGTATCCCCAGCGACGACGGCCAAAGAAGAATCGCCCGATCAGGCCGATGATGAGGAATACGAAGAGCAGCTTGAAGAAGATCCCGAAGAACCCGAATCCCCAGAATCCCGGGCCCCAGAAGCCCGGATAGACGTTCGGGTTGCTCACCACGACTTCGGTTCCCGTCTCGACCAGTCCCTGCTGAAAGCCCAACTGGTAGAGGCCGTATCCAACCGCACCGAGGGCTCCGAGGGTTAGGACGGTGAGCAACACCGCCCCGATCACATTGCGTCTCATCTCAACTCCTTTATCAGAGACCAGCACATAGTCAGGCTCGAATGTGGAGAAGGTGTGAAGAGGTGATGGAGACTGGGGAGGACGTCGGCTCAGCCGACCGCTCGTCTCAGGAATGCCGCCATCTGCTCCCTGGTGACGAAGTTGTCGGGGCAGAAATGGTCGTTGACCGGGGGATTGCAGCCGAGGGTGACCCCTGCGGTCTTCAGCCTGTCGATGGCGCTCTCGAAGATCGAGCCGTCGTCGTCGGTGAACAGGTCGCCTCCGCCGTCATCGCTGTAATCCATGGCTCGGACCAGGAACGCAGCCATCTGGCCTCTGGTCACCGGGTCGTCGGGGCAGAATCGATCGTTGACCGGGGGATTGCACCCGAGCGTTATCTCCTCGATGGCAGCCCACTCGATAGCCGCGCCGAACCTCGAGCCCTCGTCGTCGACGAAAGACCCACTGGGTGAGGTGCAGTCAGGGCGGACGCCCAGCCACTCGGCGAGTGTCCTGGCTCCGGCGAGGCCCTGCTCACCCTGATCGACGAAACCCGCAGGTGTGAGCCGAAAAGGCCTCTCGGTGGCCGCGTCGTAGTCCACGGAATTCGCGTTGCTCTTGCCTACCTCCACCTGAGCCACTTCATCACCACGGCAGGTAGGCCACTCACTGTGGCTGGGGCCGATCCCGCTCCAGAGATCCGGGTATCCGCCCCCGACCAGCGGCACCGGGGCGAGAGCGCATCCGTCGAACCGGAAAAGGCTGTAGGCCAAACCGGGGGCGATGCTGGTCGTCCCGTTGAGGATCAGGCGCTCACCAGCCACAACCACGACCCGGATGGGATATGAGCGATTGGCGTCCAACTGGGGGATGGTGTCCAGCCTCACCCCCGTGGCCCAGCCTGAGGTGAATTCGACATGGAGGTACCACTCCTCTACCAGTCCGGCTCCGGTGCGGGAGTATCCGGTCAGTAGGTCACGGGAGCCGTCACCGTCGACATCGGCCAGCATCTGGCCGGAGATTGTGGCGTCGGGATGGATCGGCGTGCTCGGGAGCCCGAGACACTCCTCCGGCTCGGCGGCGAGGGCGACATCCGAGTCGACGATGACGCCGAGGACGGAGGAGATGACGACTGCTACGAGGAGCGCTCGCTTCATTGCTGCCTTTGGCCGACGGGTCGAGGCTACGCGACACGGGGCGAAGATCGTGGGGCGATGGTCCTGATCGACCATGTCGGTGCGTTGACTAGTGGTCGGGGTTCTGCTCTACTTGCCCTTCGGCACGGATCGACGAAAGCGGACCCGTGACAGGAGCTTCCTCATCCGAGAATCGCACTGCGGCCAACGGCGGATCCGCCGGTCGGCTCATGTGCGCCTGTCTTCGCTCTCGGGTGGCCCGAGCGAGCGCCGACATTCGCTCGTAGGACGTCAGCCTCCCGAGGGTCCGTGATCCACTTCTCAGACGTCCACCGATCAACCATCCGTCATCCACATCAGGAGGTATGACATGACGACGACCGACACCCCGGTCGACAATGGAGTCAACGTACAGGCGTTGCTCGACGCACGGACCGCTCTCGTAGATGCGCCGGAGGCGGCCCAGTTCACCTGGCGAGCCTCGACCGAATGGGTCGGTGGCACCCACAGCCACTCCCAGGTCAATGGCTTCTTCGGCCTCGGGGGAGAGCAGACCCACCGAAGCACCTTCAGCTTCGACGCCGACCATCCCGAGGTGTTCGCCTCGGAAGACCATGGCGCCACCCCGGTGGAGTTCGTCCTGGTCGGTCTGGCCAGTTGTCTCACCGCGGGCGTGGCCGCGGTCGCCCAAAACCGTGGCATCCAGCTCCGGTCGGTGAAGGCGACCATCGAGGGCGACATGGACATCCTCGGCATCCTCGGAGGCGACCCCGAGGTGAGGAACGGGTTCAACGACATCAAGGTCAAGTACGACATCGATGCCGATGCATCGAAAGAGGACATCGAGGCGCTGGTGGCCCAGTCGCAGAAGCGCTCCGCCGTCTTCGACGTGATCACCAACCCGACCAACGTCACCGTCGAGGTCAACTGAGCTCATCAGCCAAGCGCGTCTCGGCCGTCGTGATCGGGGCCGGTCACGCCGGCCTGGCCGTCAGCCACTTTCTCAGCCTGCGCTCGATCGACCACGTGGTCGTCGAGCGCGGCGAGGTGGCCAACACCTGGCGGACAGAGAGGTGGGACTCGTTGCGGCTGCTCACACCGAACTGGCAGAGCCGTCTCCCCGGCTTCGCCTATGACGGTGCCGACCCGGATGGCTTCATGACCATGCCCGAGGTGATCGAGTTCATCGAGGGATACGCGAGCCATGTCTCGGCGCCGATCAGCACGAACACCGCTGTGACTTCGGTGAGACCGGTCGACGACGGGTACGAGGTGCTCACCAACCAGGGGACTTGGGTCGGCATGGCCGTGGTCCTGGCCAGCGGAGGTTTCAACCTGGCCAATCTGCCACCGATGGCGTCCGCGATGCCCGGCAGCCTCGTTTCGGTGACCCCGATCGAGTACCGCCGCCCCGACCTCCTGCCCGAGGGTGGGGCCCTGGTCGTCGGCGCATCGGCCACTGGGATCCAGATAGCCGAGGAGATCCATCTTTCCGGCAGGCCGGTCACCCTGTCGGTCGGAGAGCACGTGCGTCTGCCCCGTGTCTATCGAGGCAAGGACATCATGTGGTGGATGGAGCGGACCGGCATCCTCGACGAGCGTTATGACGAAGTCGACGACCTGGTCCGGGCCCGGAACATCCCGTCCCCCCAGCTGGTGGGGACGCCCGAACGGAGGACCCTCGACCTGAATTCGCTCACCGACCAGGGGATCAGGTTGGTCGGACGTCTGGCCGGGGTCTCAGACGGTCACGCCCAGTTCTCGGGATCGTTGCGCAACCTGTGCACCCTGGCCGACCTGAAGATGCGTCGCCTCCTCGACAACATCGACCAATGGGTCGTGGATAACGGGATCGGGGACGAGGTCGAGCCGTCACATCGGTTTGCTCCCACCCGGGTCGACGACTCGCCACCCCTGACCCTCGACCTCGGCGGAGGGAGCTTCTCCAGCATCGTCTGGGCCACGGGGTATCGGCCCGACTATTCGTGGCTGCACGCCCGTGTTCTCGATCGGCGGGGAAGGCTCCGTCACGACGCAGGTGTTGTCATCGGGGCGCCTGGTCTCTACCGGATCGGGCTGAACATGCTGCGACGTCGCAAGTCGAGCTTCATCCACGGAGCCGAGGACGATGCCCGCGACCTGACCGATCATCTCGCCTCCCACATCGGGGCGCCTGCTCTGACTTGAGATCAGCGGAGCAGAGCCTCGTACAGCGTCTGGCTCTCTCCGTCGAACGAGACAAATGTCACGGACTCGATGGCTGAGGGTCGATGGGAGACCCAGGAGCGCACCGCAGTGACTGCGGTCTGGGCGGCCAGCGCTTTGGGGAACCCATACACTCCAGTGGAGATACCGGGGAAGGCGATCGATGATGCCCTCGCCTCGGCGGCGAGGTCGAGGCTGTTGCGATAGCAGGAAGCGAGCAGTCGCACCGCTTCCTGCTCGGAGACCGACCCCCAGATCGGCCCCACCGTGTGCACCACCTGCCGCGCCGGCATGTTGCCTGCGGTGGTGAGGACGGCCTCACCGGTCGGCAGAGGCCCCCTCGCCGCGACGATCTCCCGACATTCGGCCAGGATCGAAGGCCCGCCCGCCCGGTGGATGGCCCCGTCTACCCCGCCACCGCCGCCAAGCGATGAGTTGGCCGCATTGACGATGACGTCGTACTTCAGGGTGGTGATGTCGGCTTGTATCGCCGCGAGCCGGGTCACCGGCCCGACTGTAGGTCAGGCGACTGCGTAGGGCCGCCGGTGGGAACGGCCGACGGTGCCGAGAAGCGCTGCTTCCTCGGTACGGGAGACAACACGGCGGCGAATCGACTCGGCGACCGCGTCACGACGCGGATTCGGCCCCCGGCCGAAGGCGAGCAGGGCTGCTTCGGTGCTCATGACGGCGGCGCGGTATGGATCGGGGAGCACGGCGTTGAGTGCGACCAGCCATACGGCCCTGGTCAGGCTCGAAGCCGACTCGAGACCGGTCATCAAAGCCTGCTCGATCGAGGCGAGCTCGTTCTCCCTGTCGGCCGCCACCAGTTGCATCGCCTGATGGAGCAGGCGGTGAACGATCTCGCGGGCGGTCTCGTTGAGGTCGGGAGTGTGATAGCGGTAGACGACCGAGGCGCAATCGATGGCATAGAGCCGGGCATGCATCTCGTCCCACTCACCGAGTTGGTAGCGCTCGACTTCGATGAGCTCGGCGATCGCGTCGAGTCCGTCGAACCTCGTCGAGGTCATATTGCCCGCTTCAACATGGTCTGGTGCCACCATCACCGTTCCTCTGGCCCCTTCTCGAGTCCCTGTGCCTCACCTGTGGACAAATGAATGCCCGTCCTGTGGATAATTCCCAACTTCTCCCCATTTGGGCATGGGCCGCATGGCCTATTCTCCCGACGCGCATCCGGTCTAGTCCATGCGCCTCATGTGTTGAGAATGATCACCGGGCACGGCGCCTCGTTCACCAGTTGCTCCACACGCGGGCCTAGATAGAGCCGCTGCGTGCCCGCCCGGACCGCAGTGCCGACCACGATCAGGTCGACTCCCTCACGGGCGCGGTCCACGATCCCCGAGGTGGTTTCGTTCGAGATCATCACCTCGGTCACGACGGTCACCCCGAACGTCTCGCCCAATTGGCGGATGTCGTCGACCACCTCCTGGCCGATGTCTAGCCGCACTGCGGGTGAGGAAGAGCGGCCAGTGGCCATGCCGGTCGTCGATGCGGTGTCGACCACGTGCAGGGCCAGAACCTCCGCCTGATCCTGTGCGAGGGCGAAGGCCAGCTCGGCTGCCTTTCTCGCAGCCGTCGTGCCTCCGCTGGGGACCATGATCCGACTCGGCGGCCACGGTCTCTTGCCGGCGCGGAAGACGAGGGTTGGGCAAGGGGCGAGACGGACCACCTCGTCGACGACGGAGCTGAAGACGTGTGCGCCACCCCCGATCGACTCAGGTGAGCCGATCACGATCAGGTCGTATCCTTTCGCTGCCTCGTCGACGATGGCCTGACTCGGCTCCGATCTGGTCACGACACGGCGGGTGATCTCGGTCGACGGGGGGAAGAGATTGCCCAGTGTCTCCATGAACCGGGCGGCATCACGCCGCCCCTTCCGATCGACCACCGAAAGCAGCGTCACCGCCAAGCCGTCGGAGGCGAGGCGTGCCAAGACGGCCGCCTCCAGAGTCTGCACATCGCTTCCGGGCTCCTCCCTGGGGCGCACCGGCATCAGCACTCGACGGACTCCACCTAGCCACTCAGGCGGCTCGACGACCTCCTCGAGGAACTTTCTCCCCAGGGCGATACGAACCCCGATGGGGGCCACCAGCGAGGTGACGACTGAGACCACGACCATCATCGAATAGATCTCGACCGAGAAGATCCCCATGGTCAGGCCGATCGAGGCCACGATGATCCCCAGGACGCCGCGCGCGTTGAGGGCGAGGCCGTATGCCAGAGCCTCTCGATGGCCACTCCGTGCGATCAGGCGCGCCCCGGCGTAAGCACCAATGATCTTTCCGGCTGCAGCGACCGCTATGAGGATCAGGGTCAGCTCGAGAAGCCGCGGCTCGAGGAGGGACCCGATGTCGAGCCGCAACCCGGCGGTGGCCAGGAAGATCGGGGCGAAGACTCCGTAGGTGATGCTCTCGAGCTGCCGGCTCACCTCCAACGGCAGCCGTCTCGTCTGCCCGAAGATGATTCCTATCGCGAAGGCGCCAAGGATGGGCTCGAGATGCAGAGCGTGGCTGAAGCCGCCCCAAGCGAAGGCGAGAACGACGACCAGTGTCAGTAGGCGGTCTCTCGACTGCATTCGGTCTTGCACGACGTTCAGACTCCACCGGGCCAGAGGCCGGGCCACGATCGCGGTGGCCGCCAGGAACAACAGCACAGCGCCGAGGGTCGAGGCGAGGGTCATCAAGTCGATGCGACCGGCACTGGCCAGGGAGGTGACGATCCCGAGCAGGGTCCAACCGAGGATGTCGTCGATCATGCCGGCGGCGAGGGCCGTTTGGCCGAACTCGCGCCGCATCAGACCGAGGTCGGCCAGGATCTTGGCGAGTACGGGTATGGCGGATAGGGCCAGCGCCACGGCGAGGAAGAGGGTGAACACCTGTCGCTGCGCCGGATCGGCGAGGAGGTCGTCGGGGATGAAGGCCCCGACGAGAAGACCCGAGGCGAACGGGACGACCAAACCACCCAAACCCACGCCGACAGCCGTTCGCAATCGGGTGCGAATCAGGGCGAGATCGGTTTCGATGCCGATGACTATGAGCAGAAACATGATCCCGAAGAGGCCGACCAGCTCCAGCAACTGCATCTGTGCGCTCGTCTGAGGCAGGATCAGATCGCCGAATCGGGGGAAGATCCGGGACAGGACCGATGGCCCAAGGATGACGCCGGCGAAGATCTCGCCGACGACGGCGGGGATCCCGATCCGGCCGCACAATTCCCCGAGGAGCCTGGCCGTGCCCAGCAGGATGGCAACCGACGCGACCAGCTTCAGCAGGTCTCCGTGGGAAATGCCGGCCAACGGCTCCATCAGGGCAACACCTTCCTCATCGGCCTCCGGGGTTAGCTGTCGGGCTCGAGCTGGAAGGTGCTCTACCCGGTTTCCCGGGATTCGCCCCATGGGTCGGTTCCCCCGTCCCGGCAATGTGCCGGGCTCGGCGTTCGCAGGAGCGTAATAGCCGCAGCTTGGAGCGACCACCTACCAGGCGCTGTGGGCGGATCACCCGCAAGGGATTTACCCTGATGCCCCGATGACCTACGACCACAAGGCGATCGAGGCCAAATGGCAGCAGAGATGGGAGACCGACAAGGTCTTCTACGTGGGTGAGGACTCGGAGAAGCCCAAGTTCTACAACTTGTGCATGTACCCGTATCCGTCTGGTGCCCTGCATCAGGGCCATGTCCGCAATTACACCTTTGGCGACCTGCTCACCCGATACAAGACGATGCGCGGCTACAACGTGCTCACACCGATGGGTTGGGACAGCTTCGGTCTGCCTGCCGAGAACGCGGCCATCGAGACAGGTGTCCACCCCAGGGAGAACACCGAGGCACAGATCGCCACGATGACCCGCCAGATCAAGCAGCTCGGCGCCATGTACGACTGGGATCGGGAGCTCGCTGCCCATCACCCGGACTACTACCGGTGGGACCAGTGGATATTCCTGCAGTTGTTCGATCAGGGGCTTGCCTACAAGAAGGAGGCACCGGTCAACTGGTGCCCCAAGGACCAGACGGTCCTTGCCAACGAGCAGGTGGTCGACGGGGCCTGTGAGCGTTGCGGGACTGTGGTCGAGAAGAAGAACCTGGCCCAGTGGTTCTTTCGGATCACCGACTATGCGGAGCGGCTGCTCGACGACCTGGAGCAACTCGACGAGTGGCCGGAGCGGGTCCGAACCATGCAACGCAACTGGATCGGGCGCTCCGAAGGAGCGAGGTTCCGAATCGAGGTGGATGGTCTGGGTGAGACCTTCGACGTCTTCACTACCCGGCCCGACACTATCTTCGGCATGACCTTCTGTGTGCTCGCTCCCGAGCATCCCCTCGTCGAGAGGCTCATCGCCGGCACCGAGGCAGAGGAGGAGGCCAGGGCTTACATACGTGACGCCGGCCGTGCCTCCGAGATCGAGCGGATGGCCGAGGGGGAGAAGACCGGGATCTTCACCGGGCGATACGCCATCAACCCGGTCGATGGCGAGAAGGTGCCCATCTACATCGCCGACTACGTCCTGATGGGTTACGGCACCGGGGCAATCATGGGCGTCCCTGGCCAGGATCAACGCGACTGGGACTTCGCCACCCGATACGACCTTCCCATCGTCCGGACCGTCCAGCCTTCCGACGGCTGGGAGGGTCAGGCCTACCTGGGCGACGGGCCGACCATCAACTCGGGCTTTCTCGACGGGCTCGACCAGGCAGCCGCCAAGGAGGCGATCATCGCCTGGCTGAAGGAGAGAGGCATCGGCGAGGGGACCATCCAATACCGTCTGCGTGACTGGCTCATCTCCCGGCAGCGGTACTGGGGGAGCCCGATCCCGATCGTATCCTGCCCCCGCTGCGGCCTGGTCCCGGTCCCCGAAGACGAGTTGCCGGTCCTCCTTCCCGACATCCAGGACTATGCGCCCAAGGGCCAGTCGCCTCTTGCCGGAGTCGAGGAGTGGGTGGTGACCACCTGCCCTGCCTGCGGTGGCGAGGCGATGCGGGAGACCGACACCATGGACACCTTTGTCGACTCTTCGTGGTACTTCTTCCGCTTCACCGATCCCGGTAACGACCGCGCCCCCTTCGATCCGGCCCGGGCCGCCTATTGGATGCCGGTGGATCAGTACATCGGCGGCGTCGAGCACGCAGTCCTCCACCTCCTCTATGCACGGTTCATCACCAAGGTCCTGGCCGATATGGGCCTGTCTCCAGTGCAGGAGCCTTTCGCCCGGCTCTTCACCCAGGGCATGATCACCCTGGGAGGGGCGAAGATGTCGAAGTCCAAGGGCAATGTGGTCGACCCCCTCGAGCTGTTCGAGACCCATGGGGCGGACGCCCTTCGCCTCTACCACCTCTTCATGGGGCCGCCCACCGACGATGCCGCCTGGGACACCAACGGGGTGGAGGGAACTTCGAGGTTCCTCGACCGGCTCCACCGCCTCGTGGTCGACAGCGAGGTCGTCGACGGGGAAGACTCCCCCGAGCTGATCTCGGAGGCGAACCGGGCGATTCGCAAGGTCACCGAGGACATCGAGCGGTTCGCCTTCAACACGGCGATACCCCAGCTCATGACCCTGACCAATCACCTGGCCCTGGCCGCCCGGGACGGAGTGAGTCGGGCCACCTTCGATCAGGTGGTCGGGATCATCCTGAAGCTGCTTGCCCCGATGGCCCCCCATCTCGCCCACGAGCTGTGGGAGCGCACCGGTAACGCCTCGATGCTTGCGCTGGAACCGTGGCCGGTGTGGGACGAGAGCCTGATCGTCGAGTCGACTGTGACGATGGTGGTGCAAGTCAACGGGAAGGTGCGGGATCGGGTGAACGTGTCGCCAGACATCTCGCCAGCGGAGGCGGAGGCGATCGCGCTCGGCCTCGAGAAGGTCCAGGGCTGGATCGACGGGGCCCAGGTTCGGAACGTGATCGCCCGACCGCCCGATCTCATCAACTTCGTGGTGGGGTGAACGCAGGGCGACTCCTGGCGGCGGGTGGGATCGACTCGATGCGCCTGCGTCTCCTCATACACCCGATCCGGCCCGAGTCGGTCCAGATCAGACCGGCGCCGCGCTGGCTGCGGCGGGTCTGGGGCAAGGGGATAAGGGCGATGACCATCCGGCACCGTGTCTACGTCGAGCCTGACCTGCTCACCGGTCAGACGAGGAAGGACGCCCTGCTCCTCGTCCACGAGTTGGTCCACGTCCGCCAATGGCACGATCTCGGGGTTTTCGGGTTCCTGTGGCGCTATCTGTCCGACTATTTGAGGGGCAGGCTGAAGGGGCTGGATCACCGCAAGGCCTACCTGGAGATATCGCTGGAGCGAGAGGCGCGAAGGCTGGCCGCCCTCTTCGAGGGAACCGTTGAGGGCTAGTCGACCAGGACGCCTTCCAGGTCGGGATCCGGGGGGTATTGCGGGTCCATGGCCTCGAGGGTCGTGATCAGGATGCTCGACACGACCAGGTTTCGGTACCACTTGCGATCGGCCGGGACCACGTACCAGGGGGCGTGCTCGGCCGAGGTGGCGGTGATCGCCTCCTCGTAGGCATCGATGTACCTATCCCACAGCTTTCGGTCCTCCAGGTCGCCCACCGAGAACTTCCAGTGCTTGGTCGGGTCGTCGAGACGCTGCTGGAGGCGTTGTCTCTGCTCGTCTCGGGAGATGTGGAGGAAAAGCTTGACGATGGTGGTTCCCTCGTCGGAGAGCAGCCTCTCGAACTCCTCGATGTGCCGATAGCGCTTGCGCCAACGAGATTCGGGCACCAGCTGCTTGACCCGGACCACGAGGACGTCCTCGTAGTGGGATCGGTTGAAGATGGCGACGGTCCCGTTCCTCGGAGCGTGCTGATGAACCCGCCAGAGGTAGTCGTGGGCCAGCTCCAACTCGGATGGCACGCCGAACCCGGTCACACTGACACCTTGCGGGTTGACCCCCTTGAAGACGTGTCTGATCGTCCCGTCCTTGCCCGCCGTGTCCATGGCCTGGAGCACGACGAGCAGCTTCCGGGCCGACTCCGCCCACAACCGGTCCTGCAACTCGGCCAATCGCTCGTTGAGGGGTCTCAGAGCCGTCTTGCCCTCGGTCTTGCCCCCGTCGAAGCCCTGTTTCGAATGCGAGTCCCGTGATCTGATGTCGGCGGGTCGTCCGGCCTCCACCCGAAACGGGGTGATGTCGAGCATCGGTTGACACTAACGATGGTCTTCCCCGGTCGCGTCGGCCCTGGTAGGTACGCGACGAGAAGGACCGGTGAGGAGGGGAAGTGGGTCGAGGGCAGGCTGCGGCCTTGGGCTTGGCCCTCGTCGCCATCCTCGTGGGTGCCGGGCTCGGCTCCACCGGGGGTCTGCCCCTGGCTCCCACCTCGTCGTTGCCGACCGAGACCGGGACCGAGGCCACGGTCGATCCCATCCTGACCGTCTATGTCTCGGGGCTGGTCGCCACACCGGGCGTGGTGCGTCTTCCCGAAGGTGCGATCGTGGCTGACGCGATCGCCGCCTCGGGCGGGGCGCTGGAAGGCGCGGCGCTGGAGGCGGTGAACCTGGCCGCTCCCGTGACTGCGGGAGAGCACATCCACGTCTCCGGACCCGGGGAAACGGGGAGTGTGGCCGCAGCATCTGCCGGCAACGGTCTCATCTCACTCAACCAGGCTGATGCCGCGGCTCTGGAGGCCCTGCCCGGGGTCGGTCCCGTCCTGGCCGAGCGGATCATCGCCCACCGTGAGGAACGCGGGCCATTCCAATCCGTGGAGGACTTGCTCGAGGTGCCGGGCATCGGGGAGGCGAAGCTTGCCTCGATCCGGGACCTGGTTGCCGTGCCTTGAGGGAGGCCCGCCGGGCGCTTCCCCCATCCGGTTCTGTCTCATGGGTCTGTAGCGCCGCTGTCGCCTTCGCCTGCGGGCTCCTCGTCCCGGGTCGGGCAGCCATGGTCCTGATCGTCTCGGCCCTAGTGGTCGGGCTTGCCCTGACTCGGCGACCGGTGGTGGCGAGCGTCGTTGCAGCGGTGACGTTGTCCTCCTGGCTCGGGTCGATCCCACTTGCACCCCTGCCTCCCGGCCGGCTGGATGCGGCCGGGGTCATGTCCACCGACGTCATCGAGGGGGAATACGGGCCATATGCCCTGATCGACCTGGCCGGGGGAACGATCCTGGCCGACCTGCCGCCCGGTTCCGCGGCTCGGCGTGGCGACCTTGTCCGGTTGGAGGGCCTGGCGGCAGGGGATCCGGGGACCGCCAGGGGCGTGCGTCACCGGGGTGTCGTCGAGGTCGACTCGTTCGAACGCCTGGCCGGCCCCGGCTCGCCGATCCTGGCGCTGGGCAACGCGGTCCGCGATCGGGTGTCGACCCGGCTCGTCCCCGCGGAGGGAGGGCGGGCTCTGCTGGCAGGGTTTCTGGTGGGCGACACCGATGGGGTCGACGAGGTCGATGAGGAGGCGATGCGTCGAGCCGGGTTGTCCCACTTCACCGCGGTGAGCGGTTCCAATGTCGCCTTGTTCCTGACTGTCCTCTTCGTCGCCGTCGGCCCACTCGGGGTCGGCCCTAAGCGAAGGGCCGTGATCGGTCTGCTCGGACTGCCGGTCTTCGCTGCGGCGACCCGGTTCGAGCCATCGGTGCTGCGAGCGTCCGCGATGGCCGGCATTGGCCTGACCGGGCGTCTGATGGACGTCGGCCTCGAGGTGTGGCAGGTCCTCTCGGCGGCGGTCATCGGGCTGCTGATTGTCGACCCCGCGCTGGCGGGCAATGTCGGCTTCCAGTTGTCGACGGCGGCAGCCGCCGGGGTGTTGATCGGAGCTCGATGGCCGATCCACTCCGGGAAGATCGGACGCGCTCTGGCCGTGGCGATCGGGGCACAGGCCGCCGTGGCTCCCCTTCTCGTCCTCCATTTCGGTGAGGTGCCGGTGATGTCACCGCTGGTCAACCTCATCGCCGCCCCCCTCGTTGCCCTGGCCACCCTTCTCGGTGTCATCGGGGTGATCGGCCCGGTCCTGGTGGCCGATGTCGGCGCAGGGCTCGCCGGTGTCGTCCTCTTCATGGCCCACGTCGCTGCCGGCTGGCCCCAGGTCGGGTGGGTGGGGCTGCTGGTCGCGTTGGCGGCCCTCACCCTTCTCCTGGTGCTGCCGCGCTGGCGGAGCCAATTGGCTCTGGCAGCCGCCTCGGCCGTGCTGGTGCTCATTTCGGGCGCCGGAGCATCTCTGCCCGACCCTGGCGTCGTGGTCCTCGACGTGGGGCAGGGTGACTCGATACTCATTGCCGGTGGCGAAGGCAGGGTGGCTCTGGTCGACGGGGGCCCCGACCCGGTTCTGCTCGTCGAGAAGCTGCGCAGCTACCAGGTCAGGAGCCTGGAGCTCGTGGTGCTCACCCACGTTCACGCCGACCATGCCACAGGGCTGTCCGGTCTGGTCGGGAGGGTCCCGATCGGGCAGGTGTGGGCCGACTTGGAGCCGCATCACACCCCGGCATCAGAGGAGTTGACCGCCGCCCTGGGCGAGGCCGGGATACCCGTAGGCCCGCCCGAGATCGGGACGGTGTGGCAGCTGGGCGCTCTCTCGATTCGGGTGGAGGCGCCGTTGCGTCGCTACGCCTCACCCAATGATCAGTCGATCGTTCTCACTGTCGGGGGCCCGGGCCAGACGATGCTCCTCAGCGGGGACATAGAGCAGGTGGCGCAGGCCGAGTTGGCTCATCTTCGCGCCGACGTCCTCAAGGTCCCCCATCAGGGGGCCGCCACCTCCGACCCGGTGTGGTTGACGGAGGTCGGTGCCGAGCTGGCCGTGATCTCGGTCGGGCCGAACGACTTCGGCCATCCCGCCGATTGGGTCGTGAAACTGCTCGAAGAGTCGGGCGCGGAAGTGCTGCGGACCGACCGCGACCACGACGTGGTCGTTCCCTTGTCGTGATAGCTGGGAGACTCCGGGGGTGAGCGGCCAGATCACCTTGGGCGACACCAGCCTCGAGCTCGGTGAGAAGACCTACGTGATGGGTGTGATCAATCTCTCCCCAGACTCGAAGAACACTCACACCATCGCCGCATCGCTTGACGAGGCCCTGCTCATGGCCGACCGCTACCGCACCTGGGGAGCGACCCTGATCGATCTCGGAGGCCAGTCGTCGCACTTCGAGAACGAGACCATCGCTGCCGCCGACGAGGTGGCGCGGGTGGTGCCGGTGGTGGAGGCGCTTGTCGCCGAGGGGCAATTGGTGTCGATCGACACCTGGAAACCCGAGGTCGCCGCTGCCGCGGTGGAGGCCGGGGCCGTGGTCGTCAACGACACGGGTGGTCTCACCGACCCGGAGATGCGCGAGGTGGTGTCGGGTACCGGTGTGGCAGCGGTCGCGGTGTACGTCGAGGGCCCCAACCCCCACGGTGTCGACGAGATCGAGATCCGGCCTGACAAGGCGGAGCAGACCGCCGCCAGGTTCCGCGAACTCCTGGCCGAGCTGACGGGGGAGGGCATCGAGAACGTGATCCTCGACCCGGGGATCGCCGTCAACTATCGGGGTGACTACCAGGCATACACCCGGATGCAGCTGCAGGTCATCGCTGACTCCGACCGCCTCCGCGAGCTGGGGCGGCCTCTGCTCATCCCCATCCCTCGCAAACGCGACTTCCACCGGATGACCGCCTACATCGCGCTGGCCCTGGAGCACCGTGCCGACTTCATCCGCGTCCACGACGTCGCCGTCGCTTGCGACCTGGCCCGTCTCTTCGGGCGGCTCACATGACTCACCCTTCCGTCTTGGCGTGGCGATGTCTGCCCATGGAGGCGTCTCTCCGCGCCAACACGAGTATTAGCGTCGGGTCATGGCCCTCCTCCTGATCTCGGCCCCCTCGAATGCCGGGCCGGGCGAGCGTCAGCAGATGTTGGACGGCGCCGCCGACCACTTCGCCCGGGCCGGTCTCGACCGATCGGCGATCATGCGGGTGGACGTGCCGGGGCGGGGAGCCGGGGAAGAGGGCGACGGAGGTTTCAGGGCAGTGCTGGAACCGGTCATCCCGCTTCTTCAATCGGGCTCCCTGTTCGGGGGGGCTCAGGGGCTCGAGATCGTCGACGCCGAGAACCTCCAGGTCGGCGAGGGCGACCTCCTCGTCGAGCTCCTCCGTGGCGCCGACCTTTCCTCCGTCGAAGTGGTCCTGCTCGCCGCCGGCGCCCTGCCCAAGCCGCTCTCGTCTCTCATCAAGGAATTGGGGAGCTCGAAGTCGGTGTCGAAGATGTGGGAAAGGCAAGCGACGCAATGGTTGGAAGCCGAGACCCGCGATCGAGGGCTGGTGATGGAGAAGGGGGCCGGGAAGGCGCTGGTGCAGCGATTCGGCACCGACATCGCCGCCATGGGCCAGGCTCTCGACCAGCTCGAGCAGTCGAATGTCAAGATCACCAAGGAGCTCGTGCTGGATCGCTTCAGGAACAGGCCGGACGAGCCCACCTTCCTGATCACGGACGCCATCTCGAAAGGCGACGTTGGCGAGGCGTTGCGCAGACTCTCCGATTTCCTCGTCCATGGGCATCCCCTCGTCTTCCTGGCCGCGGTCGAATCGGACCTGAAGAAACGGGCACTGGCTGCGGCCGCTCCCGACGAGGCAACTTTCAGGGATTGGATGGGGGCCAGGGCAGCCGACCGTGGTCCCTCTCGGGTCTGGAGTCAGCGGGGCCGGGTCAGGGAGTCGGCGCTGCGACGCGCCCAGGAGGCGCTGGTGCGGGCCGATCGGGTGGTCAAGTCGTATCCCGAGGACGTCCACCGGGTCACGCTGGAGCGGCTGACCGTGGCCCTGTGCCGATGGTATGGATGACGCCCCCGGACGGGAGGCATCAGCCGGTCGAGACCCGCTTGGTGAGACGGGACTTCTTGCGTGCCGCGGTCCTCTTGTGGACCACGCCCTTGGAGGCAGCGGCGTCGATCTTCGACTGGGCGGCACGGAACAGGTCGTCGGTTGGCTCACCCGCGGCCGCGGCCGCCTCGACCTTCTTCACGCTCGTCTTGAGACCTGAGTTCACCGACTTGTTTCGCATGCGGCGGACCTCGTTCTGACGGTTCCGCTTGACCTGCGACTTGATGTTGGCCATGTGTAAGAGCTTCTTCTTCGATGGGAGGATCGACGCTTCGCCTTCGGGTCGGCGCCGGGGAGGCAGAGTAGCAGCGGCCCGTCCGAAGGTACAATGAGCTCTCCGCACGCACCGTGACCATTCAGACGCGCATCCGCAACTTCTCGATCATCGCGCACATCGACCACGGCAAGTCGACCCTGGCCGATCGCCTTCTCGAGCGCACAGGAGCGGTCTCGGAACGGGAAATGCGCGAGCAGGTGCTCGACACGATGGATCTGGAACGGGAGCGGGGGATCACCATCAAAGCTCAGACCGTGCGGCTCCAGCATGTCGCTTCCGACGGCCAGGAATACGTGCTCAACCTGATCGACACCCCCGGCCACGTCGACTTCTCCTATGAGGTATCACGCTCCCTCGCCGCCTGCGAAGGTGCCCTGCTCCTGGTCGACGCCGCCCAGGGAGTCCAGGCACAGACGCTGGCCAACGCCTACATGGCCGTCAATGCCGGTCTCGAGATCATCCCGGCGATCAACAAGATCGACCTGGTCGCCGCCGACCCGGACAGGGTCGCAGGCGAGATCACCAACGTCATCGGAGGCAACCCTGAGGACATCTCGAGACTGTCGGCCAAGACGGGGGAAGGGGTGGACGAGCTGCTCCAGAGGCTCGTGGACCAGGTGCCGGCACCCTCGGGCGACGCGAACGCTCCGCTTCGCGCCCTTGTGTTCGACTCCTACTACGACGCATACCGCGGTGTCGTCTGCTACGTCAGGGTCGTCGACGGCAGGCTGCGCTCGGGCTCCCGGCTCCAATTCATGGCCACCGGCGAGCGGCACGACGCCGCCGAGATCGGATTCCTCACCCCAACGGCGCGACCGGTGAACTCGCTGGAGGCGGGCGAGGTGGGTTATCTCATCACCGGGGTCAAGGAGATCGACAGGATCAAGGTGGGCGACACCCTCACCGATGCGGCCGCTCCTGCCCTCGCCCCTCTGCCCGGCTATGCCGAGCCCAAGCCGATGGTGTTCTCCGGCCTCTTCCCGACCGATGGCGACGACTTCGAGCGTCTCCGCGAGGCACTGGAGAAACTGCGTCTCAACGATGGCTCTCTCGTCTGGGAGCCCGAGACGAGTCGGGCCCTCGGCTTTGGCTTCCGGGTCGGCTTTCTCGGTTTGCTCCACATGGAGATCGTCCGAGAGAGGCTGGAGCGCGAGTACGACCTCGACCTCGTCGCCACCGCGCCTTCGGTGGCCTATCACGTCACCATGCCCGATGGCAGTGTCAGGGAGATCAAGTCACCACAGGATCTGCCCGATCCGGGGCTGAGGATCGGCCTGTCGGAGCCATATGTGCGGGCGATGATCCTTGCCCCGAGTGAATACGTCGGCCCGATCATGGAACTGGTGACGACGAAACGCGGCGAGATGGGCAACATGAGCTACCTCAGCCCGGAGCGTGTGGAGCTCGAGTACCGCATTCCCCTGGCCGAGATCGTCTTCGACTTCTTCGATCTCCTCAAATCGCGTACCAAGGGCTACGCCTCACTCGACTACGAGCCAGCCGATTACAAGGAGGCCGACCTGGTCAAGGTCGACATCCTGCTCAACGGACAGCCGGTCGACGCTTTCTCGGCGATCGTCCATCGTGACAAAGCCCAGGACTACGGCAGGACCATGACCACTCGTCTTCGTGGCCTGATCCCCAGGCAGTTGTTCGACGTGCCGATCCAGGCAGCGATCGGTGGGCGCATCATCAGCCGGGAGACGGTTAGAGCGAAGCGCAAGGACGTCATCGCCAAGTGTTACGGCGGTGACGTCACCCGCAAGAAGAAGCTCCTCCAGAAACAGAAGGAGGGCAAGAAGCGGATGAAGATGGTGGGGTCGGTCGAGGTTCCCCAGGAGGCATTCGTGGCTGCGCTCCGGGTCGACGACGACACATGACCCCAACGGAGGCCGACCGGCACTCAGCCGAGCGGGCGGCTTACGTCCACATCCCTTTCTGCTCGGCAGTCTGCCCGTACTGCGACTTCGCCGTGGTCGCCGGCGCCGACGACCTCGCCGACAGGTACATCGATGCTCTCATCACCGAGATCGAGCTGTCTCCGCGATGGTCCCCGCTCCATTCGGTCTACTTCGGCGGTGGGACGCCGAGTCACGTCGAGCCGGCCATGCTCGAGCAGGTGTTCCTCGCCTTGAACCGTCGTCACGGTCTCGTGGCCGGGGCCGAGGTCTCGCTCGAGGCCAATCCGGAGGACTTCGATCCGGGGCGGGGACGAGACCTCGTCGAGGCAGGTTTCACCCGGGTCTCCTTCGGGGCGCAGAGCTTCGACGGCGGGATCCTCGGTCGTCTCGGTAGGAGGCATCGAGGCGTCGACATCGTCGATTCGGTACATCGAGCGCGGGCGGCCGGGTTCGACAGCGTCTCGCTCGACCTCATCTTCGGGACCCCTGGGGAGAGCGACGAGTCATGGCGCACCACCCTCGGACAGGCCATCGAACTCGGCCCCGACCACGTGTCCTGTTATGCCCTCACCGTGGAGCCGGGCACGCCGCTGCATCGTCAGGTCCGAGCCGGCGCACCAGCTCCCGACCCGGACACCCAGGCCGATCGCTACGAGATGGCCGACGCTGCGCTGTCCGCGGCAGGTCTGGCCCGTTATGAGGTGTCGAACTGGGCACGGCCGGGTCACGAATGCCGTTACAACCTGACGGTGTGGGCCCAGGGCGAGTACGAGGCGTACGGCAACGGAGCACATCGCTTTCGGGACGGTGCCCGCAGCCATAACGTCCGGCGGCTCGAGGCATACCTGTCCCGGGTGGAGGCGGGCGTGCGCCCCACCGCCGGCGAGGAGCCGGTGACGGGTTGGGAGCGCGAGATAGACCGGCTCTTCGTCGGATTGCGTCGCGCCGCCGGCGTGGCTCCAGGCCCCGGCGTCGACGCCCTCCTCGAGACCGAGATCGGTGACGTCCTGGTCCGGGAGCAGGTCATCGAGATGAGGGGAGGGAGATTGGTGGTCAAACGCCCGCTGCTCACCGACGAAGTCCATCGTCAGGTGCTCGACCTCGATCCACCGGAAGGGTGGGTAGAAGCGCAGAGGCCCGATAACCTCTAGTTCGGAATGGAAGACCGTCGTTTCGAGGTCCTGCGGGCTCTGGTGGAAGAGCACATCCGCTCAGGCGAGCCGGTCAGCTCCCGAGCGATTGTCGAGCGCGCCCATCTCACCGTCTCCACCGCAACGGTCCGAAACGATCTGGCCTCGCTCGAAGCAGATGGATTCGTGATACAGCCCCACACCTCCGCGGGGCGGATTCCGACGGCGGCCGCCTACAGGTACTACGTCGACCATCTCGGGCCGGGGCGGCTTCGCACCGCGGCACAGGTGAAGATCGACTCGTTCTTCGGTGAGGTGCACCTCGAGCTGTCGAAGCTGCTCAAGGCGACGTCAGACCTCCTCGCCGACGTGACGGATCTGCCTGCCGTGGTCGTCGCCCCCGGGCTGGCGGGAGACCGGGTGCGCAGCCTCCACACGGTTCAGGTGACCGCCGACCAGGTCCTTCTGGTCGTGGTGACCGAGGCGGGCCGGGTCATACAACAGCGGTCGAGGTTCCGGGTGCCGGTCACACCGGGCCACCTCGAGGTCGCCCATCGCCTGGTCAGCGCCGCTGCGGTGGGACGTGACCTGGGCGCCGCGCTCGTCATCGGCGAAGAGGGATTGGGCCAACTCGACGAGCCGACCCGTGAGGCGGTCCTCACCATCGACGATGGCCTCCACCTGGCAGCCGCCGCCAGCAAGGAGATGTTCATCGGAGGCACCCAGCGTCTGACGTCGGTCTGGGAGGATCTGAGCGCGGTCCAACGCATCCTGGAAGTGCTGGAGCGGGAGGCCGAGGTGATGAAGATCCTGGCGAGCGCCTCCGGCACCTCGATCCAGATCGGCGCCGAACTTCCCCTCCAGGACGTGGACATGGCAGTGGTGTCAACGACCTATGAGGCCGGTTCAGGCGCCGGCTCAGTTGGCGTGATCGGCCCGATGCGGATGAATTACAAGCGGGCGATATCGGCTGTCGAAGAGGTCTCGCGCGAGCTCGAGGACCGGATCAGCGCCAAGCCGGACTGACCTCATGGCCGCCAGGGACTACTACGAGATCCTCGGTGTCGGTCGCGACGCCACCAGCGAAGACATCAAGAAGGCGTTCAGACGCCTGGCGCGCGACACCCACCCCGACGCCAACCCCGACGATGCTGCCGCTCATGCCGCCTTCCGGGAGGCCGCCGAAGCCTATGAGGTGCTCTCCGACCCCGATCGCCGCCGCCGTTACGACCGCGGCGACACGATCGACCTGTCAGATCTGTTCTCCGGGTGGGGAGGCTTGGATGACCTGTTGAGGTCGGTTTTCGGAGACACCTCCCCCTTTGGCGCCGGGACCGCTCGCCGGCCCGGTCGGGGTCGGGACGTGCTGGTCCGGACTGAGGTGGATCTGGTGGGGGCGGCTTTCGGAACCGAGTCGGTGGTTTCCTTCCGGTCCCGGGTCGTGTGCGGCCAGTGCGCCGGGACCGGTGCGGGCAACGGCGGTCAGACCACTTGCCCTGAGTGCCAAGGGGCAGGATCGGTGCGGATGGCGAGACGGTCGCTGTTCGGGACGATGATGACTGTGGGAACTTGCCCGACCTGCCAGGGCGAGGGCGCCCTGATCACCGATCCCTGCCCGGTCTGTCACGGAGCGGGCGCGGTCGAGGACGACACCAGACTCACCGTCGAGATCCCGGCGGGGGTCTCTTCAGGGACTCGCCTGCGGCTTTCCGGGCGTGGTGAGTCGGCGGGCCGAAGTGGCAGCCCGGGTGACCTCTTCGTCGAGGTGCACGTGGCGTCGGACCCGAGGTTCGAGCGACACGAGGCGGATCTGATCCACCATGCCGTCGTCGGGATAGCCGAAGCCGCGCTCGGGACGAGGCTCTCGATCCCGCTCGTGGAGGGCGGGTTCACCGATCTCGAGGTGCCACCGGGAACGCAACCGGGCACGGTGTTCCGCCTGGCGGGCCTCGGCGTCACCCAACTCGGACGGCGGATCAGGGGAGATCTCCATGTCGTGGTGTCGGTCGAGATCCCCAGCACGCTCTCAGACGACGAGGAGGCGCTGATGAGACGTTGGGCCGAGTTGCGAGGCGAGAGGACCGACCGGCCTGCCTCGGCGGGCTGAGTGCGCCACGTCCCGCATCTGTTCCTGGAACCGCCCTGGGCGGGCGTCGAACTGACACTTTCCCCTGACCAGGCCTCACATCTCACCCGTGTGCTCCGTCTCGGGGATGGAGATCCGGTCAGCTACACCGATGGCCAGGGAATCGTGGGGGAGGGGCATCTGGGCTCCGGTCTGGTCGTGCGTGGTGGAGAGAGCACGGTGCCGAGACCATCGGACCTCGTGCTCGTGGTGGCGCCCCCGGACAACCGTGACCGGGCGCGATTCCTTGTCGAGAAGCTGGCAGAGATGGGAGTCGAGGAACTGGTCTTTCTCGATGCCCGACTGGGTGAGGGGAGACCCCCTCGAACCGACCGGCTTCGTGCCTGGGCGGTGTCGGCCCTGGAGCAGTCGAGGGGTGCATGGTTGATGAGGACAGGCGATGGACTAGTCACTTTTCCCAGTATTTCCCGGCCTTTTCTCGTCTGTGAACCGGGGGCGAGCAGGGAGACTCCTCGCGCGCGGACAGTGGTCGTGGGTCCTGAGGGCGGGTGGGCCCCAGGGGAGGTGCCCGAGGATGCTCCCCGCCTCGGCCTCGGCGACACGATTCTCAGGGTCGAAACCGCCGCAATCGTGGCTGCGGCCCGGATGCTGTGATTGCTGGAAACCGGGCGAAACAGGCAGTAGCATTTGCCGACGGGCTTAGGGAGAAAATCCGTGGTCGACAAGTTCAGCGCATCTCTCGGTGTGCGGCTGCGTGCTGCGAGGCGCCAACGCGGCTGGTCATTGGGAGAGGTCGAGGCGTACACCGCGGGCGAGTTCAAGGCTTCGGTGGTTGGCGCGTACGAGCGGGGCGAGCGCGCGCTGAGTGTTCAAAGACTGGTCAGGCTCGCCGAGATCTATGCAGTCCCGCCCTCCGATCTGCTTCCCATGACGACCAGCGACCGAACCACCGTCATCGATCTGGATGCCCTGGCCGGCTCGAGGGGAGACGACCTCATCGATCGGTTCCTGGCCGCCATCCAGTTTCTTCGGCGGGATGGGAGCCCGGACGAGGTGCGCGACTCCGACAAGGCGGTGATCGCCTCTCTTCTCGAATCGTCGGTGAAGGCCGCCTCCGGCTCCGATTGATCTTTCTGGCCAATCCGATAGGCCACTACAATGTGCCCGACGCCTCAAGACGGCGTCACACCTGTGTCCCCAGACCAAACAGAATCGCGCCTACGCGTCCCCAGCCATCATCTGATGTTGGACCTGCTCGGGGAGGCGGATAGACACCTCCGCCAGGTGGAGTCCCACTTCCCGGAGGTGCGTTTCGTCGCGCGCGGAGACGAGATCGCCCTCAGGGGGCCCGATAGCTCGGTGGATCGAGCCCGCACCGTGCTCGAGGAGCTTCTGATCCTGGTCCAGGAGGGTCAATCGATCGATGCCCCCCGGGTCGACGAGATCGTAAAGATGGTCATCGACGAGGTGCCGAGCCCTTCGGGTGTGCTGTCCGACGGGATCCCGGTCGGTCGGGGGCGGGTGATCCGACCCAAGACTCACGGGCAACAGCGCTACATGGAGGCGATCAGGGAGAACACCCTGACCTTCGGCATCGGCCCTGCCGGGACCGGGAAGACCTATCTCGCCATGGCTGCTGCCGTCGACAGCCTGGTGTCCGGATCGGTCCGCCGGATCATCCTCACCCGTCCCGCGGTGGAGGCCGGGGAGCGTCTCGGCTTCCTCCCCGGGGATCTCGCCGCAAAGGTCGACCCATATCTCCGCCCGCTCTACGACGCTCTGTGGGACATGCTCGGGCCCGAGGAGACTGCCTCCCTGGTCGAACGGGGAACTATTGAGATAGCTCCGCTCGCTTACATGCGAGGAAGGACGCTCAACGATGCCTGTGTCATCCTCGACGAGGCCCAGAACGCCACGCCGGAGCAGATGAAGATGTTCCTGACTCGCCTCGGGTTCAACTCGAAGATGGTGATCACGGGTGACATGACGCAAACCGATCTGCCCGACAACCGTCGCTCCGGGTTGGAGGTCGTACGTGAGATCCTCCGCGACATCCCTGGGGTCAGCTTCGTCGAGTTGAGCGCCCGCGATGTGGTCCGGCACCGGATCGTCGCCTCGATCGTCGAGGCGTACGCCCGATTCGAGAGCAAGCCGAAGTAGATGCCACGGCCCACACTTGTCCGGCTGGCAACCTTCGTGGCCACCGTGGTGGCCGCCTGGGGGGTGCTGTCGCTTGGTACCGAGACGGCGTCGCTGGATCTGCAGGAGGGCGATCTCGCCCCACGCCAGTTCGTGGCGGAAGTCGACCGGGAAGTCGAGGACGTGGCCGCCACGGAGTCGGCGAAGGAGGAGGCTCGGCAGGCAGTCCCGGCGTTCTACCGAATCGACACCAGCGTCCAGAACTCGGTCCAGGACGGGATCAATCAGCTCTTCGAGACGATCCAGGCGCAGGTGGTCGATGAGCCGGCACCCGTCACACCGACCACCTCCTCCACGACGAGCACCACCACCGCCCCGTCCGAGGAGGAGACGACCGTCACCACACTGGCACCGGAGCCGGTCCAGGTCACCGGGCTCGTCTTCGTCGATGCCGACGGAGACGGTCTCTTTCAGCCGGATCTGGTCAGCGAGGCCGGGTTCAGCGACTTCGGTCTGTCGGGTGTCCCGATGAGCGTTTCGTCTCGCGGTGAGGTGGCGACCGGCCAAACCGGCGCCGACGGGTCGTTTGCCATCGACACCCTCGAGGGGCCTCTCACGGTGACCGTCGACATCGGGGAGTCGACACATGCCGGCAAGTTCAACCTGCCCGCAAGCCAGGCAACCCAGCAACTCGAATGCGGTGCAGGCGCGGAATGTGTGATCGAGCCGGTGGCTGCCACCCCCAATCTGCGGCTGGTGGATGAGGTAGTCGCTGAGATACGAACGATGAACCCGGGGTTGGATGGGAACGCGGTCACCACCCTCGTCTCCCTGGCCCGGGGTGATGTGTTGCGGGCAGCGTCGGGCCAGCCCAACCTCCATCTGGCCGAGGTCCAGCGGGAGGTCATCGATCGCGTCCTCCAGGAGTTCGGGGGCCTCATCGCACCGGATGAGTTGGTCGAGGTGCAGGGCCAACAGCTCATCGGGCCACCGCCCGTGCTGCTCCCCGGTGAGACCGCCGTCAACCAGGAAGCGAGCGCGGCTGCCGGCGAAGTGGTAGCAACCTATCTCCAGGCGAACTACCGCGAAGACGTCGAGGAGACCGAACGGCTTCGCACCGAGGCCGCCGACGCCGTCATCCCCGTCACCGAGCAATTCACCGCCGGCCAGATCATCGCCCAGCAGAACGAGCGCCTCACCCAGTTCCAGATCGACGCCATCGAGCAGACCGGTGGAGTGGCCGAGTCGCAGCAGCAGGGCGGCCTTCTCGCCGTTCTCGCCGTGCTCATCGGTGTGGTCGGGCTCTATCTCTCCCGCTTCCGGCCCGAGTTCTGGGCCCGTCCCCGGATGGTGGCCCTCCTCGGGATTCTGATCGTGTTGGCGGCAGGGACGGTCCGGGCGACGACGCTTCTCCACGAGAGCACCAGCTGGTTCATCCTCCCGGCCGCCGCCTTCGGCTTCATGGCTGCCGTCCTCTTCGACTCGAGGATCGCGGTTCTCATGGCCTTGTGCATCGGGGTGGTCACCGCGGTGGGCACCCAGGACCTCGGGGTCTCGGTCTACGGGACACTGGCGGCGATGGCGCCCATCCCCTTCGTCAGCTCGGTGAGCAGCCGCGGCGCCTTCCGGAACGCAGTCGTGCTCTCGTCCCTGACCGCAGCAGTGATTGCCGGGGCGGTGTCGTGGTTCTTCCATGCTCCCGCCGACACCAGCCCCGTAGAGCTCATCGGGCTCACCTTCGACATACCGCTGGTGTTCATCGGGGAGTCGATGCTCTGGGCCTTCGGGGTTTCCGCAGTCGCCTCCCTGGTCGGCCTGGCGGCCCTCCAGTTCTTCGAGTCCGCCTTCGACATAACCACCAACCTGAGCCTGCTCGACCTCACCGACCGCAACCACGAGGCGCTCCAGCTGCTTCAGGAAAAGGCCTTTGGGACGTTCAACCACTCACTGATGGTGGGGACCCTGGCCCATGCCGCGGCCAGGGCGATCGGGGCAAACGCGCTATTGGCGAGGGCCATGGCCTACTACCACGACCTGGGCAAGACGGAGAACCCGACGATGTTCATCGAGAACCAGTTCGGGATCCAGAACCCGCACGACTACCTCAGCCCGAAGGAATCGGCCGAGATCATCCGTCGCCATGTCAGCGACGGGATCGTCCTGGCCCGCCAGTTCAAGATCCCGTCGGACGTCGCCACCGGGATCGTCAGCCACCACGGCGACGGCATCATGCGCTACTTCTACGAGAAGGCACGGGCCCAGGACGGTGAGGATCCCAATCCCGACGACTTCCGCCATATCGGACACAAGCCAAGGACGGCGGAGTCTGCGATCGTGATGCTGGCCGACTCACTCGAGGCCGCCTGCAGGGCCAACTTCCAGAACGAAGAGCCGACCCCCGAGGCGATCGAGAAGGTGGTCGATCGCGTCATCGACGAGAAGCTCAACGACGGCCAGCTCTCCGAATCCCCCCTGACCCTCTCCGAGATGACCCAGATCCGCTCGGCCTTCCTCGACTCCCTCGTTGGTCATTACCATCAGAGGATCGCGTACCCCAACTTCCCCGGAACTTGATGGACGATCCTCCCAGTCGAAAACCCGGCGCCGGCCAGTGAGCGTCTTCCTGGCCGACGAACAGGGCGAATCTGTGGACCTGGAGCAGCTGCGCGAGCTAGCCGAGCTGGTGCTGCGTCGAGAGGGGTACCCGGAATCGACCGAGGTGACGGTGCTCCTGGTCGACGAGGACGAGATGTCGTCCTACAACGAGCGGTTCCTCAACAGATCGGGGCCGACCGATGTGCTCGCCTTCCCCGTCGAGGAGCTCACGCCGGGTGTCGTCCCCGACCACAACCCGGCCGGCCCTCCCCTCATGATCGGCGACGTGATAGTCGCTCCCTCCTTCGTGGGGCGTCAGGCTGCAGAGTACGAGTCCTCCTTCGAGGACGAGATGGCGCTGATGGTGGCTCACGGCATCCTCCACCTCCTCGGCTATGACCACATCGAGGAGGGTGACGCCCAGGAGATGGAGTCGAAGGAGGCGGAGTTGCTCTCATCGATCGGGAGGAAGCGGCGGTGACAATCGTCGTCTTGATCGTCGCCGTCGCCGCCATGGGCCTCGCTGCATGGTTGCGCGCGGCAGGCTCGGCCATCAGCCGGGTGCCGCGGGCCGACGCCTTCCGGGATGCGGACGAGAGGCCTGGTGCCGCCGTCGTCGCCGAGCTCCTCGACGAGAGGGAGAGGATCACCCCCGCCGTGGCGCTGGTCGGCTCCGCTCTCCTCGTCCTGGCGGCAGTGGCGAGCACCGCCGTACTCTCGGCCGGGAACAGCCTGGGAACCGCGATCGGCTATGCAGCTGGGGTCTTCTTCGTGGTCTTCCTGGTCGGCGACCTGGCGCCACGCCAGCTCGGTCGCCGCCGGCCCAAGACGATCGCCTACCGGTCTGCTCCCCTGTTGACGATGGCCGCCCGGCTCGGCGCCTGGGCATCCGACCTGATACCCGCTGCTCCCGCCGACCAGGCCGACGAGGAGGCCCCGGCCGAGGACGAGGGGTCGGAGCAGGAACGGGAGTTGATCGACTCCGTGCTCGAGTTCAGCGAGACGGTGGTTCGGGAGGTGATGACCCCGCGCCCGGACATGGTGACAGTCCCGGTGACCGCCTCGGTGGACGAGTTGATCGCCCTGACCACGGACGAGGGATACTCCCGGATACCCGTCACCAGCAACGGCGACGTGGTGGGGATGGTGATGGTCAAGGACCTGCTGCCGATGCTCAACGAGGGCAATCGCCCTGCCTCGATGGCCGAGGTGATGCGGCCGGTGGAATTCGTTCCCGAGACCAAGCTGGCCTCTGCCCTCCTCGGTGAGATGCAGGCGAATCGGCTCCAACAGGTGATCGTGGTGGACGAGTACGGGGACGTCGCCGGCCTGGTGACCGTGGAGGACCTGATCGAGGAGCTGGTCGGGGAGATCGCCGACGAGACCGACGAAGACGAGACGATGGTCTCCCCCCGCCCGGACGGTGGCTGGGACGTCGATGCTCGCCTCTCCGTCGAAGACCTGGCCGATATCGCCGGGGTGGATCTCCCCGACGAGGACTGGGACACGGTCGGGGGCCTGGTGATGGGGCTGGCCGAGCGAGTTCCAGACGAAGGCGAGCAGTTCTCCTACGGCCCGCTCACCCTGACTGTCACCAGGATGCAGGGTCGGCGGGTCGGCGACGTGCTCGTCTCGGTGGCAGCCTCGCATCGAGCCGAATGAAATCCGGCTTCGTCCCGGTCGTGGGGCGTCCCAACGTCGGGAAGTCGACCCTGGTCAACCGTCTCGTGGGCTCGAAGGTGGCCATAACCTCTTCCCGCCCGCAGACGACCCGAAATGCCATCCGGGGTGTGGTCACCGGTCCCGACCCGGATCGGCCCGAGTACCAGATCGTCCTGGTGGACACACCGGGGCTCCACAAACCGAGAGGCGAGCTGGGGAGCCGTCTCAATTCGCTCGTCTACGGGACGTTGTCAGAGGCGGACGTCGTGGTGTTCATGGTCGATGCCACCAACCCGATCGGGCCAGGGGACCGGCTGATCGCCGAGCGGCTCCAGGCCGCGAAGGCAGGGGTGATACTGGCGATGAACAAGGTGGACAGCGCCGGCAGGGCAGAGGTCGTCGAGCAGCTGGCCACGGCGGGGGACTGGGACTTCGGCGCGTACGTGCCGCTGTCGGCTCGGGAAGGCACCGGCGCCGAAGCCCTGATCGACGAGATCGTCGCCCGTCTCCCCGATGGTCCGATGTACTACCCGGCAGGTACCACCACCGATCAGCCGGAGTCGCTGGTGATCGCCGAGTTGATCAGGGAGAAGTTCCTCGATCGCCTGCGCGACGAGCTGCCCCATTCCCTGGTGGTGGTGGTCGAGGAGGTAGAGCAACGCCAGGACGGCCTGGTCGACATCGACGCCGATGTCGTGGTGGAGCGAGACAGCCAGAAGGGGATCGTCATCGGCAAGGGTGGGTCGATGCTGGAAAAGGCGGGGACCGAGGCCCGACACGAGCTGGAGACGATTCTGGGGGCCCGCGTCAACCTCCGCCTCCATGTGAAGGTGGAGCCCGACTGGCAGCGCAAGCCTCAGCTGCTCGACCGTCTCGGCTTCGAGTGACCGGCTAGGGCCATTCAAGCCAGCGCGTCGCAGGCTGCGGCGAGCTCGAGATCCTTGTTGGTCAACCCGCCTTCGGAGTGGGTGGAAAGGGTGAGGGTCACCTGATTCCAGCTGATGCCGATGTCGGGATGGTGGTTGGCCTTCTCCGCAGCCAGGGCCACCCGGGTCACGAATCCCATCGCCTCCGAGAAGTCGGCGAATCCGTAGGTTCGCGAGATCTCGCCGGAGTCGCGACTCCAGTCCGGGCGCCTGTCGAGGAAGGCTTCGATGTCGGTGTCGGGTGCCAGGCTCACCCCGGGAACCTACATCCTTGGACCGACGACGAGCGGCCCAGGCTTTACCCTGATGGCGCCATGTCCCTTCGTCACGACCAGGGAATCGTCCTGCGGTCATACCCGTTCGGGGATGCCGATCGGGTGGTGGTCCTGCTCAGCCCCAACCACGGCAAGGTCCGCACCGTCGCCAAGGGGATTCGCAAGACCAAGAGCCGGTTCGGCGGGCGGCTCGAGCCATTCACCCACGTCGACCTCGTCCTCTACGAAGGGCGGAACCTCGACACCATCACCCAGGTGGCGGTCATCGAGCCATTCCCCCGGTTGCGTGCCAGTCTCGATGCGGTGGTGGCGGCCGGGACGATGGTCGAAGCCGCCGATGCGGTGGCCCAGGAGGACGAGGCCTCGATGCGTCTCTTCCTCCTCCTCCACCGGGGTTTGCGGGCCCTGGAGGCCGGGCAGATCGGAGCCGATCTGATCACGAGCTATCTGCTCAAACTGGCTGACGTGGTCGGTGTGGCACCGTCCCTCCTCGTCTGCGCCGCATGCGGACGCCGGGACGACCTGCACCGTTTCTCCTTCGGTGGTGGCGGTGTCATCTGTGACTCGTGCCGGATGGAGGGAGCGGTCCGTCTCCGCGCGGGGGTCACCGGTTATCTGGCGGCTCTCGCCGAGGCAGAGTTCAGCCGGATGCCGCAGACCGATCAGATGCTGGCAGGGGAGGCGATGGGCATCGCTCGGCGGTTCATCGAGTACCACCTCGACCGGAAGTTGATCTCGTTGGCGGTGATGGAGTGACCCTCGATCTCTCCCGCCTCGATCAGTCCCGGATACCGCGGCACGTCGGGCTCATCCTCGACGGGAACGGGCGATGGGCCAACGCACGCGGACTGCCCCGCACCGCCGGTCACGCCGCGGGGGAAGCGGCCCTGTTCGACACAGTGGAAGGAGCGCTCGAGATCGGCATCGAATGGCTCACCGCATTCACCTTCTCCACCGAGAACTGGGCCCGCTCGGAAGAGGAGGTCGAGTTTCTCATGTGGTTCAACGAGGACCTGCTCACCAGGCGCCGGGACGACCTCGATGCCCAGGGGGTGAGGATGCTCTTCGCCGGCGACATGGGCGACCCGCGCATCCCGGATCGCAACAGGAAGCACATGGCCGAGGCATCGGAGATGACATCGGGCAACACCAAGCTCAACCTCGTCTTTGCCTTCAACTACGGGAGCCGACGCGAGATCGTCGAGGCGGCGCGGTCGCTCGCCGATGAGGTGGCATCCGGTGAGATCGGGACCGACGACATCGACGAAGAGGCGGTTTCCCGATCGCTCTACGTGCCCGACATGCCGGACGTCGACCTGATCATCCGGTCGTCGGGGGAGCATCGGCTCTCCAACTTCCTGCTCTGGCAGTCGGCCTACGCCGAGTTCTCCTTTCCCGGGATCCTCTGGCCCGATTTCGATCGCCAGTGTCTTCTCGATGCCGTGATCGACTACCAGGGGCGTGACCGCCGTTTCGGTGGGGCCGAGGACGCGCCCCAGATTGACTAACCGCCCGGACCAGGCCACCGTTCCCGATCCAGATGACCGAACCGACGCTCGACACCATCTCCAACCTCGCCAAGAAGAGGGGATTCGTCTTTCAGGCGTCCGAGATCTACGGGGGGATCCGCTCCGCCTACGACTACGGCCCGCTCGGGGTGGAACTGCTGCGCAACGTCAAGGAGGAGTGGTGGCGGACGATGGTCCAATCCCGCGGGGACGTCGTCGGGATCGACTCGGCCATCCTCCAGGCGCGTGAGGTGTGGCAGGCCTCCGGCCACGAGGACGTGTTCCACGACCCATTGGTGGAGTGCCGGAACTGCAACGCCAGGCACCGCCTCGACAAGCTTGCCGACCCGAACACCTGCCCCACCTGTGGCAAGAGCGGGACCTTCACCGAGCCACGTCAGTTCAACCTGATGTTCCGCACCCATATGGGCCCGGTCGACACCGACGACAATCTGATCTATCTGCGCCCGGAGACAGCTCAGGGGATATTCACCAACTTCGAGAACATCCGCCGCACCAACCGGCTCAAGCTGCCCTTCGGCATCGCCCAGGTGGGGAAGTCGTTCCGCAACGAGATCACCCCGGGCCAATTCGTCTTCCGGACCCGTGAGTTCGAGCAGATGGAGATGGAGTACTTCGTCCGGCCCGATGACGCCGATCATTGGTTTCAGTACTGGCAGGACCAGAGACTGCAGTGGTACCTCGACCTGGGCATCACCGAGTCCAATCTCCGCATCCGTCCCCATGGTGCAGATGAGCTCAGCCACTACTCGGCCGGGACCGTTGACATCGAATACCGCTTTCCCTGGGATTGGGACGAGCTGGAGGGAATCGCCAACCGGACCGATTTCGACCTCAGGCAGCACTCAGAGCACTCTGGCCAGGATCTCCGTTACTACGACCAGGACACCGACGAGCGCTTCTTCCCATATGTGATCGAGCCGGCCGCGGGCGCCACACGCACCACGTTCGCCTTCCTCATCGACGCCTATCACGAGGAGACGGTCAACGACGAGCCGCGCACCGTCCTCCGGCTCCATCCACGACTGGCGCCGTACAAGGTGGCGGTGTTGCCGCTGTCCAAGAAGGACGAGTTGATCGCCCCGGCCGAGCGCATTGCCTCCGAGCTCCGCAAGAACTGGATGGTCGAGTTGGACCTAACCCAGTCGATCGGGCGGCGTTACCGGCGTCAGGACGAGATCGGCACGCCCTATGCGGTCACCGTCGACTTCGAGTCACTCGAGGACGATGCGGTGACGGTCAGGGATCGGGACACCATGGCCCAGGACCGTGTCTCGATGGACCGGCTCGTCGCCTATCTCTCAGAAAAGCTCGGGTGAATCGACAGTGAGGAGAACGATTGGCTGGGTCCTCGGAGGTCTGGCCCTCGTGGTGGTCGGCGGGCTCACCTACCTCTACTTCGCCGGTGGATCGGGAGAGCCTTCGACTTCCCTGACCACTCCCACCATCGCGGGAGAAGGATCGACCACCACGCTGGGCTCCGGGGCGTCGACAGCCCCGGGCTCGACCGGGGCTGAAGGCTCGTCACCGGTCGAGGCGCAGGCGTTCGTCATCGACCCGGAACAGTCCACCGCCAGCTTCGAGATCGATGAGATGCTTCGTGGCGAGCCGAATCGAGTGGTCGGGACCACCTCTGAGGTAGCAGGACAGGTGGCGGTCGACCCGGGCGACCTGGCCACGATCCAGTTCTCGCAGATAGTCGTGAACGCGCGGACATTCGAGACCGACTCGGGCAATCGCGACCGTGCCATCCGAGGCCCGGTGATCCTCAACTCGGCCAGTGACGAGTTCGAGTTCATCACCTTCGACCCGACCTCGGTCGAAGGTCTCAGTGGCCCGCTGACCATCGGCGAGCCGTTGACATTCACCGTCACCGGTGATCTGGTCATCAGGGACACGACAAACGAGGTTACGTTCGACGTGACCGCCACGATGCTCGACGAATCGGCCATCGAGGGAACGGCGGCCGCCACGGTGCTCCGCTCCGAATACGGCATTGGAATCCCCAACGCCCCGGGAGTGGCCGAGGTCGGCGACGAGGTGCTCATCCAACTCGATTTTGTCGCCACATCGTGATCGAGCCGCTGGTCGCTACTTATGATCGACCGGCATGGCAGCGAGAGGTGACATCGACCGGGTCCGGGAGGCCACCGACCTCGTCGAGTTGATCTCGGAAGTGACCAAGGTGAAGCGCTCGGGACGCAGCTTCATGGCCGTCTGCCCCTTCCATGAGGAGAAGACCCCCTCGATGTCGGTCGACCGCGCCCGCGGGCTCTATCACTGCTTCGGCTGTGGCAAGGGCGGCGACGTGTTCAGCTTCGTGCAGGAGACCCAGGGGCTCGATTTCGCCGACTCGCTCGAGTTCCTGGCGAGAAGGGCCGGGATCACCCTGGTGGAAGATGCCGCCGATGCCCGGCGCCGGGGGCAACGCGGGGCTGCCGTCGATGCCATACGCAAGGCGATCGACGTCTACCACGAACGGCTGAGGAAGGCGCCTGAGGCAGGCCCGGCCCGCGCCTATCTGCGTGGCAGGGGCTACGACCTCGGGGTGATCGAAGAGTGGCGTCTCGGTTTCGCCGCCACCGACTGGGACACCCTGACCAGGGAGCTGCGGGCGGCCGGGATCGCCGAGGGAGTCCTGATCGATGCCGGTCTCTCCCGTCGCGGGCCGAAAGGGGTGTACGACGTCTTCCGCGGCCGACTCATGTTCCCCATCCACGATCTGCGTGGCGATGCGGTCGGGTTCGGCGGGCGCAGAGTGGAGGAGATCGACAGCGCCGCCACCAACAACCCCGATGCCAAGTACGTCAACTCGGCCGATTCGATCGTCTATCACAAGGCTCAGCTCCTCTTCGGGCTCGACCGGGCGAGGCGGGAGATCTCCGATGCCCACCCGGCGGTCGTGGTCGAGGGGTACACCGACGTCATTGCCATGCACCTGGCAGGGATATCGACCGCCGTGGCTACCTGTGGGACGGCGCTAGGCGATGGCCATTTCGACCTGTTGCGCCGATTCGGGGAGAGGATCGTCCTCGCTTTCGACGCCGACGAGGCCGGCTCCCGTGCCGCACTGCGAGGCGATGAGCTGGAGACCCCATTCCGGCTCGATCTCGATCTGCGGGTGGCTTCGATGCCAGACGGGCTGGATCCGGCCGACCTGGTCCAGCAGGGGAGGGGAGCCGAGCTGCTCTCGGCGGTCGAAGAGGCGAGGCCGCTGTTGGAGCGCCGGATCGAGCACGAAGTCCAGCGACACGATCGGACCCCGGAGGGGAGGGCGCGCGCCCTCGAGGCGGCTGTCGCACATCTGGCCAGGATCGACAACCCCACTCTCCGGGATGGCTACGCCGAGTTCCTCGCCTATCAGGTTCAGGTCGACCCGGACATCGTCAGGGACGCGCTGAAGGGAAGGGACGTCTCACGTGTCTTTTTCCCCGACCCAGCCCGGCCGTTCGACCGGTTGGAGGCAGCCGTGCTTCGCGCCGGGTTGGAGTCTCCCTCGACCATCGCTGAGCTCAGAGCCGACGATTTCGCCGACGAGCGTCTGCGACATGCTTTCCTCGCCATCGAAGGACGGGCCGGCGACGAGTCGATCGATGTCGCCTCCATCACCGATCCGACAGCGCGGACGGTCCTTCTCCAGCTGGCGGTCGACACCCGCCCCATCCCTCCGCACGACGAGATCCTGGGCCGGGTGAAGGAGCGCCGGCTCGACCGGGAGATGGAGGCGTTACAGCGTGAGCTCGGGAATCAGGAGGAAGGCAGCCAGGTGCATTCCGACAATCTGCGACGCTTGATAGCTTTACAGAAGGAGAAGCGCTCCCACACCGAGACGTGAACGACGAGATCAGCAAGGTCGTGGCTGCCCTGGTCAAACGGGGCAAGCACCGAGGCTTTCTCACCATGGCCGAGGTCCAGCAGGAGCTGGAAGATGCCGAGGCAGCGGGAGAGGCCTTTGAAGAGGTGGCCGACGCCCTACGCGCCCAGGGGATGAGGCTCACCGAGGAGGGCCCCGGAGTCCAGGAGGAGTTCATCGAGGTCGGTCAGATCTCGGTCTCCGATCCGGTGCGCCTCTACCTGAACGAGATCGGACGCTACCCGTTGCTCACCAGCCAGCAGGAGGTGGAGCTCGCCATGCAGATGGAGGCGGGGCGCCGAGCGCAGGCTCGTCTCGATGAGGACGGGCTCACCGACGACGATCGGGCATTCCTGAAGCACGAGATCGACATGGGCGACGCCGCCCACGACCAGTTGGTCCAGTCGAACCTGAGGTTGGTGGTGGCGCTGGCTCGCCGCTATGTGGGGCGGGGGATGGCGCTGCTCGACCTGATCCAGGAGGGGAATGTCGGCCTGATGCGAGCCGTGGAGCGGTTCGATTACCGGAGAGGTTTCAAGTTCTCGACCTATGCCACCTGGTGGATCAGACAGGCCATCTCCAGGGCCATCGCCGATCAGGGGAGGACGATCCGGATGCCGATCCACGTCCTCGATTCGGTCAACAAGCTGACCAGGGCGCAGCGGGAGATGACCCAGGCCAAGGGGCGGGCCCCGAGTCTCGAGGAGTTGGCCAATGAGCTCGACCTCGACCCGGGGCGGGTGGCCGAGCTGCAACGCATCGCCCAGGACACGGTGTCGTTGGAGACACCGGTGGGCGAAGACGAAGACGGGACGCTCGGCGACCTGGTCGAGGACCTGGAGTCGGAGCGGCCGGCCGACATCGCCACCTTCTCCTCACTCCAGGATCAGCTCGCGATGGCGCTGGAAGGGCTGAACGAGCGGGAGCGCGAGGTCTTGATCATGCGGTTCGGTCTCGCCGACGGCCGGATGCGCACCCTCGAGGAGGTGGGCTCGCATTTCAAGGTGACCCGGGAGCGGATCCGACAACTCGAGACCAAGGCACTGGCAAAGCTGCGTCACCCCGACAAGTCGCACAAGCTGGAGGGGTTCCTGGAGAACTCCTGAGTTCGGTCGTCGTGTGCGTTTTCCCACCTGGGCGGTGGTTCTGTGCACACACGAACCGGTGTCCGGTCCTCGTGTGCAATTTCCCACCCGGGCGGTGGTTCTGTGCACACACGAACCGGGATCGTGCCAGAATCGAAGCCGTGAGGTTCAGACTTGGGATGCTGGTCGGTGCGGCTGTCGGCTACATCCTGGGGGCGCGTGCCGGCCGGGAGCGATACGAGCAGATCAAACGTTGGGCAGTCGAGGCCCGTAAGCACCCCGCGGTGGGCCAACTCGCCGATCAGGGCATGGGTCTGGTCGACGCCGGGCGCTACGTGACGGCCACGGGTCTCGCCGCCGGTGCCAGGGGTTTGCGCTCGGTCGAGCGCGATCGGCACTCTGAGCAGCGCCTCTGACCGGGTCCGGGTAGGACCCGGCCGCTTGGTATTCTTTGTCCCAGGGGAACCCATCTTCCGCGGTAGCTCAATTGGTAGAGCAGTGGACTGTTAATCCATTGGTTGTAGGTTCGAGTCCTACCCGCGGAGCAAGCTTCTGACCTCGGTGATCGCCCGAATCTCTATGTGATTCCTGAGAAATCTGGGGGTTCGTGGTCTTTCGTCGTT
>DATBIX010000081.1:0-29861 GCA_036556665.1 Acidimicrobiia bacterium
GCAGGGTGGCCAGATGGCGCCTGCCTCGCATTACGTTCCACGACACCCGCCATACGTGGGCTACCTTGGCGCTTCAGGCAGGGGTCCACCCAAAGGTGGTTTCGGAGCGTCTGGGACACTCCTCTGTTGCCTTCACGCTCGACGTGTACAGCCACGCCATCCAAGGCCTCGACGACGATGCCGCAGCTCGAGTCGCTGACCTGATCCGACAACAAACAGATGTTCGACGCGGCTTGTGACCATTCTGTGACCACAGCCCCGCTCTCGAACCCTCGCTGGGCCAGGCTACCTGGCCCTTCATTGTGCCCGGGGTGGGATTCGAACCCACACGAGCCGTGTCGGCTCAAGGGGGTTTAAGCCCCTCGCGTCTGCATTCCGCCACCCGGGCAACGGTGTGACGATCAGGGTAAAGCCAGGAGTTGGGCGGCCGCGCCGTCGAGCGTGTCGTGCTCGGACACAATCACGACTTCGGCGGCGAGGACATCCATCACGCCCTCGGCGACCAGGGCGCCTCCCAGGATGACCGGGGCCCGTTTCGGATCCAGGGACGGTATCGCCGCGGTCTCGGCCAGGGTCATCCCGGCCAGTGCCTCGATCACTCCTGCCAGATCGCTCCGGGACATCCTGTGGCCGTGGACGCGGTCCCTCGAATACTCGGGTAGGCCCTGGGCCACCGCCCCGAGGGAAGTCCATGTGCCCGCCACCCCGATGAGGGAGCCGGTGTCGAGGTCGATTCGCTCGAACAGCCGCGCCACCAGGGCTCTGGCTGCCTGTATCTCGGCGTCGGGAGTGGGCCGGGATTTGACCGCCCTCTCGGTGAGGCGAACCGAGCCGATGTCGATGGACACCCCACCCGCCTCGGTGACGAACTCGGTGCTGCCGCCCCCGATGTCCGAGACGACGACCGGAGGGGGCAGGGACACTCCGGCGGTCGCCCCGCTGAAGGCCAGAGCGGCCTCCTCTTCGCCGCTGATGAGGATGGGCCGCGTCCCCAGGGCCGACTCGGCCAGATCGAAGAACACGTCCCGGTTTGACGCGTCCCGGGAGGCGGAGGTGGCGATCGCCATTCGCCGGCCGACTGCATGCTCGTCCATCAGCGAGCCGAAGTAGGCAAGGGCCCGCATCGTCTCCTCGATGCGATCCGGAGAGAGGGTGCCGGTTCGATCGACTCCCTGGCCGAGCCCGGTCACCTCGACCCAGCGCCCGACCTCGTCGTGACCGTCGGTGATCAGCAACCGCATCGAGTTGGTCCCGATGTCGACCACTCCGATCAGGGGTTGGGCGACCACGACGGGTTCCTCTCGCCACCGACCACGCAGGGGATGGCGCAGTCGAGGGGCTCGATCCACTCCTGCACCAGTTCGCCGACCGGGTTGGCGCCCCCGGCCCTGGTGTGAGCGTAGGCGGCGTGAAGGCATTTCACCCCGGCCGCAACCCCACCGACTCCCCCGGATGGAATCGGGGAGGCCCCTGGGGGCAAGAGGCTGTCCCGCTCGGCGGCGTACGAGGCGTGGGACTCCTCGAGGCGGCGACCGAAGTCGGGGTCGGTCTCCGCCTTCTGCTCCATCCGCTTCACCCCACCCGAGCTCTCCAGGCGGGCGACGCGGGTGGACGCCAACGGGCAGGTGAGCCAGTAGAGAGTGGGAAACGGGGTGCCGTCGTCGAGGATTGGCGGCACCCTCACCACGACCGGGAGCCCCAGGTGGCAAAGGGACACCGGAACCGACTCGGCGCGCAGGGGGCGGCCGACCTGGGCCTCCACGACCTGCCGGTCATCGGCCGAGGTCACCCGCCGTGTTCCAGGTCTTCCCCGGTGACGAACTCCCAGAGACGATCAACCCATGTCAATTCCGGTTGGGCCTCCACCTCGTCGGCTGCGGGAGCCTCATCGTCGGCCCCCGGAGGGTCGAGGACCACATATGCGGTCTCCCCCGGGCGGACGTATCCCAGCTTCTCCCGGGCCAGCTTCTCGACCTCCTCGTCGGTGTTGAGCGCCTCGGCATCGGCCTGGAGAGCCGCATTCTCCTTCTGGAGGTCGGCCAGCCTCTCCTGGGCCGTCGCCACCTGGCGTCGCGAGTCGAGGATCTGTCGGTAGGGGACCACCTGGGTGAGGAAGGCCGCACCGAGCAGGAGGAAGAGCAGGGTCACCAGAGCGATCCCCGGGCGGCGCAGGATGGTCAACGACCTCTCCGGAAGGTGTCCCAGCCGGGGTACCTGGCACCCGCCCCGAGGGACTCCTCGATGCGCAACAGCTGGTTGTACTTTGCGGTTCGCTCGCCCCGCGCGGGAGCGCCCGTCTTGATCTGGCCGGCGTTGGTGGCGACGGCGAGATGGGAGATGAACGAGTCTTCGGTCTCACCGGAGCGATGCGAGACCATCATCCCGTAGGAGGCCGCCCTGGCGGTGCTCATCGTGTGGAGCGTCTCGGAGACCGAGCCGATCTGGTTGACCTTGATCAGGATGGCATTGGCCGCAGCCTCGTCTATCCCCCTGCGCAGGATCTCCTCGTTGGTCACGAACAGGTCGTCCCCGACCAGCTGGACCCGGTCGCCCAGCTTGGCGGTGAGGGCCTTCCATCCGTCCCAATCGTCCTCGGCCATGCCGTCCTCCACCGAGACCAGGGGATACCGCTCGACCAGATCGGTCAGGTAGGCGACCATCTCGACCGAGTCGAGCGCCCTCCCCTCCAGTCGGTACAGCCCCTCGCGGTAGAGCTCCGAGGCGGCGACATCGAGTGCGAGGGCGATCTCCTCACCGAGCGAGTACCCGGCCACGTCTATGGCCTCGACCAGCAACTCGAGCGCCGCCTCGTTCGTGGGCAGGTTGGGAGCGAACCCGCCCTCGTCGCCGACATTGGTCTCGAGACCCTTGCCACCGGCCACCCGCTTCAAAGCGTGATATACCTCGACCCCTGCTCGCAGGGCCTCGGAGTAGGAGGGCAGGCCGCCGGGGACGATCATGAACTCCTGGATGTCCACCGAGTTCGCCGCATGGACGCCCCCATTGAGGACGTTGAGACAGGGCACCGGCAGCACGCGTGCGGGCGGGCCACCGAGATAGCGGTAGAGGGGCAGACCGATCGCCGACGCCGCGGCACGGGCCACGGCGAGCGAGACGGCGAGGATGGCGTTGGCGCCGAGATTCGATTTGTTCGGCGTCCCATCCAGGTCGTTCATCGCCTCATCGATCTGCTCCTGCCGCGTCACGTCCATGCCGACCAGCGCCGGGGCGATCCGATCACGCAGGTTGGCCAACGCCTTGGTGACCCCCTTGCCCGCCCAGCGATCACCGCCGTCCCGCAACTCCACGGCCTCGTGCACCCCGGTGGAGGCGCCGGAGGGCACTGCACCACGCCCGAAGGCCCCACCGGTGGTGAGAACTTCTGCCTCGAGGGTGGGATTGCCCCTGGAGTCGAGGATCTGGCGAGCGGCGACACGCTCGATCGTGAAGTGGCTCATGGCAGGTGCGGATTCCCCGGTCGGCTGCACCGCAAGCTACCAGCAGCCAGGAGTCAGTCCCGTAATTGGCCCGAGAGGGCCGGCGACCCGCGCCGATACGACCACCACGCCAGACATCGGGGGTGGCCATCTCGAGCCGGCGCCTTCAGCCCTTGGCATCCTCCCACCGTCGATTCATCTCGTCCAGACTCAGGTCGTCGAGCGGGCCGTCGACCTCCATCGCCCGGAACCTCGTCTCGAAACGGTTGACGGCCTTGCGCAGGGCGACCTCGGCATCGAGCCCGAGGTGACGCGACAGGTTGACCACCGAGAAGAGCAGGTCCCCCAACTCCGCCTCGGCAGCGTCGCGGTCCGCGAGGACCGCCTCGAGCTCGCCCATCTCCTCCCTCACCTTGGGTACCACCCCCGCGGCCTCCGACCAGTCGAACCCGACCTTGGCTGCGCGATTCTGGATCTTGGCGGCGCGGTGGAGGGCGGGCATCCCGTCGGGCACCCCGTCCATTTCAGACTGCCGACGATCGCCCCGCTCCTCGTCCTTGATCTCGTCCCAGTTCCGTTTCACCTCCGACGCCGAGGCCACCTCGACCTCTCCGAACACGTGGGGGTGACGGCGCACCAGCTTCTGTCGCATCGCCTCGGCCACATCGTCGATGTCGAAGACGCCCCTCTCCTCTGCGATGGCAGCGTGGAACAGCACCGAGAGGAGGACATCGCCCAGCTCGTCCTCGACCCCGGCGTAGCCGACCCAATCCTGCTCGCCACTCAGCTTGGAGATTGCCTCGATCAGCTCGTGAGTCTCTTCCACGAGGTACTTGATGAGGCTCTGGTGGGTCTGCTCCCGGTCCCAGGGGCACTCCCGGCGAAGGATGGCCATGGTGCGCACCGCTCCCACCAGCCCTCCGGGCTCGGCGTCGATGAACATGGACGTGCGATTACCCGCCAGGTCTGGGTCGACATCGTCGAGCCGGGTTTCGAGGCGAACCGCGTCGACCGTGCCGATCCCCACCAGGATGACCACTACCGCCTCCTCGGGGAGGACCCGTCCGATTCGAGCCGCCACGTCCGCCAAGACCTCGGGACGGTCGAGGTGGCCGATGATGGTCGGCTTGTCCAGGGCCAGGGGAGAAGGAAGCCGATGACCGTCCAGGATCTGTAGCCCACGGTCGAACGGGTCGTAGCCGACCTCGGCCAGGACTGCGTCCACGAAGGACTCGGCCGGGATCAGCTCGACGACGGCGGCGGACTCGAGCAGCCGGCGCACCGCGAACTCTCCGAACAGCGGGCTGCCCGGCACGGCATAGACCACGTCTGCCCCGCCAGCGATGCTGAGGACACGTGCGACGATGGCGGCGTAGACATCTTCGAAGGTCTCGCCGGACTCGTAGAGGTCGTCACAAGTCGTCACCTCCCGAAGGGCGGCAAGTTGTCGCGCCGAAGGGTGCTCGATGGTGCGCAGGACGACCGTTCGAGCGGGGTCGAGGAGGACGGAGCGAACGGTCTCGGGGATCCGGTCGAAGTCGCCGGGACCCAGTCCGGTGACCGTTATCACTCGGTCGGGGGCACCACCTGTGGAGTCGTGCTGTCCCAGGTGCCGTATTCCTCGGTGACGGTGACCTCGGCCGCCTCCACCTGTTCGAGGAACCAGTCGTTGGTGGCGGTGTCGGCTGCTGTCGCCTTCAGGTCCTCGATCACGTCGGCTTCGGCCGGGACCTCATCCTCACGAAGCAGGATCACGTGGTATCCGAACTCGGTCTCCACCGGCTGGGTGGGAACCCCCACTTCGGCAGCGGACAGGGCGCTTGCGAACTCGGGCACGTAGTTCTCGGCGATGGCGCAGCCGAGGTCGCCGCCCACCGCCCCACTCCCCGTGTCGGTCGACACCTCGGTCGCAAGGGTGGCAAAGTCCTCGCCGGCCTCGAGGCGGCCGAGCACGTCGTTGGCCTCCTGCTCGGTGGCGACCAGGATGTGCGAGGCGCAGTAGGCAGCCTCGGCTTCGGTCATCACCCCGTCGATCTCTTCCTGAGTCGGCTCGGCCACGTCGGCGGCCAGGGCCTCCCTCACCTGGGCGATGAGTAGCTGCTGGTGTGCGTATTCGAATAGGAACTCCTCGGTCACCCCGGCGCTGGAGAGAAACTCCTCCCTACTCACCCCGCTGGTGTTGGTTTGCTCGACGAAGGTGTCTGCCTCGGCCGCGATCTCGTCCTCGGAGACCACGATCCCGAGGTCGTCCTCGGCGGCGCTGGTGATGATCCGTTGCTGGATCTCGAACCCGAGAAGCTGAGCGAAGGTCGCCTTCTCGATGGCCGACTCGTCTCCGGTGTCGATGAGGGCCTCGATGTCGCTGACAGTGATGTCCTCGCCGTTGAGTGTCGCCGCGACGGCGTTGGAGCCACTGCCGCATGCGGCGAGCAGGAGGGCTCCAGCGCACAGTGACGAAACGAGTTTCTTCAAGAGGGATTCCTTAGAGAGGGGGAGACGGGGGAAGGATAATCGGTGGTGTCCGGTACCTGGACCCGGACCTGGGGCTCCCACATCTGCCTGATGAACTCGATCAGCCCGGGAACCAGGTCTCGGGGGGCGGGGATGAAGATGCTCCCCTCCGCGGCCTGCAGCACCGAGCGGGGTTGGAGTCGCCTCAGCCGCACCTCCTGTGATGGCCTCAGATCGACCGGTCCCAGCTTCACCTCATGTCTCAGTTGCACGATCTCCTCGAGGCCGACCCGAAGCGCCTCTACTCGCAGCCGGGCCAGCGCCACCAGGGCCTCTCCCGCAGGAGGCAGCGGCCCGAATCGATCGACCCACTCGGAGGCGACGTCATCGACCTGCTCGTCGGTTGCGGTCGTGGCCAGCCGCCGGTAGGCCTCCAGCCTGAGCTGCTGCTCCGGGATGTAGGACTCGGGGAGATGGGCATCGACCGGGAGGTCGATCCTCACCTCGGGAGGCGCCGGGGTGGCCGGTTCCCGGCCTTCCAGCTCGGACACCGCCTCCGCCACCAGCTCCGCGTAGAGATCGAACCCGACCGCCGCTATGTGCCCGCTCTGGACCTCGCCCAGGATCGACCCGGCCCCACGGATCTCGAGGTCGCGCAGGGCGAGCTGGAAGCCAGACCCGAGATCGGTCGCCTCGCCGATGGCCTCGAGGCGGCGGTGGGCGTCCTCGGTCAGGATCTGGTCGGCGGGGTGGAACAGATAGGCATAGGCCCGCTGGTCCGACCTCCCCACCCGTCCCCTGAGCTGATAGAGCTGGGCCAGCCCGAGCAGGTCGGCGCGCTCGACGATCAGGGTGTTCACCTTGGGCAGATCGAGACCCGATTCGATGATCGTGGTTGCCACCATCACGTCGTACTCGCCGTTCCAGAAGTCGATCATCACTTGTTCCAGCTGGCCCTCCGACATCTGCCCGTGGGCCACCACGTAACGGGCGTCCGGCACCATTTCCCGGAGATGGGCCAACGCCCGCTCGATCGATTGCACCCTGTTGTGCACGTAGAAGACCTGGCCTTCCCGGAGGAGCTCGCGGCGGATGGCGGCAGAGACGGCCTGCTCGTCGTAAGGGCCAACATACGTGAGGATCGGGTGCCGATCCTCCGGCGGGGTGCGAATGTGGGATACCTCCCTTATCCCGGTCAGCGCCATCTCGAGAGTGCGCGGGATCGGCGTTGCGGTCAGGGTGAGGACGTCGACACCGACCTTGAGACGCTTGATCGCGTCCTTGGCCGACACCCCGAATCGCTGCTCCTCGTCGATGACCAACAGGCCGAGCGACTTGAACCTGATGTCGTCGGATAGGAGGCGGTGGGTGCCGATGACCAGGTCGACCTCGCCCGAGGCGAGGCCGGAGACCACGGCACGCTGCTGTTTGGCCGTGAGGAACCGGGACAAGACCTCGACCCGCACCGGGTACGGCTCGAACCGCTCGGAGAAGGTGACGTGGTGCTGCTGGGCGAGCAGGGTGGTGGGAACCAGTACCGCCACCTGTTTGCCCGACTGCACGGCCTTGAACGCAGCGCGCAATGCCACCTCGGTCTTCCCGTAGCCGACGTCGCCGAAGATGAGGCGGTCCATCGGCGTCTCCGTCTCCATGTCGGCCTTGACGTCGACGATGGCGCTCAACTGGTCGACGGTCTCCTCGTAGGGGAACGCCCCCTCCATCTCCAGTTGCCACGGCGTGTCGGGGTCGTAGGAGTGGCCCGTGGCCGACGCCCTCATCCGATGCAGCTCCACCACCTGCTGGGCTACGGCCGCCACCGCCTTGCGCACCTTCGTCCTCTGCTCGGACCAATCTCTCCCACCCATGCGAGAGATCCGGGGCGCCTCACCTCCCGTGTACCGGCGCACGGCGGCAAGCTGGTCGACAGGGACGTAGAGACGATCCTCACCGGCGTAGCCGATCACCAGGTAATCGCGCTCGATCCCGGCCATGACCCGGGAGACCAGACCCTCGAAGCGGCCGATGCCGTGCTGGTGATGGACCACGTAGTCGCCCTCGGTCAGATCCCGGTACTGCTGGGCAAGGGTGGCAGCGACCCGTCCCACCCTGCGATGGGCGCGACGTCTCCCCGCGATCTCTTGCTCTCCGAAGACCGCTACACCCAGGGCTGGAGCCACGAAACCCCGGTGGATCCCGATCGGTATGACCGCGGACCCCGGAGCCGGGAGGGAGTCGCGCCTGTCCAGCGCCAGACCGTGCTCACCGAGGGTGCGAGCGACCCGGTCGGCAGCGGCGGACCCGTCCATTGCGATCACCACGTCGAGGCCCCGGCCGAGCAGACGACCGATGCCGGCGGCAACGGAGGCGGGGTCGCCGGGGATCGCATCGAGGGCCCGTACCTCCATGATCTGGTCGGAGGGCCCTGATGGCGAAACCGGCAGCCGAAGGTGGCTGCGTCCCGAGAGGCTCTCCTCGAGATCGAGGAAGAGGGCGGGATGGGCGCCGGCCTCGGGTGCCTGATCGCCCCATGTCTGGGCCAGGGCCGCGGCCAACTCCGCCTCCTCCTTGACGAGCTCTCGTGCCCGGTCGAGAGCCCGGCTCGGCTCGACTATCACCAGATCCGCGCCCGAAGGGAGGGCGTCGATCATCGATACCGGCTCGGCCATCCAGGGCAGCCAGGACTCGATCCCGGGAAAGGAGACTCCCTCGGCCACCCGGTCCCACGTCGAGGCGCTCCACGGCTCCTCCCTCACCAGCTTCTTCGCCCTCGCCCGCATCTCGGGATCGGGCCGAACCTCACGCGCCGGGAAGGCGACCAGACCGGGAAGGGGAGCCTCGGAGCGCTGGCTCCCGACCGAGAACGACCTCACCTCCTCCAGCCGATCACCCCAGAAGTCGAGCCGGGCCGGCACGTCGGATTGGGCCGGGAAGACGTCGACGATCCCACCCCTCACAGCGAACTCGCCCCTGGCCTCGACTCGCTCGGTTCGGGAATAGCCGAGCGCGGCGAGCTTCGATGCCAGGTCCGCCAGGTCGAGCTCGTCGCCCGGGGCCAGGCTCAGGGGCTGATGGGGCGAGGTGCTCAACCTCTGAACGACGCTGCGCACGCTGGCCACCACCACGACCGGCCGGCCACTGTCGAGGGCGTGACGAGCCTCCGCCCGGCGGGCCATGGTGGCGACGTTGGGGGAGACGTGCTCGAAGGGCAAGGTCTCCCATGCCGGGAACAAGAGGACCCGATCGAGGAAGAGCGACATGTCGTCGACCAGCTCCTCGGCATCCCGCTCCCCGGGGGCAACCACCAGGGTCGGCCGCTCCAGCTGATCGGCCAGCCCGGCGATGGCGAAGGCGCGCCCCCCGGTCGGCACCGCCCAGGTGCCGTGGAGATCGGGAAGCGGTTGGGAGCGCCAGCGCGCGAGAAGGGGGAAGAGGGGGGCAGCCATCGAGACCCCTCCGATGCTACCCCCCACCCCGATCGGGAAAACCGGCTCCGGGAGCGGTCACGACAGCAGTCCCTCGCCGCGAAACCACTCGATGGAGCGGCGCAACGTCTCCTCGACGGGGGTATAGGCCAGGCCGAGATCACGCGTGGCCCGGGTCCCGTCATAGACGTGCCCGGCGCGCAGGACCCGCACCATCTCCCGACACAGCTTGGGGCGAGCGCCCACCAGCCTGGAGCCGGCCTCCACCACCCCGGCTCCCACCGCAGCCACCCAGCCGGGGAGCACGCGAGGGCGGGGCCGGCGCCCGGTCACCGCTGCCAGCAAGTCGAGTGCCGCCCCCATGTCGAGGCTGGCCCCGCTGAGCAGGTATCTCTCCCCACTCACTCCACGCGTCGCGGCGAGGAGATGGCCGCGGGCGCAGTCGTCGATGTCCACGATCGAGAACGTGGTGGCAACGACGAAAGGCAGTGTTCCGTTGACCAGTTCGATGAAGAGCCGGCCGGTCCCGCCCGCCCTGCCCGGTCCCTGGACCGAGGACGGGTTGACCGCCACCACCTCGAGCTCACCGGGCTCCTCGAAGAACGCCAACTCGGCGAGGTGCTTCGAGCGCTCGTAGCGTGACAGATAGCTGCCCCGGTGGGCGGTGGCCTCGGTGGCGACCGTGCCCGGCGCCTCACCCACGGTCACGGCGGAGGAGGTGTGCACCATCCTCGGCACATGAGCCGTCTGCGCCGCTCGCTTCACGTTGAGAGTGCCTTCGACGTTGACGCGGTCCATGTGCCCGGGATCCCGGGAGCACATCTCGTTGACTCCGGCGACGTGGAACACGACCTCACAGCCGGCGACGAGGGGCACGAGCGACCTCGGGTCGAGCACGTCGCCCTGCATCGTGTCGGCACCAAGGCCCTCGAGCACGTCCGATGCGTGCTTCGATCGGGCAAGGGCCACCACCCCATGACCTTCCCTGACCAGATGTCGGACCAGGGCCTGACCGACGACTCCGTTGCCTCCGGTGACGGCCGCCTTCACACCGAGGTTCGGGACGGCTCGGAGCGCACCGTGTGCAAGAAAGCGGTCATGTACCCCCAGGCGGAGCCGACTGTCGCGATCACGGCGAGCAGCATCACCCACTGGTCGAGATACCACGGCCCCCAGCGGTCGGGAAGCCTGACGAAAGCAAGGAAGATCGCCAGGAATTGGGCCCCGAACTTGATCTTGCCCCAGGTGGAGGGTGGGATCCGGCCACCTTGGGTGGCCACCACGCCGCGCAAGGCCATGACCAGGAACTCGCGGAAGATGATGATCGCTGCCGGCCAGATCGACACCCGATCGACCGAAACCAGGGCGAGCAAGGTCCCTGTGATCAGGATCTTGTCGGCGGTGGTGTCGAGGAACGCGCCTAGCAGGGTCCCACCACTCGTCTTCCTGGCGAGATAGCCGTCGAGGAAGTCGGTGAAGGCGGCCACGGCGAAGAGCGAGGCCGCGATGAGGAGGGCGTTGTCGATCCTCTCGGACCGGGTGAACGCCATGATGAACGGCACCAGGATGATCCTGGACAGGGCCAGGATGTCAGGAGCAGAGATCACGTCCTCCTCGACTCGCCTTCGATCTTATCGGTGAGGGTGCCGCTGTCACTGAGCAAAGAACCGGAGCAACTCGGAAGTGGTCTCCTCGGGCACTTCCTCCGCCGGGAAACGGCCGCGCTTCACACCCAATGCAGCGAGCGCTCGACCGCCTGGCTCCAGCGGTGATGCAGGCGTTCTCGTTCCTCGACCGGCATCGTCGGGTGCCAGCGGGCCCCTTCCGCCCACAGTGACCTGATCTCGCCCGGACCAGACCAGAACCCGACGGCCAGACCGGCGGCGTAGGCCGCTCCCAGGGCGGTGGTCTCGGCAACGACCGGGCGGACCACGTCGACACCGAGGAGGTCGGCCTGGAATTGCATCAAGAGGCCGTTGCCGGTCATGCCCCCATCAACGCGCAGCTCACTCAGCTCCACCCCGGAGTCGACCACCATTGCGTCGAGCACGTCACGGGTCTGAAACGCGGTCGACTCGAGAGCCGCCCGGGCAATGTGCCCGCGGTTGGCGAAACGGGTGAGCCCCGTGATCACACCCCGGGCGTCCGGCCGCCAATGCGGGGCGAACAGACCCGAGAAGGCGGGGACGAAATAGACATCGCCGTTGTCCGCGACGCTCCGGGCCAGGCTCTCCACCTCGGACGAGTCGTCGATCAACTCGAGGTTGTCACGAAGCCACTGGATCAGCGACCCGGTCACCGCCACCGAGCCCTCGAGGGCGTACACAGGCGGTGATCCCTCACGGCCGAAGGCGACCGTGGTGAGGAGGCCGGCCTGCGAGTGAACCGGGGCCGTGCCGGTGTTGAGCAGCATGAAGTTCCCGGTGCCGTACGTGTTCTTGGCTTCCCCCGGCTCGAAGCACGCCTGGCCGAAGAGCGCCGCCTGCTGATCACCGAGGATGGCGGCGAGCGGAACGCCTCGCAATGGGCCGGTGCACTCTGCGACGAATCCGACCGAGGGCAGGATCGTGGGGAGCATGGCGGTGGGCACTCCCATCTCCAGGGCGAGGTCGGCATCCCAATCCGTCGTGACCAGATCCATGAGCAACGTGCGTGACGCATTGGTCAAGTCGGTGACATGGCTGCCGCCGTCGGTCCCTCCCGTCAGGTTCCACACCAGCCATGTGTCGATGGTCCCGAAGGCCAGCTCGCCCCGCCGGGCGGGCTCGCCGAGCGCGAGACGGTCGAGGAGCCATCGCGCCTTGGGGCCCGAGAAATAGGTGGCGAGGGGCAAGCCGGTCTTGGCACGGAACCGATCGGGCCCCAGCTCGCCGGCCAGCGTCTTGCACAGCTCGGCGGTTCGGGTGTCCTGCCACACGACCGCGTTGGCCACCGGCGCCCCGGTGGCTCGCTCCCAGAGCACCGTCGTCTCCCGCTGGTTGGTCACCCCTACCGCGGCCAGGTCGCCGGGCGTCAGCCCGGCCCGGGCCAGGGCTCCTTCGACCACCGACGTCGTCTTCGACCAGATCTCGACCGGGTCGTGCTCCACCCAACCCGGCTGGGGGAAGATCTGGCGATGCTCGAGCTGATCGACCGAAACCACGGCGCCGGAGCGGTCGAAGATCATGAAACGGGTCGAGGTGGTCCCCTGGTCGATCGCCCCGACGAACTCAGGCATTCTCGTCCCGACCACGCAACGCAGCCATCTCCTGGGCGCGGGCCCGGTCCTGGGGCCAGTGGGCGACGATGTCGGCCGCGTCCTCGACCATGGCATCGACCTCGGCGCGCTCGGCCTTCGAGAACCTGCGCAGCACGTGATCGGACGGCTCCATGTCCCCTTGCGGCCGGCCCACCCCGAACTTGAGCCGGCTGAATCGATTGGTCCCGAGGGCGCTCTCGATCGACCTGATCCCGTTGTGACCGCCACTTCCCCCGCCCACCTGCAGCTTGAGCCGACCGAGAGCGAGATCGATGTCGTCGTGTACCACGAGCAGGTCGTCCGGGGAGATCCCGAAGTAGTCGAGGAGGGCGCGGACCGCCAGGCCCGAGTTGTTCATGTAGGTGGTGGGGACGGCGTAGACCACCCGGTTCTCCCCCACTCCGGATTGTGCGATCTGTGCCCTCATCCGTGACGGGGCGCGCCCCAGCTTCAAGCCGGAGCGTTGCAGAACCTCGTCCACCACCTCGGAACCGGCGTTGTGGCGGGTCCCTCTGTATTCCGACCCCGGGTTGCGCAACCCGACTACCAGGGGCACCGGCTCACCCGCCGGATTCGCCTCCGGCTTCCCCAGCCGGCCCAGAATCCTCCGCCTCGGCATGCGGCTCCTCGCCCTCGGGGGCCTCGACCCCTTCCTCGCCCTCGATTTCCTCCACCTCTTCGACGATCTCGGCCGCGGGGGCAGTGACGCTCATCAAGACCGTCTCCGGGTCGTCGACGTAGACGACACCCTCGATCTGAGGGAGATCGGCGACGCGCAACGCGCCCCCCATCTCCACGTCGGAGATGTCGAGCTCGATACCGGACGGGATCGAGGTGGCGAGCGTCTCCACCATCACCTGGGTCTTGCTCGGCGAGAAGACACCACCCTCGCGCACACCGACAGGTGTGCCTTCGAAATGGATGACCACCTCGGCGTGCACGGTCTCGTCGAGTGAGACGGTCACGAAGTCGATGTGGCGGTACTCGTTGCGAAACGGGTGCCGTTCGATGATACGGGCCATCGTCAGGAGGGTTTCCTTGCCCTCGATCTCGAGGTTGATCAGGGCATTCGTGCCGGCTTCGGTGTGGAGGGCCATATGGAGATCATGGGCATCCACCGCCACGTTGATCGGGTCGGTCGCTTTCCCGTAGACGATTCCGGGCACCAGCCCGGTCTTGCGAAGCCGCCGCGACGGCCGTGAGCCGGTGGCCCGGCCCGCCTCGGCGCGCAGACTGATCTGGGACATCTGAAGAGACTCCTTGAGGAGGTGGAAGAGCCACCAATTATGGTCGTGCGTCTCCGCTTCTGCCAGATGGGAGCGCGGCGATCCAGACCGTGGTTGCCGTGACGAGGCGAGCGAGCACCGTCTCCGGAGTCCAACCGCCTCCGCGAAACGAGTGATCGGCCCCTTCCAGTACCTCGACCGTGACCCCCGGTAGAGGCCGGACGTGGCGCTCGAAGGGCTCCATCCGGCTCAGGGCGTCGCGAGTCCCCACGAAGAACAGCATGGGCTGGCCTACATCGCTGAGGTGGTCCACTCGCAGCTCGGTCTCCTTGCCGGCCGGATGGAGCGGATATGCGTAGAGGATGAGGCCGTCGGCGGGGTAGCCGTCCGCGACCAGGTAGGTGCCCATCCGCCCTCCCATCGAGCGACCGGCCAGGAAGAGACGGTCGACCTGCGGGCGCAGGCGGTCGGCGGCGGCGCGGTGGGCGGTGAGCAGCCTCTCTGTTCGGTCCGGCCGCCGGGATCCCCGTTCCGAGTAGGGGTAGTTGAAGGTCATGACCGTGTGGCCGACTTCGGCCAGCGCCTCGCGCAGCCCGACGATGAGAGGGTGATCCTGGTTGGTGCCTGCGCCATGGGCCAGCAGGATGCCGGTGGGGCCCGTGCCCGAGACCCACCCCGAGAGGTCCCCCTCCGGTAGCGGGATGATCACCTGCGTGCCCATCGAGCCAATGTAGAGCGTTACCGTGAGCGAGATGGAGCTGCTCGTCCATGACAGCCCCGAGACCGTGGCCGAGGCCGTAGCCGACCGGATCGCGGGTCTCATCGCCGAAGCCGATGACCGCTTCTCGCTCGGGCTGTCCGGTGGAACCACCCCGGAGGACACATATCGCGCCCTGTGGGCGAGAGCGCCGCGTTGGGATCGTGTCGATGCATGGCTCTCGGACGAGAGATGGGTCCCCCCGGATCACGAGCGTTCGAATGGCGCCTTGGTGGCCCGAGCGCTCTTCGACGACGCGGACGTCTCCTTCGATCGGCCCCGATGGAGCGAGTTCCTCACCCCGGCGGACTCGGCGGCCCACTACGAGGCGCGGCTCCGCCACATCCACCGGGAAAGCGGCCCTGACCTGGTCCTGCTCGGGATGGGGGAAGACGGTCACACCGCATCGTTGTTCCCCGGGACTCCAGCGCTGCAGGTGCAAGACCGCTGGTACGTAGCCAACCCGGTGCCCCAATTGGGTGAGCAGCGGCTCACCGCCACCTTCCCGCTGCTCTGGGGCGCTCGCCTCCTCATGGTCCTCGTCGTCGGGGTCGGGAAGGCCCAGGCGGTGAGATCCAGCTTCGAGAAGGCAACCCCGGCAGGTCTCCTCGGTGAGGGCGGGGCGGAGGTGGAATGGCACGTCGACCGCGACGCGGCATCGCTAATCGCCTGATCCTCGTCACTCTGGGGTCGGCGATGCTCGTCGCATCCTGCGCCCCGGGTGCCGAGCCGTTCCCGGTCGCGACCACCCGTGCCGGCACCGAGCCTGTCGCCTCCCGCCCTTCGACCACGATCACGGCTCCGCCGTCGACGACCAGCACCACCACCCTCGCCGGCGAGGCGACGACCACGACGTCAGCTGCGACCACCACCACCGGCAGCGATACGGCGTCGTCCCCGCCCCTGCCCGACATCGGGCTGGAGATCCTGGTGCCCGAAGGGAAAGGCCCGTTCCCCGCCGTGGTTCTGGTCCACGGCGGAGGATGGGTCGCCGGCTCGCCGGCGCTGATGGCCGATCTGGCCCGTTTCCTCTCCGACCGCGGGTATCTCACGGTGAACACCCCCTACACCCTGGCCGGCGAGGTGCCCGGGTTCCCGGTCGCAGTCGACGACGTTGCCTGTGCGGTCAGATACGCCGCAGCCCAACCGGAGGCGGACGGGACGGTGGCGGTCCTGGGCCATTCCGCCGGGGCCCACCTCTCCGCGCTGGTGGCGCTGGACGACGGGGAGTACGGCGAGGACTGCCCGCTGGAGACACCGGTGATCCCGAAGCGATTGGTGGGCCTCGCCGGGCCCTACGACGTGGCCCGGCTCGGGCCGCTGATGCTCCCCTTCTTCGGGACGAGCCCCACCGAGGACCCGGCCGCGTGGGGAGCGGGCAACCCCATGTATCAGGTCGAGAAGAACCCGGGGCTGAGCAGCCTGCTCCTTCATGGCGAGGAGGACGGGTTCGTCGACTTGAGCTTCGCCGAAGACTTTGCCGCCGCCTTGACCGACGCCGGGTCGGAGGCCCTTGTCGAGGTGGTCGAGGGGGCCAGCCACAACGACATGCACGACCCGGTGTATGTGGGCGACCTGGTCGTGACCTGGCTCGATAGGTGAGGGCGGCTCGCGTCCCGGGCGCGGCCCGGGTCAGACGGGCTCCTCGCCCGGCCACAGCACCCATGCGCTCTCGTGACGGGTCATCCCGATCTTGGGGTAGTAGTCGACTGCCTTGGGCGCGGCGAGAAGGATCACCGTGGCCTGCGGTGTCGCCTGCCTGGTGAGGCGGACCAGCTCCTTGCCGATCCCCCTCCCCTGATAGCCGAGCCTGACCGCCAGGTCGGAGAGATAGGTGCAGTACACCCAATCGGTGACCGAGCGCGAGATGCCGACCATGAGGTCGTCGTCCCAGGCGGTCACGAGGAGATCTGCCTCCTCGAGCATCCGCGCCATGCGCTCGCGGTCGTCGACCGGGCGTCGCTCGCCGAGGGTCGAGTCGACGTAGACCGCGATCAACTCGTCGAGATCGACGTCTTTTCCGGTTCGATAGGTGATCACGGCTTCGAGGGTAGATTGTCGAGGTGAAGGCCATCACCACCACCTACGCCAGATTCGTCGGCCTGGCCGGCCTCCTTTTCGCAACGATGGTCTTCTTCGGGCAGGTGGTCGGTGCCTTCGGGGGGGCCCTCTCAGACACTCCCTGGCTGGTCGCAGCGCTGGCCTGCCTGGGTCTGACCGGGATCGGAGGGTCGGTGTTGTACCTGCTCAGCTTTGACGGCACTCCTCACCAGAGGACCCGGCCCCGGCGGATGCTGGGTTGGGCCGGGATGATGTTCTGTGCCTCGATGCCGACCGGTTATCTATTCCTGATCGCCCCGTTGGTGCTCTCCGGGCTCTTCACCATGCTCATCCCGCCTGATCTCTCCCTGAAGAGGCGAGGGCGCCACATCGCTACCTCCGGGTGATGTCGACCGGGGCAAGCCTCGGTCCGAAGCTGGGCTCATGGCCGAGCGAGTGAAGGAGCCGGGTCACCCTCCCTCGATGGGGCCGGAAAGGCTCGAGCAACGCAAGCATCTCCTCGTCGCTGCCCCGGGGCCGGCCGGTGAGGTGAAAGACGACCACGTGCTTCAGATGGAAGTCCCCAACTTCGACCTGGTCGGGATCACCATGGGACACCGCAAGGGTCTTGGCCGCGGTCCAGCGACCCACACCGGGGATGGCCTCCAGGGTTTGAGCCGCTTCCCTCGGGTGTCGGTCACGGAGCGTCTCCACATCGCGTGAGGCGGCGGCCAGCCGCCGGAGGACGTCGGCCCGCCTCTTCTCGACGTGGAGCTCGTGATAGACCCAATAGGGAGCCTCCGCCATGAGATCCGGGTCGGGCGGCAGGCGGAGCCTGCCCGGCCCAGGGGCGGGGCCCCCGAATCGATGACGCAGCGCCCTCGAGGCGGCCCCCGCCTGCACTCCGGTCACCTTCTGGCCCACAACGGCCTGGACCAGCGCGTCGAACACGAGCCCGGTGTGACCGAACCGCCAGCCGGGATGACGACGATGGAGGTCGCCGACCACTGGGTCGTCGGGCCGGAACGACTGCGGATCGTCGTCGAGGCCGGCCAGCGCCCCAAGTCGCTCCAGGGCCCATCCAGAGCCGTCGCCCCAGGCGTCGCCGATGAGCTCCTCCCGGGTGCGGCGGATGCGAAGCGACACTGGCCCCTGGCTGGTGCGGGCGGTGAGCCACCAACCATCGTCGGCGAACCACCCGTGCAGCGGCCTCAGCGTCGCCTTCAGGTCGAGCGGGACCTCGATCGGGACCGTCAGGCGATCACCAGTGGTCGTGGTGGACCACTTCCTCGTATGGCCGGCGATCGGGCCGCTGGATCGGCTGGAGGGGTCGGTCTGGCGGGTACCCGAGGCCGAGCATCCAGGTGAGACGACGATCCTCGGGAAGACCGAGGATCTCGGAAGCGAGGTCGTAGTCGTGGACCGACGCAGTGCGGCTGCCGATCCCGAGATCGGCGGCGGCGATCATCATCGACATGGCCGCCTGGCCGAGGTCGTAGTTGATCGAGGCCGTGGTGCGCAGGTCGTCGCTGAACGGGGCGACCAGCCCCACTGCGGCGCGGGCCTCGGCGACATGGGCGGCACCCCGCCAGACCTGGGACAGCCGTTGCAACTGGTCACGGTCCTGGACGAGGATGAAGTCCCAGCGCTGCTCGTTCCGGGAAGAGGGGGCGCGACGGCCCGCCTCGAGTATCTGCTCCAGATACCGCTCCTCGATCGGCGTGTTGGCGTACTCGCGGGTGGCGCGACGGGCCCGGATTGCGTCCCATGTCTCCATGGGGCCAACTTAGCCGGTCAGGCCGGGACCACTTCGACCTGGATGCCGGTGAGGACCGCGTTGCCGGAGACCGGGTCGATGGCTCCCGTCGAGAGCCGGTTCGAGTTGACCCCGGGCCGGTCGGAGGCGATGGTGAGAGCACTGCCTTCGAGATCATGACCCCATCCGTGGGGCAGGCTCACCACTCCGGGCATGATGTCCTCGGTGATCTCGACCGGAGCGACCACGGTCCCCACCGTCGAGGAGACCTTGACCCGGCCCCCGGCGTCGACGCCGATGCGGGCGGCATCACCGGAGTTGATCTGCACGGTGCAGCGCTCCCGACCCTTCACCAGGACGTCGATGTTGTGCATCCACGAGTTGTTGGAGCGGACGTCCCGCCTCCCTATGAGGACGAAACCGCCGTTGGCGGCACGACCGGCCGATGCCAGCAGACGCTCGGCGTCTGCCACGAGGGAATCCGGGGCCAGCTCGACCATGCCGCTCGGTGTGCAGAGGGCGCCGGGAAGCCGCGGCTGCAGCGGGCCCAGGTCGATGCCATGGGGGTGCCTGCGAAGCACCTCCAGGCTCAGGCCTTCCGGGTCCGACCCGTATCCGTCGCCATAGGGGCCGGTTCGAACCAGGAAGTCGAGCATTCGCTCCGGCCCTCTTCCCCCCTCAGTGGCGGCGAAGATCTCCTCGGGCGCCCGGCCGTGGATGCGCGACGTCGGGTCGCTCACCGAGGCGCCGACCACCAGGCCGAACATCCCGTCGTCGAGGGCGTCGAGGTCGGCGTCGGCGCCCTGGCCCGAGACCACCGCGCCGAGGCGGAGCAGGGTCTGCCACTCGTCTGGTGCCCCCTCGGGCTGGGGGAACAGCGCCGGTGAGTAGTTGGCGACGTTTCTCACCGAGAGTTGGTTGAAGGCGAAGTCGTAGTGCGGACGCCGGAGTGGAGAGGCTCCAGGGAGGATCACATCGGCGTGCCGCGTCGTCTCGTTCAGATAGAGATCGACGGCGACCATGAAGTCGAGGCCCGCCAGCGCCTCCTCGAGCCGATGGCTGTTCGGGGTGGAGAGCACCGGATTGCCGGCGATGGTGATCATCGCCCGAATCCGCCCTTCGCCCGGTTCCAGGATCTCGTCGGCAAGGGTGGAAACGGGCAGCTCGCCGCGCACCTCGGGAAGCCCCCTGACCCGGCTGGCCCAGCGACCGATCTGGAAGCCACGGGGCGACCGGGGCTGCTCGTGGGCAGCGAGGGGGAACATGGCCCCGCCCGGGCGGTCGAGGTTCCCGGTGAGCACGTTGAGCACGTCGGTCATCCACGAGGCCATGGTCCCGAACTCGGCGGTGTGGGTCCCGATTCGACCGTATACCGCGGCCGAGTCGGCGGTGGCGAGCTCGTGGGCAAGACGACGGATCTCGGGAGCCGGGACCCCGCACGCGGCGGCCACGGTCTCCGGTGTGAACGGGTCCACCATCGTCGCGATCTTCTCCAGGCCGTTGACCTTGTCATCGAGGTCGCCAAGATCGACCAGGTCATCCTCGAAGAGGGCAGCGGCCAGCGCAAAGAGGAACAGGGCGTCGGTCCCGGGCCGGATGAAGACGTGCTCGTCGGCGGCGAGGGCGGTCCTCGTCCGGCGCGGGTCGACCACCACCAGCTTTCCCCCACGCTCCCGGATCTTCTTCAGCCTGCCCGGCCAGTCGGGGGCGGTGGCCAGGCTGCCATTCGACTCGTACGGGTTGGCGCCCATCATCAGCAGGTAGGAGGTGCGGTCGATATCGGGCACGGGGATCAGGTCCGGGTGACCGAACATGAGACCCGACGAGACGTGCTTGGGCATCTGGTCGACGGTCGAGGCGCTGAAGATCGCCTTCGTCCTCAGCATCTTGAGGAGGATCCTCGGATAGATCACGCCCGACATCGAGTGGACGTTGGGATTCCCCAGGTAGACCCCGACCGAGTCGCTCCCGCTCTCCTGGATGACAGGGAGGAGGCCCCGCTCGATCTCGGCGAACGCCTCGTCCCAGGAGGCCGGCCGGTGAGACCCGCCCTGTCTGATCAGCGGGGCACGCAGCCTGTCGGGATCCTCGTCCAGCTTGCCCAGGGTCGAGCCCTTGGGGCAGATGAAGCCGTGGCTGAACACGTCATCGCGGTCACCGCGTATCCGGATCACCTTGCCGTCGGCATGGCCGACCTCGAGACCACAGGTGGCTTCGCACAACGGGCAGGTGCGGTAGTCGATCGAGCTCATGCCCCCACCGGCTCGGCAGGCGCGATCCGCTCGCTGACCACGCCCAGCGGTGGCTCGATCCGCACGTCGCGACGGTTGAGCCGCTCACCGCAATGCCCGCAATGGGCCTCGGCGCGGGCCTCGTGCCCGCAAGTGACGTGGATCACCTTCTGTCGGTCGGGATCGGCCGGGGGTCTCCAGCGCTCCCCGTAGCTCCACAGTGTCATCAACACGTCGAACAGGTCCTTGCCCTGCTCGGTGAGGCGATACTCATGCCGGGGCGGTCGCTCCTGATAGGGCCTGGTCTCGAGCATCCCGTTGCCGACGAGCCGCTCGAGACGATCGGTCAGGACATTGCGGGCGATGCCGAGGTCGTCGACGAACTCCTCGAACCGTCTCACCCCGAGGAAGGCGTCGCGGAGGATCAGGACGGTCCAGGCGTCGTTCACCATCTCCACGGTGTTGGCGACGGCGCATTCCAGATGCTGCAGGGACTTTCTCGACATGGGATCATCCTATCAAGTTGTGAGTTGCAATGTGCTACTCAGTCGTATATAGTTGTCAGTAGCTATTCGCAACTGAGGCACGACCGAGGAGTGAAATCATGCGATTCAAGGAACTGCGGAGACGTCGCCGCCGGCCCAAGGCACCGATGTTCTTGCTCGACCTCGACCTCGCCTTCGACGAAGTGATGGCCGACCTGGTCTTCCCGTGGGAAGATTCCGCGGCCGGTCCACCGGGCGCACCCAATCGGCTCAGCCGAACCGCCTGATCACCGTCGACAGGGCAGCTAGAGAGTCGATGAGGGACTCCCTTTGGTCGGCATGGAGATGGACGTAGCTGCGCATCGGAGGCAGGGCCATGCTCACGAACGACGCTCCCATCAGCTCGACCGACGACGTCCACTCCCCACTGGCACACCGCATCTCGAAGCGGGTGAAGTCGAGAGGAAGGACGGCGGTCACGAAGGCGGCGTCGCTCTCGATGGCATCAGCCAGCGCCCGAATCGCGTCACCACCCTCGAGCACGTCGACCTTGACCCCGTCTCGCTTGAGACGCCCGGTGTGGTGGATGCGAAGCCGCCCCTGAGCCGTGGCCCTGGCCGGAGCCCGCGCCTGGAACTGGGCGATCTCGTTGTGGCCGAGGAACCTGCGGTCGACCCGTTCAGCCACGTCTAGAACCTGGCCACCGTTGACCGGGACGAAGCGAGCCTTGCTCGGGCTCGCCTGCTCCACCCAGTAGCCGGGCAGGTCTCCGGCCAGCAGCCGGAGGAGACGGCCCTCCTTGTAGGAGCGGGGCAGGCGGTGCTTCGCCTCCTGTCCGATCACGACTCGGTCAGACCCTCCTCGGCGGTCAGAGTCTCCGGCTCCACCGCCTTCCACGGGCTCACCTTCTGCACGCCGTAGGTCCAGGCGAGGGCATACAGGGCACAGACTCCGATCATGAGGAAGAAGGGGCGATAGATGTCGCCTCTGGTCAGATAGGGCGGTGTGATGTACCACGCCGCCACGAGGAGGCCGACGCTGGCCAGGAACTGGGGCAGGGGATAGAGGGGGGTCTTGTACGGCCTGGGCAGGTCGGGCCTCCTCACCCTGAGGACCATGACCGAGATGTTGACCAGCAGGTAGCTGAAGATCCAGGCCATGACCGCGGCCAGGATGAGGTTGATGATCGAGGGGATGTCCCCGTCGAGGAGGAAAGCGCCGACGATGCCGATCAGGGCAACGAGGATGATCCCGACCCACGGCTCCTTGTAGCGGGGATGGAGCCAGCCGAACACCTTGGGCAGGGTCCCATCCTTGGCCATCCCGTAGAAGATCCGGGGCACGCTTGCCAGGATCGTGTTGAGGGTGGCGGCGGAGGCGAGGAGCACTGCGATGCCGAGCCAGATGCGGCCGGCGTCGCCCAGCACCGCCTCACCCAGTGCCGGGATGGCGAGGGGGGTGTCGAGTATGAGAGTCCCGTCGCCGAGGTCCACGTTCTCGACCTGGCGGGCCACCGCCGAGCCGTAGAGGAACATGGCGACCGCGACCATGGTCACCCCGATGTACATGGCGCGCGGGATGGTGCGGTGCGGCTCCCTCAACTCGGAGGCGAGAGGGGTGACGTACTCGACGCCGACGAAAAGGAAGAGAGCGAGCCCAACCATGCTGAGGACGGCAGTGAGGTCGGTTCCGACGAACGACTCGCCGAAGACCCCACTGATGCTGGTTTCCTTGGCGCTGAAGGTGCCGACCACCCCAAAGAAGACGAGGGTGAGCCACATGACCGCCGTCATCACGATCTCGGTCGAGGCGTAGGGACGGATGCCGAGCATGTTGACCACGGCGAAGATGACCAGCATCGCCGCCCCGATCCACCACGAGCCGGACTCCTGGAGGTCGACGAGCTCGAAGTTGATGGCGGCGAACACCCCGGCGGTGGCGGTCTCGGCCACACCGGCGAAAACGTGAACCAGCAGGTAAGCCGCCATGGTCCCGGTGATGGCGAAGAACCGGCCCATCCCCGCTGCTATGTAGTCGTACACCGAGCCTGCCGTGGGCAGGACAGCGGCCGCCTCGGCGAAGCTGGCCGACTGGGCGAGCATGATCACGTAGGCGATGAGGATGGCCCAGGCGAACACGTAGCCACCAGCCCCGTAGCCGGTCTGGGCGGTGAGCAGCACCGAACCGGCGATGATGAGACCTACCGCAGTGGCCAGGGCTGTGGGGAAGCCGATCGCCGACCGCTCCAACCTCACCTCGCTCGACGTGCCCGACGTCGCCATGCTGCCTCCTCGATTCGCCCACCGGGAAAGTAGCAATTCGGCGAGATCGTTGGCGGCCAAACGACGGCCGACTCAGAATCCCTCAGCGAGGCGTCAGACGCACCGGCAAGTGCTTCAGCCCGTTGATGTGATTGGAGCGAAGCCTGACGGGGTCGCCGGTGAGCTCGATGGTCGAGACTCGGGACCTCAACTCCTCCAGCACCACGCGCACCTCGAGCCTGGCGAGATGAGCTCCGAGGCAGAAATGAGGGCCGCCGCGGCCGAAGGACACGTGATCGTTGGGTGCTCGGCCCAGCTCGAAACGATGCGGGTCGTGAAACACAGACTCGTCGAAATTGGCCGAGGCGTAGTAGAGGGCGACCTTCTCCCCCGTCTCGATCTCGACGTCCCCGAACCGGACGTCCCGGGTGGCGACGCGCCGGTGGAAGTGGATCGCAGTAGCCCAACGGATCACCTCGTCCGCAGCGGCGCCGGGGTCGATGTCGCCGGAGACGAGCAGTCGCCATTGGTCGGGAAAAGAAGCCAGGGCCGCCACTCCGGAAGTGATGGTGTGACGGGTGGTCTCGTTCCCGGCGATGGCGAGCAGGACGAAGTAGGTGCCCAGCTCGCGGTCGGAGAGACGGCGCCCATCGATCTCCCCTGTCGCCAGGGCGGTCAGGACGTCGTCGACAGGCTTCTCTCGTCGGGCCCGGGCCAGGCCCCACGCCAATTCGAACGCCTCGAGGGCGGCGGGGTGCCCGAACGGGAGGAGACGTCGTTCCGCCTCGGGGACCGCCTCCAGCGCCGGATCGAGATACTCGGGGTCGTCGGAGCCGATCATCCGGTTGCCCAGAGCCACGAGGCGGTCGACCTGATCGTCGGGCAACCCGAGGATCCGGGCCAGGACCCTGATCGGGACCCGTTCGCTCAGGTTTGGCACCAGGTCGCACTCTCCCATCGACAGCGCCGACTCGATCGAGCCCACCGCCAGGGCACGGACCACGGCCTCATGGGCTCGGACCGCCCTCGGGGTGAAGTGGGCCGACGTCAGTGACCTGAGCTGCCGGTGACGGGGCGGGTCCTCCTCGAGCATGGTCCGGCGCGCCTCGAGCTGGTCGGGGTGGAGATCGTCGAGGGTTATCACTCCGCCCCGGGAGGAGAAGGTTGCTGTGTCGCGGGAGATCGCCACCAGATCGGCATGACTGCTAGCCACCCAGAAGCCGCGGTGCCCGCCTGGGTGCTCGGCCCATGCCACACCGCCCAGTGTGCGCAGCCTCCGGAACTCATCGTGGGGCACTCCTGCCCGCCAGAGGTCAGGATCGGTCAGGTCGACCTCGACCCGGGGCGGGTCGCCCATCACTCAGCTGCCGGCTACCTCGTCGAGGAACCAGTCCAGCAGCCGCTCCAGCGCCGGCTGGGACTCGACCGCGAGCCGACGACTCTCCTCGATCAGCCGGCCGGGGTCGATTCCTGCCTCCGCCAGCTCATCGTCGCCGCCAGCCTCACACCAGGATGCGATCAGGTCGCCGCTCATCTCTGGGTGGAACTGGACCGCCAGGTTGCGCCCGATCCTGAATGCCTGCAGACCGGACTCGTTGCGGGCGAGCTCGACAGCCCCTTCCGGGAGGGTGAACTCGTCGTGATGGAACTGAAACCAGGGCCCGGGGGCGATATGGTCGATCTCCGGGTCGATGGTCACCCACCCGTACTCGGGACGGTGCGACATGGTGACGGTGCCACCGAGCGCCGCCGACATCGCCTGCGCACCGAAGCAGATGCCGAGCACGGGCACGCCGGCGTCGATCTGAGCCCGGATGAAGTCGAGCTCGGGCCGGAGCCAGCCATGGATCCCCTCGTCGTATACCGACCAGGGTGAGCCCATGAGCACCACCAGGTCGTGCCGGCCGTTGCTCGGGAACTCCGCCGTCACTCGGGGATTGGTCACGTCCTCCACGACGACGAACGGCTCCAGCCCCACCCCCCTCCGCTCCAGATGCGCCCCCACCCGCTCCGGGGTGGAAAGGGGATCGTGCTCGATGACCAGGGCTCGCACCAGCCGAGGATACCCGTGACCCGGCGACGACAGCGCAACCTCCGGTTGATACTGTTTCTCCAGCGGCACGGCCGCCCCAAGCCTTTTGGGAGGAGAGTCTGAGCCACACCACCTACGAGCGCGTCCGGTATCTATGGCCCGACCATCTCGGCCTCGCCCGGGGCAAGTATCTGTCGGCGGCGCGCGCCGAGGAAGGCAGCAACCACTGCGTCGCCGTCTTCTCGCTCCAGCTCAAACGGGAGATGATTCCCCACCCCGGCGCTCATCACGAGAGCTTCCCCGACGTGGAGGCGCGCTTTCCCATCGAGAGCATAAGACCTGGCTGGGAGCGGGGCACCGGGGTGGTGGTGGCCTCGATCACGAAGGACGGCGCCCCGATCGAGTTGGCCCCACGCTCGATCCTGGAACGTGTCGTCGGCGAGTGGGCCGACCTCGGCTACACCCCGATGGTGGGCTTCGAGCTGGAGGCGTTCCTCTTCGAGCCCGACGGGGAGCGCGGCTGGCGCCCGATCCACACCCCGGGCTCGTACGTCTACGGGACCGGCACCGCGGTCGACCCGAGCGGGACCATCGAGGCGATCATGGATACGGCGGCGCAGATGGGGATCGAGCTGGAGTCGGTCAACTCCGAGTACGACGACGGGCAGTTCGAGCTGACCCTGCGGTACGGGGAGGCGCTCCAGGCGGCCGATGACGCCTTCCTGTTCAGGGTCATGGCCAAGGAGGTCGCGGCCCGTCGGGGCTACCTGCTCAGCTTCATGGGCAAGCCGATCACCGATCGGGGCGGGAGCGGCATCCACGTCAATTACTCGATGCTGGACGGCGAGGGCAACAACGCCTTCTTCGATCCCAGCGACCCGGACGGTCTCAGCCCCCTAGCCCGTCAGTGCATCGCAGGTGTGGTCAACGACCACGTCAGCATGACCGCGCTGGTGGCGCCGACGGTCAACGCCTACAAGCGGTTGCGCCCGGCATCACTGAACGGCTACTACGCCAACTGGGGGTTGGACCACCGTGGCACCGCCCTCAGGGTCCCCCCGACCCGCGGGCCGGGCACACGGCTCGAGCACCGTCTCGCCGACGGTTCCGCATCGGCTCACCTCGCTGCGGCGGCGACGCTCGTCTCGTCGCTACGCGGGGTCAGGAAGGGACTCGAGTGCCCTCCTGCCGAGACGCAGGACTGCATCACCGCGGTGGACACCGACGTGACCGTCCCGGCCAGCCTGGGCGAGGCCCTCGAGGCGCTGCGCCGGGACAAGGACTTCGTCGAGGACTTCTCTCCCGGCTACGTCGAGGGGTTCCTCGCCATCAAAGGAGCCGAGTGGGAGAGGTACATGGCGCATACCACCGACTGGGAGCTTGCCGAGTACCTGGAGTACTACTGATCCCTCACACGCCCTCCGGCTTGGCCACGGTCCCGGCCGAGCCGAATTCGCTCAGAGTGGTCACGACCTGGGCGATCTCGCCCCCGGTGTCGACCTCGTAGCGAATCTCGGTGACTTGCCCGCCCTCGACGGTGAGGGTGAATGGGATCCCCTGGGCCGAGCCGGCCGCCGGGCCGAGGACCCCGGTGATCACGGCCTGGGATGCGTCGCCCGACTCGAGCACGAAGTCACCGGCGTCCGACAGAGCGGCAAGCGGGGCACCGACCGGGGGCTCGCCCTCCAACTCGACCCACTCACCGTCGGCCCCGGTCACCCATTCCCCTTCGGGTGTCCGCACGTACGACACCTCGCTCGTCCCGGTGGCGATCTGGGCCGAGACCGCCTCTCCGTCCACGACGCCCATGATGCTGGTGAGGGTCTCCTCGCCCACGAGGACCACAGAGCTGAACCGGTAGTTGGCGCTGCTGGCGGCAAGCCCGTCGGCCACGACGCGGGCCGGGTCGATGGGCTCGGTGGTGGTGACGATCGTGCTCGTCGTGGTCGGGGCAACAGCCGTCGTGGTGGTCGTAGACGAGGGAACCGCCAAGGTCGTGGTGCTGGAGCCGGCCCCCGTGGTGCAGGCGGCGGCCAAGGCAAGACCGACGAGGGGGAGGGCCCGGATCCCGGGCCCTCCCTCGTGTGTCTGGCGATCTGCCACCGGACTTCTCGAGGAGAGTCTCAGTCGTCGTCCCCTCCGCCATCACCGCCACCGTCGTCGCCGCGGTCTTCGTCGCCGCGGTCGTCGTCGTCGCCGCGGTCGTCGTCGCCGCGGTCGTCATCGTCGGGGTCGTCGCCGTCGCGCTCGTCGTCGTCACCACGCTGCCGGCCATCATCGTCGCCCCGGACTCGATCGGCCCGCTCATCGTCGTCGTCATCACGATCCCACTTGCCATCGTGCCGATCGTCGTCGTCCCAGCAGTGGACCCGGTCACGTGAGGAGAGACTCACCGAGAGTGCGACCTTGACCTCGCCTTCGTCGTTCACCCTCACCTTGGCGACGAAGCTGACCTTGGCCGTGTCCTCACCGGAGGTGAGCTTGACCTTGACCTTGAAGCTCGACTTGTCGCCGTCCTCGGAGGTCCGCACCTTCGGGTCGCCGACCTCGGACGTCACTCCCGCCGGTCCTTCGACGGCGCCTATCGCTATCTGGGGGGTGTTCCCCTCGAAGGTCACCTCGTAGGGGATGGTCACGATGCCGTTCCCGAACACGTCGGCCGACCACGAGCCGGGCCCGGTCACGTCGGCCGTGGCCTGAGCCTTGACCTTGGTCTGAATGAAGCCTGCCTTCGCCTTGAAGACGACCTCGGTGGAGCCGTCGCTGAGGAGGAAGGCGATCTTGTGGTCCTTCTCCTTGATCACGGTGGCGTCATCGAGCCCGACCACGCTGATGGCGCCGGTCTCGTCGCGATCGATCGTCACCGCCAGACCGGTCGCGAGGACAGGCAGAGTCTGCACCACCTGATTCACCTGATGCTGGGGCGTGGTGGTCGTGGTGGTGTCTTCCTCGGTCGTCTCTTCCTCGGTCGCCTCCTCGCCACTGTCGCCGGCCAGAGCGATTCCGGGCAGCGCCATCACGGCTGCCATGGCGACGATGGCTATCAGCGTCTTTCTTCGATACCTGAATCTCATGTGTCTTCTCCTGGTGAGGGGTGTCTGCTGCGATCCGGCCATCATCGGGACGACCGGCCGGGTGCTCCTGTCAGTCGTCTGGTCCTCCCTCCTCCCGGTCGCCGCTGTCGTCGTCACGTTCCCCCCAGTGCCCCGAGTCGGAGTCGCGCTCTTCGTCGTCGCCGTCACCGTCGTCGGCGCGGTGCTCGTCGTCACGATCACGGTCGCGTTGTGAGCCCTCGTCCCGCTCCGACTCGTCGAAGCGGGGTGGGTCGACGAAATCGACATCGCACTCCTCCCGGATCAGTGCGCGCACCTCTTCGTCGTCGGAGTGGCGACGGCCGTCGACCCGGTCGGCGATATCGCATCGATCCCCGTCCCGCTCCTCCCGGTCCTCGCCGTCCCTCTCGAAGTCATCTCCTTCCCCGGGAGGGACGGGCTTCTCGGCGGGGCCCGCAATCGTCGTCCGGGTGATCGGCTCGTAGGGCTCGACCACCTGCTCGCCTTCCCGGGGGTCGGGAAGATCGGCTTCAGACCTCGCGTCGACCCGGGTCTGTGTCACCAGCGTCGGATAGGGAACGCGAATCGGCACTGGCATCGCCCGGGCCACGTCGGCCACCACCGCCTGGAGTGGGGCGGGCAAGGCGCCGGCGGCGGTGACTCCCCCGGTTCCGAGCAGCATGACCACGGCCGCCGCCGCAGCCCCGAGACGGAGCCGCTCGGCGCGACGCGCCGCCCGGGCGGTCCGGGCAGTCGCCGCAGCGGCGCCTGCCTGACGTCTCGCCGTCATCTCGCCGGGAGGACGGCAAATCTCGTCAGCCAGAGCCGAAAGGAAGGCTTCGGAGTCGCGGTTCGGCTCTGGCTGGCGCATGGGAGGGAATCGTCGAGCGGGACCGGTTCCTTACGGCTCGCCCGCGATCAGCGCCCTGAGCGTCTGAACGGCGCGATGTTGCAGTTGTTCCACGGCACCGGTGCTGCGCCCGGTGATCTCGCCGATCTCGCGAGCGGTCCAGCCCCCGATGGCTCTGAGCACCAGCACCTCGCTCTGGTCGTCGGTGAGCCGGGCGAGCAGGGCGATGAGATCGTCCAGGGCCACCATCGAGATCGCCTCGCCTTCGACGTCGACCGGAGCCTGTATCGAGTCGTGCTGACGCATGTCCACCGATTCCTCCATGCGACGGGCCTGTCTCCTGATGAGATCCACACGACGGGCGCGGGCAATGGTGAACACCCAGGCTCGGAAACCACGACTATCCCCGCGAAAACCATCGATGCGCCGGGCAACCTCGAGGAAGACCTCACCCAGAACGTCCTCACCATCGGGGAGCCTGCCCGCGCGCAGGAAGCCGAGGACCTGTGGGGCAAGCCAACCGTAGATCGCCATCCAGGCCCGCTCATCGCCGGCTCGAGCGGCACGCAGGCGGGAGCGGAACTCGTCTTCGGCCATCGCCGGCATCGGGCTCACCGCACTC
>DATBIX010000082.1:0-2859 GCA_036556665.1 Acidimicrobiia bacterium
GCTCATCGAGGTGCGGGCCCCGAAGTAGACGGCGGCGATCGTGCAGGCGATCTGGATGAGGGACACGCCCAGCATGACCAGCCCAACTTGGACGATGTAGTCGGTGTCGCCCCGCACCACCCCGTTGTCGATGATGTCGGCATTGAGGCTGGGCAGGTATAGGGCGGCCATGGTGGCAACCAACTGCAGGGAGATCACCACCGTCAGCCAGCGCTTGTAGGGCCGGAGGTACTCCTTGACCAGGCGCAACAACATCAGGCGACCTCCCCGGCCATCTCCGGCCGGGTCACCCCGGACACGAGGACCGAGACCACTTCGTCGACGGTCAGGCGGTCACTCGCCGAGAAGGCGGGATGGGTGCCGGCCAACACCAGACCACGGAAGGCGACCGCCGCCTTGCCCGGCTCGATCCGGAGTTGGTCTTGGAAGCGGCCGAACATCAAGGTGAGGGAGCGATCGATGGCGGCGTTGGCGTCCTTGACGAAGCGCGGGGGCCCGGCCGTCCTCCGGCCCCTCTCCGGGGGGAGGCTGCGGATGGCGGTGAACAGGGCGAAGACCCTGGCGAAGTAGTCGCGGACGATGCGGGCGGCCTCCTCCAGCTGGACCTCGATGGGAGCGCCCTCGTAGATGAGGGCAAGGTCCCGCTCCACCGGGCTGGGGTCGACGATCGCCTTGAAGGCGGCCGCCAGCAGCCCCCGCTTGTGGGGGAAGACCCGGAAGATCGTGCCCTCCGCCACCCCGGCTGCCTCCGCCATCTGGCGGGTGGTGACCGATCCTCCCCGCTCTTCGAGGAGTGGGATCACCGCGGCGAGGATGGCCTGGCGGCGGGCGGCAGGGGAGAGGGGTCGGGCTCGTCGCTGATGGGGCATGCGACTCGCATACTAGCAGTGAGTGAGCACTCACTCACTCGGCGGAAACATAAGTGTCGAATCGGCTCAGAGCGAGGCGAGGAATGTCAGGAGCCTGGATCGATCATCGGCCGAAAGGCCCCTGAAGCGCTGCATCGCGTCATCGGCCTCGCCTCCATGCCACACAATCGCCTCAGTGAGGTTGCGCGCCCGGCCGTCGTGGAGGAAATAGGTCGCCCCGGTGACGGTCTCGGTCAGCCCGATCCCCCACAGCGGCGCCGTCCGCCACTCCGACCCTGAAGCGTCCCCTTCCGCCAAGCCGTCGGCCAGGCGCTCGCCCATGTCATGTACCAACAGGTCGGTGAATGCGTGGATGGTCTCATCGGCCAGGGCCTCGAGCTCATGGTCCCCGGTTCTCATGGTCGGGCGATGACACTGCTCGCAGCCCAGATCGACGAACACCTCGAAACCAGCCTGGACCTCCGGGTCTTCGTGATCGCGCATGGCTGGCACACCGAGTCCACGCACGTAGAGCTCTAGTCGTCGAAGCTCCTCGTCCGATAACGGCCCAGGCGAAGGCGTGGCCGCACAAGCGGTCTGGGCCTCGGGGCAGTTCTCAGTGGGGAGCATCGACGAAGTGACTCCAATGTCCTCCCACAGCGCCAAAGTGCTCTGAGAGAGCACCGACGACTGACTCGCCTTCCACCCGAACCGCCCGGCGACGGTGGCACCGTCAACCCCGAGCCGGTTGACCCTTCCTGAGATATCGTCACCGTTGGCGTCCTCGGCATCCTCCCACTGGGCGATCTCGGACTCGGGCACGGCCTCCAGGAGGCCGGAGCCGAGCACCGGCGGCGCCACCCGCAGCGACATGTCGACCTCCTGCATTGTTCCGAACACCGGATCAGTGACGGTCAGCACCGGTCGGCGCAGCGTGTATGTCTCGCCATCTTCGAAGGAGCCAGGCTCCTCGACCCACTCCACCGACACCCGGGCCTCGGCGGGAACACCGGGAACCGCCAATACCTGCACTTGGGCTCCATAGGCCGCCTCGGCCCCGCTCACCTTGACGATGCTCCCCTCACCAATGTCGAGCGGCGCCCCCCGACCGTCGCGGACGTGACACTGGGAGCAGCCAACCGCGATGTAGGTGGGTCCCAGACCCAACTCGGACGACCACCCCCGACGAAACAGTGCGTCGCCCGAGACGAAGCCCGGTCGCAGCCCTTCGTCGAGCGTCCTCAAAGGCAGCGAGAACGCCTGGGCATCCGAGGAGACAACCGAACCGGTGCCGCCCAACATGGCCGACGGATACTCGGGGCGTTCTTCAGCGGACGTCGTCGTGGCGACCGACTGGCCGCATGCTGCCACTAGCGCCCAGATCAAGAGGGCTGTGGCACGGCGGCCGAGCACGTGATCAGTCTCGCGTCCCGAGTTCGCCGATCAAGGCCCCACACACAGCACTTCGCTTTGGGCGAACATGTCGGGGACTAGGAAGGAAGTCCTTCCTCCTTGCTCGGCTCCGGAGGCGCGTCGGTTTCAGGCATCGAGTCGGCAGTGGTCGACCGTCGCTGCAGGACGGATTCGCCCAGTGTCTCTCCAATCTCGGTCAAGTTGAACCAACAGATATCCCCGAGGCTTGGGGCTCGTCCGAGAGCCGCCCACTCGTTGCCTATTCTCGTTATCGCACTTTCCGTCGAGATGCCCCACTCGGCAAAGCCGTCGTCTCCCACATCTCCGACCGTCAATAGGTGCTCATCGAGCATGTGCTCTATCAGTTGCAACGAGGTAACGCGAACTTCATCCGGCGTCGAAGCGCCTCCAATCGAGGAGACAACCCAGGCAATGTCAGACGCCATCAGCCAGTCGTCAACACCGCTTGCTAAGAGCTCGTCGATCATCAGACCCAGACGGCTCACTGGCTCACATGCACTTTGAGTTGGGTTCCATCAGGCAACCTCACATCGATGGCTGGTCCGCCAGACTTCGAACCCGGTCGGTCAGCATCTCG
>DATBIX010000083.1:0-24680 GCA_036556665.1 Acidimicrobiia bacterium
CCTGAAGGGGGGAGTACCGCCGAAGGCGGGGAGGGGGGTTCGGGGCGATCTCCCTCAGGCCTCGAGGGACCTGATCTTCTCCAGACGTCTCACGTGGCGCTCCTCTCGCGAGAAGCGCGCCTCGAGGAAAGTCGTCACCAATTCCTGCGCCAACGCCTCCCCGACGACCCTCGACCCGAGGCTGAGCACGTTGACGTCGTCGTGCTCGACCATCTGATGGGCGGTGTACGTGTCGTGGGCGACCGAGGCACGAATGCCACTCAGCTTGTTCGCCGCGATGGCGGCGCCGGCTCCGGAGCCGCAGATGATGATCCCCCGGTCCGCACGGCCGTCGAGGACCGCCTGGGCGACGGCGGCCGAATAGTCGGGATAGTCGACCGGTTCGGGCGAATGGGTACCGAGGTCGTACACGGCGTGGCCTGCCTCGGCGAGCCAGGTGGAAAGATGCTCTTTCATTGGGAATCCGGCGTGATCTGCGCCGAGGGCGATTCTCATGTCCGGCGGCAGGGTAGCCAGTGGCGTTGGCCCCACACGTAGTTACATTCGCCTGATGTCCAAGCTCATCGTCGAGGGCGGAACGCGTCTCCAAGGCACCGTCGGCGTGCTGGGAGCCAAGAACGCAGTCCTCAAGGAGATGGTCGCGGCGCTGCTGGCGCCGGGCCGGCATCGTCTCACCAACGTGCCGGACATCCTCGACGTCACCCTCATGTGCCGGGTTCTCGAGCACACCGGGTGCCGGGTGGAGCGAGATGGGCACGGATTGTGGTTGGTGGTGCCCGGACAGCTGAATGCGGAGGCTCCGATCGAGCTGGTCCGCCAGATGAGGGCTTCGATTGTGATCCTCGGCCCGCTCCTCGCCAGATGCGGCGAGGCCCGGGTCGCCCTCCCCGGGGGCGACGACCTGGGCGCCCGTCCCATCGACATGCACCTGCAGGGGCTGGAGGCGATGGGAGTCGACTTCGAGCTGGTCCACGGCGAGTTGGTGGGGCGGCTGGAGGGCCGGCTCAAGGGGACTGAGGTCGAGCTTCCGTTCCCCTCGGTCGGCGCCACCGAGAACCTCCTCTTCGCCGGCGTCCTCGCCGAGGGGGAGACGGTGATCGTAAACGCGGCCAGAGAGCCCGAGATCGAGGACCTCATCACCCATCTCGTCGAAATGGGGGCGGACATAGGTGGAGCCGGGTCCTCGCTGGTGACCATCCGGGGGGTCGATGAGCTGCAGCCCGTCGAGCACCATGCCGTCCCCGATCGTCTCGAGGCGGGCACCTACGCCGCCGCCGCTGCCATCACCGGAGGTGACGTGACGGTCACCGGGTGCGCACCTGAGCATCTGCGCATGGAGCTGGTCAAGCTGGAGGAAGCCGGATGCGAAGTCGAGCGAGGCCAGGGATGGCTCCGGGTGCGCGGACCGGACCGGCCCGCTCCGGTCGACTTCGCCACGCTTCCCTTTCCCGGCTTTCACACAGACATGCACCCGCAGATGGTCGCCATCCTCTCGGTGGCCGATGGCACTTCGGTGATCACAGAGAACCTCTACGACGCCAGGTTTCGCTATGTGGGGGAGCTGGCTCGAATGGGAGCGGACATAACCACCGAGGCCCAGCACGCCATCATCCGAGGGGTGGAGCGTCTCTCCGGTTGCCCGGTCCTGGCTCCCGACATCAGAGCCGGGGCGGCGCTCGTTCTTGCCGGTCTCCGGGCCGAAGGCACGACCGAGGTGGGCGACGCCGAGCACATCGACCGGGGATATGAAGACCTGCCCGGGCGGCTGGTGGCGTTGGGGGCGAGGGTCGAGCGGGTGTGAGGCCATTTCGGGCGCTCCTCTGTGCCCTGGCATTGGTGGCGGCGGCCCCGGTCCCCGTCGCCGCCGACACCCCGCAAGGCCAAACCGTCCAGATCTCGACCGGGCCCGACGCCTATCTCGTCCTGAACGGGCGCCGCTACCGCGGCCCCTTCCAGGTGACTGCCCACGAGGACGGTTTGGCAGTGGTCGAGACCGTCGGTCTAGATGCATACCTGGAGGGCATCAGGGAGGTGCCGTTCACTTGGGACGCCGATGCCCTCAAGGCCCAGGTGGTTGCGGCGCGCACCTATCTGGCCTGGACGCTGTCGGGTGGGCGGAGCCGTGACGGGCGTCGCATCGGATACGACATCTGCGCGACGGCGGCATGTCAGGTGTATGCCGGGGTCGGGCCGGTCCTCGGCCAGTATGGCTACAGATGGAGAGCCGCGGTGTCGGCCACCAGCGGTGAGATCCTCCTCTACGAGGGGGAGCCGGCTCGGGCCTACTACTCCTCCACGACCGGCGGCCGCACTCGCAACATCGAGGACATCTGGCCGGATTCGGAGCCGGCTCCCTATCTCGTCGGCGTACCCTCGACGGAGGAGCAAAGCCCATTCGTGGCCTGGTCGTTCGAGCTGTCGGCGTCGGAGATGCACCGCCTGCTGCGCGAGGCCGGGGTCGCCGGTGGGAAGATCGAGTCGGTCACCACGCGCAAGACCGAAGACGGCGACGGCCCGTGGACGGTCGAGATCGTGTCGGAGACAGGTTCAGTGACACTCGACACGTGGAGCCTCCGGTCGAAGATCAACGCAGCCGCAGAGATCCTGCCGGAGCGGCTGCCGGCGACCAGCCCGGAAGGCCGGGTCTACCCGACAACGATCCTGAGCCCGGAGTTCGAGATCCGCACGGAGAACCGGACAGTCGACTTCTTCGGGTACGACCTACCGATCGTCCATTACGTGGTGGAGGGCGCCGGTTGGGGTCACCTCATCGGGATGTCACAGTTCGGCGCTCAGGCCCTGGCCAGTCGGGGAGCGACCTATACCGAGATCCTGGCGCACTACTACGGGGGACTGACCCCGGTGCCGGGCCAGGGGCACCTTCCCGATCAGGTGTCTGTCGGGCTCGTCGTCGGGGCGGATTCGGTGAGCATCGACAGCCGGTCGCTCATCGGCGTGTCCCTCGACGGCGAGCCACTCGATTCGGGCAACCCCGGGGCGTGGAGGTTCGTGTGGAGGGACGGGGAGATCCACGTCTACCCACCCCCTGCCGGCATCCCACTGATTCGGTCCGGGCGGGTGTGACACCGGCGCCGGCTCTTTACAATCAGGAACAACCCCGGCCAGGTGAGGGTTCTCAGTGACGATGCCAGAGACAACACCAGTGACCATCGCGAGCAGCGTCAGGTCCGATGGGCCCATCGACGTCGACAAGCTCAGGGAGACGCTCGACTACATCCGCCCCGCCGTGCAGGCCGACGGCGGCGACCTGGTCCTGCTCGGGACCGACGGCGGGACGGTCAACCTCCAGATGGTCGGCGCCTGTGGGGGTTGTCCTCTGTCGATGATGACGCTCAAGGCGGGCATCGAGCGGATCCTCAAGGACCGGGTGCCCGGTGTCGAGGAAGTGGTGGCCAGTGCCGACGCCCCCGGTCTCGACCACGACCACATTGGCGCTGGGATCGAACTGCCGGCTCTCTGAGCCGCTCTCTCCGCGCCAGAATCGATTGGCCCCACCCTTAATCTGACCCGGTGGACACCGCAGACAGGGTGAGGGCGGGGGATCGACGTGCTCTGGCGCGGCTGATCACCGCCATCGAGGCAGGTGACCCGGCCGCCGAGCCTGTCTTCGCCCAACTCGTCGCAACCCCGTCTGCCGGTCGCCGGGTCGGTGTCACCGGGCCGCCGGGGGCGGGCAAGTCGACCCTGGTCAATGCCATGGTCGAGGAACTGCGCGCCAGGGGAGATTCCGTCGCCGTGCTCGCCGTCGACCCTTCCAGCCCGATAACCGGCGGAGCCCTCCTCGGGGATCGGATAAGGATGCAGGACCATATCGATGACGACGGGGTCTACATCCGTTCCATGGCGTCGCGCGGCCATCTCGGGGGTCTGGCCCCTGCGGCGGGGCGCACCATCGCCCTGTTGAGCCGGGCAGGCTTCGACATGGTCATTGTCGAGACGGTCGGGGTCGGGCAGTCCGAGATCGAGGTCATGGACCTGGTCGATGTGGTCGTGCTCGTGATCGGCCCGGATTGGGGTGATCAGATCCAGGCCAGCAAGGCCGGGATCGTCGAGATCGCAGATGTCTTCGTGATCAACAAAGGCGACCGACCTGGCGTTGACACCGTGCACCGGGCACTCCTCGAGAGTCTGGGCGAAACAGAGGCGCCGGTGTTGGTGACCACGGCGATCACCGGTGAAGGAGTCGAAGCCCTAGTCGACGCCGTTCGCTGAGCTCGAGTCGCCCAACGCGGCCTGCGCCGCGGCGAGCCGGGCACCCTCCACACGGGGAGGGCTGCAGGACACGTAATCGAGGCCCAGGCCGTGGACGAACTCGATCGAGTCCGGGTCGCCGCCGTGCTCACCGCACAGCCCGACCATGAGGCCGGGATTGGCCTCCCTGCCTTCCCGGGTGGCGACCCGGATCAGACGTCCCACGCCTGCCCTGTCGATGGACTGGAACGGGTCCGAGGTGAGGATTCCCTGTTCCAGGTAGTCGCGCAGGAACAAACCCTCGGCATCGTCGCGACTGAGCCCATAGGTCATCTGGGTCAGGTCGTTGGTCCCGAACGAGAAGAAATCGGCCACCCGGGCGATCTCGCCGGCGATCAGGGCCGCTCGGGGAAGCTCGATCATCGTGCCGATGGGGATGGGCAGTTCGACTCCGGAGCTGCCGGTGGCAAGGGCGATCTCCGCTTCGATCATCTCCCGCATCCGAACCAGCTCCTCGGTTGCGGCGACCAGCGGGATCATGATCTCGAGATGCGGGTCCCCGCCGGCCTGGATCCTCCGTGTCAACGCCGTTGTGGCGGCGCGGGCCTGCATCCGGTAGAGATCCTTGAGCATCAGGCCCAACCGGACACCTCGCAACCCGAGCATCGGGTTGTCCTCCTCCCAGCGAGCCACCTGATCCGACATCGCCTGGAGATCGTCGATCGGTTGGCCGGCGCGAACCCGTCGCAACATCTCATGCTCCAACTCGAGACGCGATGGGAGAAACTCGTGCAGCGGCGGGTCGAGCAGCCTGATGATGACGGGAAGCCCGTCCATCGCCTCGAGCAGGCTCTCGAAGTCGCCGACCTGCTGCAGCTCGAGCTCGACCAGCGCCCGCTCCCGTTCTGCGGGGTCGGTGGAGAGGATGACCCTCTGCACTATGGCGAGGCGTCTTCCGAGGAACATATGCTCGGTTCGGGCCAGTCCGATGCCCTCTGCCCCGCGGCTACGGGCCAGGGTGGCATCCTGGGCGGTGTCGGCGTTGGCCCACACGCCGATCTGGCGGAACTCGTCCGCCCACTGCAAGAGGTCGCCCAGCTGTGGCGGGACGTCCGGAGCGACCAACTCGACTTCGCCTGCGAAGACCAGGCCCTTCGTTCCGTCGATGGTGATGACGTCGCCGGCGCGGATGTCGAAGGTGTCGGTCGAGGCGATCCCTGCCCTGGCGTCGACGAGCAGATCCGCTGCTCCGGTGACGGCAGGCTTGCCCATGCCTCGGGCCACGACCGCGGCATGGGAGGTCTTGCCTCCCTGGCTGGTCAGGATTCCCACCGAAGCATCCATACCGTGGATGTCGTCAGGTGTCGTCTCGGGGCGGACCAGGATCACCTCGGCGCCGTGTCTCGCCTCCTCGACGGCATCCTCGGACGAGAAGACCACCTTGCCGGTGGCCGCCCCTGGAGATGCGGCCACCCCGCTGGCGATGGCGGAGGAGGCCTTGACACTGTTGGCCACACGCGGCCGGTGGAGCTGTTCGATCGAGGACGGTTCGACCCTGGTGATCGCGGTCTCCCTGTCGATCAGGCCTTCTTTGACCATGGCCACGGCCATCTTCACTGCTGCCGCAGCGGTGCGCTTGCCGGCACGAGTCTGAAGGATGTAGAGCACGTTTCGCTCGATCGTGAACTCGATGTCACACATGTCGCGGTAGTGACTCTCGAGCCCACTCATGATTTGGATGAGCTGCCCATGGCATTCGGGGTGAAGCCCGGCGAGCTCGTTGAGGGTGAGCGTGTTACGAATACCGGCAACCACGTCCTCTCCCTGAGCTCGGGGCAGGTAGTCCCCGTAGAGGACCTTGTCACCGGTCCCGGGATCTCTGGTGAAGCAGACCCCGGTACCGGAGTCATCGCCCAGGTCGCCGAACACCATCATCTGAACGTTGGCCGCCGTCCCCAGGTCATCCGGGATGTGGTGGATCCTTCGGTAATCCTTGGCCCGCTTGGTGTTCCAGGACTTGAAGACGGCGGTGATCGCCCCGCGAAGCTGGTCCATTGGCTCATCGGGAAGCCGCTCCGGGCTCTCCCTCTCGATGATCTCGCGGAACTGCCGCGCCGCGGCCTCGAGGTCCTCGGTGATCAGCTCCGAGTCGTCTTCCACCGTTCTCCTGATCCTGAGGTCGCTGAGGACGTCCTGAAACAGCTTCTCGTCGACTCCCAGCACGACGTCGCCGTACATCTGCAGGAATCGCCGGGTCACATCCCAGGCGAAGTGAGGATCGCCGGACCATTCGATGAGGGATTTCACCACCTCATCGTTGATGCCCAGGTTGAGAACGGTGTCCATCATCCCAGGCATCGAGAACTTCGCCCCCGAGCGGACCGACAGCAGGAGAGGGACAGGCCCGGTGCCGAAGGTTCGGCCAGTGGCTGCCTCGAGCCTGGCCACCGCCGCATCGACCTCCTCCCACAGACTCTCAGGGACCTCGCCGGTGGACATCGTGGCCCGGCAAGCGTCGGTGGTGATGGTGAACCCGGGCGGTACCGGGAGCCCGAGACTGGTCATCCGCGCCAGACCGGCTCCCTTGCCTCCGAGTAGATCCTTGTCGGAGCCGTCCCCGGTCGAGAAGTCGTAGAGATGGGGCAAGTTCACGTCTCCCTGAATCAGCTGCTCAAGTCAACAGCGGGTGACCTCCAATGTGCAAGTCGCGGCGAGGAGAGCTTCCCGCGCAACCCAGGCGGCAACGGGACTTTCGCCTCTGGCCATGCCCGAGTCATGCCACCGAGGATGGTCGAGGCATCCACAAGGAGGTGTGCGTCATGAGTCCGTTCGAACTGACCGACAAGTCGGCGATAATCACCGGCGGGGCGATGGGAATCGGCTTCGGCATCGTCACCCGCTTCGTCGAAGCCGGTGCCAACGTCCTGATCGCCGACCTCGACGGTGAGATGGCCGCCACGAAAGCGGCGGATCTGGGCGGCCCCGGGAAGGTTGCGGCGATGGCGATCGACGTCTCCCTCCCCGACGCAGGCGACAGGCTGGTCGACGAGTGTGTGGCCAACTTCGGGTCGGTCGACGTCCTGGTCAACAACGCCGGGATCTACCCGATGACGCCGATGCTCGACATCGAGCCTGAGCTCTGGAACAAGGTGATCGCGGTCAACCTGACCGGGCTCGCATTCGTATCACGCGCCGTTGGGCGCCGCATGGCCGAACAGGGCAACGGCGGCAAGATCGTCAACATCGCATCGATAGACGCCTTGCACCCGTCGATGGTGGGTCTGGCTGCGTACGACGCCTCCAAGGGCGGCGTGCTCATGTTCACCAAAGCCTTCGCACTGGAGATGGCCGCACATCGGGTCAACGTCAACGCCATCGCTCCTGGTGGCATCGCAACGGAGGGCACGGCTGCCCCGCTGCAGGGCAGCGGGATGAGCCAGGCAGACATGGAGGCGATGATGCAAGGATTCATCGCCCAGATCCCGATGGGACGGATGGGCACCCCCGACGACATCGGCACCGCAGCGGTCTTCCTGGCCTCACCCGCCTCCGACTACGTGACAGGAGAGATCCTCGTGGTCGACGGGGGACGGCTGCTCAGGTAACAGACGACCGATTTCCCGGTCGGGCCCGGGATGGGCCAATATCGAGCGATGCGACTGATCGATCAGGTCGATGGCGTGGTCGTGCCGTTCCTGCGTCGTTGGTCGATGCCGGCCTTGCGCTGGTCGCTGGCGTTGGTGTTCGTCTGGTTCGGGGCGCTGAAAGTGTTCGACGTCTCACCGGCGGAGGACCTGGTTGCCTCCGTCGTCTACTGGGTGGACCCGACCTGGTTCGTTCCCGCCCTGGGGGTGGTCGAGATCCTGGTCGGCATCGGGCTGGCAGCACGGGTCGCCTTGCGTCTCGTCCTGCTGGTCCTCGTCGCCCAGATGGTGGGCACCTTCTTGGTGTTCGTGATGCTGCCGGACGTTGCGTTCCAGGACGGGAATCCGTTCAAGCTGACCATCGAGGGTGAGTTCGTCGTGAAGAACCTGGTCTTGCTGGCGGCGGCCATGGTGGTCGGCACGGCAGTAGAGGGCTCGGGTCGGCCGGTCGTGCTCGAAGACCGAGCGGGCTGAGACGGCTCAGCTGCCTCCGAGGGCCATTCCTGCCAGAGCCAGAGCGAGCAGGTAGGCCAGAGTGGAGCCATAGCCGGCCATCCTCGCTTGGAGACGACCCATCTCAACTCCCTGCTCTGGAGTGGGAGGGCTGCCGGAAGCGGCGATCGCGGCTCCGAGCACCTGGACCTTCTTGGCCGTCGGGCGTTGCCAGCCGATCCCGATGACTAGGGCCACGACAGCCGACAGCGCCCCGACCGCCAGCGCCCAGCCCTGCCAGCGGTCCAGCGAGGGCATGCGGATCGCCCACAGCCACAGACCGGCCAGCACGGTCACCACCCCCGAGCCGATCATGATCGTCGGCAACCGCCGTCGAAGCAGGGCCTGCATGAACGGACCGGCACCTGGGCCTGCCTCTCGGGCGGACGGGGTGACGAACCAGCCGACCAGCATGACCCCTCCTGCCCAGAACCCCCCTGTGACTATGTGGATGAGACGGAGCACGGTCATCGATCTGGTCCTTCGGTCGGGTGCCCGGAGACTACAGGGCGATCAGGTCTCCGCCTTGTAGACCAAGCCCTCGTCGCCATCTCCTTGGACCGTCAGTGTGTCCCCTTCGATCACGACGCCGAACTCGTCGCTGAGCACCGACATCACAAGTGCATCCTGGCCGGCGAGTGCTTCCGAGCATTCTCCATGGGCGGAGAACCCGGTGACCAGCACACTCGTCCCGTCCAACTCGTAGCTCCCGCTGATGGTGCGACAGCCGGTGGAACCGAGCAGCGACCCGTCGGTGAAGAGCTCCAGGGTCGCCCGCTCTCCCATCTCCGTGGAGACCGCGTCGCCCAGAACCAGGCTGTCCAGCACCCAGACCGTGCCGGTCAGGTCGGCGTCGGGAGCGGGAGGCACCTCGGCGAAAACGAGCTCGACACCCTCGCCGGTGAGGGTCAGAACGCCCGTTTCCACTGCGAAGTTCGACACCCTGACCAGCGCCTCCAGGTAGGTGGCCTCGGATTCCATGACCTGTTCAGGGCTGCACGCCATCTCGGTGACCGCGGGCGGGGCAAAGGTGAGCTCGGCGCCCGAGATCGTGTACGGGCCGCTGTAACCGTTGCAGGCAGCGGTACCTCCGGCCTCGGTATCGGTGAAGGACAGCGTGATCGGGTGGCCGGCGACGATGGGCACCAGCGCCTCGTCGAGCGCGCCCGATTCCAGCTCCCATTGGCGGGTGGTCGGATCGGGCGCTTCGCCTCGACCAGCATCGCTGCAAGCGACCAGCGCCAGCCCCAACCCGATCAGGGCCAGGGCCCACCGGGTCATGGTCTCTCAGCCGTCTTCGTCGACGACGAACACCAGCTCGACCCCCTCGCCGGTCAGAGTCATCGTGTTCCCGTCGATGCCGAATGAGTCGACCGAAGCCAGCGCCTCGAGATACGCCGCCTCGGAGTCCATCACCTCCTCGGGCAGGCAGGCCATCATGGTCTGGCCCAGCTCTGAGAACGAGATCTCGCTGCCGGAGAGCTCGTAACCCCCGAAGTACTGGTTGCACGCGGCCTGACCTCCGACACCGGTCTCGTCGAACAGCATGGTGATGGGGTGGCCGTCGACGTAGGGGATCGGCTCCCCGTTGAGCGTCCCGGACTCGAAGGCCCAGGCGTTGGCAGTGGGGTCGCCGCCGGCGCCGACGGATGCCCCGCAGGCGGCAATAGTGACGGCGAGAAGGACGATGAGGGCGTGAGTTCTCTTCATTGTGTCTTGGACGCTATCGATCTGACCACGGTTCCAATCAGATCATCACCCCGGCGGCCACCACCAACCCCGTCCAGAGATGGAGGCGGGCGGTCATCTTCAACGCCCTTATCAAAGAGGCCGCGTCGGTCTTCCTCTCGACGATCCGCACCGTTGCCACGGCGTATGGGGCGAGCAGCCCGGCCATGGCGGAGGGCAGCGGCGTCCATCCGACGGCGGCGAAAACAACGATCAGGACGAGGGCGCCGTAGACGAGGGCGGCGAACAGGGCCCTGGTCCTGGCCGGCCCGACAATCACGGCCAGGGTTCGCTTGCCGGTGCGTTCGTCGGTCTCGTGATCGCGATAGTTGTTGGCGACGAGTATTGCGGTGACCAGCATCCCGATCGGCACCGAGAGCAGCCAGGCATCGAGCGGAGCCGTTTGGTCGTGCACGTATCGGCTGCCCACAGTGGCCACGACGCCGAAGAAGACGAATACGAACAGCTCGCCCAGCCCTCGGTACCCGTACGGCACCGGCCCACCGACATACCCCAACATCGCCAGGATCGAGAGGATCCCGATGATCAGGATCACGGGCCCGGCGATGATGGCCAGGCCTATCCCGGCGAGGGTGGCCACCCCGAGCGACACCGTCACTCCCAGCCACATCCGTCCTGGGCTGATCCGGCCCAGCGCCACCATCCTCGGAGGCCCCACACGATGCTCGTCGTCGGCCCCTCGTCGCGCGTCCGAGACGTCGTTGGCGAAGTTGGCGGCCACCTGGATGGCCAGGGCGCCGACCAGGGCGAGAACGAAGGCATCCCAGCGGAACACGCCGTCTGCCTGGGCGAGAGACGACCCGACTACGACCGGGACCACGGCGGCCGGCAGGGTGTGTACCCGAGCCGCCGTCTTCCAGCTCTGGAAGCCCACCTGCTCAGAAATGCCAGGGGTAGGGCCCAAAGTCGGGCTCCCGCTTCTCGAGGAACGCATCGCGCCCTTCCCGGGCCTCCTCGGTCATGTACCCGAGGCGGGTGGCCTCACCGGCGAAGATCTGCTGGCCGACCAGACCGTCGTCGATGAGATTGAAGGCGAACTTGAGCATCCGCTGGGCGGTGGGGCTCTTGCTCGTGATCTCGGCGCCCCACTCCAGGGCCACCGCCTCGAGCTCGGCGTGTGGGACGACCTGGTTGACCATCCCCATCTGGTGGGCCTCCTCTGCCGTGTACTCGCGACCCAGGAAGAAGATTTCGCGCGCCCGCTTCTGGCCCACCTGGCGAGCGAGATAGGCCGACCCGTACCCGGCGTCGTAGGAGGCGACGTCGGCATCGGTTTGCTTGAAGATGCCATGTTCTCTCGAGGCGAGGGTCAGGTCGCAGACCACATGCAGTGAATGGCCACCGCCCACCGCCCAGCCCGGCACCACCGCGATGACGATCTTGGGCATGAACCGGATCAGCCGTTGCACCTCGAGGATGTGAAGCCTTCCGACACGCCCCGGATCGACTGTCTCACGCTCCTCACCTTCGGCGTATTTGTAGCCGTCGGCTCCCCGGATTCGCTGGTCACCGCCGGAGCAGAAGGCCCACCCCCCATCCTTTGGCGACGGGCCGTTGCCGGTCAGCAGGACACATCCGACGTCGGTCGACTGACGGGCGTGGTCGAGTGCGGCGTGGAGCTCGTCGACTGTGTGAGGTCTGAAGGCATTGCGCACCTCGGGCCGGTCGAACGCGATTCGGACCACGCCGTGCTCCCTGGCCCGGTGATAGGTGATGTCGGTGAAGGCGAAATTGGGAATCGCCGCCCACGCCTCGTCGTCGAAGATCTCAGAGACCACGAATGATGAGGATAAGGGGCAGAATCGGGATGTGATGTGTTGGTGGCACGCAGGGTCTGAGGGCCTCCCCTCGGTGGGCCTCAGGAGCATCCAATGCTCGACTGGCTGAGACGCCAACCACCGGACCGGGTGTTCATCGAATTCGACGACACCGGCTTCACCTACGGTCAGACAGTCGAGGCAGTCGAGGCGAGGCCGGTCGCCGGCGTCGAGGTGGTGCGCCCCTGGCCCTACTTCTCCTCGGTCGTGGACCTGCTGGCGGTGATGTCGAGGGGAACGGCGGTGGTGGTGGCCGAGGACAGCTCCGACCTGGCCAACCTGGAGGCGGGCGACGTTGCCTCGGTCATCTTCACCTCGGGCAGCTCGGGCGGGCCCAAGGCGGTTCGGTTGACCGCAAACAACTGGGAGGCGGCCTGCCGGGCCTCTGCTGAGCACCTGGGGCTGGGGCCAGGCGACGTGTGGCTTCTGGCCATGCCCCTTCACCACGTGGCCGGGCTTTCGATCCTCCTTCGGTCCGCATATGTGGGTGGCACGGTGAGGATGCTCCCCGGCTTCGACCCCTCCGGGTTTGCCGCTGCCCTGCATAGCGGCGTCACGCTCGCCTCGGTGGTCCCCACCATGTTGAGCCGGTTCCTCGACGTCGACCCGGGCCCCTATCGAGGGCTTCGGGCAGTGCTGGTGGGCGGCGGGCCGATCGGGGACGACCTTCTGATCCGCGCTGCCTCGGCGGGCCTGCCCGTCCTCCCCAGCTATGGCATGACCGAGGCGTGCGGCCAGGTGGCAACGCTTCGGCCGGGCTCCCCGCTGGAGAACAAGGCTCATCGCCTGCCGGGAGTCGAGCTTCGCATCGAGCCGGACGGGAGGATCGCGGTGAGAGGCCCGATGGTGTCACCGGGGTACGTCGGGCAGCCCGACCGGCGCGCCGACGAGTGGTTCGTCACCAATGACCTCGGTGAGCTCCAAGGTGACACTCTCCAGATCACCGGCCGTGCCGACACCGTGATCATCAGCGGTGGGGAGAACATCTACCCGGCCACAGTCGAAGCCGCCATCTCCCGCGTCGCCGGAGTAAGGGAGGCCTTGGTGGTCGGGTTGCCCAGCGAGGAGTGGGGGATGGAAGTGGCCTGTCTCTATGTCGGAGAGGCAAACCCGACCCGAATCGAGTCCCATCTTCGCGACAGGCTCCCAGGCTTCATGGTTCCCAAGCGTTGGCTGCGGGTGGAGAAGCTGCCGCTCACCGCTATGGGCAAGCCGGATCGGGCGGAGGCCGCCCGTCGCTTCAGGCAACCCTGAGGGCGATCAGGACGCCCTCCCTGAAGGGCAAGGCCACCGCCTCGAAGTCCGGATCTGCGGCGATGCGACGGTTGAAGTCGTCGGTGCCATAGCCCCGGTCGATCCATCCCTCACCAACCGCGTACACGTTGTCGGCGACGACCAGGCCCCCGACGGCGATCAACGGTCGTGACGTCTCGAAATAGCCGACGTACTCGCCCTTGGCGGCGTCGATGAAGAGCAGATCGACGCTTCCCGGCGCCAACTCCCCGGCCAGTGCCGCCAGGTGGTCGAGCCCCGGGCCCCGCCGCAGCTCGACGGTGTCGGCCAGACCCGCCTTGGCGAATTGACGCTCGGCGAAGTCGGCGTGGCGTTGGTCGTACTCGATGGTGATCAGCCGTCCCCCGGGGCGAAGCCCGCGCGCGATCCAGATCCCGGAGTAACCGCCGAGCGTGCCCACCTCTATGGCCAATCCGGCCTGGCTCAAAGAGGTGAGGATCATGAGCAGACGCCCGACATCGGCGCTCACTGCGATGGGAGGGAGGCCTTCGGCCGTCGCCTCCTCGAGGAGCCCGGCCAGGATCGGGTCCTGCTCACCGAACACCTCCTTGGAGTACTGGTCGAGGAAGTCCCAAGTCTCGGAAGTCATCGCGGGCATGAATCGACCTTAGGCCCCAAGAAGACAGAATCTGCTCACCCTTCGCCCGACGCGAGCCACCATTCGCGTCAGCTTTGCTCGCCCAGGAACACCTCCGTCCAGTCAGGACGCTCGGGTGCCTCTCCCGAGGACAGCATCTGTCGCCATTCATCGTCGGTGAGCCTCTGGTCCCGGGGGACCCAGAACTCGTAGTAGGAGTAGACCCCGCCCCGGGCCACCTGGAACTGCCCCTCATCGTTGGGCACGAGGACGTAGATCTGGTCGATGTACCCGGTCCCGATCTCCAGCGCTTGGCTCGGGTTGGACATGATGTCGGCCACCAGGGCGGCAATGTCGTTGGGTGACGCCGGGAACCCTCCGGTGCCGGCCCCACCCCCACCGACGTCTTCGGCTGCGAGGAGCCAGAGCAGCTCGAAGCTGGACCCGATCGTCTCCAGCCACTGGTTGTCTTCTGTGGTGATCGGCTCGCCGGCCAGTTCGTCTTCGGCTAGTCGTGCGAAGTTGTCGTAGATGGCGGTGAGCTGGTCGAGGATCTCGGCCACTTCGTCGGCGAGCAGGTCACGGTCGCTCAAGCCTTGCTGCATCAGTCGGGCCACTGCCGCCAGCCTGGCGTAGACGACTGGCTCGGGCTCGACCCAATGTCTCGGCTCGGCAGGAGCGGATGGGGCCTCACCCTCGGCAAATGCCTGCTTGGCGTAGAGGATGGTGTCGTGCTTCAGCTCGGTGTAGCTGCCGAACCCAGCGTTGTGGGCCTTCGCCGCCCACACTTCGGTTCGCATGAAATCGGGGTAGGCCTCCCCGTGGGCGTTCCACACCGGCTGGATGGCATACAGCCAGCCGTCGTAGACGGTGCCCGCCCAGTCATCTGTCTCCCGGGCGGCGACCAGCTCGGTCATCTCCTCGAGCTGTGGCTCGTACTCGGGGTACTTCTCAGGCTCACCGGCCTCGACCTGCTGCTGGTGCGCCCACTCGCTGCCAAAGGCGGCGGCCACGTCGAGTGGTGAGGCTTCGAGGCGGTCTCCACCCTCCATGACGTTGGGGTAGACCAGTTGGTCGAGGATGTAGGAGTCGAGAACGTAACGCGCCCCCATCACCCGCATCGAGGCATTCGCAGGGTCGATCGCGACCGGGCGCACCGATGCCAGTTGCTCGCCAAGAGCGGACATGTCGGCGTCACCCGTGATCAGTGTCGGATCGTCTTCCCAGCCAGGTCTGATCGTGTCGGCTGCCGCCAACAATTCGAACGGGGTGTAGTCGTCGGCGAGCCCGACCAGGAAGGCGGTCGGGTCATAGAGGGTCTCCCACCACCCGGTCAGCTCTTCGCTGCCGTCGATGAGCCGGGCCAGCATCAGCCCGGTCCTCAGCTGGTCGGGCGAGCCCACTACGAACCCGGTCTGACCCAGTGAAGACATGGTCAGGAAGAAGCGGGTCAACTCGGGGGTGATGGTGTAGTGGCCCCGGGGGCGGAAGAGGCTGTAATCGACCTCGGCACCTGTCGTCGGGGAGGACAACTTTCCGGCATGCTCCCGGATGAGGGCCAGTTCCGCCTCCACCTCGTCGGGGAACGGCCCGTCGTCCAATTCGAGCAGGGCGAGGAGCAACTGGCTGTACAGCAACACCTGGGCCGTCTCCGCCCGGATGGCGGTACCTTCGTACTTGGCCTCCTGCTCTTCGGCCAGCCGGTTCAACTCGACGGCGAACTGCTCCAGGATGGGGAGCAGCACCTGCTGTTCGGTGTCACGCAGCGCCTTGGCAAAGGCGAGATGCCAGTAGTGATAGGCGGCGTCGCTGGTGACATACAGCGGCTGACGCGAGGACATCTCGACGTGGCTGTAAGCCTCGTGGAACTGCCCGTAGCCCGACTCGACCACGACGAACCCGTTGGCGGCGAGCAGGTCGTGGGCCGCTTCGGGAACTTGATCGGCCCAGAGCACCCCATCCAGTGACGTCGGGGTGGCCGGCCCGGCATAGGGCGGGGTGTCACCGAGGAGCGGGATCTCGGGGAAGGTGGCGAACGGCTGGGCAGGCCGCAGGCCAACAGAAATCCCTTGGGGTGTCGTGGTAGTGGTCGATCCCTCGCTGGTGGGCACGACGGTGGCGGTCGTGCTGGCCTCGGTGACAGTGGTGGTGGTGTCCTCGGCAGCTCCGGTGCAGGAAGCGATAACCAGCGCCGTAGAGAGCACCAAGACGATGACACGTCTCATGCTTCCTCCCTGGAGGCTTCGATTCCATTCTCGGGTCGTCGCACCCCGGGGTGCCAGGGTCGAACGGCATATCTTCAGGAACGGTCGAGGATCACCGGTTCGGTCGACCCGTCGCCGTCGATGTCGGCGCAGATCGGTGTCCCCTGGCCCGGAAGGGATTCCGCCGCCTCCAGGCCCACGGGACGCCAGACCGCGGCTCCGGTGGCGACGACGTCTGGGTCGTCCATCGTCGAGTAGGCCAGGGCCATCGCACCGTCGCACGCGGTTACCCCGGCGACCGGGGCGGGGACCATCCCGGCAACCCAGATCGGAGTCCAGTCTTCGGCGTCGTAGATCCCGAGGTGGGCACTCATCCCATTGGCGTCGAGCCAGTCGATCTCAGGCATGCCGTCACGCACGGGATGTGGGCCGGGGACGTGGCGGAAGGAGACGACTATCTCCTCCCTGTCCCTGTCGGTGATCCGACCGGTGCTCGCAGCCATCACCATCCCCCATTCGAACTCGTCGGTGGTGGTGACCTGCTCGGCCCTGACTTCGGGCTCACGCAGCAGACTCCACCACTGGGCGTCGATCAGGGCGGAATCACCGTGGGGGAGAGCCCAGTCCTCGAAGTGGACCCGGAGGTCTCGATGGGTGGTCGAACCGAGCCGGTAGGCGATCAGGCCATCGTCGGCGGCGAGCACTTCGAGCACGGCACCGCGTCCGGTCAGTGCCCCGCGCTGGTCGAAGAGGAAATTGCCAAGACTCGTGGCCATGAGTGTGTTCCGGTCAGCCTCATCCCGAACCACACTCGTCGGCTGCACCACATGCGCACCGTGTCCCCACACCACATCGGCGCCCCAGGTCGCCAGGTCCGCGGCGATCCTCTCCATTCGGGGATCCGGTTCTGGGAGATACTCCACACCGCCGTGTATCGACACCGCCAGCACATCCGATTCCCTTGCCGCCGTCTCGACCGCGCGTTGCACCAGTTCTGGTTGCCAGGGCGCCACCCCGGCGGTCGACTCACCGGCGGCCAGGCCAGCGCCGGTGGCATCGAAGGCGAGGATGGCGATGCGAACTCCGCCGGTCTCGAAGGTCGTGGGCTGAATGGCCTCGGCCAGGTCACTCCCGCCCCCGACGACGTCCAGTCCGGCACCCTCCACCGCGGCGATGGTGTCGAGCACACCGAGCGGTCCCGCGTCCCCACTGTGGTTGTTGGCCAGCGACAGCACATCGAACCCCGCATCGGCGACGAGAGAGACAAGTGCGGGGTCTGCTTCGAGAGCATTCGGATTGGGGTGGACATGGGGCCTCGAGGTCAGCGGGGATTCGAGATTGGCCAAGGCGAGATCGGCGCTCCGGACGGCAAGTCGAACGTCTTCGAACATCCCGGTCGGATCGGCAGCCGCTATGGGGGCGACTCCACGACCAAGCATGAGATCTCCGACGAAGAGCAGTGAGATCGGCTCGACCGTCGGACCCTTCCGTGCACCGTCGGCGGCTATGCCGGCCGCCACCACCAACGCCACCAGGACGGCAGCCACCACCCATCGCAGGCACCGTGATCGCACGGGATGGCTCCTTTCTCCCAGAGTAAGGCTGTTGGCCGGCCCGCTCCCAGGGGCGAAGGTCCCGTCGGTGACATGAGGGTGAACTAGTGACCAACGGCCCTTCCAGCCCATGCTCGGATCGTCGTACGGTCGACTCAGGAGCGAGTGTCTCTGCTGTTTGCCGCGAAGGAAGGTGCAGAGTGGCTAACGAGCTACTGGAAGCGATGGAGCGGTTGCAGGTCGTGGAATCCCCTTCGCTCCCCATCTTGTCTCTCTATCTCAACCTGGCCCCGGAGCGAATCGAGCGAAGATCGATTGGTCCCCGTCTCCGGGATCTTCTCGAGCCCATCGAGAAACTGGCGACATCCGGTGAGCTCGACCACGACTCGTCGATGTCGCTGCGCTCCGGGATCGGACGAATCCTGGACCTGGAGTCCGACTTCGAGGAATCGCTCGGGCACGGGGTGTCGGTCTTCCTGTGTGAGGGCATAGGTCTCGACGAGCGTCTCACCATGCCCCGTCGTGTCTGGGATTGCGCGATCGCCGGCCCCAAGCCCTACCTGAGACCAATGCAGGCCGTGCTCGACGAGTATCGGAAGCTGGCTGCGGTGGTCCTCGACGGCCGCGACGCCGAGATCACCGTCTTTCACATGGGCTCGGTGGTTGGCTCAGAGCTGATCGAAGGTGAGCTCCTCCGGAAATCCGATATCGCCGGCTGGCACGGGCTGGAGGAGCGGCGTCACCGTCAGCATGCCGAAGAGGCGCGAAACCACTTGTTCCGTGAGGTCGCCGCCCGGCTCCTCCGTTTGTGCCGGGACACGAGGGTGGAACTGGTCTTGGTGGGGGGTAAGGAGGAGCTGACCAGGGCCCTGTTGCCGTTCCTCGACAGGAGGGTGCGGGAGGTCACCGAGACCTTTGTCGTCGATGTCAACACCCTGACTCCTGCCGGCCTGGCTATCCGGGTCTCCGAGCTGGAGCACGACTTCGAGCTGCGTGAGGAGAAGGCGGAGGTCGAGGCGGCGTACGCCCTGGCGGCCGCAGGGGGGCTGGCCGTGGTCGGCTTGGGCCACGTGCTCAGGGCCGTGAACCGGCACGCCGTATCCCGACTGATCGTCCACGACGCCGCCGAGGCCGAGGGGGCCATCTGCTCCAACTGCGGGGCCCTGTCCCCGCCGGCTCTGACGTGCATCGAATGTGGCTACACAACCATCCCCGTCCCCGAGTTGTTCGAGTCGCTGGCCCGGTCGGTGGTCGATGCCGGGGGCTCGGTGGAGCACGTCATGGCCCCGACCCGTCTCGTCGACGACCACGTCGCCGCCGCACTGCGTTTCGCCATAGATTGAGCGAGGTGCCTGATGAGTACCGGGGCCTCTCGCAGCGACCGGTCGACCACAGGTCTGGAGAATGCGTTGGCCTACGTCGATCGAGGCTGGTCGGTGGTCCCGGTCCACTCCCCGATCCCTGGTGGGTGCGGCTGTCGGCGCCATGACTGTCCCGCACCCGCCAAGCACCCGCTCACTAGCTGGGACAGGTGGATGACGGAAAGGGCCGGCCGCGCCCAGGTCAAGGCTTGGTGGGGTCGCTGGCCGGATGCGAACGTGGGCGTAGTCACGGGCGCTGTCTCGGGCGTTGCCGTGGTCGACCTGGACCCGCGCCACGGCGGCGAGGCAACACTCGAGCGACTGGAGGAGATCTGGGGCGGTCTCCCCACAACCTTGGAGAGCCAGAGCGGAGGGGGAGGGCGACACATCTGGTTCACTGTCACAGGAGCGCCGGTCCCTTCCTCGGTATTGGGCGAGGGAGTCGAGCTCAAGGCAGAGCGGGGATTGATCATCGCACCACCCAGCCGCCACATCCTGGGAGGGATCTACCGGTGGCGCCGGCCTCCGGCCGAGCCGGTCCTGCTGCCCGATTGGATGAGGCAGATGGCGGGAAACCGGGGCCGGGGGCACCGAGCCCCGGCCGGCCGTCCAGTCCGCACACACCAGGAGCAGCGTGAGTTCAGGGATCTATGGCTGCAATCTGGTGTGGAGATAGGTCCCGGTGACGGCTACTACCTCTGCCCCTTCCATGACGACCATCACCCATCGCTGCATGTGGATGCGGGCAGCTGCCGCTGGTATTGCTTCGCGTGTCGCATCGGCGGAGGTACCGGTAGTCTCGCCCGTCGGCTTGGGCAAGCCCGGCAGCGTCAGCCCCTGGGGAGGTTGCGGGGATGGGTGGGCCGAGACCGATCGGTCACCCTGGGCGCAGAAGTCTCGGTGGGCGTCGTCGGCGAGTCCATCCATCAGGACGAGCTGATCGCTCTCGCAGGAGGCCGGCGTCGATACGGCGGTGTCGAGTTGATGACTGTCGCCGAGCTGGTCCCGCTCGACACCGGCGGGATCGAAGTCCGGATCGAGGGCTCTCCCGTCGGGTTCCTCGATCACGAGGACGCCGGTCGATTCGCCCACGAGGTCGACGATGCCATCCACAACGACGGAGTCGCCACGTGTCAGGCCTCGATCCGGGGCGGCTGGGACCGAGGCGGAGACGACGTCGGGCTGTTCGGAGTCACCCTGATGCTCCCCGACGACTCGATTGGCCGACGATAGAGGTCAGTGACCGGCAGCAACCGTGCCAGAAACCCCCACCCCGGTTCCTCGGCCTTGCTCGGCCTCGCTGATCATCGGGATGGTGTGCATGACCGTGTCGGGGTTCAAGCTGATCGAGTCGATCCCCATCTCCACCAGCTTGCGGCTGATCTCGGGGAAGTCGGACGGCGCTTGGCCGCAGATCCCGATGTGCCGGCCGTGGCGATGGGCGCCATTCACGGCCTGCTCGATCATCTCCAGGACCCCCTGGTCTCGCTCGTCGAAGTCGAAGGCCACCAGCTCGGAATCCCGATCCACCCCCAGCACCAACTGAGTGAGGTCATTGGAGCCGATGGAGAAGCCGTCGAAGATCTCGGCAAAGGCGTCGACCTGAACGACGTTGTTGGGGATCTCGCACATGACGTAGACCTCGAGCGCGTTCTCACCCCGGGTGAGCCCGTTCCGTGCCATGACCTCCAGGACCCTCCGGCCCTCCTCCACTCTTCGGCAGAAGGGGATCATCAGCTTGATGTTGGTGAGACCCAGATCGTCTCGAGCCCGCTTCATCGCGGCGCACTCGAGGGCGAAACCGTCGGCATATGCAGGGTGGGCGTAGCGTGAGGCTCCCCGGAACCCGATCATCGGGTTCGCCTCGACCGGCTCGAAGCCCCGTCCGCCCAGCAGACTGGCGTATTCGTTCGTCTTGAAGTCGGACATCCGGACGATGACCGGCCGCGGGTAGAAAGCTGCCGCAATCGTCCCCACCCCTTCGGAGAGGCGCTGAACGAAGTACTCGGCACCGCTCGAATAGCCCGCGATCAACTCGCCGATGGAGCGGCGCTCCGTCTCGTCCTCGACCTTCTCCGGGGCCAGCAATGCCATGGGGTGGGCACGAATGGACTCGGAGATGATGAACTCCATTCGGGCGAGGCCGACTCCGTCGACGGGCAGCCTGGAGGTGGCAAAGGCGAGATCGGGATTCCCGACGTTGACCATGACGTGAGTCGTGGTCCTGGGGACGTCGGCCAAATCGATCTGGATCACCTCCGTGGGGAGGAGCCCTGGATAGACCCGACCCACCTCACCCTCGGCGCACGAGACAGTGACCTCGTCCCCGGTGATGAGGCGCTCGGTGGCGTTGGACGCCCCGACCACTGCCGGTATGCCCAGCTCCCGGGCCACGATGGCGGCATGACAGGTCCTCCCGCCCCGGTTGGTGACTATGGCCGCTGCCTTCTTCATCACGGGCTCCCAATCGGGGGTGGTGGTGTCGGCCACCAGGACCTCGCCAGCGACGAAGCCGGCGAGTTGGGCGGTGGACTCGATGACACGCACCGGTCCCGACGCCACGGCGGCGCCGACCGCGCGACCCTCGACCAGCACCTCGGACCCGGGCTCGATCCGGTACTCGACGAGCGCGCTCCTCTTCTTCTGAGAGACGACGGTCTCGGGACGTGCCTGCACGAGGTAGAGCCGCCCGTCGACGCCGTCCTTGGCCCACTCGATGTCCATGGGCATCGTGACGCCGGCGTGATCGCTGTAATGCCTCTCGACTTCGATGCCGAAGCCGGCCAGCGTCAAGACCTCTTCGTCGCTGAGGCAGAATCGGGTTCGATCGACGTCGGGCGTGGGCACATTCGCGGTGGGCTGACCGCCCCTCCCCTGTGAATAGACCATCTTGACCTGTTTGCCCCCGAGGCTGCGCTTGAGGACGCCTCGATAGCCGAGTTGATAGGTCGGTTTGTGCACGTAGAACTCGTCGGGGTCGACGAGCCCCTGCACCACGTTCTCACCGAGCCCGTAGGCGCCGGTGATGAAAACGACGTCCTCGAAGCCCGACTCGGTGTCGATGGTGAACATGACCCCGCTGCTGGCCAGGTCGGATCGCACCATCTTCATGACACCCACCGAGAGGCCGATGGAGAGATGGTCGAATCCCTGGTCGATCCGATAGGAGATCGCCCGGTCGGTGAAGATCGAGGCGAAGCACCGTCGGCAGGCGTCGACCACCCGCTCGGCTCCGTGGATGTTCAGATAGGTCTCGTGCTGTCCGGCGAAGGAGGCAGTTGGGAGGTCCTCGGCGGTCGCCGACGAACGGACCGCCACGCTCAGCTCGGGCCCGTACTGGTCGGCCAACTGCTGGTATGCGGCGACGATCTCTTCACGCAGGCCGTCGGCCAGCTGGCTCCCATAGACGATCTCCCTCGCCCGCCTGGCCCTTCGTGCGAGATCCGTCACATCCGCCTTGTCCACGCCGTCGAGCAAGTCGGCCAGCTCGGCCCATGCCCCGGAGGCGGTCAAGGTGTCCCGATAGGCCTGGGCCGTGACGGCGAAGCCGTTGGGAACGTTGACCCCCAGCGGGGTCAGGGACTGGTACAGCTCACCGAGTGAGGCGTTCTTGCCTCCCACGGTGGGAACGTCATCTACCCCCAGCTCGCCAAACCACCGTATGTACTCGCTCATCCTCGCTCCTCGGATTCTCGATGGTCGTGGCTCAGTCGCGCTCGCGACTGAGCCAATAGGCGACGATTCCCAACGACAGCAGGAGACCGAGCACCAGCCAGAGGATCCGGCGGCCCGATCCGTCTCTAGCACGCGTCATGAAGCGCACCTCCTTCGAATCCACTTCTACCGGTGAGGCCCGTGACGGTCCAGGGCCAGAAGTCGGTATCGCGTTGGGTCGGTGTCGGGCCTCGGCCCTTCACGGGAGGGTCCTTTTCCCCTATGACGCCGTCTCAGGTGATGGCACGGTGAAATCGAGGAATCGCAATGGAGAGCACCTATCAACCCATCCTGAAATCAGGGCCGTTTCGGCAGGCCCCTAATCTCATCGACTACGAGCAGGAGCGGGCGCGCTTCCGCTGGGAGGACGCCATGTCGATGCTCGACCTGCTCCCCGACGGGAGCTGGAACATGGCTCACGAAGCAGTGGATCGTCATCTCGCGGCCGGCCGCGGCGACAAGGTGGCAATCCGCTGGCTGGGGCGGCGGGGCGACAGGATCGATCTCACCTACTCCGACCTGGCCAAGGCCACCTCGCGCTTCGCCTCGGGTCTGCGCCGGCTCGGGGTCGGGCGGGGAGATCGTGTTTTCATCCTCGCTTCGAGGATTCCAGAGCTCTACATCGCCACGTTGGGGACACTGAAGAACGGCAGTGTGGCCGCACCCCTCTTCTCCGCCTTCGGGCCTGAGCCGATCCAGACCCGTCTGACCATGGGGGAGGGCAAGGTCCTGGTCACCACCCCGCAGCTGTACCAGCGGCGCGTGGCTGCCATCCGCGACAGCCTGCCGGCGTTGGAGCACGTCGTGTTGGTGGGGGACCCGGTCGAAGGCACGACCTCCTTCGAAGATCTGCTCCAGGCCGGTGACCCCGATACCGGGGCGGAGCCCATGGGCCCGGAGGACATGGCTCTGCTCCACTTCACCAGTGGCACCACGGGAGCCCCGAAAGGGGCGGTTCACGTGCACGGCGCGGTGCTCCACCACTACGTCTCGGCGCGCTACGCCCTGGATCTCCATCCGGACGACGTCTACTGGTGCACCGCCGACCCGGGCTGGGTCACCGGCACGTCATACGGGATCATCGCCCCCCTCAGCCACGGGGTGACCTCGATCGTCGATGAAGGCGACTTCGACGCCGACCGCTGGTACGGGATCATCGAGGACCAAGAGGTCACGGTCTGGTACACCGCCCCGACCGCGGTCAGGATGCTGATGAAGGTCGGGCCCGAGGCGGCGGCAGAGCACGATCTGTCCTCACTTCGCTTCGTGGCCAGTGTCGGAGAGCCCCTGAATCCCGAAGCGGTGGTCTGGGGGGTCAAGAACCTCGGCCTCCCCATCCACGACAACTGGTGGCAGACGGAGACCGGGGGGATCATGATCTCGAATTTCGCCGCCGAGGAGGTGCGACCGGGCTCGATGGGGCGGCCGTTACCCGGTGTCGAGGCCACCATCCTCCGCCGCGGCGACGAAGGCCAGATTCGGCTCAACCGGGACGGGACGGCCGAGGAGGAGACCAGCCCCCTCACCGAGGGGGAGTTGGCCCTGCGCCCGGGATGGCCATCGATGTTCCGCGGCTACCTGGGGATGGAGGAGCGCTATCAGAAGGCGTTTGTCGGCGGCTGGTATCGAACCGGGGATCTGGCCGAGCGGGACGAGGACGGCTGGTTCTGGTTCGTGGGGCGGGGCGACGACGTGATCAAGTCGGCCGGACATCTCATCGGCCCCTTCGAGGTCGAGTCGGCTCTGATGGAGCACCCGGCCGTCGCCGAGGCCGGGGTGATCGGCAAGCCTGACGAAATGGCCGGCGAGATCGTCAAGGCCTTCGTCTCCCTCAACCCCGGGTACGAGTGGTCGGACGACCTGAGCAAGGAGCTGCTCGGGTGGAGCAGGGTGAGACTCGGGGCGGCCGTGGCTCCCCGTGAGATCGAGTTGGAGCCAGATCTGCCCCATACCCGCTCCGGCAAGATCATGCGCCGGCTCCTCAAGGCATGGGAATTGGGGCTGCCGACCGGCGACCTCTCGACTCTGGAAGGTGAGGTGAGATCGTGAGTGATGAGAAGCACC